>CAYPXF010000037.1:0-2206 GCA_964415025.1 uncultured Gammaproteobacteria bacterium | reverse complement strand
AATCTCATCTACCGCCACCACCACTTGTTACCGATGACCCCTTCTGATACACTGCCTTGACAAAATACGCACTGTGCGCTACTATGGTCGGTTAGCTCATAGCCTTTTTCTTTGTTTTGAAACAATCACATACCAAGAAAGGGGAACAATCATGCGCAGCAGCCAAATACTCGGATTGCTTTTCGTGGTTATCGGTCTGATCGCGATGTATCTCAAGTTTGTTCATTAAGCATCTGAAACGATGCCCTATCTACTGACGGTCTGGATATAGTCTAGGCCGTTTTTTATAATTTTTAATTCACAAGCGCATACTCGAAAGTATATGCTTGGGGTGGGGCGGGACTCCGCGTGTATAGCAATGTGGTCGTCACGAGGCTATACGTCGTAACGACTAAGATGCGCTGGCTATCACTGTATTTTGTACACCATTAAATAGTACTCATTACTTAAGGGGATGACAGAGGGATCAGCAGTAACGCGGGAAGCAGGATCTTGGAAGTGGTCGCCGGTATTGGCAAAGGTCAGACCATCATTTGATGTAGCAATGTTAATCCCGGCCGTATATAAATACCATACCCCATCCTCATAATATACATCAGGTACGGCGCCGCCTTGGTAGGCCAGCGTCGGCTCGGTAAAATTCAGTCCGTCCGGTGATTGCGCTACTGCCACGCTATTACCCTGCAGACTGCCGACATAGATGTAGTAGCGTCCGTCTACATATTCTACGTCCGGGTCAAAGGCGCCGTTGTACTCCAGCCGCACCCCATCCTCCTGGACAAAATTAATACCATCATCGGAAATTGCCGAGTATATTTTTTGCGGGGGTTCGATGCCGCTAGCTGGTTTGTTGAGGCGCGGTCCATTGATATCGAAGTAATACAGTCGGATACGGCCGTCCGGAAGCAGGATCGGCGCAGGATCGGCGGTAGCTTTATCGCCAAGGCCTTCAATGTTTAAAGTCGTTGGCACTGACCAGGTAGCCCCCTCATCTTCTGACTTGATCATGCCCAGCTGTTCTTTAATGCCGTCCTGGGAAACATCGACAAAATAAACAAAAATTGTCCCATCTTTCATGACCGCGCCGGGCACCGAAGCGTGGGTAGCCAGTACTTTATCAGATGGCGTCCAGTTCAGTAGATCGGTACTGGTAGCATAAGTAATACTGTCGTGGTAGGGCCCCTCATTCATAGTTGACCAGTTAAACTGCATGGCCTGATCGTCGAGCGGCAGTGTATCTTGGGTGATATTGTCATCGAGCACGACATCGTCTTTTGCAGTCAGCTGATCGTAGACAATGTAGCCGCCGATAATAATGCTCCCCTATAATAATAAAAGTAATAAGTGTTTTTTTCATGCAGGCTTATATAAATGAATAAATAACTAATATTACACCACCGACCAGTCCAATAATGCCCAGTACTTTCATGACCGTGGCAGTGCGGGCGGTGGATTTTTCCACTTCTTCCTCCGAGCGGTAGCTGATAATCATTTTTTTATCTCCCTTGGCTATTTCCAGCCCGTTCGAACCTTGACGTACCAGGCCGTAGACATATGCTGGCTCGCCGGCCAGCAGGGCCTTTTCCGTGACGCGGGTATTGACGTCAGCAATGGCCGAGAAAATATTCTGGAGCAAGCTATTGTTAAATCGGTCACCGCGGCGGAAACGTTGCTCGCCCAGGTCACGGGCCTCCAGTGTGGCACCGTCTGGTTTGACAGCGACCTGGCCCGTACCGTCATCAATTGTAAAAGCCATTTGTTGATCGTCCTGCTCTACGGTTTCCCAGTCTGTTTCCATCTGGCCCTGGGCATTGCGTTCGCGCACTTCTTTTTCCACTTCGTATTCATAGTAGACACAGTCGCGCTGGCCAAACGGCGTGCGCAATGGGTTTTGCGCAGTGACGATTCCCTGGATTTCAGCTTGGGTGCCGGCTTGGAGATCCCTAATCGGGACAACGCTGCTGGATTTGAGCTCTTGGCTGGTGTCGGCCTGTTTTTTTGACAGCCAAAACAGCAGGCCCCCGACACCGATAGTGATGATTCCTACGATAAGCATAGTGATATTTTATACTAATTATTTATGCTATGGGTTGATACCCATTCCACTGTATTATATTTATCATACCAAAAAACAGCTTATTTCGCACTAACTGCAGAAGATGAGATACATTTCGGACACCCCCTGTTTTAAAAGTTTTGGTAGAAT
>CAYPXF010000036.1:0-3313 GCA_964415025.1 uncultured Gammaproteobacteria bacterium | reverse complement strand
ACCCACGTGCCTCAAAATGGCCACTGGAAAAATTATCAGAAAAGCCCTATAATACCTATGTATTCTGGGTACTTAACCCGAGTGGCCCGCCATCGGAAAATCTATGCCCCAAGATAACATCGACCCTGCACCAAAGCTCTCTGATGTTCGCTTGATGCGGGATTACGTGGTAATATTAAACTTACTTGTTTTTTAATCAGGGAGGGGTGGACATATACTACCATGGCACAAGATAACATAGAAACAATCAAAGCTAAAATAGACGTCGTCGACCTGATCCAGGAATATATCAAGCTCAAGCCGGCCGGCACCAATAATTACAAGGCTAACTGCCCTTTTCACCAGGAAAAGACGCCGTCGTTTATGGTGTCAAAGGACAAGCAGATCTGGCACTGTTTTGGCTGCGGCGAGGGCGGTGATATTTTTGCCTTTGTCCAGAAAATGGAAGGCCTGGAATTCCCCGAAGCATTACGAGTGCTCGCTAAAAAAGCAGGCGTCCAGCTGCAATATCAGGATCCGGCCATTTCTAACCAAAAAACAAAGCTGCTGGATATTTGTAGAGCAGCGGCTGAATTGTACCATAAACTCCTGCTCGACCACCCCAAGGCGCAGTTTGTCCGTGATTATTTACAACAGCGCCAGGTCAAGGAGGAAACAGTAGAGGAGTGGCAGCTGGGGTTTGCCCCGGATGCCTGGGAAACATTGAACACATATTTAGCCCAGCAGAAAAAATTCAGTGAAGCAGATATTTTCCAGGCCGGCTTAACACTGAAAAAAGACCGCGGCGTCGGCTATCTGGACCGATTCCGTAACCGGCTGATGTTCCCGATATGGAATGCGCACGGTGACGTGGTCGGTTTTGGCGGCCGCTGGCTGGGCGAAGAAAAAGAGAACGCCGCCAAATATATAAACTCGCCCCAGACTATTATTTATAATAAGAGCGCAATACTCTACGGTATGGACAAGGCAAAGACAGCCATCAAGCAGGCCAAACAGGCAATAGTAGTCGAGGGATATATGGATTGTATCGCTTCGCACCAGGCCGGGGCACAAAACGTTGTCGCTTCATCCGGCACTGCGCTTACTCCGGACCAGGTAAAATTGATAAAACGATTTACCGATAATATCGCTTTTGCCTTTGATCAGGATCTGGCTGGCAATACCGCGGCCAAACGTGGCATTGAAGTCGCCTGGCAACAGGATATGCATACCACGGTGATCCATATTCCGGAGGGCAAGGATCCTGATGACCTGATTAAAAAAGATCCGCAAGCCTGGCAACAGGCAATTAGCGAAGCCCAGTCGGTCATGGAATATTATTTCGAATCCACACTGCGGGAGGCTGACTTGTCAGATGTCCAGCAGAAAAAAGAGATAGCTAAGACTTTGTTACCGGTTATCATAAAATTAGCCGATTCCATAGAGCAGACCCATTACATCCAAAAACTGGCGACTCTTTTACGGGTCGATGAAGTGGTTTTGCGCGATAAATTAAAGCATATTTCTTCTACTAAGCGCAATTCCACACAGCAGTCAGCGGAAAAATCAGATATGCAGAAACCTGCTTCCCAGGCCGAATCGCTCGAAGAACGGATTATCGGTATTGCTCTGGCTTTTCCCGGCCAAACCGGTCTCATAGCGGATATGCTTAAGCCAGAATATCTGACTGACGCCACGTTACTTACTCTTTACAAACAAATTATAGTTTATTATAATAATAAACATACTTTTGACTACAACGATTTTGTATCTAGTCTTCCACAGAGCGAAGCGCAACAACTAAAAACTTATGCTGATATTCTGTCGCTCAAGGCAGAGGAAGATTTTCGTGATTGTACAGAACAAGCCCGTAATGATGAGGTACTGACCTCATTTCGCGTGCTTAAACGCAAGTATATACGTGAACGATTACAGCATATAGAGCAACAAATGCAACAGGCAGAGGCGGCAGGCAATCAAGCGGAGATTGATGCGGCCAGCCAGGAGTTTACCCGCCTGGCCAACGAGCTGAACCAGCTCGAACAGTAGACTACTTTTTTACGACAACCACATATACTATTTATGCCTACCAAAACCAAAACCAAGCGTACTGCCAAGAAAAAAACCACTGCCAAGAAAAAGGCAGCCAAGAAAAAAACTACATCCAAGAAAAAGGCAGCCAAGAAAAAAACTACATCCAAGAAAAAAACCACTGCGAAGAAGATTGCCAGGCGCAAAAAAACGCCCGTGACTGCTCCTGATGAAGTAGTTATTGACCGTTTGTTTCGTAAGGCTAATGCGCGCGGTTTTGTGACAGAAACAGAAGTGCTCTATGCCTTTCCCGAGCTCGAGGAATATGTACCCGAGTATGAAGTATTTTTAGATCGACTCGAACAGGTCGGTATGCAGGTCATGGAAAATACCGGCAGCCTGCTCGGTGATGCCGGTACGATTACACCCGAGGAGCTCGGCCAGAAGAAAAAGAAAAAGGAAAAAAAGGAAAAAAAGGTTGACCAGCGGCGGCTTGATTTGTCTGATATTTCTAATGATTCGATCCAAATGTATTTGCGGGAAATTGGTAAAGTCCCATTACTCAAAGGGGAAGAAGAAATGCAGCTGGCCAAACGAAAGGAAGCAGGTGATATCGAGGCCCAGCGTAAATTAGTCGAGGCAAATCTGCGGTTGGTCGTGTCTATTGCCAAGAAATTCACTGGCCGTTCACTGTCACTGCTTGATCTGATCCAAGAAGGGAACATCGGGCTGTTCCGCGCCGTGGAAAAATTCGATTATCGCAAGGGCTATAAATTTTCTACGTACGCGACCTGGTGGATACGACAGGCCATTACCCGTGCTTTGGCTGACCAGTCCCGGACTATTCGTATTCCGGTGCATATGGTTGAGACGATTAACCGTTTTCAGCAGGTAGAACGCCAGCTAATCCAGGATCTGGGCCGTGAACCCCTACCCGAAGAAATTGCCGCGGAAATGGGCGAACCGCTTGACAAAGTACATCATATTATGAAAATATCACAGGATACAGTTTCTCTAGAAACATCAGTTGGTGATAGTGATGATGAGGATTCGGTGCTGGGAGACTTTATTGAGGATGTGAAGACGATTACACCAGATCGGGTAGCCGCCATGCAGCTGCTGAAAGATCATGTGGTTGATATTATAAAAGAGCTATCTCCTCGTGAACAAAAAATATTAGAAATGCGGTTTGGACTGACAGACGGTGTCTCCCATACATTAGAGGAAGTTGGCCAGGAATTCGGCGTGACCCGCGAACGTATCCGTCAGATCGAGGCCAAAGCCCTGGAACGCATCCAGGAGC
>CAYPXF010000035.1:0-3715 GCA_964415025.1 uncultured Gammaproteobacteria bacterium | reverse complement strand
GGTTTATTCTACCCTAATACGAGAGGTGTTACCGATGTATCTCATCTTCTTCATTAAACTATGTTATAATTGTTTTATGATTATACTAGGCATCGAGACGAGCTGCGATGAAACCGCGGCCAGCGTAATCAAATCAGCGCGCGGCTTGTTTACAGTACGCGCTCATGTTGTTTCTTCCCAGGTCAAAACACATAAAAAATTCGGCGGCGTAGTGCCAGAAGTAGCCGCGCGCAAGCATGTGATCAATATTATCCCGACGATTGACACGGCGCTGGCGCAAGCCCGCCTTAGCCCAAAACAAATCAACGTCATTGCCGTGACTAAAGGCCCGGGACTGGTAACCTCGCTTCGCGCCGGTACCCAGGCCGCCAAAACTCTGGCCTATGCTTGGCGGAAAAAACTTGTCGCTGTTAACCACATGGAGGGGCATATGTATGCTAACTGGATTGAGCGCCCGCGTATCCCGTTTCCAGCCTTGAGCCTAACTGTTTCTGGTGGTCACACCGAGCTGGTGTTAATGAAAGGGCACGGCAAATACAAACTCATCGGTCGTACTCGCGACGACGCGGCCGGTGAAGCTTTTGATAAGGTCGCCAAAATTCTTCATGCCGGTTACCCCGGCGGTCCGGCCATACAAAAACTAGCGGCAAAGGGTGATGCTGCTGCCTGTGCTTTTCCTCGCCCCATGATTCATAGCCGCAACTTTGATTTCAGCTTTTCTGGACTCAAAACTGCAGTGCTATACCAGACTAAAGGTAAAAAAACAGCCGGCCGCAGACTGCATAACGTTGCGGCCAGCTTTCAGCAGGCAGTCATCGATGTATTGGTCGCGAAAACAGTAGCTGCCGCAAAACAATACGGGGTCAAATCAGTATTTATTGCCGGCGGCGTGGCCGCCAATACGCCGCTGCGCAAACAGCTGGCACAAACACTTAAACAAGGACTGCCAAAAACAAAATTTTATACGCCGCCTTTATGGCTGTGTACTGACAATGCCACGATGATTGCGATTGCCGGCTATTTTCGTGCCCGGCACCAGGACTTCACTCCCTGGCAAAAACTATCCGCTGATCCAAATTGGGAATTGATATAACGGGCAATCACTTTATAACAACCCCTGTTCCCTGTATAATACATACAGCTGGATTTTCACGCATAATTGCGCTACAATACAGTACCTATGGTTCATAAACTCGAAAAAGCATATTTGCCGCAAGAAGCGGAAACCAAGATTTATACCCGCTGGGAAAAGTCCGGATTTTTTAATCCGGATATATTACCCGGCAAACGGACCAAAAGCTTCAGTATTGCTATGCCGCCGCCCAATGTCACCGGCGAGCTTCATCTGGGCCATGCCACCGGCCTGACCATCCAGGACATGCTAACGCGGTTTGAGCGCATGCGGGGGAAAAAAGCACTTTTTATCCCGGGTACTGACCATGCCGGTATTTCTACCCAGGTCATGGTCGAGCGGCTGATAAAAAAGCAGGGATTAAGCAAAACAAAACTAGGTCGGAAACAATTCCTCAAACGCGTCTGGAACTGGAAAAAACAGTACGGTACCCGCATTACAGACCAGATCCGCCAAATGGGGACGTCCTGCGATTGGTCCCGTGAGCACTTCACCATGGATAAAGATTTGACGGATGCCGTACAAAAAGCCTTTATCGCTATGTATAACGACGGTTTGATTTACCGTGGTAAACGGATCGTCAACTGGGATCCGAAGAGCGGTTCGGCGCTGTCTGACCTGGAGGTCAAACACGTCGAAACAAATGCCAAGCTCTGGTATATCCGCTACCCGCTGTTCGGTACGACCAAATACATGGTCGTGGTCACTACCCGGCCGGAAACCATGCTCGGCGATACGGCCGTGGCCGTCAATCCGACTGACCGCCGGTACAAAAAATTTATCGGTAAAAAAGTGCTCCTGCCGCTGGTTGAGCGAGAAATTCCAGTGATTGGTGATAAACGGGTCGACAAACATTTTGGCACCGGCGCGGTCAAGGTAACGCCGGCCCATGATCCGCTGGACTATGAAATAGGCGAGGACCATGACCTGCCGGTTATTAACGTGATCGGTACTGACGGCCGCATGACTAAGGAGGCCGGACCCTATTACGGCAAAAGCACGCAGGACGCCCGACACGCCATAGTCCAAAAACTTGAGCAAGAAGAGCTGATTGAAAAGATTGAAGATTATGTCCATAATCAGGCGCGGTCCGAACGCACGAACGCGGTTATCGAACCGCTTATCTCCGAGCAGTGGTTCGTGAAAATAGACAAACTGGCCAAACCGGCGCTGCGGGCAGTCAAGCAGGGTAAAATCAAGATCGTACCCAAACGATTTGAAAAAATATATTTTCACTGGATGGAAAACATCAAGGACTGGTGTATCTCCCGCCAGTTATGGTGGGGGCACCAGATACCGGTCTGGTATAAGGATGATAAAGTAAAAGCCAGTATTTCCTCACCGGGTACGGGCTGGCGCCAAGATGTTGACACGCTCGATACCTGGTTTTCCTCCGGCCTGTGGACTTTTTCCACCCTCGGCTGGCCGAAAAAAACCAAAGACCTGAAGTTATACCACCCTACCGATGTTATGGAAACAGCCTGGGACATTCTTTTTTTCTGGGTAGCACGTATGATTATGATGAGCCTCTATTTCATGAATCAAGTACCGTTTAAAACTATTTATCTACACGGACTGGTTTTGGATAAGGATGGCCGCAAAATGTCCAAATCAAAAGGCACCGGCATTGATCCCATCCACATGACGGAAAAATACGGCACTGACGCCACCCGCCTGTCCCTGGTCGTAGGCACGGCGCCAGGACAGGACACGAAGCTGTATGAAGAAAAAATCGCCGGTAATAGGAATTTTGTCAACAAGCTGTGGAACATCAGCCGTTTTATGCTGGCTCAGCCCAAACCAAAGGCAACAAAAGCTGAAGTAAAAACATTACCCGACCGCTGGATTGTCAGCCGGCTGCACCGGACAATCCAGACCGTTACTCAAGATACCGAACAGCTGAAATTTTCCGAAGCTGGTACCGCTCTTTATGATTTTATCTGGCGCGAGCTGGCTGACTGGTATATCGAAATTACCAAAGGACAGCCAAACATGCCTCTTTTGTATGACGTGCTGGATGCCGTGCTAAAACTGGCCCATCCGCTCATGCCGTTCGTGACCGAAGAAATCTGGTCCCGTTGGCACGGTACTGCTAAGAAAGACATGCTCATGATCCAGCCCTGGCCGCAGACTAATAAGAAATTAATTGATGCGGCTGCTGAACGCGACTTTACCAAGCTCCAGGACTTTATTATCGCCATACGCAACTTCCGGGCCGAACACAAAATCCCGCCGCAGGAAAAAGTCGCGGTGAACTATAACGGAAGTCGCAGCCAACTGATCAATGATCATCGCGCCATTGTCCAGACGCTAGCGCGCGTCAGTACGCTCACTAAAAGCAATCTGACTGACATCACCGGTTCACTCGGCGGGCTGGATTACGCAGTTGCTTATCGCCAAAACGCTGAACACCAGCAAAAAGAAATCCAAAAAATTTCTCTATATATACAGACCCTGGAACGAAAACTGCAGAATAAAGATTTCATCAGCAAGGCCCCGGCCGAAGTGGTGAATAAAGAACGCCAAAAACTCGCCGAGCAAAAACAACGCCTGCAAAAATTGATTGCCTAGCCTGCGAGCTCT
>CAYPXF010000034.1:0-3861 GCA_964415025.1 uncultured Gammaproteobacteria bacterium | reverse complement strand
ACCCGCGAACGTATCCGTCAGATCGAGGCCAAAGCCCTGGAACGCATCCAGGAGCACGTGGGTATGAAGAAACTTCGCGACTATTAAAATATTATATAAACCCCTCTGCTCCGCGATAGCTCCCCGCTACGCTGAAGCTACGCGGGGCGGGCAATGGTAACAATCGTATTTTAGAAACATAGAACCCCACACTCCGTGGTAGCTCAATGGTAGAGCAACCGGCTGTTAACCGGTAGGTTGCCAGTTCGAGTCTGGCCCACGGAGTGTGGGGATTTATTGTTATGAAGTAGCTCAATGGGCCGAGCCAACAAGCAAAGCAAATAGTTTTGCTTTGCGCAGGGCGAGGCGGGTGCAGTGATGCGGGAACCGCCGCTGCACCCAGGAAGAGCAACCGGCTGTTAACCGGTAGGTTGTCAGCTTGCCCCGCCCATTCGGGCGGGGTGAAAATCTGACTCGCTTGCCCGCCACACTTCGAGCGGTAGCGAGAAGTGGGTGGGCGGAGTTGGGTACTGGTGTGCCTGCCTGCAACGCCTAAGCGTAGCGATGGCGGGTAGGAGGCATAGTGGCCATAGAAAGTGGTCTTTTTTAAGTTGATTTTTCGCCTTTTTAAAGGTAAGATAGAGATATGCCAAAAACCAAGTTGAAAGAAATTTTAGATGATAATACACAAGAGACATGAGAATTATAAAAGAAACATCCTATGATGAGATGATTCATGCCTGGTTAAAAAGTGAAAGTTTTCGTATAAAGGAACACGGTGTGATTATTGATCAAGGTTTGATTTCGCATCCTGATCTTTCTTCTTATAGTGAGAACGAAAAAAGAAAGGAATGTATGGCCCATCGTGGACCAATATTAAATGAAATTCCGGATGATGCCTGCTGGAAATTGGTTGAGATAAACAAAAGTGATATAGATAAGTTGTATATAATACCAATATTTGATTGGTTTTTAGATACGGGAAAAACTTTTAAATTGTATGATGCATTAAAATTTATTGCGCCAAATCGGGGATATAAAGGTCCTCAAGGCAATAATCAAGCGATTGATCATTTTAATGAGGTAAATAGAAAAATTGAATACTGGAAACATAATCAAGAATCCCAGCAAGAAGAAAAGGTGATTATGATTGGAAAAAGTGATAATGGTCCGTTTACTATAATTGATGGAACACATCGGGCCATTGCTTTTGACAGAGTGAATTATTATCCTTGGCAGGCATTGATAGGAATTTCAAAAAGTATGATAAGCTGCAAATGGTATATTGAAAGTCCGGCAGCAAGACAATATCTAATAGCATGTCACCATTGACTGTTAACTATACAGTAAACATTGATTTTCCAGATGAGGATGCGTATGTTGAAGCGAATATATTTATTGCACCACTCAAGGACAGGATGAGCCAATTTAAGCAGAACGAAGGTGAAGCAATGAGCATGTATAGCATTAATGAAGTTCGTAAATTAAAGATAGTTACCGGGGATCTAAAGGTGCTGGATTTGCTCGAGAATTACTTCCATAAGGGAATAAAGTAGTTACTTTTTTTTAATTATTATTGAAAGAGCGTGGATAAAAACAAGCAATAATAAGGGGTTTTAAAAAAGTTATAATTGGAACACTCGGTGGTCCGGCAGTTATGGGAGGAGCGGCCGTATGATATACTTAGTTCAAGAATAGCTCAATACTATTTATGAACCCACAATTTGATACCAACCTGACAACCTTTTACTTCATTATTCCGCTTGTCATTATTGGATTGGTAGGGTTGATTTGGTTTTTCGTAAAAATGAAAACAAGTATGTGGAAGCGAGTGACTCTTGCGGTGATTTCTCTATTTGCATTTTTTGGCTTTATTACAGGAGTCCTCGCTGTTTATTACCAAGTAAATGATGCTTTTGCAGGTATGTTTAAATTCTATGCCTATACCAAACTTGCGCCTAAGCCTGATCAAGAAGGGAGTGTATTTCAAGTACTCCAGATGACCGACGTAGAATACGAAAACGGGCAACTCACAACCCCTGATTATCAAAAGATATTGGGTGTTGATTATTCGGGATACCTTTTTATGCCAGGTGAATGGCAATGGATAGATATTAAAGATCGTGTGATAAGCCTCATAGATATTGATAACAATGGAGAGCCTGATATTATCAACACTTCACTCTGGTGGGCATTAACAAACGACCCATACAAATTATCAGGGAGTGCTAAAGTAATTGAAGAATGAGACACCCCTCTGTACTGTCTCATTTTTACCTTTTGAAAAGCCCCCTAAAACTCCTTGAAAAAGACCCCAAAGGTTCCAGACCGTAGTGGGGAGCCAAAATATGTGGTTTTAATATTCTTATGCCACTAAGCGCTCTTGATTGAACGGAAAAGCATTGCGGGTGTTGACTAATAAATTAATACATGTTAAGTTCAATTACTACTCGATTAACTAGTGCACATTAATAAGCAACTCTCTCATATATTTTATGAGCGATTAATTTCTTCATACGCGTTTCCGTTGGAGGTATTTAAATGTCCAGGATTTCTGTTAATACGGAGATTGGACCTCTCCGACGAGTTTTAATCTGCCGGCCCGATATGGAGCAGGAGGCCGTTCATCCGGACAGGATGTTTGATCTTCTGTACGACGATCTGGTGTGGTTGAGACCGATGCGCGATGCGCATGATCTCTTCACCGGGTCCCTCTCCAAACTCGGCGTCATAACGGTTGATTCTCGTCAGCTGCTGGTGGAGTTTCTCGCGGAACCCCGCCATATGGAAATGGTCTATCAGGCGCTCATGTCAGAGACCAATTCCATCCCGGTCCAGGTTAATGCAACCACAATGCATGACAGTTGGATGAATCTCTCATCCGCAGAAGCGGCCCGTTTCCTGATTACGGGCACGTTCGATGACGGCGCACTGCCTTTGGATCAGTTTATCGATCCGATCCCGAACTTTATCTTCACCCGTGATTACGGATGCGTGATCGGCAACAACGTTCTGCCGGCCAACTTCGCCAAGTCGGCCCGCAAGCGCGAAGGCATTCTGGCCAAGTTGCTGTTTCAGCATCATCCGGTGTTCGCAGGAGCCAAGGTTTTCGAGATCGGCGCTCGCAACAGCTCGCAGAGCCTCGAGGGCGGAGACATCATGATTCTCAGGGAAGACATCGTGTGTATCGGCGTAAGTGAACGGTCATCGGTCTGTGCTGTGCGCACGGCCGTTTCCCAGCTTCACGAAGCTGGAATTACCCATGTGATCACTGTCATCATGCCGCAGGACCGCTCGTGCATGCATCTGGATACGATCTTTACTCAGATTGACCATGATGCGGCTCTGGTTTTCCCGCAGCTGATTGAACCCTCACTTCTGCCTGATGCCTCCCGCACCAATCCAGTGCAGGTTTTCTGCCATTCTGAGGGCGGTTCCATAAAGAACTACTCGACGCTGCTTAAGGCATTGGCTAGTCTCGGCCTCAGCCTCAATCCGATCCCGTGTGGAGGAAGTTCCCCTCTCATTCAAGCCCGCGAACAGTGGACTGACGGCGCCAACGCCTTGACTGTCCGGCCCGGAGTTATCTTCGAATACAAGCGAAATGTATGCACGATCGATGCTATGGTCAAGTCCGGATTTAAGAAGGTTGACGCTGATGATTTCATCTGTGGTGAAGCGGATATTGCCGAAGGCGAAAAAGCCGTGATTACGCTGTCTTGTAATGAACTGGCACGCGGACGTGGTGGTTCGCATTGCCTGACGTTCCCACTGGAACGCGCTGACCTTTAACAGTTCAAACTATAGGGATGATTAATTTCATCCCTTTTTTTATTACAAGAAAAAACCACCAGCGTGAGCTGGTGTGTGCGTTTTCTAGCG
>CAYPXF010000033.1:0-3876 GCA_964415025.1 uncultured Gammaproteobacteria bacterium | reverse complement strand
AGCTCTTGACGGTTTTCTCGATATTTGCTACGATGAGCAAATTGCTCGTTTTTTAATTCAGTATCTACCAAGTATGAGGAGGATGCTATGTGCTATAGGATAGACGCTTTGCGGCATGTTGCAGCTATGGTAACTGTTATTGCCGCCGATATATTTGCTGATTCCACAGTAATGGACTGGGGAGGTAATCGTTCCGCATACCTCGCAACTGAAGAAGAGTTGATGCTTTTACTGCGTGCTGGCGCTTCAGTCATCACATTGAACAAAGACAACGGAGATGGAACCTATGGCCACCATGTACAGTATCACGGTTTAGGCTTTAAAAATTCTTCAAATACAAAAATACTGATAAGCCAGGACAGGTGATTTTTCCTGGCTTTTTTATTAGCGCAACATTGACTCGAGCCGACTCATGGTCAGGCCGTCGTGCGTGACGCTCGCTGCAAAATCAGCAAGGTCTCGTGCTAAGGCCGGGCTTAGATTCGTCCGTTCCTGTCCAAACACCATAATGCCGAGTTGATTGTGCAGACGTCGACGCTCACTGTTTGATGCTTTCTGCAGCGTGGAACTGGCCGTATTTTTTCTGCTACTCTTGCCAATAAGCGTACCAACATATGCTTCGCATATTTCGACCACCCGCTTTTCTGCTGGTGAACCAGGAGGTGGAGCCTCGCCTGGAAAATTATATTTTTCCCAGTATCTGCTGACTGGTAAAGTTTGTTCCTGCGCCTCTGGAGGCGGCCCTGTCTCAATACTTCTCATATAGTTAATCAATCACTCTAAATACCTCTTCGGGCGTGGTCCTACCCTGGATTGCCTTGAGCACGCCGTCCTGGATCATAGTTATCATACCGTACCGCTTGGCCGCTTCTTCTATTTGCGCTTCGGAAATCTGGCTAGCCAGAATTAGTTTCTGAATTTCATCATTCATGACTAAAAATTCGAAAATGGCGATACGGCCTTTGAAGCCGATTTGGTTACAAGCGTCACACCCCTTACCGCGATAAAAGGAGAGCGCTTCGATGTTAGTGTTTTGTTTTTTCTCGACCGGCAGCGAATCAATAACCTGGCGTATGTGCTTCATTGTTTCCTCGTCTGGGGTGTACTGCTCCTTGCACTGCTCACAAATTAATCGCACCAAACGCTGACCAATAACCACGTTCAGCGCTGGCGCCAAAAGAAACGGCCGCGCCTCCATTGACAGCAGGCGGGGGATGGCTCCAGCCGCACTGTTAGTATGCAGCGTCGACAACATTAAGTGCCCAGTCAGTGAAGCTTGGATAGCTGTTTCGACGGTTTCCTTATCACGGATCTCGCCGACCATAACTACGTCTGGATCCTGCCGCAACACTGATTTAAGACCAATTGCATATGTATAGTGCCGTTTCTTGGCCCCGGCAGAAGTGCCAGTGCCCGTCCCTGCTTCAGTAGTCTCTACCTGGGATTGGGTAATCCCGGACAAATGGTATTCAATCGGATTTTCCAGTGTGACAATCTTCGTCTCTGGTTTATTTAGCTTTTTCAGTACCGCATAGAGCGTCGTTGTCTTACCAGAGCCGGTCGGTCCAGTGTTCAGAATCATACCGTTAGGCCGCTGAATTTGTTGTTCGAGCGTACCATGCTGCTCCCTAGTCAGGCCAAGTTCTTCCAGGCTGATACTAGCTGCCGACGACATTAACAGCCGCATGACTATGCTCTCGCCATACGCGCTTGGTACTGTAGAAACACGCACGTCAATTGTTTCATCACTTAAATAAATAGTAAACCGTCCGTCCTGGGGAATGTCTGTAATATTTATTTTGAGCTTGGCTAAAAGCTTGATGCGGTTAACTATTTTATCCCACAGCTCTTTCTTAACAGTAACTACATCATATAAAAATCCGTCAATGCGAAAACGGACTTTAATTTGTTTTTCTTCCGCTTCAATATGCACGTCTGAAGCACGGGCCTGGATCGCGCTGGCAAATATTAATGTAACCAGATCAGTCATGGATACATGCTGAATCATATCTTTCAAGTCTCTGAATGACTGCATGTTGTCCTGAAATTTCCGCAAATCATCCTTGTTTATCTCGACGCCGCCCTGATGCTCTTTTATTTTAGGCGCCTTAGCATAGAGCTTCAGCGCTGCTCGCAGGCTGGGTTCTGAAATTTTATACAGCGCACCGCGGCTTTGGAGCTCCTGTTCCAGCTCGGACATCAGCTGCCGCAGCGCTTGCTTTTTTGGATCAGTGGCGCCGATACGGAACTCATTATCAGTCTTCATAAAACAAACCGCTTGCAGCTCTTGCGCCCGCTGCTCCGGAATAACAATCAGCGCGTCAGTGGCCACGGGGAAGCCCTGGAGATTAATATAGGAAAAACCGAGGCGGGCGGCCTCTTGCTGGGTTTTTTCTTCGATCCGCTGCAGTTTCATTTCCTGCATTTTCTCGTCGAGCTTTGACTCGGTATCTTCTGAAGCGATCTTAATCGAGCCTCGTTTGTTTTGCGAAGGACCAATAAGATTATCGATATTGATATGATTATTTGAATCGGCCATAGACATCATCAGTATAGCAAAATACAACGCGGAAAACAAAGCAGCACCCTTTCTGTAATAACGGCTTATTTATGCGTTCGGCTGGTGGAAAAATTCCTTTGTTTGGGAAATTATTTTTTCTTCGGTGGCTAACAAATCTTTTTCTGCTAAGGTAAAACGCGTGAAATTCCTGGTACCGGTTGGCCGATATTGTTTATATAGTTCAAATCCGTCAATCGCCTTGGTAGTGCTGACAATAACGGTAATACCCTTTACTGACTCGAAAAAAAGAAGAATAATTTCCGCTTTTGGCGTATTCACGATTAACTCATCGACCACGCCTTCGAGATTGTTTTCAGTCGCTCCAGACTTGTCAAAATCCTGCTGATTCAGTAGCGACCAGACTATGCGGCCGTCAAGCTCTGTTTTGAGCCGGGCTAAGGCGCGGCCCCACAGTTTGAGCGTATTAATTGACTTGGTACGATATAAGTGACGGATAATATCATCACGGCGAGCACCGTTTTCGATGAGATGACTGCTGATGGTTAATGATTTTGGCGTAACTGTGCTGGACTGAAAACTCTTCGTCTTGGAAATAATGCCGGTGAGCAGGCTGGTAGCAATATACTCATCAAGCGCGTCATGCTCCATTTCCTTAATTAAATCAAACACAATCTCCGAGGTAGAGGTAGCTACGAGGTCAACAATATTAATCTCGCCAAAATATTCATTGGCCGGATTATGGTCAATATTAATAATCGGCGTGTGGTAAAAGAACTCGGTATTGTCATCATAAATTTTTCCGAGTGCCTCCAGCTCGGGCGCATCAATAACCACGATTAAGTCATATTCATAGGACGACGCTGACGTGGTTACGTCACGCGCTTCGAAAAAACCGTTTTTCGGAGTTATGAATATATCCAGCTTCTTGTCATCATTAATATTATAGCTTAATTCCTCCACCTTAGTGCGTGATAAATCCAGACTGATAATAAATTTGCGCAGTGCGGTGAGATTAGTATTAATTTCTTTACTCTTGGGCAAAAACTGGTGTGCTGGGGGCATGTTAAAGTTGCTGCAGACCACTTTTACTTTTTTATTAATTTTTTCCAGTGCTAAAAACAGGCCCAGACCGGCTGCGACAGCGTCTGTGGATGGGTTGTCCGGCAAGGCAATAACAATAGTATTGCTCTTGGTAATTGTCTCGAGGGCTTGTTTGTTGGGTGAACGCTGCATTATATGATAACAAATCTTAAAATTAATAAATTAGTATACCTATGAACCTGGCCTGATGTCAAGTGATGCGCATCAAATCATCTAAAATGACACCGAAAGACTCCTTGATGAATCATCTAAAA
>CAYPXF010000032.1:0-5522 GCA_964415025.1 uncultured Gammaproteobacteria bacterium | reverse complement strand
AACCATACTAATCTACCAGACAAAAGTTGTGCACTATCAGTGTAACCCCGGAAGGCACGCATTTGACTTTTACCCTTGAAAATACTAGAATACTAGCACCACAATTAATTAAACTACTATGGCAATATTTGGTAACGATGAGCAAACGAGCCAGGAAACCGAAACAATTATTGGATCTTCTGTTAAGGTCGATGGAAATTTTAAGGGAGAGGGCAACATTACTGTTGAGGGTGTTGTTCAGGGAAGTCTAAAAACCAATCACGATCTGACTGTAGGGCCGCAAGCAAAAATTAAAGCTGAAGTAGAGGCAAACAATCTATATTTATCAGGTGAAGTACGCGGCAATATCAAGGTAACCGAAAAAACAAAGCTCACCTCAAGCGCTAAAGTATTCGGAAATATTGAGACTAAATCACTTTCAGTAGAAGAGGGGGCGATAATTAACGGTAAATGTATGATGGTAAAAGAAGATCCGCAAGCAGAGCAGCAAAAGAAAAACGGAAGGCAGGAAAAAGGCAAGTCCAGTTAGCGTCGTATGTACTACTACATTTACGATTCTTTTGTTACTGATAAAAAACATCTTCCGACTGTGCATGCAGTCGAGGCACGCTTAACAGATCTCGGAATCAATGGCCGTATCGAAAAACTGACCGTTTTGAAGAACATGAAAGAAATTGTCGAGGATGCCGTAAAAAAGGGCGCGAAAACAATTGTCGGCGTAGGGGATGACAGTACTGTGAGTAAAATTATCAGCTATTTGCCAAACCTTAATATCACGCTCGGCATCATACCGATTGGTCCGAACAATAAGATCGCCTCACTGCTTGGGATAGCGCCAGGTGAAGAAGCGTGCAATGTGCTGTCTGCCCGTATTATCGAAAAGATAGATCTAGGCAAGGCAAATGATAACTATTTTATCAGCAAGCTGGCCGTACCATCACAAAAACAAATCACTATGGACGCCGGCACCTATCGTATCCGGCAGCTATCGGAATATAACCACATAAATATATGCAATTTCGATATCCAGCAGGCGCTTGATCGTGATACATCTGCTCGCTCAAATCCTAAGGACGGCATACTCGAAGCAGTCATCAGCGCCCAGAAAAAAAGATCTGGTTTGTGGAGCATGTTTCAGCAAAAAACATATTCGCGCAAAAGCGTTTTTCCTTTTAAAAAAATTAAGATCAAATGTGATAGCGATTCAGTGCCTGTTATAGCTGATGACCAAGTCACGATTAAGACGCCAGTCACGGTAGAAGTCGCTCCTAAGAAACTCAAAATTATTGTCGGTAAAAACCGTATGTTCTAGCTGCCAAAACGCGCAGTAGCACAAACAGCCTTTACTGCTTCACTACGAACGTTTTAATTTATATGAATGTTACTGAATTAGCCAGACAACTTAAAATCCCGACGAGTGAATTTCGCGAGCTATTACCGCGACTTGGTTTTGATATTGGCCGCAAAGCGATAAAGATTGATAACGTTGTCGCCCAAAAAATAATAAAAAAATTTCACGCAGAACCTGACCTTATTGCCGAACTCCGCGGTGAACAGGACCAGCCGGCAACAGAGGAGCCCGGTGAAACAGCCGCAGTGCCTAAGAAAGAAATCGCCGTACCGCCGACAATTACGGTCAGAGATTTTGCTGAAATGCTCCATACACCCGTGGCAATGGTTATCCAGGAACTGATGAAAAACGGCATCCTGGCCAACCTCAACGAGCAGATTGACTATGAAACTGCCAGTATTATAGCCCAGGATTTCGGTTTCCAGACCCAACCGCAGGAAGAAACCAGCGACACGGGACAGGACAGCGCGGAAATTGAATCAATGCTCAAAAGCGACGATGAGGTGCTCCAAGAACGACCGCCGGTAATCGTGGTTATGGGACACGTGGATCACGGCAAAACCCAGCTGCTCGATACTATCCGCAAAGAGAATATAATCGCCAGCGAATCCGGCGGCATTACCCAGCACATCGGTGCGTATCAAGTAAACCAGCGGGATAAAACGCTCACTTTTATCGACACGCCCGGCCACGAAGCATTCACCGCCATGCGTTCACGCGGAGCCCGGGTAGCTGATATTGCCATTCTGGTCGTGGCCGCAGACGATGGCATCAAGCCACAGACAGAAGAAGCGATCCAAATTATTAATAACGCCAAACTTCCATTTGTAGTAGCTATTAATAAAATTGATAAGCCTGAAGCTGATATAGAAAAAGTGAAACAGCAGCTGGCCCACAAAAACCTGCTGCCCGAAGACTGGGGTGGACAGATAATTACTGTGCCCTTATCAGCAAAAACCGGCGAAGGCGTACCGATCTTACTCGACAATCTCGTCACCCTGGCCGATGTAGAAAAAGACCGCATCCAGGCTGATCCAAACCGCCCGGCAGTCGGGACTATTATTGAATCCCGCATAGACAAGGGTGAGGGCCCGGTGGCCACAGCTATTATTAAGACCGGCACACTGCACCGTGGTGACACGGTGCGAGTGGGTAATGTTGTCGGAAAAATACGGCTGATGAAAGATTATAAAGGGGAAACTGCTGCGCAGGCACCGCCCTCAATGCCGGTAAAAATTCTCGGACTCAAGGACGCACCCGACGTGGGCGATTTTTTGCAGGTAGTAACTGACGGACAATCCATCAAGCAAATGATGAAATCAGTAGAGAAAAAAACAAAAGCTTATCGTGACAAACAGGCCTGGCAGCGTCAAACCATACAGACTGACGAAGAAGAGTCAGACGACCGCCAGCCTGGTATCAATATCATGCTGAAGACTGATGTGCTTGGCTCCCAGGAAGCAATCATGCAGTCATTGGAAACACTCGGCACTGATGACGTGCCAGTGCGGATCGTACAAAAGGGACTGGGTAATATTACCGAGACTGACGTGCTCCAAGCCGAGGGAACCCAATCACTTATTTATGGCTTCAATATCAAAGCGACTCCCCAGGCAGAAGAATTAGCCGGAGAAAAAGACGTTACTATCAAACAATATACTATCATCTACGATCTCATCGACGACGTCAAGCAACAGGTCGAGGAGCGTAAACCGATTAAGCGCGAAATTATCGAGCTGGGACGCGCCAAAGTGCTGGCGATTTTCCGCACTGAAAAAGATCACAGCATCGTCGGCTGCCTCATCACCAAGGGAAAATTTACTGTCGATGCGTCTGTCCGCATCCTGCGTAATAATCATAAAGTCGGCACCGGCACCATCAAACAACTGAAAAAAGGACAGGGCGACGTGTCAGAAATACCATCGGGCACAGAGTGCGGCGTTCAGCTACAGGGCGTCAAAAATATACGCGAAGGCGATATTGTTGAAGCTTACACCGAAGAACTTCATAAATAATAGAGTACCATGAGCTAGAAGGCTATACGTTTATTACGAATTAACAGGAGCTACGCGCTATGGAGTTGAGAAGATAAGATGGTACTTATCCACCTTTACACCTATTAACCTATAGCTCATATAAACCCATAGCTCCACTCATCCTCTAAAAACACATGAGCCACCGAATTCCGCAAATCAACTCTCTGATTCAGAGCGAACTATCATCACTCTTGGTTAAGGGTGATATTATCACTGGTGAGACTATAACAACTATTACCAGGGTAGATACATCGCGTGATCTGGGGCAAACACGGGTCCATGTCAGCGTTTTGCCCGCTGAAAAACGAGGCACCATCCTCAACATGCTGAATAACAAATCCGGCCGATTACGCCATGCACTGCAGCAAACACTAGCCCTGCGCCGTGTGCCGCGTTTGGTTTTTTCTGCAGATACGACCGAGGAAAAAGCCGCCCATATTGAGTCACTTATTGACAAAATCCATACGGAAGAGTAAACTGCACTGCTACCTCATAAACGAGACGGCGGCCTATGACTGAATTCAAACATCTCTTCCAAAAAATCAAGGACGAAATCGAACAAGCAGAAAGCATTATCGCCATTGCCCACCAAAATCCTGACGGCGACGCGATCGGTTCGCTTTTGGGTTTAGGACACTATCTCGAGCAGACAGACACAGAACATACCCTCTTTTGCCGTACACCCATTCCTGATTACCTCAAATTCTTGTCCCACGTAGAAAAAATAACGAGCGACGACAAACACTTGCTGAGCCGGGCACATGACTTGATTATTGTCCTCGATTCTGGAGATCTGGAGCATGCCGGCGTGGCTGACCATTTCCGCCGACTCAAAGGCATACCAAAAGTAATCAATATAGACCACCACCCGACCAATCAGCACTATGGCCATATCAACCTGGTGCATCCCTTAGCCTCGTCCACCGCAGAAATCATATTCCATTTTTTGGATTATCATCGCCACCCTATTTCAAAAGAAGTGGCCACCCAACTACTGACCGGCATCCTGACTGATACCGGCAGCTTTTCAAATCTGGCGACGACGTCTTCATCGATGGAGGTTTCCTCGCGTTTATTGGCCTACGGCGCTCGAGTCAGAGAAATCACCCAGCATACATTTCATAATAAATCACTGACCCAGCTACAGCTCTGGGGTCGCGCCCTGTCCAGGCTAAAACGCGATGATGAGTCAGGCATTGTAACAACACTATTAACGACTAAAGACTTTGACGAACTCGGCATTGATGAGGAAAGCAGTGAAGGTATTGCCAATTTCCTGAATAATGTAGAGGAGGCCAAAGCCATTATGGTGCTGAAGGAAAAATCAGACGGCACCATCAAGGGCAGTCTGCGCACGACCCAGCCTGACGTGGACGTCTCCCGCATTGCCAAGTTTTTTGGCGGCGGCGGACATAAGAAGGCCGCCGGTTTTACTATCAAAGGTACATTACAAGAAACGGACAAAGGCTGGAAAATTATTCCGTCAAACAAATCTCCGGAGACTGGCTCTTAACAGTATATAATAATAGTATATCATGGTTTGTTAATATATATGGCCGCCTGTTTTAGCTCGGGCGGCGGATTACCCCCGGCAATAACATGGCAGGAGCCAATGCCCCAATTCGCTGTGCACTAGCTAGGTACTCATTACCGGTACAATGAATTAATTTTTCTCGCGCCTGCACCAGAGTATGGAGCAGGCTCTTTTTTATTTGACATTAAAATTTTTAATCCGTATTAGTAATACGTCTTTGCTACAGTCCAGAATTTAGTTCTTTTTCTATTAACCGGCCTGTCACAGGGCCACCTACTGTAAGGAGGCTTATGCCACATGCTTGTATTATTTTCAAGCGCTATGATTCATGGCTACACCGAGAAATAGTCTAGACCGTTGAACGGGCGTGATTGATGTGTCCCTGTAGCCTGGAGACAAAAAACCGCATACCTCCTCAAGTAGTATTATATCGCCGCAAAACATGCTTATGTAGGCTAGCCATGAGCGCCTATAAAGCCATTTAGCCAGACAGTGTGTTTGAGAATATTCAGTGAGTAGCAGCAAAACGGCCCGGAATCAAGTTTTTGTATAGTTAACAGTCAATGGTGACACTTTGGAGCACCTTTTCACGCGGGGTGAG
>CAYPXF010000031.1:3843-7295 GCA_964415025.1 uncultured Gammaproteobacteria bacterium | reverse complement strand
AAAAAAAGTCACTTTATCATGCATTTTATTACAAAAACTCAACTTTTTTACCAATCAGCACTGGTGCCGGTTCATCTGGTGTCGGTTCGCGATGGACCGGTTGTTTGTTGGAATGGCCATATTCTCTGATGATTCTATGCATTGTCTGGTTATAAAGCAAGATCGCCTCAAGACTACGAGCGATTTCTCTTTGGAGTTGATAGGCACATTGATTGTGTTTTCTTAACCAACCATTGGCTCGTTGATCGAAAAACAAAATAAGGCAAACGGTTTCACTATCCCGATATATCGGCATAACCACTGAAACATTTCGTAGTCGTATTTTCCAGTGTATAGTGAGTAAAATTTGGCTTACAAAACCACAACGTCGCCAAGCAACATTGGGATATAAAATATCTTCACGATTATTTTCATGTAAACGGCGAAAATCTTTTTGGGTAAGACATATGGACAAGCCAATACTCTCCAGTACCTTGAAATTTGCTTCGTGCTAGGCCAAGCTTCTTTAAAAACTCGACGGAAAATCCCGCTTGTTTCTTTTCCATTATGGCTAGAACGGAAAAGAGGCTTTGATTCGCCGGTGGCGTAACCCTTCTTAGTTTCTCCAAGTAACTAGCAAGCTGGTCTAATCCGTCACCCCTCATAGAAAAAACTCGACATCCATATTGCTGATCAAGTTTTAACGATTCAACCTGCGTCTTCATGTAATGATCTGTGGCGATAACATTGCAGTATGGTAGGTAGAGAGATAGAAACTCGATGTCGTTGTAGTCGCCCTGAATCCCGCGTTTTCTGTTTGTATCCGCCAGGACTCGGCTCCACAGTTGAGAGAAAATATCGATATTCGGAATTCTTGAAAAATCCTCTGAATCAACAAAATGTTCAGCTATATCAATCGGAATCGAGTATTTTCTCAACGCCCAGCCAAAGTCAGTGTGGAGCAAGTTTTTGTAATGTTTCCTGCTGGCCTCAATTTCTAACTTATACTGCTCTGCTTCGTTCACCCCACTGTCACGAATACTTTGCAGGGATGCGGCCGATTCTTTTGAGAGCTCTCCCAATCCTAGATCTGGAAAGTGCACATCAATTTTGAAATTCTCCATTCGCTTATCAGGATTATCCCGGAAAGCATCTCGCCAAGGCTCCGTTGACTCGCCCGTTATGCCACGATTGGAAAGGAGTGCATTTAGGAATTGTACATTCTTTATTTCCCACGACGGTCGCAAATCAACTTGCCCTATATAGCCCTGATGGCTACGAATGGCATCACGAAGTTGTGGGTTCTTCTCCGCCGCAGTTTCCAATTCATGGATCCATCCCGTAGGCGCAAGAAATTTCTCTTCGTCAGCGCCATGTTTAATAGCTCCAAACACCCTTTGCAATTCTGGTTTGACCAGGCCTCTTTTATCTTCCAGCGACAGTTTCGCAATGTCACTAATAAAGTTTTGGTCGAGGTAAATAACTTTTTTTCGTGCTATATGCATGTAAAATAAATTAAGAGATATCATGTGGCAACATAGCCTAGTGCTGGAGGCGGTGCTATGTTCCACACAACAATTATATAGTTATAATGGAATAAAAAACAACAACGGCTTGTGGCCGCTGTCGTTTTATTGGTTGTCGACGTTTTTCCTATCGGGGCGATCCGAGGGCTTTTGAGGCACTCGGGTCACATCCGATAAAAAATAGTCGATCCGGGGTTTAAGCGATTCGAACTATGTGGGTCGCCCCGCGCTCTAGTTCGAATCCCATGTGGGTCATCCGATACTCTGTTGCAAAACGTTAGGAAAACAGGTCATCCGATACTTAATTCTCTTGGCGGAGATTGCTCTATTCGAACTAAATGGGTCGTCGCTCAATCATAGTACTGTATTTATTGGTCAAAAGTCAATCATCAGAAAAAGCCATTGACGAGTTAACATTAATCATATATAATCTCATATAGTTAATATATGAAATAATATGGATAGACGAGATAAAAGAATTACAAATATTTCACAGGAGCTGTGGTCTCTCATCAGCCAGATAGACTCATTGAATGGCCAATGGATTGGCGGGGCGAAATTAAATCCGCAGGCGCTTGGCCGTTTGAAGCGTTCAGTTTTGATTACCTCCAGCGGCGCTTCAACGCGTATCGAAGGCGCGAAGCTTTCCGATGAAGATGTGGAAAAGCTCATGCGCGGATTAACCACCAAGAAGTTCGCTGATCGGGACAAGCAGGAGGTCAAAGGATACTTTGAACTCCTGGAGAACGTTTTTAATTCCTGGAAACACATTCCGTTCACTGAAAGCACCATTAAGTCTTTTCATAAGGAACTGCTGAAATACGCGACAAAAGATGCTCGGCACCGCGGGGAATATAAAAAAGGTGAGAATAGAGTCGAGATGTTCGATGTTGATGGAAAATCAATCGGTGTGATATTTAAAACGACTCCCGCCTACCTTACACCGAAGCAGATGCAGGAATTGGTGGAATGGACACAGGTTGCGTTGAAAGAGAAAAAACGACATCTGCTGGCAGTGATTGGGAACTTTATCGTCGAGTTTTTAGCCATTCATCCTTTCCAAGACGGCAATGGCAGATTAGCTCGCATTCTCACGAATTTGCTCATGCTTAAAAACGGCTATGCCTACGCGCCGTACGTTTCGCACGAAAAATTAATTGAGGATAACAAGGCCGAATACTACCTGGCGCTGCGGAAAAGCCAAGTTTCACTCAAAACGCGGGATGAAAATATTTCCGCCTGGCTCAAATTTTTCCTTAGAGTTTCCTTAAGTCAAGCAAAACAAGCGGCTGATTTGCTCTCTCGAGAAAACATTGAAAAATTGTTATCGCCGAAACAGTTGGCGGTTTGGCGTTTTCTTGAAAGAACCCCGGAGGCGACTCCGGCTGAAATTGCGAAGACTACAAAGGTGGCTCGGCCAACGGTGTCACAGGCGATTGACGTATTGTTGCGCTTAAAGAAAATAGAACGGATTGGCCAGGGGCGGACGACGAGGTATCGAAAGGCCTAGTCGTCAATCACTTGCCTTTGGAATAAAACAACAACGGCTCATAAAGCCGCTGGTGTTTTATTGGTTGTCGACGTTTTTCCTATCGGGGCGATCCGAGGGCTTCCCCGTCATTCGACGGGGCAAATTTGAGGCACTCAGGCCTGCCCGCTATGCCGAGCAAAGCGAGGCAGGCGGGTTACATCCGATAAAAAATAGTCGATCCGGTGGGAGTGAGATTCGAACTCACGAAGGGCTTGCACCCTTACCGGTTTTCAAGACCGGCGCCTTCAACCACTCAGCCATCCCACCGTACCCGCTTTATTGAATCGGAGAGGGCGAGATTCGAACTCGCGAAGGGGTTTAGGGCCCCTTAACGGTTTAGCAAACCGCTGCCTTCAGCCACTCGGCCACCTCTCCATACGTTATTCTTAAGTAGTTTTTTAAAAGCCTCACCGCCC
>CAYPXF010000031.1:0-3743 GCA_964415025.1 uncultured Gammaproteobacteria bacterium | reverse complement strand
TGTATAATATAAACTGTGTACATATTTATCTTGCCACCCACCGCCTGCGGCGGGGTCCCGCCAAAGGCGGGATCGGCCACCTCTCCATACGTTATTCTTAAGTAGTTTTTTAAAAGCCTCACCGCCCTTATATTTTTTAATTTGCTGTTCCCTTTTCCAAGCGTCTGATTTTTGGGAAAAATTTTCTTGGTATACTAGTTCCCACTTTCCATCACTTTTTGTGGAGGTATTTCTTTTATGGTTATGGCGGTGTATTCTATTTTTCAAATTCTTGGTATACCCAATATAGTATTTTCGTGTTATCTGATTTTGTATAATATAAACTGTGTACATATTTATCTTGCCACCCACCGCCTGCGGCGGGGCAGGTTCGGCCACTCTTTTCAGTAGAATATTTCCCCGTGTGAATTCACGATAAAGTATTTATGTACCTCGGGCAATAACTAATCCCCAGACACTCTGACACCGCGTTCTTTGTTTAAGAACAGTAGCACATTCCATGAGCGTTGTCATGGTAGTGGCTACGTCGTCGATAATTATAACATTTTTTCCGGAAAAATTCAATGATTTTACTTGAAATGCGCGGTCTAAGTTATGCAGGCGTTGTTGTCTGGTTAACTGCGCTTGCGGGGAAGTATATTTAACACGTTGGATAATGTTATGTGCTATAGGTATGTGCAATGTACTCGAAACATGCTGTGCCAGTAGGCTGGCCTGATTAAACCCTCGTTCCCGATAGCGGCGCGGATGTAATGGCACACTGGTAATAATGGCATGTTGGCGGCCATAGACTAAGGTGCTGTGGTCAGCCGCAGTAAGCGTTTGCACTAACAATGAACCCAGAATCGGGGCTATCCCTGATACGGCGCTGTATTTGAGTGTGTGGATGAGACTTTGGATTGTTTTATTGCCAAATGCGGCAGCCACCAGTAATCCATCAAGACTGCCCCGACCCTGACACGCGGGACAACAAATTCCTGTCCCTGATTTTTTACAGTATGGACAGACCTGCGGATGACGACCTGATACTCCCTGCCAGCAGGATGAGCACAGCCAGGTACTTTCAGCGCCGCAGCCCAGACACGCCCGGGGGAAAATGATATCGAGGATTGCGTGGTAGATTGTTCTGCATGTATACATAAATACCTTCCCTAATGATAATTGGGGAAGGTATTATTGGTAGAGTATTGATTTAGACTAAGAGATGGTGATGTTTTTACCTTTTGCCTGCACCGTAATAGTGTCACCCTCGGAAAAAGTTCCGTCTAATAATGCCTGGGCGATTTTATTTTCGATTTCCTCCTGCAGAGTTCGGCGGATTGCGCGCGCGCCCTGATCAGGGTGGTAACTTTTGTCAGCAATCGCTTGTACCGCAGTCTTGTTGACTTTTAACTTGAGTTTTTGCGCTGCCAGTTTTTGTTCAGCTTGTTTGAGTTGGAGCCTGACGATTTTTTCGAGTGATTCTTTTTGCAGCGGTTTAAACACAATGGTTTTATCAATTCTATTCAGAAGTTCTGGTTTGAATTGATTACGGAGTTCATGGAGCACCTTTTCTTTAATTGCTTCATATTCCTTTTTTGCCTTTTTCTTATCTGCTTCGGAGTCAGCGTCAAATCCCATAGAGGCCCCCTTATTCAGCTGTGATAAGCCGATATTTGATGTCATAATGATGATCGTGTTTTTGAAGTTTACTTTGCGGCCGCTCGCATCGGTGAGATGACCGTCCTCCAGTATTTGCAGCAGCAAGTTAAACACCTCTGGATGCGCTTTTTCTATTTCATCGAGTAGGACCACGGAGTATGGTTTGCGGCGGACTGGCTCGGTCAGTTTGCTCCCTTCTTTATAGCCGACATAGCCGGCTGGCGCGCCGATTAATTTTGATATGTTAAATCCCTCGGCAAATTCTGACATATCGATACGGATCAGCGCATGTTCATCTTCGAAAACAGTCTTAGCGATGATTTTGGCGGTTTCTGTCTTACCAATGCCCGATGGTCCCAAGAATACAAACGAGGCAATCGGACGGTTTGGATCAGCCAGTCCTACGCGTGAACGCCTGATAAAGTCGGCGACAGTCTGCAGCGCTTCGTCCTGGCCGAGAATATACTGCTTCATAATTTTCTCCATATTGAGCAGACGCTCCCGCTCTTCCTGGACCAGGTCCTGGAGCGGGATATTGGTAATGCGGGAAATAACTTCCGCAATATCCTTTTTCGTGATTTTTCCGATGTAGCGCTGTTCAGCCTGGGCCTGTTTTTGGCGTAGGGCAGCCAGTCGTTCGAGCAGTTTGTTTTCCTGGACTTTCATTTTGAGCGCTTGTTCGAATTTTTCCTCATTTACCAGCTTATTTTTCTGTTCTTTTATTTTAGCAATGTCCTTTTCTGTCTGGTGAATCTCCTTGAGCAGGCCCGTGCCCTTATGGCTGACTTTAATCTTCGAGGCGGCTTCATCAATCAGGTCAATCGCTTTATCCGGCAAATGCTTATCCTGCATATAGCGCGTACTCATCTCGACGGCCGCGTCGATCGCGTCATCAGTAATCTGTACCAGATGGTACTTTTCATAATTTTTCTTAATCCCTTTGAGCACTGCCCTGGTTTCATCCGGGGTAGCCTCCTCGATAATAATTGGCTGAAAACGACGCTCCAGCGCCGCGTCTGATTCAATATGTTTACGGTATTCATCCAGGGTGCTCGTACCGATTGTCCGTATCTCTCCTTTTGCTAAGGCCGGCTTGAGTATATTAGCAGCATCCATAGAGCCAGAAGCAGAGCCAGTACCGATAATTGTATGCAGTTCATCGATAAACAGGATAATATTCGGATCACTCTTGATCTCATCGATGATCTGTTTAAACCGTCCCTCGAATTCGCCGCGATACATGGTTCCGGCTACTACCAGACTTAAATCCAGCTTCATTACTTTTTTATTAAGCAGCGTTTCCGGCACTTCGCCGGCCAGTATTTTCTTGGCCAGTCCTTCGACAATAGCTGTTTTACCCACGCCAGGCTCGCCAATCAGTACTGGGTTGTTTTTTGTCCGGCGGGAGAGAATATGGATTAGGCGCTCTATCTCATTGCCACGGCCGATAACCGGATCGATGGTTTTTTGCTGATTTTGGTCAGTCAAATCAGTAGCGAAAAAATCAAGTGCCGGCGTCTTAGACTCTTCCTTAGTTTGATCCTCTTTTTCAATTTCTTTTGCCTGTTCGAATATCTGTGTCAGGTCGGGAAATTTAGATGTCGAGCGCATAACAGTATCCAGCTGGCCGTGTAGTTTGTCCAAACTGACGTTATGCTCCCGCCATAGGGCGATCATGTGGTCAGTATCTGCCTGCAGCAAACTGGCCAGCAGGTGCTCGGTGCCGATATACTTATGCTTATGCTGGTGGGCGATCAGTGCGGCCCGCTCAATAACTTTTTTCACGTCAGCATCGAGCCCTACTTGTTTACTCGAAGCGTTCCCGTTTGGCTGTTCTGCTGATTTGTTTTTCTCGACAACCAGAGCACGGATACGTTCTGCCGTTAGTCCGGATTTAATCAGTATTTCCGCGGCAATGCTGCCTTTTTGCAGGATCAGGCCATACACTAAATGTTCAGGCTTGATGACCTGATGACCAAGTGATGCGCCGAGGTCTTTTGCCTTTTTCAGCGCATTTTTCAGATGTGTAGTAAATTTATTTAAAATTTGATTATCCATGATTACGAAGATTATTAATACGTAGAGTATATTATAATAATTGC
>CAYPXF010000030.1:0-7945 GCA_964415025.1 uncultured Gammaproteobacteria bacterium | reverse complement strand
AACCATACTAATCTACCAGACAAAAGTTGTGCACTATCAGTGTAACCCCGGAAGGAGCTATTTGCCACAAACGCTGTTTTTCGGTATACTATAAGCTACTTTTAGAGACTACTGCACGCTATTCATAATCAAATAATAACACTATGGGTAAAAATATTATAAAAAATTTCTTAATCTTTGCACTGGTTTTTCTGGGCGTGATGACCGTTTTTAGTTTGTTTTCTAGCTCATTTGGCGAACCAGAGGAAGTGTCACTAAGTACGGTGGTTGAGAAAATAGAACAAACACAGATTGAGCGTATCGAAGTGATGGGCAATAAATTAAGCGTAACCTATACTGACGGCACCGAGGTAACCAGCCAAAAAGAAGCCGGTGATGCGCTAAGTTCACAGCTGGCTGATTATGGCGTGTCGGCGGCACAGCTCAAGGACGTGCAGATCAGCGTTTCCGAGGATAGTGGGCTGGGGTTTTGGCTTGGAGCAATTTTACCGTTTGCGTTGCCGTTTTTGTTAATTGTCGGATTTTTCTGGTTTATGATGCGGCAAGTGCAGGGTGCTAATACCCGGGCCATGTCATTTGGCCAGAGCAATGTTCAGGAACAGCGCACCGAGGCTAAGAAAAATAAAGTTACATTTAAAGATGTGGCCGGCGTGACAGAAGCCAAGAACGAATTACAGGAAGTTATTGAGTTTCTCAAAAGTCCTGGCAAGTTCCTGAATCTCGGCGCGCGTATTCCCAAAGGCGTACTCATGATCGGCCCGCCAGGCACTGGCAAGACCCTCTTGGCCAAGGCTGTTGCCGGCGAGGCTAATGTTCCGTTTTTCCATATTTCCGGTTCAGAATTTGTCGAAATGTTTGTCGGCGTAGGCGCTTCCCGGGTCCGCGATCTGTTTAAACGCGCCAAAAAATCTGCTCCGTGTATCGTGTTTGTAGATGAAATTGACGCGGTTGGTCGGCAGCGCGGTGCTGGCCTGGGCGGTTCGCATGACGAGCGAGAACAAACCCTGAACCAAATTTTAGTGGAAATGGATGGATTTGATACGGATACCAACGTTATTGTGATTGCCGCCACCAACCGTCCGGACGTGCTGGATCCGGCCCTGCTGCGGCCCGGACGTTTTGACAGGCGCATTGCTCTGGATCAGCCAGATATCAGCGAACGGGAAGCAATACTCAAGGTGCATGCACAGAAAAAGCCGCTGGCTGACGACGTCAATCTTCGTATTGTGGCCGAACAAACCCCGGGTTTTTCCGGCGCTGATTTAGCTAACTTGCTCAATGAAGCGGCTATTCTGGCCGCCCGCCGTAATAAGAAAAAAATTAATCAGGAAGAATGTTTAGAAAGCATTGAAAAAGTATTACTCGGCCCAGAGCGCAAAAGCCGGGTCATGTCAGATGAGGAGAAAAACATTACTGCTTATCACGAAGCAGGCCACGCTCTGGTGGCGTATATGCTGCCGAACGCAGATCCGGTCAGAAAAGTATCGATTATTTCCCGCGGCCATGCCGGCGGCTACACCCTGAAAATGCCGGACAAGGAAAAGCACATGCATTCACGTGCGTATTTTATGGACGAGCTATCAGTACTCCTCGCCGGGCACGCCACGGAAAAGGAGGTATTTAAGGATGTTACCACCGGCGCGTCGAATGATTTGCAGCACGCGACCCGATTAGCCCGTCAACTGGTGACCGAATACGGTATGAGCGAAACGCTTGGCCCGCGTACTTTTGGCCAGCGTGATGAAATGGTATTCCTGGGTAAAGAAATTCATGAACGGCGGGACTACAGTGAGAAAATTGCCCAAAACATTGACGAGGAGGTTTCCAAGTTTATTAACGATGCATATATCAAAGCCCGCGACATTATTAAGAAGAAAAACAAGCATCTCAAAGAAATAGTCAAACGGTTGATGGAAAACGAGACGCTGGATCGACAGGAATTTGAAGCGATATTTGAGGGCGCAGTTTCCAAATCCAAGTAAATATTGTATAGTATAGATATAATTATTGAGGAGGTATTCTATGCCAAAGGTATCCGCATCATTTGATACATACCGCGACATCCTGAAGCGGGCATTCCAAATAACCAGACATAATAAATTTTTATGGCTGTTTGGTTTTTTTGCTGCGTTTTTGGGCGTGGGCGGTGAGCTGGAATCACTGTTCCGGAACTATACGGATCTGTCTCAACGCTCAAACGACGTTTTTAGCCTGCAAACACTGTATGAAGGGGGTATTATCTGGGGTATTGTCACCAATGCCCAGTGGTTTTTTAGTAATTATCCGTGGCAGTCATTCTTTTTTCTGCTCATGATCGTGGTGCTGGCAATAGTCCTGCTGTGGTTGGCGATTGTTTCGCAGATCGCCCTGTTTGATAGTGCGTATAAGCTGGATAAGAAAAAGAAAGTAACCTACAGTGATGGATATCGAGTCGGTAATAAGTACTTTGGTTCGGTCCTGCTGGTAAATATTTTATTAAAAGTAGTATTATACGGATTATTGATTGTTGTTGGCGCGCCATTGATTACCTGGTTTTTGGTCAAGGGCAGTACTTGGGGCGGTGTTTTGTTTGTACTGCTTATCTTCTTTGTGTTTGTCCCTGTTTCAGCCATTATCTCGTTTATCGTAAAATATGCTGTTGCCTATATCGTTATTAAGGATAAGGATGTCACACAATCAATCAAGAACGGCTGGAATCTGTTTCGAGAAAACTGGCTGGTGACCCTGGAAATGGCCGTAATTATTCTCGTGATTGGCGTCCTCGTTGGCCTGGGTATTTTATTGGCCATCGGTATTGCGGCCATCCCCTTTATCGTGGTGAGTATTGCCGCGCTGCTCCTCGGTGCGGGCAATGCGTTTGCGGCCGCCACGGTGGTTGGCGTGATCGTTTGGTTTATCATAGTCGCGATCGCCGGAGCGATTTATGTGGCGTTCCAGTATACTGCCTGGGCGTTACTCTTTACCCGTTTGGTCGAGGGTAAGGCGCAGAGCAAGCTGATGCGCTGGTTTGGCAAGTCAGAAACAGCAGCTGGATAAATATATTTTAAAAGAAAGGGGGCGCTATATTGACCAGGCGCCTTTTTTCGTGTTATGGTGAGACGAGATTAATCCGGGCATATAGCTCAGTCGGTTAGAGCACCACGCTTATAACGTGGGGGTCGATGGTTCAAGTCCATCTATGCCCACCAATAAAAATGCTGCCACCACGTCACTTGTATTTGGGGGCAGTATTATGTTTGGCTTCTTTTTTTCTTGTCAGCAAGAAAAGAAACACGTACCCGGTATTGCAACGCGATCCTGTCAAGAATGGGATTATCCCTCGCATGCATTTTTTGGAATCTGTTTTATACAGCGGAATTGTAATTACCTTACCCTATTGCACAGAATATGGATTAGGCTATTAATTTTTTTATTTCATATTTATCTCGTAACAACAGATTGATGATTATTTGTACAGTCAAAATAGATGATATAAGATAACTAAATCTCTTCTAGAGATCAGTTTTGCACATTTATAAAGTACCAATATAGAAATAACAGAAATTGCTGGAAGGAGTTTGAGAATGAAAGGCCAGTACAAAGAAGAAATTATTGATCCAGGCCAAGGAAATTGCCCTGGAAAAGATAATGCCGGATTTGCAGACCAGCTACCAATCGGAGCGTACAAATGAGACAGCCGTGATTTATAAGGGTGTTGATGGATTTAATGGTATTTGAATGATATATTAGAAACAGGTGAAGACGTGGACTGTATAGGGGCTAAAGGAGGCTGGACCAACCCTGACTTGGGCAGTTTTGCCCTAGTGGTTTGAGCAGGAGCGCATCAAACGAAAAATAAAGACGTATAACCTGTTTGACCATGCGATGCAGGAACATATTAAAAAAAATACACCATTTTATACTATATACGCCGAGCACCGTTTTTTACCCGAGAGCTATGCCACCCAGTCGGCGGTGGATGTGTTTGGCAGTCACGTGGTGACCTTTACTGGATTATACCCAGAGTGTTTTGATGAGGATATGACATTATTTGTTTTAACGAATCAGCATATCGCCTCGGCATGGCGTACGTGGTTTGAGCTGTTGTGGTAGAATTCACTTCAATAGTTTTTTTTAAACACAACAAAACCTCCCATTCAAGTGGGAGGAGGTTTTGCTGGTATGTGGAAAATTAGCTGTTGTCTTTATTTTTCAGGGCGTCCTTGAGCGCTTTACCGGCCTTGAATTTTGGCACAGTAACTTCTGGGATCTGGATCCGTTCTGATGGGTTTTGCGGGTTAACGCCACCGCGTGATGATCGCACGCGCGCGGAAAACGTTCCAAAACCAGTCAAGGTTACTTCCCCTCCTTGCTGCAGCGTTTCAATCGTTATGTTTTCAAACGAGTCAAGCATGTCTTCTGCTTGTTTTTTTGAAACACCGATGCGTTCCGCAATTTTGTTGATAAGTTCGGCTTTATTCACTCTATCACCTCCTTTCGTTTAGCGTGTAAGCACACTGATTTTTAAATAGTGATCTGTTTAGTGATCCGCTGGATAGATTCAGCCTGGCGCGAGTCAGTATTAATAGTGAGCAGGACAGCGTTGATAAGGCACAGACCGGACCGGGGGATGTCATGTGGTTTACGCTCGCTCGGATTGAGAAAATTGTGCAAAATTATATCTTTGTCCACTCCAAGCACAGAATCACGTATGCCAACCATGCCCACATCTGTAATATATGCAGTACCATTGGTCAAAATCCGTTCATCAGCAGTAGGAATATGGGTGTGGGTACCTAAAACAGCCGAAACGCGCGAATCAACATGCCAGCCAAAAGCTATTTTTTCTGAGGTGGCCTCGGCATGGAAGTCAACAATAATACCGGCAAGCTCATTAGGTTGTAATTGGGCATAGATGTCGTCAAATACAGTAAAGGGATCGGCAAAACCCTGCTCCATAAATACCCTGCCATTTAAGTTTAGCACAAGGAGCGGTTTTTTTCCAGCAGGTATTGTTTTCCATCCCAGTCCAGGGGTTGGCATTTCAAAATTAGCCGGGCGGATCAGCGGGATGTCTGGGTCATCTAGCAGCTCGGCAGCAGCCGGCTTTTTCAGGATATGGTTGCCGCCCGTAAAAAAATCAATCCCTGCTTGCCGGCATTCAGTGAGTGTTTTTTGGGTAATGCCAATACCATGAGCAATGTTTTCTGCATTAGCCATGGTAATATCCGGCTGGTATTGCTGCTTCAGCTCTGGGAGTGCGGCGGCAACGGCCTTTCGTCCCGGACGGCCGGCGATATCGCCGAAGAAGAGGATTGTTAGTGTGTTTTTTGGCACAAATGTTTTTTATAGATTGAGAGGAACTGTGCTTCATAGGTTAGCAAGAGCTAGAGACACTATACGCCAAGCGGCTAAGGGGGTATGAGGATACCATGTTTATTTCTTTGCCTGTTAGTCTTTAGCTCTTATACTTCCTCTAAGCTTCACCGCTCGAATTTTTTTATCACATAATAGCTAGCATGATCGAGAGTAGAGAAGTATTGACCAATAATTACTATCTAGCGTATTCAATAACACGTGTCTCCCGGATGACATTAACTTTTATTTCACCAGGGTATTTGAGCTCTTGTTCAATCTTCTGGGCAATTTCTTTGGCCAGTTTTGTCGCGTAGAGATCGTCAATTTTTTCTGGCATGACGAAGACACGTACTTCACGGCCGGCCTGGATTGCGTATGATTTCTCTACCCCCTCAAATCCTTTGGCAAGATCCTCCAGTTCGTTCAGGCGCTGGAGGTAGTCTTCATACGTATCTTTGCGCGCGCCCGGTCGTGTGCCAGAAATAGCATCAGCGATTTTGACGATAACCGATTCTAGTGTCGGCGGTTTATCCTCGTGATGGTAGCCGATACAGTTAATTATTTCCTGGGACAGACCGAATTTCTTAGCAATATCCATACCGATTTCCGGGTGGGTTCCCTGGACTTCGTGGTCGACCGCTTTGCCAATGTCATGGAAAAAGCCGCCCTTCTTGGCAATAGACACGTTTGCTCCGAGCTCTTCGGCCAGCAGGGCGGATAAATGCGCTACCTCAATAGCGTGACGTAGGTTATTTTGGCCGTAACTGGTGCGGTACTTGAGCCGGCCGATGATTTGCAGCAGTTTGGGGTTAAGTCCGGCAATGCCGACTTCGTAAGCCGCTTCTTCACCGGCTTTTTTAATATCCAGTGCCAAATCTTTTTTTGCCGACTCGACCGCTTCTTCGATACGTCCGGGATGGATGCGGCCGTCCTGGATAAGTTTTTCCAGAGTTCGCTTAGCCAGATGACGGCGAATCGGAGAAAAGCCGGACACCACGATCGCTTCAGGCGTATCATCAACAATAATTTCTACTCCAGTCAGCTGTTCCAGCGCTTTAATGTTCCGTCCCTCACGGCCGATGATGCGACCCTTCATGTCGTCTGACGGCAGATTGACCACGGTAGTGGTTGTTTCGGCTGTGTGCGGCGAAGCTGTCCGCTGGATAACGCGGCTTAGCATGTCTTTTGCTTCGCGATCGAGAACTTCGCTTGATTCGCGCTGCAGCTTATTAATCCGGTGGACCAATTCATCTTTAATATCCTTTTCCGTATTATCAAGCAGTACTTTTTTGGCCTCCTCTTTTGTTAGTTCAGCGATTCTTTGCAGCTTGGCCATTTGTTCATCTTTTATCTTCAGGATTTCGCGTTTGGCCGCTTCGAGTTTATTAGCCCGATCCTGCAGTTTTTGTTGGCGCTCTTCCAGATTAATGAGTTTTTGGTCAAACAAATTTTCCCGCTTTTCTAAGCGTTCGCGCAGATGGTTGACTTCCTGACGGCGCGAGTCAGCCTCTTTTTTGGCATCATCCAGGATTTTCATGGCCTGGTCTTTAGCCTTTATCACGGTTTCTTTTTGTTTGGTCTTAGTTTCCTGGATTAGGTTCTGCAGCTTGGCTTCGGCAGTATTGATTTGTTTGGCTGCCCACATTTTACGACCGACCCAGCCGACAACGATGCCGCCAGGCAGTCCGACAACGGTCAAGATGACCCAGATCCAATTTTGAATTTCCATATGTTTTGATACTTGTTATATCTTACATGCAGTGCAAAGTACCGAGTCCCGGCGGGCGGGATCTCGGCTGCTGAAAAAAAGATTATCCGGCTTATTTATTATTGTGGATGATTTTATCCACTAGGCCGTATTTCTTGGCTTGGTCCGCGGTCATAAAATAGTCGCGGTCCGTATCTTTCTGGATTTTATCGCGCTTTTGTCCGGTGTGCTTGACCAGAATGTCATTGATGCGGTCACGGACACGGATAATGTGCTCGGCGCGGATTTTGATATCCACGGCCTGTCCTTCAGCACCGCCCATGACCTGATGCAGCATGACTTCGGCATTGGGCAGAGCAAAACGTTTGCCCTTGGTGCCGGCAGCCAGCAAGACTGCGCCCATGGAAGCCGCCATCCCTACACAAATAGTGGTTACATCCGGCTTCACGTACTGCACAGTGTCATAAATAGCCATGCCAGCCGTGACTGATCCGCCGGGAGTGTTGATGTAGAGCTTGATGTCTTTACTGCTGTCCTGGGATTCGAGGAAGAGAAACTGCGCGATAACCGTATTGGCTACCACGTCATTGATCGGACTACCAAGAAAAATAATCCTTTCTTTCAGCAACCGAGAGTAAATGTCATACGCCCGTTCGCCAAAGTTCGATTTTTCTACGACTGTCGGAATGAGTTGCATGTATGTAAGAAAGGTATGATTAATTAAATAGTATTTATCAGTATACTGACACACCGCTTGCTTGTCAATACGGGCATCAAAAAAATCTGCTTCTGCCTGCTATATATTCGTTTTTGGCGGACAACAGGCAACGGTGGATGTGAAAAAACTGTACAGTTAACACCACAGGGTGACACATGGGGTATAATAGGGTGACACCTGTT
>CAYPXF010000029.1:0-8871 GCA_964415025.1 uncultured Gammaproteobacteria bacterium | reverse complement strand
AACAACAAAACACCGAATCAGTACCTGGCGGAATATAGTAATTTAAAACCGCCAAAAGTATGTGCCTAAAACACCATACAATTCTGCTGACGGCTAAATCACCTGCGACTGGATGAACGCCTCGCGAACCGCGGTAACCGGCCGGCACGCTATTCCATACCAATGCGTCACGTAGCGCTGCCCAAACAGATACTGCTCTACAGCTAATTTATTTTTCATGCAGATTAAAAAATCAAAGGCGGTACGTAAATCAAACCAGTGATAATAACTTACCTCCTTGGTAAATGATAAACGATACAACCCAGGCAATAGCACAAGTATAGAAAACCATGAAAAGCGGCCACTTCCACGAATTGGTTTCTCTCTTCACCGTCGCTATAACCGCCATGCACGGCATATACAGCAAAACAAACACCATAAAAGAATACGCGCTTAAGGGCATGAAATGGTCTTGCAGCGAGGTATCCAGGGCATTATCATCCGTATTGCTTTGTAGATCACCCACCCCGTATAACGTAGCAAAACTGCTCACAATTACTTCTTTGGCCACAAAACCGAACATCAATGCCACCGCAGATTGCCAATTATCAAAACCTAACGGCTTAAATGCAGGAGCTATGCTTTGTCCCAGTGAGCCTGCCAAGCTATCCCGTGAACCGTACGAAACGCTAAAAGGCACGCTGGCTAAAAACCAAACGATTATTGAGAATATTAAGATAATCGTACCTGCTTTTTTTATAAACAGCCACACCCGCTCCCATGCATGAATGAGTACGCCGCGCAAAGCCGGCCAGCGATACGGCGGCAATTCAATAGTAAAAGGCGAAGAAAGTCCCGGTAATAAATACTTTTTAAAAATCAACCCCATGACAATCGCCACTAATATACCGAGAAAATACAGAGAAAAAATTACCCAACCTTGGTGAGCGGAAAAAAACGCTCCTGCAAATAAAGCATACACGGGCAATCGCGCACCGCAGGACATGAAGGGGTTAAGTAATATTGTCAGTAACCGGTCTTTTTTCGTGACTAAGGTCCTGGTGGCCATAATGCCTGCCACATTACAACCAAATCCTAAAACGAGCGGAATAAACGCTTTTCCGTGCAGCCCGATACGATGCATAAGCTTATCCATTACATAGGCCACCCGCGCCATATAACCGGAATCCTCCAATAACGCCAGGAATAAAAATAAAATACCAATGATCGGAATAAATACCAAAATACCCCCCACCCCGCCGACAAAGCCATCCACCAGCAAAGAGCTTAACCAGGCAGGCGCTTGCAACGTGTGCAATACAATATGTAATTGTCCGCCAATCCAAATAAAAAAAGAATCGATCCAATGCATCAGAGGTTGGGAAAGTATAAATGTTGACTGAAACATCACCCAGGTCACAAGTACAAAAAAGGGTATACCTAAAAACTTATTCATCACTAAGTGATCAAATTTATCAAAAAATTTCTCGTGGTAGGATAAAGCGTGTTTCCCCATCGCTTCTTCCACCACCCCTTTAATAAAACCATACCGAGCGCGCGTGACAATGGTATTTACATCCCGGTTGCACAGAGTGTTTAAACGAGTTATTGCATCCTCTGCTAGTGCTTTTAATTCCAGATAATACTCTTGACGGGTGATTTTCTGCTTAGCCCGATAATCTCCCTCGATCAACTTTAATGCCAGCCAATGTTTCTCTTTTACCGATAAGCTCGATTCGTGCTCATTTATAAATTGCTTAATGGTTCGCAGCGCCCTATCAATGTCATTCCCGTATGATAATTTAATTTTCTCGGGCGTTTGTTTATGTGCAGCAACGCGTAATATGGCGCGCCGCAGATCATCAAGTGTTTTTTTCTGGCGTGCATCAATAATAACTACTGGCACGTTCAGTAAATTTGATAAGACCGTGGTATTAATGTTATGACCCTTGTGTCCAATAATATCTACCATATTCAAAGCCACGATCAGAGGAGCGCCAAGCTCTATAAGCTGAATCGTCAGTAAAAGATTCCTCTCTAGATTCTGCGCATCAACTATCTGCACCACAACATTGGGCCGCTTTTCTATGATATAATCAGCGGTGATGGTTTCTTCCTCTGAATACGCTGTCAGACTGTACGCCCCGGGCAAATCAACGAGCTGGATTCGTTTGCCGCTATATATGAAAGCGCCCTGTTTTTTCTCAACAGTCTTGCCCGGCCAATTGCCCACGTGCTGATGCGACCCGGTTAAGGTGTTAAATAATGTGGATTTACCAACATTGGGATTGCCGGTCAAACCAACAACAATGTCAAATTTTTTCTGCATAGATTCTTCTGGCCTGCGCCCGGCCGAGGGCAATTTTTGAATTAAATACCTTTAAAATAACCGGGCCAAACAAATCATTCTTAATCATCAGCGCTTCTGTTCCCTCATACAGTCCTAAATCACAGAGGTGTCGCCTGAACATCAGTCCCCGACATCTGACACCGACAATTCTGAGATAATCTCCGGTTTGAAATCGTATAAGTGGTTTCATAATTTTATTTTTGGTATTTGCTTGCCGCTTGGGCAATGTCGCGGATTATTGATAAATTTAGCCAGTTGTTTGATTACCAGATCAGAAAAACCGTGCTCCAACCGGTGCGCTTCTTCATGTATTTTACTTTTATGAATACCTAAAAAATTAAGCAAAAAAACTTCAATAACCCTATGCTTGTACATAAGTTTACGCGCTAACCGCAAACCGTTAGGGGTGAAAACAATATATGAATACGGCCGTATTTTAATATAGTTTTGCTGCGCCAGCTTTTTCAACATCTGGGACACCGAAGCTTTGGAAATGTGGAGATAGGCAGCAATATCCACGGACCTAATTGCAGTTTTGTCGTGCTCCCAAAAACTGTATAGCGCTCGCAAATAATCCTCCCTGCTTTGCCTCATTTTGATAAAAGTTAGGTATTCCTAACTTTAATACTACCTGAAAAACGTCCCGCTGTCAAATTACCGGACCGCCCTTCCGTATAAATTTCAAGAAAAATCGAGCTAAAATCTCTTGCTAATCGTACGTGTATGCCACAATATGGCCATTACAAAAAAGAGGATCCCAAATCCAACCAAAGCGACAAAATCATACGGTAAAATAAAATTTCCTGCACCGCTTATCGCCGTTCTGGCAATGTCAGTATAATAGGTAAGCGGAGAAATATAGGACAAAAATTGCCATGCCCCCATGCCAGTAATGGGTATGAACACGCCGCTTATAAAAAGCAGGGGAAACTTCAGCATAGTTGACAGCATCATGGTATCTGCCGGCTTGTCAGTCGGCGGAACGGAAATCAGCAAACCCAGAGAAGCAAAACAAAAAGCACCGGCCACGGTCCCGGCTATCAGGGGCCAGGTAATAATACCGACGCCTAACAAAAAAATGCTGATGATCAATACAAAACTAGTTACGAACAGGCCCAGCAAAAAAGAAGCCATAACGTCCCCCAGGATTATTGCCCAAATGGAAACTGGGGCCGAAACCAGACGTTCAAAGGTTTTCATCCTCGTTTCCCAGGGAGCAATCATCGGCCCGATTGAAGAACCGGCGAAAAACAGCGAGATGCCCAGCAGGCCCGGTATTAAAAAATCCAGCGGCAAGTTCTTGCCTACGGAAAAGACTAAAAACATAAAAAAAGGCGTCAGGATCCCCATCATTAAAACCGGGCCTTTCAAATAATAAATTGACAAATTCTTCTTGGTAATGGCGAACGACCTTTTGATTTGTGCCACAAAGCTCATTTATACTCCCTGTTAGTTAAACTGACAAAAACGTCTTCCAAGCTTGGCTCTACGGTAACCAAAGACAACACTGTATTATCAGTTTTCCTGGAATAACGGCAAATTTCTGAAATAACCGTGCCGGGATCCTTGGTATACAGTTTCAGTTTATCCCCGATCTTCTTCATCGAACTCACAGCTGAAAAGGCAATGCTGTCTAAATCCGGAAGACGTTCAAAAGCCACTTCAATGGATAGCGTGCTTTTTGTGATATGTCTCAAATTTTCCGGGCGATCAATGGCCACGATACGGCCGTGATTCATGATGGCCACCCGATCGCACAACTGGTCAGCCTCCTCAATATTGTGCGTCGTTAGCAGTACGGTCGTCCCTTGCGTATTGAGATCAGTAATAACATTCCTGATCAGCCGGACGCTGGTCACATCCAGGCCAGAAGTCGGCTCATCCAAAAAAAGCAGCCGGGGCTCGCTCATCAGCGCCATCGCCACGATTAAACGCTGTTTCATGCCCTTGGAAAACTTTTTCACCTTCTCTTTCCTTTGATCGAACAGCTTAAACTGCCTTAATAAAGCGTTTGCCCGCTGCTCGCGCTCACGCTTCGCCACGCCGTACAATTCGCCCATTAACATTAAATTTTTGTAAGCAGACAAATCAATATATGCATTAGCCATTTCCGGGACAACGCCCGTCAGCTGCTTGGCTGCCAAAGGATTTTTTTGGATGTCAAAGCCGCCGATTACAACACTGCCGCTGGTCGGTTTCAGTATCCCGGTGAACATTCTGATGGTTGTGGTTTTGCCGGCGCCGTTCGGGCCCAATAAACCGAATATTTCCCCTTTTTTGACTTCAAAACTCACGGCATCTACGGCCGTAAAAGAATTATATTTCTTCGTTAACTGCTTTGCAACAATCATCCTTTAAAAATATTTACTTATACCCAACCGGTAATCATGGCGATGCCCAAAATAAACATAATCAGCCCGGCTACTAAATGCAGTTTGGTGATATGTTTTTCCTTCCACGCCGAAATATCCTCCACCCGGCGAAAACCAATATACACAATAGCGATAATGATCAGCATCGGCGCCACGAAAATCAAGTTATACAGCAGTAATGGGGGAAGTGTCTGCAGTATTTCCATAGCTGATAAAATCCCCCCGGCGATAACGTACGGGCCAATCGTGCACGGCAGTAAAAATAAAGTAACGAATATTCCCACGCTGAACGCGCCCGTGGGCGAAGTAATGCCGCCGATTATTTTTTTCACTTTCGGCCTCATAAACAGCGGCATTTCGGTTCCCGCTCTGCCTGGTTTATATGTAAAAAAGTCCCGGATATTGAGAACGCCCAGAATCACTGCTATCACACCTAAAATTTTATACAGCCACAGCCGCACCGCGGTCAATGCCTGGACAATCTGAAAAAATTTAATGATAAGCAATCCGTAAATCAAATACATTACATATATAGAAGCAATAAAAGCCAAGCCCGCCAAAATAATATTTTTCCTTTTACTGGGATTATAGGCCAAGATTGCCGTCAACATCAGCACCAGTACGGCAAACGCGCAGGGATTTACTGCGTCTACGGCTGCTAAGGAAATAATTTTTGTCCAAGTCAGATCGTCCTGGCTGCTGCCGTCATTATTTTCCGGCGTAGTACCGCTACCGCCCTGTTCTCCCGCTGCTGCCTGTTGGTCAATAATTTGTGCCAATAGAACAGGCGTTGCGTCAGAATCCGGCGGCTGTCCGTTCCACTCCAGCAGCCAGTTATCTAGTGCGATAGCGTACTCAAATGCAACATTTTTACCCGATAACGGCACGGCAATCGGTTCAACGTTCGTAAAATCCTGATCAGCCAGCACCCGATTCAAATCAGTCGCGGTTAACGCATCTCTAAGCAATTGACTGTCGCTGGAGCCTTCTTGGAATTTAATTAATATTCTGTTTTGATGCCAAATTTTAGGCGCTGCTGCTAAATTTGCGATATCTAAATCAGCAAAATCAGCCTTAGTGCCGTCGTGCAATACGCATGGATTATTTCCCAGGGACTGTATCACGCTATCAATATCATTTAAAATAGGTAAATCCCCTTTTAAATTCTGTTCCTCATTAAAAATAATCAGCGGCACGCCCAAGCCCGAACCGTACCGCTCGTCATATTGGTATAATAACGGTCCGTTGATTTGCTGATTATAAATTTCATATTCTATAACCGCCAAATTTTGATACCGATCTAATAAATCCTCTAAAATAACCGGATCAGTCTTGGCGCAATGAGGACAGCCAACGCCGGTAAAATAAACAGCGCAAACATCGCCCTCCAGCGCATGCGTCATTGCGGGCGCAGTAGACAAACCAATGCCACAAACCGCAATAGTAATTCCTGTAAATAGCATTGTTCTGCTAATAAATCTAATTTTTGTTTTAACCATGCGCATTATTGTATCTGTCATTATTCTTTTATTATAGATATTGCGCTGCCCTTAATCAATGCAGTGCTTATTTTATGATGCGCTGAAGATAATATGCGCTGAAACGTGCTCTGCGAAGTGTGCATTTTTTTAGCGCATTCCTGTTGATCAAGGCCCAACATATCTTTCAAGCGCAGCGCTTCAACTTCTTCCCTGGTTAATTCCACAACTTCCAGCATGCTTAAAGGCACACCCCGCGGCTTGAAATAAGTGATTTGGGGGTTAAATTTAATTTTTCGAATCAATCTGGGACGAGGCATCTTCTTTTTTTAACAATTTTCTCCTTTCATTTCAGTGCCGCACTTCGGACACGGCACTTGGCTGCAAGGCACGCTCCGTTGATGCGTTTGTTTATATCCGCACTTCGGGCAAACGCAATAATTCGAACCGGCCGGACCTAAACCGCGGCCGTCCGAGGCTTGACCTCCGACTGTTTGATTTTGTATTGGCATAGTGATTTTGATTTATTAAAAAAATTGTATTAAAATTGGGCTAAAGATAGTCCCGTTGGATGTTCGAAATTCCAGCCCAATATTTAGAATCAATAAACACGAGACTATCTTTATTTGCTCGCCTTAGACGAGTTCTTTTCGGACTGCAGTTGTTTCTTGGCGCGCTGTAAATCCGCTAGCTCATCCTTAAGCGCTGCTTCCTCATCTTCAATCATTTTTAGCTCATCATCCCTACTCATCTGATAACCGTAGTTGTATTCGCCGTACACTCGGCCGGGCATAAAGCCCCAGCCCATACCTCGTCCGCGGCCCCGGCCACGTCCAAAACCACTGCCTCGACCATAGCCGGCACCGCAAGGGCCCATGCCCCAGCCAGCGCCCGGTCCGCCGCCCCAGACAGGGCCTTGTCCATTATATCCTGGCATATGTTTATTCCTTTCGTTGGTTAATTATTCGACCTTTATCTTGCTTATAGCAAATAATATATGGCTGATAGCAAATAAAATTATTTTACACTTCGTCATGTTCGGAAAATTCCTTGTCAAAAGTCGCATCATTTTTCCGCAGCCACTCAATGAGCATGGCCGCATGTTCTTTTTCTTCGTCGCGATTGTGCTCCAGAATCTTCTTTAATTCTTCGTCTTTGGTAGCGTCCACGCGCTCCTGGTAATAGTCAATCGCTTCCAGCTCTTCTCTTAGTGATTTGTTGGCTCTGGCCATTTCCAGGGTTTTTTGGTTTAAATTTTCCTCTTTTTCAAAATAAAGCATACTGTTTAATTTATTAATAATCAATAATAATGAATATATACCCATAATTAAGTATATACCCCTCTTTATTTTTGTCAAGAATATTACACTTGGCAGGTACCCATTTCTTTGTAAACCCTGTCTATACTCTAACGGATGCGTAGTTAGTTGTTAAGAGCTGTTACTGTGCCGCCTGGGCATATAATGTCGGCGGCATTTTTAGTTTGGTGTGGATACGGACGGTATTGTAGTAGTGGAATTGCAGGTAAAGGGCGGCCACGAGTTCGCCCACGGTCTGGAAACGGTTTGGATCTCCCAAATCAACTTTGAGTTGGCTGTAAAAGGATTCCTGATAGCTGTTTTCCCACGGACTGCCTTTGGCACTCATGGAGAGGTGGATGCCGAGGCTTTCGGCAAAAGTGGTGTACGACCTGCTTTTGTACTCACTTCCCTGGTCAGAGTGGAGTACCATGGGCCGCCCGTGTTTTTCCAGGGCGTCGATGAGCGCGGTGACGGTTAAGTGCGCGGTGTGGCCAGTAAGCACGCTCCAGTCCACGATTTGCCGGTCATAGATGTCCATGATGGTGGCTAGGTAGACGAACCGGCCGTGGAACGGGATGTAGGTGAAGTCGGAAACCCAGGCCGCCCTAGAACTTTCAGGAAAACTCATTTTTTGCAGGAGATTGGGGCACACACAGCCGTTATCCTTTGATTTTCGCCACTTTCTGCCTCGTCTGCGGTATGGCTTCAAGCCAAAGAGTTTCATCACCCGTAGTACCCGTTTTTTGTTGGCACGGAGCTCAACAGCCAGGCGTCTATGCCCATAGCTGAGGTTATCCTTGAGTACCGCTTCAATTCTGTTTTTAAGGTACCAATCCTTGGCCGGTTGTTTGGGCCGGTAGTAGAGGCTGGAGACCGATACGCCCTGCTGTCTCGCCAGGGCTGTTTTAGTAAGTGGTTTGGTAGCCGCCGCCTTAACGATCATCCGCCTTTTTTTTCGCAACTGACAGCTCCATAGTCAGTTCACCTAAGAGTTCCTTTAAGGCCTGGTTTTCCCGTTTCAATCTGGCGACTTCCAGTACCGAGGGCGGAGCGGTGACGCCGGTGCCGAGCCAGCGGTAGATGGTTTTGGTGGAGATGCCGTGCTCCTCGGCCGCTTGGGTAACAGGGATGGCGTCATCCCTGATGCGCTTGATGATTTGCTGTTTTACCTCTTTGGAAACAGCGGGGTGTCCTCTGGGCATAGTGGTGTTCTCCTTTCTGCATCCATTATACCCTAGAGGCTGACCTTACAAGGTTTGGGGTACCTTCCACTATCTGGAAGATCTTAACTTCGGTAACCCTTATTTATTATCTATAGCGTAGTGAATCATACTTTAATGAACTACCACCGGCAAAAAGCCGGTGGTATCCATACTGCCCGCCTATGGCGG
>CAYPXF010000028.1:3309-9234 GCA_964415025.1 uncultured Gammaproteobacteria bacterium | reverse complement strand
AACAGGTGTCACCCTATTATACCCCATGTGTCACCCTGTGGTGTTAACTGTACAAGGTATTGACATAAATACGATATTATCATAAGCTAAGGTGAAAAATTAATTTGCACTTTGTAAAAAACGGAGGTAACTCATGAAAAAAGCAACCCTGATGCTGCTGTTCCTGATTAATGTTTTACTAGTTTCCTGCAGTGAGGATGCGCCAACCGGACCGGATGATCCAGTTCCGCCAGCCGGCATTGTCGGCGACACTACCAAGCCGCCGGAAATAACTATTGTTGGCTTGCAGCCCGGTGACAGCTATGTTAGCGGCACGGCCAACAACTTGGATACCAGCAAAACTAATGTGGTACTCTGGGCCAAAACCGACCACTGGTATGTGCAGCCCTATGTTACGCAGCCGTTTACCCCCATCCAGGGAACCGGCCACTGGGGAAACACTACCCACCCCTGGAACCGCTTGGTGGCCCTGCTGGTTGATGCAACATACGACCCCGGATCAATCAGGCTGGAGCACCCCTCGGGAGATCCCGGCATACTGGCATGGGACGAATATCCCGAGCCAAAACCTGATCGTATCATAGACTGGAAAGGCCATACCTGGAAAGTAAAAAACGCCAGCTTGGCCGGCCCCGGTCCGAACTATTTTTCAGACGACCAGGAAAATGTCTGGCTGGAAAACGGACAGTTGCGCTTGGCTATCACCCAGCGTAACGGTAACTGGTACTGCGGTGAAGTGTATTTGGAACACTCATTAGGGTACGGCTCTTATACATTCCAACTCGATTCGCGTGTTGACTCGCTCGACTACAATGCAATATTCGCCGGATTCATCTACGAAAATACGGATCAAGAAGCCGACATTGAGTGGTCGCTCCGTTTGTCGTCCCCGCACAATGCGCAATACGTCATCCAGCCCTGGCATCATCCCGGCAACATCTATTACTGGGACATGCCGGCGGTTCAGCAGACTACCCACCAGTTTATCTGGACAGAGGATTATGTGGAGTTTATCAGCTGGACTGGCTGGGAATCCGAACCGACCGACGACAATGTAATAGCCCACTGGATTTATGAGGGACCTGACGTACCGTTGCCGGGAAACGAGCGAATGCGCTTTAATCTATGGCTGTTTAATGGCGGCGCTCCGCAGTCGGGCCAAGGCGACCAGGTCACCATCAATTCCTTTTACCACCAAGCTGTCGCCCCAGCCGGAATCCTGAAATCCACCGTTCATTAGTACACTTTTTTGCTCTGAAAACCACTATCTGATGATAGTGGTTTTATTATACTATACTAATAGCTATGAAAATAATCCTCGCCTCGACCTCACCGCGACGCAAAAAGATTTTCCGCCAGCTCGGTCTACCTTTTCAGACGCGGACCAGCCGTTTTCAGGAAAATTTGACGCTTAAACTACAGCCGGTAGAAATAGCCCGGCGCTTTTCACTTGGTAAGGCCATGGACGTGGCCCGCCGTGAAAAAAACGCTTTAATTATCGGTGCTGCCACCGTCGTGGCGCTCGGACAGACTATTCTCGGCAAGCCGTATACGCCCGCCGAAGCAAAGAAAATGCTGAAAAAAATCAGCGGCCAGCGTATCCGGGTCATTTCCGGCTATAGTATCGTCGATACCAAAACAAAACAAATCATTACCCGCACCGTAACTACGGCAGTCTGGATAAAAAAACTCACCCGGCAGGAAATCACTGTTTACGTCAAGACAGGCGAACCGTTAGACAAGGTCGGCGCCTTTGGCATACAGGGCCGGGGCGCCCTGCTGGTGCGAAAAATCAGCGGCGACTACTATACTGTTGTCGGTTTGCCGCTGTATGACCTGGCGGACACGCTTGAGTCGTTTGGCCTTAACCTACGCGTAGACTAAAAATTGATGACCGTCTTGATCCGTTTTTTGGTATACTGGCTGGCTTCTGCAAACGCCTCGGCTCCCCGGCTGGCAGGATAGCGGTGGGTAATCAGGCGCTTGAGATCGACTTTTTTACGTGTTACCAGGTCAATCGAGTCGGGAAATGAAAATGCGCACGTCCACGAACCATGGACGTTGAGCTCTTTTTTGACGATATGCATCAGATTGATCCGTGAGGGCAGCGCAAAGACGCCCAGCAGATAGACTGACCCGTCCCGCCGAGTAATGGCAAAACTCATGGCCGCGGTCTGCTCGATGCCTACTGCCTCGAACACAATATCAAAACCATCAGGCGAGTTAATCTCCTGCATGCGTTTTCTTATTTGCTGGGTTTTGCTGTTTATAACATGGTGGGCCCAGCCCTGCTGTTTGGCAAAATCAAGTGCGTGCTGTCGTACGTCAATGCCGGTCACCAGCGCCCCGCCGGCCGACAGCGCCTGGTCGACCAATAAGCCGATCGGCCCCTGGCCGATCACCGCTACCCGCTTGCCCAGCAGATAGCCGGCCTGCTTGGCCGCGTAAACCGCAATAGACAGCGGCTCAATCAAGGCTGCCTCTTCATAGGTAATTGATTTTGGTAACAAATAGACCAGATCAGCTGGTATGGCTAGGTATTGGGCCAGAGCGCCCGGCCGGTCTAAGCCAACCACTGTCCGGCTGTCACACAGGTTGGGACGGCCGGTTTTACAGTACTCGCATTGCTGGCAAGTGATAACGTGTTCTGCCACCACGCGGTCGCCTTTCTTAAAATTACTGACTAGTTTGCCAACCCGGGCAACAGTGCCTGAAAATTCATGGCCGGGGATTGTGCCGAGCTTAACCTTCAGTCCGCCGCGGTACATATGCAAGTCCGTCCCGCAAATACCCACGCTTTTTATCTTCATGAGAATCTCATCGTCTTTGATAGTAGGGATGGGCGCGTCTTGGTAGACGATTTTTTTTCTGCCTTTGAAGACAAGAGCCTTCATTGTTTTTGGCATATAAAAATATTATAAATTAATAAATGCACCATGTAGTATACCGTACTACTCTCTGCCAAACAAACGAGCAGTCTGCCGCTGTGCCCCTTCCCTCCTGTTTCTTACCTCCCCACACCACAATGATTACTAAAAGTAGCGCACACATTCACCCCTCCTCATACGAGGAGGGGAAGAGCCTTATGCATCATAATCGGTACGGCGACTCCGGAGGGGAGGTTGAAACAGAACAGGAGGGGAGTTGTGTTGCCTAATCCTTAAACCGGAATGTCTTCCAGGCCATGATAAATGACACGATAATCCAGCCACCCATCCAGGCCAGCTGTGTCCAGATGGCATCAAGCTCCTGGGCATTAATCGATACATTCCGCAGCGCCTCAATCATCGGCGTCAGTGGTAAAAATGTCACCACCCTAGCCACAATGCCCGGGAGTGTTTCAATCGGGAAAAATACACCGGAAAAAAACATCATCGGCATAGTAATCACCTGGGACAACGCGTCAGCTGTTTTTACGTTTTTCGCATACCCGGCCACGGCAAATCCAATATTCAGGAAAATAATACTGCCGAGAATGCAGATACCATAGAGCAGGAAATAATTACCATACACCTGCACGTCGAAGGCCAGCCGAGCAACCAGCACAATCAGGCTGATCTGGATAATCGCCAACGCTAAATAACCCAATACTTCAGCAATTAAAAAGTTACGAACTTTGAGCGGCGTGGCGGACAGCCGTTTGAGTAGTTTTTGCTCCCGGTAGCGCGTAATGCCGGACGAGATGCCGATAACAGCCGAGGTCATGATAGCCATACCCAGGATACCGGGCATGATAATGTCAATATATTTAATATCTTTTGACTGGACGCTCTCGGTAGTATAGCTGAAGATTTCTTCCGCCTGATTTACCTGAAAATTCATCTGATTGATAAACCGGTCCACCACGCCGAGTGCCACCTGGTTTGTCATGAGATTGCCTTCGTCATAGTGTATCTGAATTTGGTCAGGCGATACCGGCGGCTGGCCGACATCAGCCGACGGCACTGGCATGCTAAAATTTTCCGGGATCACCAGCACCATATCAATATCGCCCTGCTTCAGTAGTTCGCGCGCTTCATCAACCGTGCCGTTAAATTCCTCGCGCTTCAGAAATTCGATCTCACCAAATCCCTCCAAAAACTGGCCTGATAATTCAGTCTCGGCCCGGTCTATGGCCACGTATTTAGAATCACCGATCGCTTCAAAATCAAATAAGCCAAAAATAATAATAAACATGACCGGAAACAGCAACGACCAGAATATGGCCTGTTTGTCGCGTAATGTCATTTTTATATTTGAGAGGAAAAGTTTCCACATATTAATCATGTAATTTTTTACCGGTTAATTCGAGGAATACATCCTCCAGATCTGCTGACAAGAGTTCCAAATCACCCATAAACACTCCTTGCTGTTCTGCCCATTTATACAGCTTCGGCAATACTTCATTGCCCTTTGTCACGCGTAGTTCGTACACATCATTTTTTTGCTTCTGTACATCTATCACGCCGTCGATTTCCTGCAAAGAGGAAGTGTCAAACTGCTCATGAGCCCCAAACCGTATGCGGCCTGACGAATGCAGGTCGCGCACCAAATTGCGCGGCGTATCGAGTGCGGCAATGCGTCCCATGTCCATAATCCCGACTCGGTGGCAGAGATATTCGGCCTCCTCCATATAGTGCGTGGTCAATATAATGCTTTTACCCTGCTCATTCACTTTTTTAATAAACTCCCACATCATGCGCCGGGCATAGGGATCCAAACCAGTCGTTGGCTCATCGAGAAAAACAATTTCCGGGTCATTTACCAGCGCCGCACAGATAGAAAACCGCTGCTGCTGGCCGCCGGATAACTGCTTGACCAAGGCTTTTTTCTTATCCTGCAGGTCGACAATGCCAAGTAAATAGTCCACATCTACTTTTCTGTTATAAAACGTACCGAACAAATCAAGTATCTCCCCTAATTTGAGATATTCATAATAGGCCGAGGACTGCAGCTGGATGCCGATGATTGATTTGACCTTGTCCTTTTCTTGCTGTGTATCCATTCCTTTGATAATGGTCTGGCCGCTGGTCGGCCGCTGCAGGCCCTCGATAATTTCCAGGGTGGTGGTTTTTCCAGCTCCGTTTGGCCCAAGCAAACCAAAAATCTCTCCCTGCCCTACAGAAAAAGAGACATGGTCAACCGCGGCCAGTTCGCCTTTTTTGTCTGGTGTAGGAAATTTTTTGACTAAATCCTTGACTACGATGCTGTGCATATGTGTATTGATTGAAACCCAGTATAGCATAAAATAAACGGCTTGACCATACCCGTTGGCACACAAAAAGAGCGGCTACGACAGCCGCTCTTGCTTGATCTAGTCTGTGTCTTTATCTTTTGTCATTACGGTGTTTCTTGATCTTCTTAGCAGCGCCAATCGCGGCTAAGAGCGCCAGGGCGCCGCCTACACCGGCCATCACCTTTTTCTTCGTGTCATCGTCCATGTCATCGTATTTGTCTTTCATGTCTTTGGCCTTGGTCGTGAGCTTGTCGATCTGCTCTTTGGCCTTTGATTTTTTCTGATTTGGAAGTTTTTCTTTCATACAAAAATAATTATTGCTTAACTAATTATATATGATACTATGCATATGAATATGAAGCAAACCGTGCTTTTTAGTATACTATGAATATGGGCCCATCGCCCCGACTGAAAAAATCAAGTATAATGTCTGGCCGAGCAAAAATATTGCTCATACTGCTAGCTGTATTTGTGGTGGTCGGGGTTATTGCAGCGGTTAATTCATCACAATTACCCGGCGACATGCTGGTGGTAGAAACCGAACACCGATCATGCCAGCTCAATACTGACTGCGTCTTGGTCACTACTAGATGTTCCTGCGATTGCGGATCAGCGGTTAATGCAAAATACCAAGGAAGTTATGCTGCCGCCCTGCAGACCATGTGCGCAGACTACAGCGGCATTCAGTGTGGTATGGACTGTCCATATAC
>CAYPXF010000028.1:0-3209 GCA_964415025.1 uncultured Gammaproteobacteria bacterium | reverse complement strand
AGACCATGTGCGCAGACTACAGCGGCATTCAGTGTGGTATGGACTGTCCATATACGGCTGCGTGTCTTGACGGGCGGTGCCATCGAATACCTGACGGCACAGGCCAAAACAGCAGCACTGAATAAAGCGGATTACTATCAATAAAAACAGCCCTGTATAATGATTTGCACAGAGCTGTTTGAGGTTACGGTTCTGTGGTGGCACCTAATAATTTTTGTACTTCTTGGTCTGTACGTATATTATTCGATTAAGTGAACTTACACCAATAGGTAACCTTTTTATGATCTTCTGGATTAATAATTTCTCTGATCCCCAAGGGGCGTATTGCCCTGCGGATTTTTTTCGATCGGCCGCTTAAAAAGAAGTGGGTTATGTAAATAATATTAGCTATATTGATTTGACAGATACATTACCAGAATCTATACTAACCGCGTCTGTCGAAGAAAGACAGGCATTCTGTTAACTATATATATGGCGTGATTGTTTATCCAAAGGAGGGTAAGTAGGCCATATGAAACGTTCACTGTATTTGGTGGTTATCGCCTAACAGCTAAGCGCAACAAGCTACCCGCCGGCGTGCCCTGCACAGTACCCGGGCCAAGGGGAAATATGGCGTGCTGATGAAGACAGCCCACCTGAAAAGTTAAAACTTCATGTGCAAAACCCCAGTGTGACAAAAGATGTCTGTAGCTGGGGTTTTTATATTAAAAAAGGCGTACTGTTTTGACTGGTTGTACTCTAAAACAGTACAATATAGGCATGTATATCATTTATTTTGTTCACGGCACAACTACTGATAATGAGAACGACATTGCCACCGGCTGGCTACCGGGTGAGCTGTCCGCGCTGGGCATCAAACAGTCACAAGAGCTCGAGCGATTAGTGGCAGACAAAAAATTCGATGCGGTATTTTGTTCTGACCTGCAGCGGGCCGTCGACTCGGCCGAGTTATCATTTGGCAATAAATATAAAATACAAAAAGACCAACGGCTGCGTGAGGCTGACTACGGCGACTGGAACGGCCAGCCGCATGATTTAAAAAATAATATGGCAGTATACATTAATCAGTCCTTTCCACACGGTGAATCATACGCAGACGTGGAAAAACGGATGCGCGCCTTCCTCGATGAGACAAAAGAGAAATACCAAAATAAACATATCGCTGTCGTCGCTCATCAGGGCCCCCAGCTGGCCCTGGAGGTAATCTGCAATAATAAACTCTGGGACGAAGCTATCGCCGGAGACTGGCGCCAGACCGGTGCTTGGCAGCCGGGATGGAATTATACATACTGATAATGATGATCGGATTATAGCTCATATATTATTACTATTAATAAACGACCTATGAACAATCATCAGCCGACTAATAAGCCAATGACTGTATGGATTATTGGCGCGGTACTGCTACTTATCATCGTTGCGGCAGTGGGTTTTTTATTGATGCAGAATACTGCTGAAGAACCGGCCGCAACACAAAGTCAAAGTAAAGCTCCGGTCAATCCTCGCTATACGGGCACAAACTTCAGCATCCAGCCTCCGCTCGGCTGGCAAGAAAAAACCATCCAGGGCGCCTTAGTAGCTTTTGAAGATGATCTTGATTATTATCCAGAAGAGAATCCGGCTCACGATATCAATTTTATGACATACTGCGCCGTCACGTTTGATAATGACCAGGGACTTAGTTTTTCTGAAATAATCGACTACATTAAAAATGAAACAATATCCGCAATTCCGACCGCACATTTTACTACCGAAACTGCTGATACTATTGACGGTTATTCGGCTGCATATTTAGAGGCTGGAATGTTACAGCAAGACATAAATTTTCTCGTACATATAACCTTAGTAGACATCGCAGACAAATATTACATGATATCCTGCAATACCACTAAGGAAAAATGGGAAGACTACCGCGATATCTTTTATGAATTCGCGCAAAGCTTCCAATATGGCGCAGAAACCGCCGACGTCAACGTCAATACTGCTACACAACCAACCAACTCAACTGTAGCAGGTACAGAGGCCCGGTACGAAATTTCCGCCGATCCTGTGCCGGGCACAAAACATTTCATGCTTGATGTGGTAGACGGCACAATAAATTACGATACAATTACTGTGTCGGCCGGGGATTCCTTCCGCATAACCCTGATGGAAGAAGGACGGCCGGTGGAATTCACCTTTCCGTCCACTGGGCAGACGTCACAAAACGGTACGTTTACTACCACAGTGGGCAAGGACGCCACCGATGACACGGTCAGCATGACCTGTCTTAACAAAAATTGCGGCGAGCTTACTTTGATTATTAAATCGGCACAATAATCTATGCCGCTCCATAGGCAAAGCATCTTCCGGTTAGCTATTGGCGTGATATACGCCATCGCCGTGCTGTGGTTAGTCTTTGCTATGTTCTGGCTGTTCCGGGATTCAGCGTATCGTTATTTTTATGCGGTCTCGGCAATTGGTAATGGCCTGGTGCTAGCTGTTCTCGCCTATCTCATTTACAAACGCCGCATGTGGGCCTGGTGGACAGCAATTATTATCATGTGCGTTAACATTATCCTGACAATTACGGACCAGGTCGGGGTGTTTGATTTTGTGTATTTGGTGCCGGCAAGTAGCCTGTTTGTACTACTCCTAAGCATTCGCTCATCAGTCAATCAACCATTAACCAAAAATACACATGGCTGACATTACCATACAGAAAAAAACCCAAAACAACTACGGATGGGAATACACTGTCCGCATCCAGGATGATGATGAAAGTCAGACAGAGCATCTGGTGACCGTACCGCTGATGACAGCCCAGCGCCTGACCGGCAGCAAAGACGATCCCGACAATTTAGTAATTAAATCATTCCAGTTCCTGCTTGAGCACGAGCTAAAAGAGTCGATCATGCCAAAATTTGAGATTGAAGTCATCAGCCAATATTTTCCGGACTGGGAAAAGAAAATGCTCACATAAAAAAGAGGCGGCAGAGCACACTGTTTTCCCCTCCTCTTTTCCTGTCCTGATCCAACAGGATCCCTTCACCGCGAGGAACTATCCGTTCCTAATCAAAGAGTGTGTGCTCATACCGCCTACTTAACGCAAAAGGACAACCATTAGCAGTTCCTACTTTATACTATATCGTTATAATTGTAAAGTTAGCGTTCCAGACGGGCACCTTTTGGACAGTTGCCTGTATTTTACGGCAAATTGAATAGGAGTT
>CAYPXF010000027.1:0-11559 GCA_964415025.1 uncultured Gammaproteobacteria bacterium | reverse complement strand
TTTTAGATGATTCATCAAGGAGTCTTTCGGTGTCATTTTAGATGATTTGATGCGCTAGCTTGATTATTTTTTACTTATGTGATATTTTAACTTGAAACAAAAAGGTTGGTTTTTAATAGATTTTTGTTTGGTTCTTTGACAATTTAATGTTTTCTGGTAAATTGAATAATCAAAAAAGGAGTATAGAATCATGAGTAAGACGAAAGAGGAAAGATTCCTGGATGCACTGGCTAGTGTTTTTGAGAAAGAGGAGTCATTGGTTCGTGGCTGTAACAACCAACAAAAAGATTTTTTCAGTGGGAAAAATCTAGAGACTGATGAATTTCCGGCCATGGTGCAAATTGGTGTTTCAAATGTATGCAATCTTTCTTGTGCACAATGTTACCACCGAGTTTACAAAAAAAGACACGGTTATAGGCCAATATTTATGGGCATGCGGATATTCGAAAAAGTTGTCCGTGAGACGGTAAGTTTTTCGTCAAAAACCGTGTTGAGATTTTTAGGCAAGGGAGAATCATTACTGCACCCAAACATTATCGAAATGGTAATGCACGCCAAGAGCAATCTCGTTTCGCCAGTGGCACTAATTACCAATGGTATTTTGCTCAACAAAAAAATGTCCGCGAGCTTGCTAGAGACAGGCATTGATGTCCTTGATATCAGTATTGATGCTTTTAGTTCCAATGTTTATGGGAAAGTTCGGAGCAATCCCGAATTATTCAGCATGCTAGTTGACAACGTCAACAATTTAATGACCATGAGAGATTCGGGTGGTTTCCAGACAAGAATATTTGTGTCATTTCTCATGCAGCCCGAGAATTTCGAAGAAAGAAACGCTTTTGAAACATACTGGTCCGAACGAGTAGATAAGATACTATACCGCAAATACCATACTTATGGCGGAAAAATATATCAAAAGCCAACACCTTTGAAAAAAAGGTTTCCGTGTGCTGCTCTCTGGAATCGAATTAATGTGAATGAGCGAGGGCTGGTCACAAGATGTTTTGTCGATTGGGATGACCAATTTATCATCGGCGACTTAAACGTCAGCGGTTCCACTTTGCTTAATGTCTGGAAAGGAAAAGCGTTTGAAGACGTTCGAGAAGCACATCGGGCTGGAACATGCACTGGTCTTTGTGAGAAATGCGAAGGTTGGCAAACTGCTCACTGGAATATTTCTTACGAGAAAGCAATTGAGCTGTCTCTCAAGTAAAAAAAGGTGGTGGTCATGCATAAAAGGTTTCTTTTGAGAGCTGAAAGTTTAGTCAATGAGCCAGTTGGTAATCCTGTTCGGTCTATTCTGATGGACAGAATGACCGGTCGATATAATTTATTGAATGAGCTTCAGACAGAAATCATTCTCAAGTCGATTAGGTGCTGTTCAGATGGTGTCCAATCGATATTTGAGGACACTCCATTTCGTGTTTCTGTTGATTTGCAAAGTCTTGTTGGAAATGTGGATTTTATTGACAACAAACCAACAAGAACAGATATTCTATCAGCACCAATTTCTGTGTATCTGGAAATTTCAGCAAAGTGCAACCTGAATTGCGTAGGCTGTTATCAAGGACAAAGAGGAAAGTCAATTTCGATGATTACTTCTCAAATTTTAAATTTTCTTGGCTCATTTGCGGAGTTTGGCGGCCTAACTGTCAGGCTAACTGGAAAAGAACCCACGACACATGCAGATATCATAGAAATAGTCTCGGCAGGCAAGGATCTCGGGCTTAAGCTAGCCCTGAACACTAATGGAGTTTTGTCGGCAGGCAAAGCTATGAATTTGGTTCAAGCTGGATTGTCCGAGGCTGTAGTTAGTCTGGATGGAGATTCTTTTTCGCACAATGCATTTAGAGGGGCAAATGTTTACGAAAAGGCAGTTTCCACAGCAAGGATTTTTGCTTCATTGGGTGTTGATACACGGTTCAACATGACTGTTTCCCCGTTGAATATCGATAAGATTACTCATGTTGCGGAGGTTGCAAAGGAGTGTGGCGCTTATGTGAGCTATATTCCTATTCGTAATATAGGAAAAGCGGTCAATGTGGCAGCTCTTTCAATGGAGAACATGAAAGAAATTGCAGTTCGTATTTCTTTTTTGCGAAAAGAGCTTGGAATTCGTTTACTCACTTATTTTGATATTTTCGGAAACGAGTCTGATTATTACCATCCGATGTTTCAATTAACTCCTTGTCATGCTAGAAAAAATATCTTCGTAACTTATGATGGCAATGTTTTTCCCTGTGACCACCTTGTGCCATTGGGGGAACAATATTGCGGAGGTAACATTCTGGAATCTGATTTACGGACAATTTGGAATGAAGGGGCTGGATTGGAAAGATACAGGAAGATAGGGGTCAGTGACGATTGTATCAACTGTCGTTTCTTTCGTAGCAAGTGTTATGGAGGTTGCATCTCCGAGTCAATAACTAATATTGGTGAGCATTGCGGGCAAAAAATCGAATGCGACAGACTTTGCCCCCGTTCCTTAGTATAGTTTGATCTTATACGTTTATTCCAAAGTGTGATTATTGGGCATCCAGTACTATTACCGGATGCCTTTTTTATTTCTAGGTATCTCTAAGTTCTTTTAAGAGAACACTTACCCTTTTTATTTTACGCCAATTATTTTAATACTACGTTGAAATTAGCCAAATGAGACACGTCTGATCTGTACCCCGAAAAATGGACACAACGTGTCTCATTCTTGCCTCGTCGAATGACGGGGTTGAAAATTTGACCCCGACCCGTCCGCCATCGGCTTTGCCGAAGGCAAACCGGGTGGACCCACATGCCTCAAATCGCACCCTGTTCAAAGTGCCAAAAAACCCCCATAATACCTATATATTGTGGGTACCTAGCCCGAGCGTCCCGTTTAATACATAATGTAATTATATGAATATACACGATAAAATTATCGCCGTCACCGGCGGTGGCAGCGGTATTGGCCGAGCCTTGGTATTAGCACTGCTCCGGCAAGGCGCTACTGTGGCTGCGGTCGATATAAATGAGCAAACGTTGCAGGAAACAAAATCAATGGCTGGCAAAAAAAGTGATTGTGTCTCAACGCACCTCGTCAATATTACTGACAAAGCTGCCGTAGCCAAACTTCCCGAGCAAATCATGGCCGCGCACGGGACAATCGACGGGTTGATTAACAACGCCGGCATTACCAACCGTTTGTCAAAATAAATAACCTCGATGAAGAAACAATCAACCGGGTCATGAACGTCAATTTTTACGGCGCACTCCACATGACCAAAGCATTCCTGCCCCATTTGCTCAAGCGACCCGAGGCGCACATTGTCAATGTATCCAGCATGGGCGGCTTCTTGCCCGTGCCTGGCCAGAGCATATATGGGGCTTCAAAAGCGGCCGTCAAACTAATGACCGAGGGGCTGGCTTCAGAATTGGCTGATACCAATATGCATGCCACTGTTGTGTTCCCGGGTGCTACCAATACCAATATCACTAAAAACTCCGGTGTAAAAAGTCCAGTAGCGCAAAGTGGTGCGGCCGCTAAACAATACAAAACGCTGGCGCCAGAAAAAGCGGCCCAGATAATCATCCGCGGCATGATAAAAAACAAATCCCGCGTGTTCGTAGGACGGGATTCAAAAATGATGAACCTCCTTTACCGTATGAGCCCTAACTTGGCTACCCGGTTGATTACCAAGCAAATGAAGTCCCTTTTGTCTGATTCTTAATAATTTTTTAAAGCTGAATAGCAACACTTACTATGCGACGCCAGCGCATTGCCCCCATTATTATTTTAATTATCGGAATCCCACTGTCTATGCTGGTTCTCTTTTTGCTGGCAGGTACGCTTTTTTCTAACGATAGCGATGTGCCGAATGATTCCGCCTTACTCCCCTCTACTGTAACCGTGGTCGATGATAATAACGCATATATAGAGATGCAGGAGCTCCAGCAGATAACCACCTTTGATTCAGAACCGGACACAGAGCTGACTGAAGCCATCAGCAATCCGAGCTGGAATGGCGCGTACGCCAACGAAATAATCGCTAACCACAGCGAGGAAATCGCGCTGTTCCGCCAGGCAGCCACCAAATCTAATTTTCAACAAAGCGCTTTTGCCGATCCGGCCACGCTCGATTTAGGCGAGCTTACAGTTCCTATATACACCGGCTGGTGGCAGACAGCCCAGGTAGCAGCGCTGGAAGCAGAGAAGCGTGCCCGTGATGGCGATGTTGCCGGTGGACTAGCCGAAGCGCTGGACATTGTCCGCCTGACCCATAGTATAGAAAACAGCCAGGAACCACTGATCAGCTATTTAATTGCCAGCAACATGAAGCAAACCGGCCTGACCGCCCTGCGCCAGATAGCGCTGACCCAATCCATTACTACCAGCCAAGCAAAAGAAACAGCCCAGGCCCTGGAAGCATTTCGCGACTCGAGCTCCGGGCAGATCGCGGCACTGAAATTGGAATACCTGGCCTATAAAAATTATCTCCAACAGGAGGACCGGGTCGGGACCCTGCTGGGTTCGCTCAAAGGTACGGTCGATCTAGAGGGTAATATTATTACTGAAAACTCTTGGCTTGGTAATTTTCTCGACTACACCGGACTGGCAAAATACTACTACCACCCCCATGAAACATTACAGCATAAGATCGATTATATCGAGTATGCCCTACACAATGCCGAAGCTAATTGCGCGGCCGTAGTAATAAACCCGCCCCGGATCTCACCAATCTGGGATCCAAATATGACCGTGATCTTCCAACCCAATGCCGTCGGTAACTACCTCATCTCCATCGGAGAAACCTCGTTAAGCGGATTGCCAACTAAACGCTGTGACGAATCGCTGGCTGTCTCGGCAACCCAAGCCGTATTTGGCATACAGGCATATATATATGAAAACGGCAGCCCGCCGGGAGCAATATCCGAACTGACGCCAGGCTATCTCAAAACATTACCGACAGACCCCTACAACGGCCGGCCGCTTAACTACATACCGGAAAGAGAGATAGTGTATTCAGTGGGGCCAGGGCGGGAAGATATGGGCGGCAGCGAAATAACTGAAGACTGGCAGAACCAGGACAATCCTTCATTCAGTATAACTGGCTGGTAATTGTGGGCATTAAATTCGGATTTGATATACTTATTATATATTCACATTATCAAGATGCTTCCTAAAAAACATCGCGCTATCCTGCATAAATAAACTCCAATCACTGATAAATTCATGTGGCGCGCCACTATAGACCGTCAGCTCTGCCTCTACTCCGGTCTGCCGTAGCAAATCAAGCGTATCCTGTGACCACCCGAGCGGCACACTATCATCAGCTGTACCATGAAAAATACGCACGGGTGCTTTGATGCGGTCATAAAATGTTTCTGCAGATAGATCATCCCAAAATTGCGGTGCTTGTTCTGGTGAGCCATAGGTCTTAGTGATAACCGCGGCGTTATTTGAGTCCCGCTCAATCCACCGTTCATAGCTCAAGCGCATATCCCCGGACACCGGCGCGTAAAGCACTGCTGCATCGATTAAGTCAGGCTCAACAACCAAGGCGGACAAAGTAATTCCGCCGCCCATAGAATGTCCCAGCATGCCGATACGCTCTTCATCAACATACGGTAGCTCTGCCGCTCGCACGGCATACACCGCGTTAATCACATCCTCCACATACCCCAGCCGGACGGCTAAGGTGTCGCGGTTGTCTTTGCTTGACTGGGCATGGTTGCGATAATCCGGATGGATAACCACATACCCTTGCCGTGCCAGATAATCCTGCTCGCGCTTCAGTCCCCGTCCATTGGTATAGACGCTGGTATCAATATGGCCGTGGTTCAGAATCAGCAATGAAAACGGTCCGTCACCGCGTGGTACGTTCATGATACCGGAAATAGTTAATTCACCGCTACCATAGGTAATATAGTAGCGGGTATACCTATCAGTAGTCGCTAGCGCCTGACCAACAGTCAAATTCCGACCATTAAAGTCACACTCCATCAACGCAGGTAATGATGCAGGAGAGAAATCAACTGTCTCCCCAAGCACTGTCGGACCAACAGTAAATTCCTCTACCTTATCAGGCGCGGTTATAGCAATGCTTGAAGCGCTAATTTCCTGCTCTAATTGCTGCCAGGCCTGAGCTCCAATAGCGCCCACGCCGATCACAATAAAGAATATTATAATAAAGGCTAGATAACGATTCATAGTTAGTAGTTACACGTATATATCCTCCTTATCATACAGTAGTATAATATACGGTCAAAAGGTGCATTTTATACTTATGCATATAGGAATTATGCTATACTACATCCATGAACAATGTTATCGAAATTAATAAGCAACATAACCAACGGCTATTGGATGCGATGCGCCGTGATGGTCTAGATAAGCTGCACATACTGTCTGATTTTGACCGCACGCTGACAACTGCCTATGTCAACGGTGAAAAAGTTCCCTCCCTTATCTCGGTATTGCGTGATCATAATTACCTAACACCGGACTATCCATCACGCGCCCAGGCTGAATATGAAAAATACCACGCCATTGAAATCGATCCGAGCATACCAGAGTCAGGCAAACGGGAATACATGCGCGAATGGTGGTCAAACCATTTTCAATTACTCCGCGAATGCGGACTAACACGTGATGATATTAAGGAGGCCATGACCTCTGGGCATGTGCGTCTACGTGAGGGTGCGATCGATTTTTTTCGCCTGTTACGCCAAAACAACATTCCTCTCGTTATCATGTCCTCAAGCGGTATAGGCTATGATTCTATTCAAATTTTTCTCGAGCACCATGGCCTCATGCACGACAATATCCATATTATTTCAAATATACTGGAGTGGAATTCGGCCGGCCGGTTTGTACGTGCCCAAGAGCCGATTATTCATGGTATGAATAAAGATGAAACAATGATCAAGAAATTTCCAGTGTATAAAAAGGTGAAAGAGCGGACAAATGTATTACTGCTCGGCGACAGCCCTAGCGACGCGGATATGGTGACCGGATTCGCGTATACTCACCTCTTTGCCGTCGGATTTTTAAATGAAAATGTTGGGACATTACTGTCGCGTTATAAACATCGGTATAATGCGATTATTACGAATGACGGACCAATGGATTATGTAAATCACATACTAACGGAAATGATTCATGAATAAGCTGCCACCACAAGCCACGCGCGTATTCCAGGGAAAAATATTTGACGTTTACCAATGGAAACAAAGATTGTACGACGGCAGTACGGCAATATTTGAACGGCTCAAACGGCCGGATACGGCCCAGGTTATCGCCGTAACAGAGGATAAACAAACTATTATCCAGGAACAGGAGCAGCCAGACCAGCACGAGCCGTTCATTTCACTGCCTGGCGGCCGTGTTGATATGGAAAACAACCCCCTGGTCGCGGCCAAACGCGAACTGCTGGAGGAAACCGGCTACGCATCCGACGACTGGGAACTGCTTAGTGAGCAGGCGCCCCACAGTAAAATCATCTGGACTGTCTATACCTATATCGCACGCCGATGCCGGAAGCAACAAGAACCCCAGCTTGATAAAGGTGAAAAAATTGCGCTCTGCTTTGTCAGTTATGACGAATTACTCCAACTGGCTTATGATGAACGTTTCCGCGATCCTTTTATTAAAACATATTTGCTCAAAGCCTGCTTGGAAACAAACGCCCGGGAACAATTCCATACATTATTAATGAAATAATATATGTCCATACTACCAGAAATTATCCAGCGCCGTAGTGTGCGTAATTTCAAGCCAGAGCTGGTGGATAACGAACAAATAACTGAACTATTGCAGGCCGCCCAGCTGGCGCCGACATCGCGCAATGATCAGGCCACTGAATTTATTACGGTCACAAACCCGGACATCAAACAAAAAATCCACGGCGTCACTGAAAATAAGCAGGCGTTTGTACAGGAGGCGCCACTGCTGATTATTCCGGTTACCAACCCGGACAAAACCAGCAATGCCATCCAGGATCTGTCACTTGCCAGTGCGCATATTTTTCTGCAGGCAGAAAAGCTCGGTCTGGGTGCAGTCTGGAAAAATATTCGGGAAACGCCTGCGACAGCTATTAAAAAGATATTGGGCGTGCCGGCATCCTATTTGCTGATTAATATCATACCGCTCGGCTATCCAGCAGCAAAACCGGATCCGCACGAGACCACCCTCGACACGTCCCGCGTCCATACAGAAAAATATTAACTGATACGCACTATGGAACAAATAAAGATTCAGTGGTACAGCCTGCTCCACTCACTCGGCGTGGTACTGTATATCACCCTGGTAGCCCTGCTGATGAGCAATGGCAATCGGCTGTTTGGTAAAGAAGATACTATCCTGACTTCCATCGCTGTGCTGATGCTCTTTACGATTTCCGCGGCTGTTGTCGGTTTACTGGTATTCGGTCGTCCAATCATGTGGTACCTCAATGGACAGAAAAAGGAAGCGGTCCGGTTTGTGCTCTACACCATTGGTTTCCTGGTGATTGAAGCAATCATCGTCTTTATTATTATGTTCACTACAGCGTAATGGGTGCTATACGCCAACAAGCTACTTTTGGCGGTGGTTGTTTCTGGTGCACCGAAGCTGTTTTCAAGCGGGTCAAAGGCGTACAGCGCGTAACACCGGGCTATGCCGGCGGTACTGAGCCACATCCGTCATACCAATCCATACACTACCGTAGCACCGGCCATGCGGAAGTAGTCCAGATCGAATATGATCCGGATATTGTCTCCTATGAAACGATAATAAAAATATTTTTTGGCACGCATGACCCAACCCAGGTGAATGGGCAGGGTAATGACACGGGACCGGAATACCGATCCATCATCCTCTATCATAATGATGATCAGCAACGTATCGCCGAATCGGTAAAACAGAAGCTCGAACAGAACGGCGTATATAATAAACCGATCGTCACGGAAATCCGACCGCTTGATACCTTCACCCCGGCAGAAGAGGAACATCACAATTTTTACGAAAAGAATTCAAGCCAGCCCTACTGCCAGGTCGTCATACGGCCGAAAGTGAGAAAATTAAGAGAACAATACCAGGATTATTTTGTCAGTTAACATAATATTGACAAAATAGAACAATAGCAGTAAGGTGAGTTAAAATAAATACAACAATAAAGCCCTTTTTACATCAAGGAGGAATTTGTCATGTCCTGGAAAAAACTGACACTACTGGTGCTTAGCGCAATGCTGCTGAGCCTGATACCCGCGTGCGAAGACAAGCCAACTGAACCTGACCCCCCGCCCCCGCCGAAATATGGCGAGGTCGAAGTCCTGGCTCCTCTTAATACGACCATTTATCTAGATGGTCGGCAGAGGGGAAAAATTACCAGGCTGGCCGTGCCGCTGCACATTTATCGCGTGCCGGCCGGGTCGCATAAAATTAAGGCCACCTTGCCGTTTCACGCTGACTGGATTGATACGATTATGGTGCGTGAAAACGCCACCACTAACGTTTATCCATCCCTGCAATCCAATGTCGGAACATTAGAAATTGGCTCCGAGCCGTCAGGTGCGGTAATTTGGCTGAATAACCGCAGCTATAATGTTACGCCCCGCACAATCCCAAATCTGATTATTGGTGATTACGAATTGAAGCTCAGACTTTCCAACCACGCCGACTGGATTGATTCAATCGAAGTGCTGCGCGATACTACCGTCACGGTCCATGCCCAACTGCGCTATGCCATTGGCGGACTGGAAATCACTTCCGAGCCGTCAGGCGCGGAAATTTGGCTGAGCGGTGACAATACCGGCCTACTGACTCCCGCCCTAATCGACAGCCTGCTGGCCGGCACATACCAGCTGAAACTGGCCTTGGCTGAACACCAGCCAATAACGCAAACGGTTGAAGTCGTCGCCTTTGACACAGTCAAGGTTCACATCGACATGCTGCATACCCGCGGCAGTATCAGCGTCAATTCTGATCCCCAGGGCGCGTCCATCACGCTGGATGATCAGCCGACCGGATATGTCACCCCGCACCTTTTCAATGACGTATTGTCCGGGAAACATGCCGTGTCTTTGTCACTGGAAGGCTATCTGACCTGGGCAGACCAAGTATTGGTTGAGGCCAATAAAACCACTGCTATTATCACCCAGCTAACCTCGGTCTTCGGCAAGCTCAAGGTCTCATCAACGCCATCCGGAGCCGGCATCTGGCTGGATAATAATTTTACCGGCCAGTACACCCCCTACACCTTGGCCAACCTGACGCCAGGCCAGCATCAGTTGCGCCTGTCCTACCAGGGTTACCAGGACACTGCCCAGACAGTGCTGATAACCTCAGGGCAGACCACGGAAATAGAGATAGTGCTCCAGCCGGCGCCGACTTCACTTGAAATCATCTCACACCCCAGCAACGCCACCATCTACCTGAACGGTGACAATACCGGCTACCGCACTCCCTACACTTTTTCCGATATTCAGCCCGATGATTACCAGGTGCGGCTGCACCTGTCCCGTTACTTCCCCGTCGATAGCCTCTTCCGGGCAGAGATGGGACAGTATAACCGGCTGGAAGTGGATTTTGTGTCAGCGCCAAACGTGGTTTTTGCTTTCACTGTCGGCGATACCATCTTTGTCGCCAACCTGGACGGGATTATCACCGATACCCTGGCGCTTGACTATGACGACTATCTGGCCGGCTATAGAAGCTACTCGGGAGACATCGAATACTCACCTAACCGGCAGTACCTAGCCTACACTGGAGATAACTATGTGGTTTCCATCATCGAGCACGACGGCGACTGGGTAGAGGGATTTGGCGGCAACCGTTCCCAGGATTTTGCCTGGTCTCCTGGCAGTGACGAGCTCACCTATGGCTATTATTGCGGCGGACTGTACCAGTACCGCCTGCCAGAAAAATGGTATGGCAAAATCACCGGCGGCTGCTATGACCACTCTCCGGCTTATTCTCCGGACGGCCAGAAAATCATGTTTCTGCGCAACAACTGGGGCAAGAAAGCCTGGCTGTATACCATCAATACAGATGGCAGCGGAGGACGCAGGATTTATGGTGAATTCAGGACCGGATTTGATGAAGACATCAATCTGCATTGGCTGACTGACAGCACCGCGGTTTTCAAAATCGGCGGTAAGGGTATTTACGAAGTCGTTGTTCCGGATTCTGGCTCAGTCGCAGTGACACAGGTAATTGCTGACGGAATAGGCTCGATCAGGCTCTCGCCTGACAAAAAATGGTGCGCCTACACCAACTCCAACAGCCTCTTCGTAGTCCGCACCGGCGAATGGAATCCGACCGGGCTCGGTTTTTACTCTGGCCTCTATGATTATGCGATTATGAACAGCGGCCAGTACCTGGCTTTGCGCACCAGCGACGGCGTGCACTGGCGCGACCTGTATGGCAATGATTACCATATCATTGTCTATCCTGAGGCCGGCCGCGGGGCTATAGACCTGAAGACTAAATAGCACATTTTCTACCATCGGGAAGCGCCAGCTTCCCGATTTTTTATTGTCTAATTAAAGCATGCAGAAGATGAGATACATTTCGGACACCCCCTGTTTTAAAAGTTTTGGTAGAAT
>CAYPXF010000026.1:0-12874 GCA_964415025.1 uncultured Gammaproteobacteria bacterium | reverse complement strand
CTCACCCCGCGTGAAAAGGTGCTCCAAAGTGTCACCATTGACTGTTAACTATACACTCCTTGGCTTTTGGGCGCTCACTCGGACATATGCCAACATAAGCACGTTGCCATCAGGGGGTTCCGAAGGGTTGACAAAAAAGGTATAATACAGTAGTATAGCTGGTTATAACATTTGTAATATATTCCATGGCTAATAAAACAACAATTAACCCGCCAGTGCAAGAACTAGCCCGGGTAATTAGCGATCAACACGGGTTTGACGCTCTGGCCGCTGGTAAAGAAGAGCCGAAAATTAGGATCCATGAAACTATTGGCAAGGTTGCCTATGTCTATGAAAAAGTGCGCAACGCTGTTGATTATCAGGAAGAACACCTGATCCGCAAAAATGCCATTGCCCGTATGCTCAAACGACGCATTCTGATGAAAGAGCGCGGCATGATTATTGCTGAACCACTTATCCGCGAGCTGATCCGCGCTGGATACCTGGCTAACGACTATTTTCCGGAAAAACGGCTGTCAGATATCGAGGCAATTATTAATAAATATATTTCCCTGATTAACGCCGCCACAGCGGGCCATGGTTTTCAGGAAAAGAACGAAACATTGAACTGGGTTTTATCAGTGGCCTCGTTTGAATTAGAGCAGTATCTGTCACCGGGTATTAAAGATGACGCGCTCGTAGAGTGCATGTATAAAATTATTCGGCCGCATTTGGATTTAGCTAAAGAAGTCCCTGATCCTGTGGACCGTGACATCCAGATATATATCGCCATCCATCGCGCGCTCATTAAATCAGACAGGGCGATGCTGCGATATCATTTGCTCTACTACTTTGCTCCAGGGTGGCGCTATATCACGCCACAGGAAATTAGCGATTTTGCCGCACGGCTGCCACAGCTCATGAAACGTATCGAAGAACAGACACATAATAAAATGTCAGACAGGCTGTTCCGGTACATGAAGCGCTATGCCCCGCTGTTCATTATTCTAAAAGATGTCATGGAGCAAAATACTGACAAACTCGAACCTGTACTCGCCCAACCAAATGCACTGGAAAAAACCATTCGCCAGGCCGCTCAAAAGCGGTATATGGCCACCAGCGCTAAACTTACCCGTGGCGTAATCCGCAGTATTATTTATATTTTTCTGACAAAAACACTCCTCGCCTTTGTTTTAGAGTTGCCCTATGAGGCACTTGTCCTGCAAAAAATCAAGCTCCTGCCGCTGGGCATTAATGTTGTTTTCCATCCCTTGCTGATGTTCATAATCGCCACTTCCATACGTGTCCCGGCAGAAAAAAACACCCAGAAAATCATCCAGGGACTGCATGAAATCGTGTATGATCCTGCTGACAAAGAAATTTTCCGTCCAGAAAAAACAGAATTTAAAACCAGCCCTATATTACAAGCAGTGTTTTCGTTTCTCTATTTCATCGCCTATGTTATTACTTTTGGCGGCATCATTTGGCTGCTGCACGCGCTCGAATTCAGTATTGTCAGCGCCGCTCTCTTTATCTTCTTCTTATGCGTTATCAGCTTCTTCGGCCTACGCTTACGGCATAATGCTCAAGAATTAGTCGTTATCAGCCGTCGTGATAATTTATTTATTATACTGTTTGACTTTTTCACCCTGCCGATAATACGGGCTGGCAGCTGGATTGCCCGTAAAACATCCAAGGTAAACGTCTTTATGTTTATCATGGACTATGTTCTCGAAGCGCCCTTTAAGGTGCTCGTCGAAACTGTTGAGGACTGGGTTTCATTCCAACGGCAGAAAAAAGACGAGATTTTTTAAGTCCAGAAAAAATAGCCGCCAGCACAGCCGGCGGCTATTTTTTTGGTAAAAAAAGAAAACCCGCGTTTATTGCTCTCCTGTAATAAGCGCGGGCTAGGATGGATTATGCGGCTTCTTTGCCGCCGTTGTGGTCATCCTCGTTTTCGGCATCAATAATCTCCTCGATTCGTTTGGCTACTTCCTGTAGCTCATGGCGTAATTTGCGCTGGTGCAAATGTCCGCCAGCGCCAACCGGCGTACGCGCGAGGGCGCACTCAATATTAAACCGCCGTGTCAGTAGTTGGACAAGCTCCCGGTGTTTTTCCTGATTGCGGTCAGCTATCTGCTCTAGCGTTTGCTCGAGGCGGCTAATAATTTTCTGCACCGTCTCGTTTTCTTCATTATTGCTCCAGCATAAGTCGAGACCCTCCACATTATAATGAGCCGGCTGTTTACATCCTGCTTTTTGCTCGAGGAGATCTATGATGACCTCAATCAATGCCGCATAGCTCTGTCTGCTCATGATATTCACCTCACAATCCAAATGAGAAGAACGATTGCTATGTTTATTTCCAGCTTTATCTTAAGCAAGTATCAACGTTCCGTCAAGCTAAAAAACGCCCGCTTTTTATATCAGCAAGCGTTTTGCAATTATAGTTCTCTGTATGCGTTATCGGCTGACGCTAATTGTCACGCCTAGGTCGGGATCGCAAGCACCAGCCGTCACCCGTCCGGTCGTAGCGTCCTGGGTTATATAATAATCCGTATGCGCCTCACTGCCTGTGGACGGATCAGCAGGAACGGCGGTGAGGTAATCAGGGATCAACACACCGCTCAAATCAAGCGTATCTGTTTCTGCGCTGACTGCGCCACATATATCGGGATCATTGCCGCCGGCGCCGGCTGTTCCAATCACCTGATACGTAGAATCAATGCCGGATGGAAGCGAGCCGTTGTTGTCAACAGCGTATTGATGCACTGCATTCAGCAATGCGTTCACGTCATTCCACCGCTGGGCGTTTCGGGCCTGGGCAAACTGCCGGCCAGGATTAATGGCGACTATGACAATTGCGGCTAAAATTCCAATAATACCAATCACGACGAGCAGTTCCAATAAGGTAAAACCACGTCGCTGTGGCATGGCTGTGCTTTGTTTAATGCGCATACTGTTTCAATTAAAAGTAATATATATCATTATAGCATATTTACCGCCTTCCCGCAATGCATGCATTTTTGGCAACGATTAAACCCTAGGGACTGATCGAGGGCGCTTGCTGATTGACCGGATAGTCTGGCGTTGTTTCAATAATTTTTATGAGTGGCTCTTCGCGACCACTCTGGATAATGAGCAGTACAATAAACACGATCGTTAAAAACAAAAAAACTCCGCCAAGCCAAAACAAGCGCTTTTTATCAGGACCTATTGACTGTGTTGGCATGGATAGCTTGAAGCGGTTTTTTAGCCCGGCGGCCGGCCGCTCGTTAATTTGATTTTCTTTTGTGCGGGCAGAATAGGCGCTATGGTCACTGTCATAGCGCAGAACATTAATGCCATTTTCTAGGCCTTGTTTATTTCTGCCGCGAAGCGCTAAACCAATCGCCGTGCCATACAGAGCGCGCTGCTCTGGAGGAAATTGTTGGCTATCATATTCTAATCCAGCTAAAGGATTACCTAGGAAAGTCTTAATATTCAGCTTAGCGCCAAGATAGTTTACCAAGCCCGGCATCATGCTGGTGCCACCGCATACCACCGCCTGGCTAAGCGTATATCCGGTATGCGATTGGTAGTACATGCGCGCCTGATGAACCGCAGCAATAATCCTATCTGCCACAGCTATGATCGATGAATCGGCCTGTTTGCTGTCTGCCTGTGCAATCCCTGTTTCACGCTTGAGGCGTTCAGCCTCCTCTGTAGTAACATGGTGGCTGCTCGCCAATGCTTCAGTAAATGCATTTCCTGCTGCAGCTATGTTTTCTGAATACCGTATTCCCCGATGATCATAGACGGTAATAATAGTCGTACGGCTGCCAATATCAATAATCAGTGAGCCGTCCTTGGAATCAGTCCTCCAGATCAATGCGCGTGCCAAGGCTAATGATTCGGGCTCAATAACGGCCGGGGTAATACCTATCTGCTGGAGAACGTCCTGATATTGTTTTACCGTTTCAGCAAACGTAGCACAATACAGCACATCCTGCCGCTTTTCGTCCTTTGTCAGAATTTGATAATCATGATATGCGTGTTCAAAAGAAATTGGAATTGTCTCTTCTGCAGCGTATTGCACTGCGGTGCCGATGTTTTTTTCTGAAATAACCGCTGGCAGCGTAAATACGTGGATAAATGTCTTTGATTCCGGCAGTGCCAGGACGGCCTGGTCAGTGTCAAAATCAGCGTCATTCAGCAATTTGCGTAGCGCTTGCGCAAGCTTGTCAGGCTGCTTAATCTCGCCGTCCTCAATACTCCCCGGAGCAAGCATAATCCTGCTGCTTGCCGTGATGGTTTCTGTTTTGAGTTTTTTCCGTATTGCAACAGCTTCGATCGTGCGATCGGAAATATCAAGTCCAAATGCCTGTTTTCCAAAAAATATCATTGTTTATGTTACATTTGATCTTGCCAATACAGCACCGTAATGCTGCCCGTAAAAATATTCCGTCGTATTCGGCTCTCGATCACCCGAGAAATATTTTCATAGGTCGCCTCGGCGGTAATGATCCGGTCAATATTTAACAGACCGGCTGGCACTACTGTAATAGTACAAGAGCCATCGGCAATGTTCAACACGCTGCCAGTATAATTACTATTCCGTTTGACCCGGAGATATGCCTCATCCAAGCACGAATCAGCTAGGGCTTGAGCCTGCTGGGTTTGCTGGAGCAATAATCCAGAACGAGATTCCTGGATGCCGGATAAATTAAGCGTAATACTGATAGCCAGAGTCACGCCAGTAATAATCAGTACTGCGATAAGGGCAATATATCCGTGTTGTTGATCTGGAAATAATCGCATATTATGAATCACGTAATTCTATGGTAATGGGAATCGTCTTAGTATACCGGTACGCCGGCTGATTATCAGGATTATAATGGGAAACCGTTAACCCCAGATACAGATGAGTACTGCGGCCGTCAGCGGTAGACATGTTGGTAAAGGTAGCATCTGTGACTAGCACCTCGTCTGCATGCAGCGCTATTGGATCGCCGCCGCCCGATTGCCAGTAGAGCGTATCACCGGACAAATAGATATTGATGGAATCGGCCTCGCTGTCGCGCATGGTGACGGTAAGCTGGTTCCCGCTCGCCCCGGCGGCCGGGACTGTAATGCTCTGGCCGCCGCGTACTGTCCGGCTAATACGTTCTATCATGAAGCGGCTGTTTTGTTCTACCTCCTGGGCGGTAAACGATCTGCTGCGGCTGTCAATAATCGTCCAAGCAAAACTAGTCGCTGCAATAATCACGCCTGACACCAGCGCGATATAAATCAGAAGTTCGATTAAGGTAAATCCGGTTGGAGCTGTATTATATTTCATAATCAATCGTCACATCGTTTATTAACGGAGCACTGATATTGTTTGTCGTCAGTGTTGCCCGGTACTGTATCCACTGTGCGCCGCTCGCGCCTGGCGCGGTGGTGATAGCAGTACCGGACGACGTATAGGAAGTAGCGGCTGTGCCGTCCGGCCCAACCCATGTAGCTGCGGCTAGCCCGTCCTGCGTGCTCGCTGTTCGGATTTGGAATGTCACCTGCGTTTGGGCTGGCAGATCAGCGCGCCAGGCAATATAATTATATAGTGGAGCCGTCACTCCGGTATTGTGCGCCGGAGAAATATACGTACCGGACGTATAGTGTCCTGTCCCGCCACCAATACGATAGGTAATGGATACGTCATCGAGCGATACGCGCTGGGTGCCGTCTGAATCCAAAAATGCTTTCCATAGTATTTGACCGCTGTCAGCGGCAATGCTCGCGATATGCGCATCAACATCAGCTGCGGTTGAATAATCTTCCTGGTTTCGTACCACGCCCCAGCTGCTGCCGTCCCAGTACTGCCAGGTGGCACCGTCATCATCGGACAGTTGGTAGTATATTTCTCCGCCGTCCTTATCAGCGATTTCCTGGAAGCCGTGCCAGCCAGATACGACGCCTGGCGCGAGTGACTCCTTAGGCGCTATGGCGGGTTGATTACTCGGATAAATGCCGCCTCCCTGATCTCTTAATTGAGCTCGCGATCCGACAACTTGTATCAGTCCGCTGTCAAACGCATAATCACTGGCCGTATCAAATGACCAGCTATTTGTTTGGCTCGCTTCATAAGTTACACGGACATGGTCTAGCCTGACTGCCTGGGTTCCGTCTGAAGCTAAAAACGCACGCACCGCTAACTGTCCTGCCAGGGGATCAAGCGCTGCTATGCGCGTATTTATGTCAGCCGCAACAGTGACCTGGGCTGGATTGCTCGCCACGCCCCAGCTGCTGCCGTCCCAGTACTGCCAGGTGGCACCGTCATCATCGGACAGTTGGTAGTATATTTCTCCGCCGTCCTTATCAGCGATTTCCTGGAAGCCGTGCCAGCTGGCAATATCGGTCGCGGTGAAAGAATTATTTGTAATAATATCAGGGCTATCACCAGGATATTTATCACCAAACTTCTGCCAGGACAGCTCTACATTATCAAACAATGCCGTATACGGTCCCTCGAAACGAAAACCGCCCTGTTTTTCTACCCATAATGCGAATTTAATATAATAGGTACCGCTGGACTGCAGCCGATCAGAGACGTCAAACCGCTCATGACTCCAGCTAGTGGCGCCTGTCTGAAGAGGCGAACGCCACACTTCTGTGCCCTGCACCGGAGCCCCTGCTACCGTATCGATGAAACAATAAAGATGTAACGACGACGGGTTACTGCCGGTCCACCGCGACATACGCCAGTCCAACGTAACCAGCGCTTCACTAATATCATCAGTGGTCACTGTTAATGGTTGCTCCCACCATCCACCCAGCTCCATACTACGAAAAAAGCTGCCCGGTACATTTATATCAACAGCCCCGTCAGGATTACCGCCAGAGCTGTTCCATTGACCCGTCATATCCACTTCACCGGCATCCTGATCCCAATCACCGTATTGCCAGGGTTCACTACCGCTGGTAAAATCCGTATTCCGGCTAGCGCCTTCAGCAAGTACGGCCTGGCTACGTAACCGCGCTGTTGAGCTCTGTACTTCTATTTTTTGGGTATCGTAGGTATACTCCTCCCCAATGTCATACCCCCATTCACCGTACGTCGGCACTGGGATCGTTTCCAGTGTCAGCGCGCCTCCTTCATGATCCGTAACAGCCACCTGGTCGAGCGTTCCCTGAATAAAATCTTGTTCACTGGTTTGCAGCCACTGTACTGAATTCCAATGCGTCAGATATTCGGTCAGCGTCACTGCTCCAGGACGGCCAGGACGGAAGTCCCAGATAACTTCAGCAGTCACTTTTTTCGTATCATAATCTATAGTGCCGGTATCAGCGAGGTCGCCCGCACTGTCACGGGCAGCATATGCAATGGTTACCTGGCGCGTAAATGGAGTCTGACTATCATATGCTCCGGCTAATTCCCATAGACCACTGCTCCGGTCAAGTCCATGAGTCCCCGGCACAGCAGCACCCCACTGTCGATTGGCAATGCTGCGGACAGCCTCCAGTCCGCTCTGGGCATAGTACACCGCATCGCTGCGTTCTGCCCCCTGCTGATTGGCGATGTGCGCATCGAGCACCACAAACATAATACTGGAGATAACCAGAACAAAAACGCCCATGGCAACTAGCAATTCCACGAGACTCTGTCCGCGGATATCGTTTTGGTATTTATTCCACATCGATAACACCGAGATTATTTAGGTGGATACTATTCTGCTTTTGTGAATCACCATCAAGCGTTATCATGCCTGTCTGCGAGGGGAGACCTGTGCCGCGCTCGAAAACAATCTCACTGCCCAGAGTAGAGGAAAGTGAAATAGTATCTGGCAGGATGGTCGTCTGATTAAAACTATCGCCAGAATTATAGACCGCTCCCCGAAACAACACGTATGTATTCTCAGTGACATGCACGCCATACGCACTGTAGCCGGCAGAAGCCATCGCCATTTGTTGCGCCTGGCGCAATGTTTGCACCAGCAAACTGGTTTCATTATCCAGCTGGCTCGATACATACCATGATTGGTAAAATGGAATAGACAGTCCAGCTATCAATGCCAGTATGCCAATAATCACCAGCACTTCAACAAAGGTAAAGCCTTGCTTGTGTTCTCGCTGTCGCATACTACCGCTGTAAAGACCCGGTAAATTGATAAATTGGTGAAATAATCGCTACCGCTAAAAATCCGAGCACCACACCGATGACTATCAATAATATAGGCTCGAGTACGGTGGCTAAGTTTTTCGTAGCGCTGTCCAGCTCTTTTTCGTAGTACTCGGCAATATAGGAGAAGCTCTGCTGAAGGTTGCCGGTTTTCTCACCTTCCGCCAGCATGCGGCTGGCCATTCGCGGGAAATATTTATCCTGTTGGAGCGAGGCAGCAAGGGATTTCCCCTGTGAGACTATTGCCAATCCCTGACGCAATCGTTCCTGAAAATGAGCGTTGCCGGTAACATCAGCGGTTATTGCTAGGCTCTCATTAATCGTCACGCCACTCTCAAGCAGTATGCCCATCACCCGCGCCGCACGCGCCGTGTTCACCGTAATCACCAGGCGCTTGATAATCGGCAAGCGTAAATACAATTCATGAAAATATGGACGGGTCGCCGGCAGCCGAGCTAACACGCGCAAACCAACCAGCAGCAGCACTAATCCCGCCATCACAAAAATTCCGTAATCCACTAGAAAAGTAGCCACCGATAAAAAAGCCTGGGTGATGGGGGGCAGTTCGAGCCGGAATGTTTCAAACATCCGCACCAGACGCGGTAAAATAAAAATTGACAAGCCAATGCCGAGCGCGACGGTGGCGGTGAGCACGATCACCGGATAAATCATGGCCGAGCGTACTTTGCGCCGCAGCTCATAATCCTTTTCAAGTACTGCCGCAACATAATCGAGGTTTTGTTCCAGCGTACCGCTGGCCTCACCGACTGTCACCATGCCGCGTATTAATCCGCCAAATACCTTCGGGAATTTCCCCATGCTTTCTGCGAGCGAGCGCCCATTGGCGACCTGCTCGATAATCGCTCTGGTGATGGCTTTCATCTTTTTGGCATCAGTCTGTTCGAGTATAGCGCGCAGTGCTTCTACCAGCGACAGGCCAGAACGGAGCATGATTGACAAATGTCTGACAAAAATCACTTTATCCAATATGCTCACCCGGCCAAAACCGATCCGGTCGGCTGCCTGCGTCGCGTTCCGTCCTCGCTCCTGCGGCTGCACCGATACCACATACAAATCATCAGCACGTAATTGCCGTGCTAATTCATCTACTGAAGCAGCATCCTTGATGCCGCGTTTGATAACGCCGTCCGCCGTAGCGGCTACATATTGGTATCGCATAAAGTTTATTCTCGGGTAGCCCGCAGTACTTCGTCAATAGTTGTCGTGCCGGCCGTGGCCTTGCGCAGCCCGTCCTCCAGCATGGTCGTCATGCCTTCGGCAATAGCCGCCTGCCTAATTTCGTCACTATTGGCCCGGTGCATAATTAACTGGCGGACTTTTTCCGTGACTTCAAGCACTTCGAAAATACCGATCCGTCCTTCATAGCCGGTATGATTACAGCGTTTGCAGCCCTTGCCGCGGTACAACCTGAATCCTTTTTCATGGATACCAAATTCAGCCGCTCGATCATTTCCAATGGCGCGCTCAAGCTGATTTTTTTCTTCCTCGCTGGGCACATAGCTTTCAATGCAGCCCTGATGAATGGTCCGTACAAGCCGCTGGGCCAGGGCAATATTTATGGTAGAGGCTATTAAAAAAGGTTCGATCTTCATTTCGAGCAGGCGAGGCAGTGTCGTTGCTGCATCATTAGTATGGAGCGTTGACAAGACTAAATGACCGGTCATGGCAGCGTTTATGGCGATGCCGGCTGTTTCCTGGTCACGGATCTCACCAACCATAATAATATCCGGATCCTGTCGCAGGATAGAGCGCAGCCCGTCGGCAAATGTTAGATTGGTTTTGGGATTTACCTGAATCTGATTTACTCCCTCAATATCATATTCTACCGGATCTTCGATCGTAGAAATATTTATCTCGCGGGTATTAATAATTTTCAAAATAGCATAGAGCGTTGTTGTTTTGCCTGATCCGGTCGGACCAGTAGCCAAGATCATGCCGTATGGTTTGGTAAATGCTGTTTCCAGACGCTCTAAATCTGCCGGAGCCATGCCCAGCTCGCTTAGCTTGAACTGACGTGAATGTTCTGACAGCACGCGCAACACCACTTTTTCTCCGTCTGAAATCGGAATGATAGAAACGCGCACGTCAATTTTTTCATCCTCTGCGCTGAACTCCATCCGGCCATCCTGGGCAGCGCGATGCTCGTCTGTGCGTAACTTGGCCATAATCTTTATGCGCATCACCACGTACTGGTGCACGTCCATAGGCATAGTCACTACATCGTGAAGAATGCCGTCAATGCGGAAGCGGACAACCACATCATCATCGTGCGGCTCAATATGTATATCAGACGCTTTATTATCATAAGCATAGGACAAAATAGTATCAACAATACGCTTAACCGGCAGCTCACGCTCTTCGCCGCTGCGTTCACGCGTTTCGGCGATGTTTTTTTGGATAATCGCATCAAATTCTTGCTGAAGTCCCTTACGGTAGTGGGACAGAGCCTCGCTGATATCGCGCCTGGTGGCAAAACTGGCTTGCACTGGTTCGCCTGTTTTTTTATGGATAAAGGAAACAATTTCCCGGTCATCAGGCTGGTTCATGGCCAACTTGATGCCTTCCTTGTCCCGATCATAAGCAATAACAAACTGCCGTTTGGCTACCAGCTCGGGAATAATCCGTAATACCGATTCATCGATAGTCGTCTGTTTAAGATTAATGTAGGGGACATCGTATAAATCAGCGATAATCTGGCCAAGATATTCGTCAGAAATGTATTCACCGTCAATCAAAACCTGCTCCAGCGTTTTGTTGCTGGAGTTTGCTTTTTGCTGTGCCTGCTCCATGGCACGTGAATCAATCAGGTCGGCATCTACCAAAACAGTGGCGAGTTTCTCATAATCAACACTCATGATAAATGGATATATTTTTTAACTTTACTGACTAAATCTGCCAGGCTCACATCTGATTTTATCAGATAATCAGCGGCTCCCAGTTTCTTCCCCCTGGCAATGTCTGCTTCCTGGCCCAGATTTGATAATATTATCACCGGGATGTGTTTTGTGTCATCTTTAGCTTTTAGTTCCTCGAGCACGAGAAAACCGTCTTTGTTCGGCAATATCAGGTCAAGGAGAATAATATCTGGTTGTTCGGCTGCGGCTTTACGGAGGCTTTCATCACCAGTTGTGGCCATGGATACGTCAAAACCGCTCAAGCGTAGTTTATTGCTGTAAATCTTGAGCAATGACTGATCATCTTCGGTTAGCAGCACGCATGGTTTTTGATTCATATTACTCTGCTTTTGGTAATTCAAAATATACGGTTGTGCCCTGGTCTTCGGTGGACTCAATCCATATCTTGCCATTGAGCGCGCTCACAATCATTTTGGCTAAATACAAACCCAGTCCCGAACCAGTCGTATGCCGGCCAATAACATTTTTTGCCCGGAAAAACTTGGTAAATAATTCAGCTTGTTGGTCTGCCGGTATACCCACGCCGGTATCAGCACAGGAAAACCTGACACGATCACCAGCATCAGTGAGGGTGATTGTGGCCGTACCTTTGCCGCCAATATATTTGATAGCATTGGTCAGGGTGTTTTCCACGACTTGCTTAATTTTGATAAGATCTGCCTGCACTGGTGGCAGGGACTTGTCAGGCTTGTTAAATACCAGCTCACAATTTGAAGCTTTGGCTAAAGGGGTGAGCCGTTTTATTTCTTCTGCGACAACCGCTGCCAAATCAACAGGCTCGGGACTGACCTCGAGTGTTTCAGTGTCAAGCTTGACGGCATCGAGATAGTCATTAACGAGTCTAACGGTATCTCGATTTATTTTAAGCGCCTCATCAGTATACTCCTGCTGCTTATCAGTGAGCTTGCCTAAATCGCCCGCGGCTAAAGACTCTAAATACCCCTTAATAATTGATAAGGGTGTCCGTAATTGATGACTAATAATCGAAATAAAAGCGGATCGCCTGGCTTCGGTCTTAGCTGCTTCAGTTTGTCGCAGCTGCTGCAGTCGCTGCCGATAATAGAGAAGTGCAGCGCCCAGTATCAAAACAAGTATGACTAATATGATAACAGCAATTGTCATAAAAACAATTTTAGTGTTTTCAAAATAACATGAATAATCGTTTTTGTCAATGTGCCTTGGTAATGTGCACATACATATGGCGGTTTTCTGGGATAGTGTTTATCCTAGATAACCAGGTGTATACATATGTCAAAAAGAATTTAAAGAAGAGTACTTAAGATGGAATACTGTCCGCCGCTAAAAAGAAACTAAACTAAAAACACGCCTGTGGCATATCCATACGGAAAAAGGACTTTAGACACGCGGGCAGCTCATTACAAACAATATGGCAAGCAAGGACTGGAATCAAAATCAGCTATGCCCAAAAGTCGCCCCGCTAAAAGCATGTGTCTAAAACAATGTATGCGCTTGGAAATTAATTCACAGGAAGTAATTTGACCTCGTCGCCAACATAGGGCACACCCTGCCACTGGTAGTGGCGCGCGAGTGTTTTCATTTCATCCAGAATAAAAGGTTTGAAATCACCAATTGCTGTTTCAAAGATACCACATTTTTCTCTAATGAGCATCATGGGTGTTTTTTTGTCTGATATTTTCTTCCGATCCAGATTTCAATAAAGGAGATAAGTATATGCTTTGGATAAAAACAATATTTATTGAATTAAATGTTTCCACGTCATATAACTCATATTCAATGCGTCCATGAGAACTCTCCACCACGCCTTGATACTCTTTCCTGCCAATGGGGATGGTAATGTGCT
>CAYPXF010000025.1:0-14879 GCA_964415025.1 uncultured Gammaproteobacteria bacterium | reverse complement strand
GTAGTTAAATATTGGAATGGCAAAAAAAGATATATTCTAACGGCTATTGATAAATACTCTAAAGTCTCATTTGCCAGGATGTATACTGCCCATAGTTCATACAATTCCAGAGATTTCTTAAATCGGCTTTATTATCTCTTAGATGGTCGGATTGACAATATCCAAACTGATAATGGTAGTGAATTTAAAAAATCCTTTGAAAAAGCTTGCTCTCAATTAAATATTCCCCAATACTATTCCCATGTAAAAACGCCCAAAGACAACGCTGTTTGTGAACGCTTTAATCGCACCTTAAAGGAAGAATTTATTCAGCTTGGCAATATGACTGATGATACGGTACTATTTAATCGGAAACTTACTGAATGGCTTGTTGAATACAACTTTAAAAAGACCACACCAATCATTGGATTATATGCCTCCTATTAATTTTTCCTACAAATACCATAAAGTGTACCCCATGTACCTGACGGGTTCTACAATCGCTTGACAAAAGTGGCCTGCTGCGGTACAGTAGACCGTTATATATTATAATCGTCCTTTACAGATTGTTCAACGCAGGAGAAGTGCTATGGAAATCCATAACTGGATTTTAACAGAAATTATCGTGTTCTTCATGGGCCGTTTTTTGTGGCTCCGAGAGACCGGCCAGCTGGGTACAAAACATACCTTTTTTATCGAGCTACCTAGGTTACACTACTCAATTTCGGCACAAGGGAAGGAGCAGTGGCTAAACTTGGCAATAGTCGGTTTGACTATTGTGCTGATGGCTTTTCTTGCCAGCGGAGCTATACGCTGGCTATAACATGCTGGGCCGTTTACTTGATAAACGGCCTTTTTTTATTGGCAAAAAGCATAAAAAGTGTTATACTATGCATATTCAGAGGGATAGAGTCTCTCATTTATTTTTACTACGCCACATGTATCTCCAGAAACTGGCAATCCAGGGTTTTAAATCATTTGCCAATAAAACAGCGCTCGAGTTCAATCCCGGAGTCACCGCTATCGTCGGGCCAAACGGCTCGGGAAAATCAAATATCGCCGACGCGGTACGCTGGGTGCTGGGCGAGCAGAGCCTAAAATCACTGCGCGGCAAGAAATCCGGCGATGTCATCTTCGCCGGCTCGGACAAGAAAACACGGCTTGGTTACTGTCAGGTTGATTTGTATTTGAACAATGACGATCGCACTGCTCCGGTTGATTATTCAGAAATCGTCATTTCCCGCAAAATCTACCGTGACGGTGAGGGAGAATATTATATTAATAAAAATAAGGTCAGACTGCAGGACATCCTGATGCTGCTGGCAAAATCAAGTTTTGGCCAGCGATCATACAGCATTATCGGCCAGGGCATGATTGATCTATTTCTGGGTGCCACTCCGTCCACCCGAAAAGAGTTTTTTGATGAAGCGGCCGGTGTTCGCCAATTCCAAATTAAGAAGGAACAGGCAGAAAATAAGCTAAGCCAAACCCGGGAAAATCTAGCCCAGGCGGGGATGCTAATCCAGGAAATTGAACCTCGTCTGCGCTCACTGACCCGCCAGGTGAATCGACTGGAAAAACGTGAAGAAGTCAGCAAACAGCTGAAAGAGCTCCAGCACCAGTACTACGGCGGCCTGTGGCACGATTTGAAGCAAAAACACCTGATCGAAGAAAAGCGCTACCAGACTACAGAACATGAACGCCAGGAAAAAGAAGAACAAACAGAAGCCCTGCAGCGGGAAATGCAGCAGCTTGCCCTTGGCCAGACACGGCAGGAAGAATTCCAAAAACTGCAGCAGGAATACAGCCGGCTGTCAGCGGAAAAAAACAAACTGCTCCAGGACCAGGCTGTGCTGCGCGGCCGCAAAGATGCCGATCGGACACAGCATGGAGAGTTTGACCTCGTCTGGCTGGAACGAAAATACGACCAGCTCCAGCAGGAGCAAACCAATATGAAACAGGCTATCACGCCTATCGAACAGGCGGTCAGCAGCTATGAGCAGGAGCTCGCCCAAAAACAACAGGCACACGATGAGCTGGCCACCCGCTATGAAACACTGGATAAAGAGCTAGATCAAGCCAGGCGTACATTGGCGAAGAAAAAGACTATAACAATCCCAGAAATATCACAACGTATCGAATCGATATACACGCAGCAGCAATCAGTACTCGAACTGATCGAACAGGCTCAGCAACCGGACGATCTGCAACAAATCAAGGCCGAGGCCAAGACACTGGCCAGCTCCATGGCCCAGCTGCGCCACCAGCTCCACGAATCCGGCACCGGTGACCCGCATGAGGTAATCAAGATTCAGGATGCTATTAGTGAATTGCTGGACAATAAGAGTACTTTGGTGACCGCTATTAACAGCATCAATAGTCATCTCACTATTAGCCGGGAGCGTCAGCAGATGATGAGCAAACGTCTTCAGGAAATCGAGCGGGAACTGCATAGCCTGCAGGATGAAATCGAACAGACCCGTGGTAAAAAATCAGCAAGTGCTGTCGCCGAGGATATTGATCGTGAAGAAGAAGAACTGAAAAAAAATATTGCCGGGCTGGACAAACAACTGACAACTATTAATCACCAGCTAACCGAATTTAACCAGGCTGAACAGAAGAAAAAAGAAGAAATTTTCGACCTGCAGAATAAATATGCACGTGCCCAGGATGAGCTTAATAATACGTCAAATAAGCTCAATAATATCAAGGTAGAACTGGCCAAGCTAGAAACCCGGCAGGAAGACCTGGAAAAGGAAATGATCGACGAAATGACGGATGAGGAGCGTCAGGCTGTATATACTCTAGAGGACCCACCGGTCGCAGAGCAATCATTATTTACGGAAATCCAAAAACTCAAACGCCAGCTCGAGCTCATCGGGGGTATTGATCCCCAGGTAGCCGATGAATATAAGGAGACCAAAGAGCGCCACGATTTTCTGACTAGCCAGAGTGCGGATCTGACACAGGCTGCGGCGGATTTAGAACAGGCTATCGCCAGTCTCGAGGATACTATTAAAAAACAATTTAATCAGGCTTTTGATCAAATTAACAAAAAATTTACTGAATATTTCAAAATACTTTTTAATGGCGGTAATGCCCATTTAAGTTTAGTTAAAGAAGAAAAAAAGGCTCTGGCCGTAGAAGATGAAGAGGATGAAGATGAGGATGAAGAGGTAGATGCGGATAAAAAAGCAGAACAAAAACAGCCATCAGGCACTGGGGAAAAAGTGATTACCGGCATTGACATACACGCCACTCCGCCGGGTAAAAAACTGCGCGGTATTGCCATGTTATCCGGCGGTGAACGAGCACTAACGTCTATTGCTCTGATTTGTGCAATTATTCACCATAACCCTTCGCCGTTTGTAGTCCTGGACGAGGTAGACGCGGCGTTAGATGAGTCAAACTCTATCCGTTTTGCCACTATTATTGAAAAATTGTCCCATAAAACACAGTTTATCGTCATTACCCATAACCGCGCTACCATGGATAAGGCAAAAATTTTGTACGGTGTGACGATGGGAGACGACGGCGTGTCCAAGCTGCTGTCACTCAATATGGCCGAAGCCGAGCAGGTGATTGAAGGTAATTCGTAAAAAATAATCCGCCACCGGGGAAAAAGTGTACCAACTACTAATTACCAGCTACGGGTTACAAATCTTTTCCAATTACAATTCTCTTGACAACTTTCCCTCCCTCCGTTACTATACTAACCACTATGTTAGCTATTAGACTATCTCGATTTGGAAAAAAGAAAAAACCCATGTTCCGTGTTATTGTTTCTGAAAAAACAAAAGACACGGTTGGGGATTATTTGGAATTACTTGGGCATTACGACCCGCACACTAATACTGCCGAGCTCAAAACAGACCGGATCAAACATTGGCTCAACAAAGGCGCCCAGCCGTCCGGCACCGTACATAATCTGCTGATTGATCAAAAAATCATCGAAGGTGATAAAATTGCTGTCGCTAATATCAAACAGAAGAAGAAAGTCGAAGGTGAAGAAAGCCCGGCCAAAGACAAACCTGCCGAACAAGCCCCGAAAGAACAGTCCGCGTCAGGTGAAAAATCAGCAAAAGGCGGTGAGGAAAAAAAGGCCGAGACGCAAACGGCTGACAAACCAGAGGAAAAAGAAGGTAAACCAGAACAGCCAAAAGAAGAGGCTAAACAGGAAGAAATAAAACAAGAGCAAACACCAGAAAAGCCAGACGATACAACAAAGGAGTCAGAATCAGATAAACAATAGTAGCGCTTGCCACAATAAATCACCTCGCCCATTAAGGTGTTTTATTTTGCCTGATAATGTATTATATTGACAGAAAAGGGCTAGTGCGCTACTATATACTATTAAATATATCTAATAATTAGGCTCAAAAAACCTATGAAAAATGTATGGAAAACCACCTTCCCCATAGTGGCCGTGGCCTGTGTTGGCGTATTTGCCCTTGTTATTATTGGGCATGCCGCCATCGCACCTGCGCCGACAGCAGTACAAAAACCAATATCGGCTCTGACAGAACCTAACCAAGGATTGCCCAAACCACTGCCGCCAACCCAGCCACCGATGAATGTGGAAAAACTCATGGAACAAGACGGCTGTGTCACCCCGCAAACAGGCATGGTTATTACTGAAGACACGGTACTGTGCCCAGGTACGTACCAGTTTGACGGACCAAACGAAACAGCCTTTATTTACATCGGCGCGGATGATGTGACATTAACGTGCGATAACACCACGCTGCAGGCAATTTTCCCAAATCCTGATCTACCTATTACCTTTGCCGTCAGTTCGGTCGGCTATGATAATGTCACTATCAAAAACTGCCATTTTAACAGTTTTTTTGAGCCAATCCATATCGAAAATGCCGATACTATTACCATTACAAAAAATATTCTCGACAATCATTCATATGCTATCACCATAGCGCAAACAACGAATTCATACTTTGCATACAATACTATTACCAACGCAATCAATGACGCCTTCCACACCGAGGTATGGCAATACACAACAGGTTCTTCTGATAATACTATTGAACATAACACAATCAGTAATGCGAGTCGCGGTATTTTCATTGCTAACGATTGCCACCACAATACTATATATAAAAACCTGTTCGATAATATCGAAACTAATTCCATTGAATTTTGGCGAGTCGAAAGCGGTGCTCCGACCGCAAAAGCATCAGATACTATGGTTGAAAAAAACGTATTTGATGGTCCTGGCCTGCGGGGAATCACCTTCCGCAGTAATGCCGCAGATAATACCACTATCAAACAGAATATTTTCAAACAAAAAGAGTACACCTCGTTTAGACTCTATGGTGATAATCTAAATACGCTTGTGTACGGAAATACATTTCTCGATAATCCTAACTACCACGCATACGACGCAGAGGGTAATGCTACCTATAGCAATAATGGCCAAGGAAACTACTGGGCGGGATTTTCCGAGACGTGTGCTGACGCAGACAATAATGGTGTTTGTGATAACGCGTATACAGAAATCAGCGGCAATGTCCCTAGACAGGACGACTATCCATTAACTAATGGTTTGCCGATTGTACTCAATCATGATCCAGTAACTACAGACGAAACTGACTGGGCTTTCATTAATGTACCTGCCTATGATAACGATATAAATGCACTTACGTACAGTGCTGACCTCCCTGGCTTCAGCTCCATGGCATTATGCTGGCCAAACCGTCCTGACACCTTAGGCTGGCAGACCGGTACTGATAGCGCCGGTACATACGAGGTCACCTATAGTGCTGATGACGGTGAATATAGTGACAGCGAAACAGTCACCGTCCAGGTCGACAATACCTGCCGTCTGAACAAATGGGGCCAAATGGTTTGCAGCAACGTGCCAGCAAACATCACGTGCTACTAATTGACAATATAATAATAAGTGTGTTACCCTGCACAATGTCCAGTCTAGTTTAGGTCGAAATGACTGGTGCACATTCATAAGACGATTAATCTGTACAAGTATTATGGCAAAGAATGAAATGGATCAAGAGTTTGTCGAGTATGTGGTGAAGGCCCTTGTCGACCGCCCGGACGATGTTACGACCGAGCGTTCAGTCGACGAAATGGGTGTTCTCATCACCCTGAAGGTCAATCCCGCCGATCTTGGCCAGGTCATCGGCCGCCAAGGCCAGACCGCTAAAGCTATCCGCACGCTGTTGCGTGTAGTTGGTGCCAAGAACCATGCTCGTGTAAATTTGAAAATCTATGAACCAGAAGGCTTCCGCAAAGGCGGCCGTGGTGGTTCACGGGAAGAAGCTGATACATCAGCAGTCGACGACCTAAAAATCTAACGTTAGGTTATTCCAAAAACCGTGTCTAAAAAGGCGCGGTTTTTGTTATGCATAAACTTCTCCTACTTTTGTCATTGCTTCGCTTCGCTCGCAATGACAAAAAATAAAGATAATATGCTATACTGATTACTAGTTACTAATTACTGATTACTTCTTAACACATGCAATTCGACATCATCACTATTTTCCCAAATATATTTGCCTCATATTTTAATGAGAGTATTTTGCAGCGCGCGCAGAAAAATAAGATTATCAACATAAATATCCATAACCTGCGCGACTATACCACAGACAAACATAAAACCGTAGACGACCGGCCGTATGGTGGCGGTCCGGGCATGGTTATGAAGATAGAACCAATTTATAAATTGCTCAAGGCAATTATAAAAAAATCCGCCAAAGGCGGAACCGGAAAAACAAAAATTATTCTACTCGCAGCCAAAGGAAAAACATTTAATCAGGCTACGGCCAAACGCTACAGCAAGCTCGACCAGCTCATTTTAATCTGCGGCCATTATGAAGGAATAGACGAACGAGTAACTAAATATATTGACGAGGAAATTTCCATTGGTAATTACGTGCTGACCGGCGGAGAAATTCCGGCTATGGTTGTAACTGACGCGGTGACACGCCTCCTGCCTGGCGCCTTGGGCGACGCTGACTCGACTAAAGAAGAGAGTTTCAGTAAAAATCTGCAGTATCTGGAATATCCGCAGTACACCCGTCCGGAAAATTTTAAAGGACAAAAAGTACCGAAAATACTGCTGTCCGGCAATCACCGAGCAATAGCTACTTGGAAAAAAAACCACAGCCGGCAACAAAAGACTTGACAGTATATACAAAACTATATACAATAATATATACCAATTATCGGTACCTATTTTTTCTGCTAAGTTGACATAAAAATTAAACATACTACGCCTAGGAAGCACGCTATGTAACGTATTAAATTATATTTGATGCATTTGCATATCCTGCTGGCGTACGAGCAGGTTTTTTGTACCAGATTGGCGAACATTGACAGTTGAAATTGTGACAAGATGGAACGTTAATTTCTTTTTGGTAAGAACGACGCACCTATAAAAGGAGCTCGCTATTACCACCCTGTAATAAGTAGTCATACTTATTACTTTTAATGAGAGTTTGATCCTGGCTCAGGACGAACGCTGGCGGCGTGTCTAAGGCATGCAAGTCGAACGCCCCCCACACCAATGTTTTGTGTAACTGAATTATATCAGTCTATCCGAGGCATTGGTGTGGGGGGAGTGGCAGACGGGAGCGTAACACATTGGTAACCTACCTCTAACACGGGCATAACTCCGCGAAAGCGTGGCTAATTCCCGATGTGCCCACCTTTTTATGAAAGGTGTGTAAATGGTTTCGGCCGGTTAGAGAGGGGCCTATGGTCTATCAGCTTGTTGGTAGGGTAATAGCCTACCAAGGCAATGACGGATACCGGGTGTGAGAGCATGACCCGGCTCACTGGGACTGAGACACTGCCCAGACTCCTACGGGAGGCTGCAGTCAAGAATCTTCCTCAATGGCCGAAAGGCTGAAGGAGCGACGCCGCGTGCAGGAAGACGCCCCTCGGGGTGTAAACTGCTTTTCTATGGGAAAAACTAATGATGGTACCACAGGAATAAGGGGCTGCTAACTTCGTGCCAGCAGCAGCGGTAATACGAAGGCCCCAAGCGTTGTCCGGATTTATTGGGCGTAAAGAGCTCACAGGCGGTCTAGCAAGTTTCTTGTTAAATCCTATGGCTTAACCATAGGGCTGCGAGGAAAACTGCCAGACTTGAGGGCAGGAGAGGCAGACGGAATTGCCGGTGTAGTAGTAAAATGCGTTAATATCGGCAAGAACACCAAATGCGAAGGCAGTCTGCTGGAATGACCCTGACGCTACAAGAGCGAAAGCGTGGGTAGCGAAACGGATTAGATACCCGTGTAGTCCACGCCGTAAACGATGGATACTAGGCATTGGGAGTATCGACCCTCTCAGTGTTGGTCAATAAGCTAACGCCTTAAGTATCCCGCCTGGGGAGTACGGCCGCAAGGCTAAAACTCAAAGGAATTGACGGGAACCCGCACAAGCGGTGGAGCATGTGGTTTAATTCGACAATAACCGAGGAACCTTACCAGGGCTTGAAATCCTAGCTGCACACTCCCAGAAACGGGAGTTCCTTCGAGGGTGCTAGGACAGGTGCTGCATGGTTGTCGTCAGCTCGTGTCGTGAGATCTCGGGTTAAGTCCTTTAACGAGCGCAACCCCTACGATATGTTACATTGTTCATATCGAACTGCCTCGGATAACGAGGAGGAAGGTGGGGATGACGTCAAATCAGCATGGTCCTCTGACGCCCTGGGCTACACACGTGCTACAATGGGCAGGACAATGGGTTGCCAAGCCGAAAGGTGGAGCTAATCCCATCAAACCTGCTCTTAGTTCGGATTGAGGGCTGCAATTCGCCCTCATGAAGCTGGAATCGCTAGTAATCGCGGATCAGCGATGCCGCGGTGAATACGTTCTCGGGTTTTGTACACACCGCCCGTCACGCCAAGAGAGTCGGTAATACCCGAAGTCCCGCCATGGGCGGGCCGAAGGTAGGACCGATGATAGGGGCGAAGTCGTAACAAGGCATCGGTAGCGGAAGCTGTCGATGGATCACCTCCTTTCTAAGGAGTACGCACGTTCAGTACTACTGAACTAGCGATGGTCGATAGCATCATTTCGATGATGCTTTCATAACACTTTAAATTTTCGTCTCCTTCTTGTCACAATTTTGGCTGTCAACCTGTCTGATAATAAAAAATAATTGCTAGCTACAGCTCTTGATTTTTATGAATCCTGGCACTACAATACCGAATAACAAGCTGTAGTTTTTTTATTTCCTAAATAACGGGCGATTAGTCCCGACACCGCTGTTAGCGGTATCGAGGATCTCCGACGGAATATACGGGGCAGGGAGCGCTTATAAGCTGTTTGGCAGACTCTCTTCGGTGGGCGATTAGCTCAGGTGGTTAGAGCGCGTCACTGATAATGACGAGGTCCCAGGTTCGAATCCTGGATCGCCCACCGAAGAGATAAAGTGGGCCTGCCCCGCATACTTCGAAGTGAAAGGGGAGGTTGTGCGGGGTCACTGACCTGCCCGCCAGCGCCTCAGACGCAGCCGATGGCAAGCAGGTAATGACGAGGTTCCAGGTTCGACTCCAGGCATGCCCCACCAAGCCGAGGTAGCTCAGTGGTAGAGCGAAAGACTGAAAATCTTTGCGTCGGCAGTTCGATTCTGCCCCTCGGCACATGAAGGCATATTATTACTTCCTATGTTAGCGGCCTGGCCCGTGCGAGCAAAACGAACATACGGGCTTCGATTCTCGGAGCAACCACGAGCTGGCTGACGAGGAACGGAAATCTCGCGAAATAAAGTGGATGGCGAGACGTCCTCGGCATCTTATCTCTTCCGGATAAACTCTGGAGAGAATTATACAAACCCCCGGGGATTGGCGCAGTTGGCTCTCTGTTTATTCTCAATACTTTCGGGGTGTGGCGCAGTTGGCTAGCGCGCGCGCTTTGGGAGCGCGAGGTCCCGAGTTCAAGTCTCGGCACCCCGAAAGTATTGAGAAAGCGCGTCCCGTCGATGGCGGGAAGGTCGCCGGTTCAAGTCCGGCATCCCCGACCAACCCACTACTCTATGCCTGTTCCGATAAGACCTCCCTACGTCGGTACCGCAGCTATCATTATCCGTGATGACCGGGTTTTATTGGGTAAACGGAAAAACGCACATACCGATGGTGATTGGACGTGCCCGGGCGGACATTTAGAGTTTGGCGAATCATGGGATGACTGTATCCGACGTGAAGTCAAAGAAGAAACAGGCTTACAGGCCGCAATAATCAGCCTGGTCAAGCCGACAAACGATATTTTTGAAAAAGAAGATTTCCATTATATTACATTATTCTTCGAAGTGACATGTAAACCTGGTGAGCCACGTATTATGGAGCCCCATAAACGTATTGTGTGGCGATGGTTTATGTGGGATAAACTGCCGGAAAATTGTATGCTACCTATCAAAAACCTCATCGCTACAGACTACCGTCCAACTGGTTTATAAATTCACGATTTGCTTTTTAGCCTGCCGTAGGGTACTATCGTATAGCTATGCGTATTTGGGATGTTCAGCCAAACAAACTCTGCCGTCAGCATTTACTCGGTGAACACCGGGAGTTGCACGCTATTTGGGCAATTATTACAGAAAATAAAAAAGGATACTCGAAACATCCTGAAACAAGGCGCTGGCATAATAAACTAGCCGCACTATATAAACGCCATACACTATTAGTAAACGAAATGGCGCGCCGCGGGTATTGCCATCATTCCCCGCTCAATAAAAAACAAGCCCGCGGCAGTACAATCCAGCGCATATATATTGACTCCCCGCGGCGTCAAGCAGTACTGCTGCGACAGAAAAAGTGCCCTTGCCTACTGTCTTGACGAAACATCTAAAAACAAGCTAAAGTAAAGCATGCTAGCACTATGGCTTGTAATTTTTATCAGCAGGTTTACGGGATTTTGCCCCACATACCAAAGGGCAAAGTAGCCACCTATGGCCAGATAGCCGCCCTGCTGGATTCACCTCGTGCCGGCCGCATGGTTGGCTGGGCCATGCACGCGATAGATAATAAAGGACTTGAAACAATGCCCTGGCAGCGCGTTATTAACCGCAAAGGGCGCATCAGTACTACCTGTAAAATCCACCCTCCTGAAGAACAAGCCCGGCTGCTCCGCAAAGATGGCGTCAAAGTCATGCAACGCGGCGGCAATTACATTGTCGATTTAGAAAAATACTTGTGGCGACCTTAACAAATCCTACCGAGCAAGCGGGTATCGTATAATGGTAATACCACAGCTTTCCAAGCTGTTGCCGGGGGTTCGATTCCCCCTACCCGCTCCAAAAAAATAGCGCCTGTTTGGGTGTTTTTTTAATACTCAAATATTAGTCTAAAAAAATATTTTAAGCCCTCAATATTTATTTGAAAATAAGTTCTTATAGCAGCTATTGTTGAGCTCATTCTGCAGGATAATCTGGTTTGATTCTCGAGCCCAGCAAAGATAATAGACAAGAGCCGCCCCAAAAAGAGTTATGGTAATATAAAAACTCTTTTTTGATATGGTTATCCACAGATATATTTTCCCACTAGAGAAGAATATTTATGATTTAACGTCGCATAAATGCTGTTTTTTATTTTACATTAGCCTTTTAAATTCCTCCCACTATTGATTTTTCTATATATTGTAGTATAATGTATATTAGATATACAATATATAGTAAAAATTGCACTTTTCTTTATAGTTTTTTATAAAAATAAAACCATGAATCGTAATTAAGCCAATAAAGGCAGGCTTTTCTAACGATTACAATATCATGATTTGTCTGATCCACAGAAAAAGAGTATGATGTAGTTACAACTGAATCAAGCAGCTATTGCATCATCACTCACTACCCCCTCACATGTCATGCGAGGCGGCAGGTCTCTGTCTCGCTCGAAAACCAGCTCGAATAACCAAAGAATGAATCTTTGTCTCTGTTTTAAGCGCTCCCATAATATAATAAATAATTAAAATAAAAATTATTATGTTCAAAAAAATTAAGAAAAGAGACGGCCGGCTCGTTGATTTCGATGCCGAGCGAATATTACGCGCTATTGAGAAGGCTGGTAATGCTGCCGGCGAATTTGACGTGGCAACCGCCAGAAAATTAACCCTAAAAGTGTTAAGCCTGGCAGAACAAACCTTAAACCACGGTAATATTCCCACGGTTGAGGAGCTGCAGGACATTGTTGAGGAAGTCTTGCTCGCTTCTACGTATCGAAAAACGGCCAAAGCCTATATTATTTACCGCGACCAGCATGCTAAAATGCGGGAAATCACGGAAAATTCCGGGGTCACCCTGGTGGATCAGTACTTAGATAAAATCGACTGGCAAGTCAATGAAAACAGCAACATGTCTTTCTCATTGCAAGGACTGAATAATTACATTTCTTCTGAAATTAGCAAGATCTACTGGCTGAATAAAATCTATCCTGCTGAAGTCCAGCAAGCGCACACAGACGGTGATTTCCACATCCACGATCTCAATATTCTTTCGGTCTATTGTGTCGGCTGGGACCTATATGATTTGCTGACCGAAGGATTTAAAGGTGTTTCCGGCAAAATTGAAAGTAAACCGGCCAAACATTTCCGCAGTGCGCTGGGACAAGTAGTCAACTTTTTCTATACACTGCAGGGCGAAGCGGCCGGTGCACAAGCTTTTTCAAATCTGGATACTCTGCTGGCGCCATTTATTCGCTATGACCGCCTGACATATCCCGAGGTTAAGCAGGCTATCCAGGAATTTATCTTTAACATCAATGTACCGACCCGGGTTGGTTTTCAGACACCGTTTACTAATATTACCCTAGACCTGAACGTGCCCAAGACTTACGCGAACCAGCCAGTGATCCGCGGCGGCCAGCAGCAGCAAGAAAAATACAGCGATTTTCAGGAAGAGATGAACATCTTTAATAAAGCCCTGCTCGAGGTGATGCTCGAGGGTGATGCCAAGGGCCGAGTCTTCACGTTCCCTATCCCGACCTACAATATTACCAAGGGTTTTGACTGGGATAACCCCAATCTTGATCTACTTTGGAAAATTACCGGAAAATACGGTATCCCGTACTTCAGTAATTTTGTAAATTCTGATATGGATCCTGAAGATGCGCGCTCCATGTGCTGCCGGCTGCGCCTGGATACCAAGAGTCTGGAAAAACGCGGCGGCGGACTGTTCGGCGCACATCCATTGACTGGATCTATCGGCGTCGTGACGATTAACCTGGCACGACTCGGATATCAGGCTAAAAATGAGACCGACTTTTTCACGCGGCTGGATAACCTCATGGAATTAGGCCGGGACAGCCTGGAAATCAAACGAAAAGTGCTCGAGCGCTTCACGGCTAAGGGACTCTATCCCTACACCAAATACTACCTGCGCAACATGAAAGAAAAACATGACGAATATTGGAAAAACCACTTTTCGACTATTGGACTGGTCGGCATGAATGAAGCCGCCCTTAACCTAATCAATAAGGATATTGCCAGTGAGCAAGGCGCTGCTTTTTCCGCAAAAGTCATGGACTATATGCGTGAACGACTCGTTGCCTATCAGGAAAAAACAGGCAATAACTATAATTTAGAAGCAACTCCAGCAGAGGGAACCTCATACCGCTTAGCTAAAAAAGACAAAGAGCAGTTCCCTAATATTATCGTGGCTAATGAAGCAGAGTATAAAGATGGTGCTGAACCCTTTTATACGAACTCAACGCAGCTACCAGTAAACTATACCGATGATATGTTTGAGGTGCTTGATCTGCAAGACGACCTGCAGACCAAATACACTGGTGGCACTGTCGTCCACCTGTTTGCCGGTGAACATATTGCAGACCCAGAAACAGTTAAAAATTTAGTACGAAAAATTACCAGCACCTACCATCTGCCATACTTTACCTTTACGCCAACCTTCAGTGTTTGTCCAAGCCACGGTTATTTGGTCGGCGAACATACACAGTGTCCGACTTGCAAAACAGAATGTGAAATTTATTCACGCGTGGTAGGATATCTGCGCCCAGTGGGACAGTGGAATAACGGCAAGCGCGAAGAATTTAAAGAACGCCGCACACTCAAGATCGACACCAGTGAACAGCTAACGTTGAATGGTGATAAAAAATCAGCACGCGCCAAAGCCACTGTGCGCGTCTAACCGTATACTGCTATGCGCCTAGGCGGATGGCAAAAAATTTCCCTGATTGACTATCCGGGTAAAATTTCATCTGTCCTCTTTACCACGGGGTGTAACTTCAAATGCAGCTACTGCCACAATCCCGAACTGGTTCAGGCTGAACAATTTCCGGATTCTATTGCCGCGGAGGAAATTTTTACGTTCCTCGAAAAAAGACGCGGTCAGCTGGACGCTGTGGTTATTACCGGCGGTGAGCCAACACTCCATCAAGACTTGCCCCAATTTATTGAACGTATAAAATTACTGGGCTATTTAGTCAAACTTGATTCCAATGGGACAAATCCTGCTATGCTCGATGCGCTTATCCAAAACAAATCGCTAGACTACATTGCTATGGATATAAAAGCGCCGCTCGATAAATATGAATCAATCGTCCGTATGCCGGTAGATATCGAGGCTATTAAAAAAAGTATTGCCCTGCTAAAAAAATCATCGGTGGATTATGAATTTCGTACTACCGTCATAAAAACACAACTAACACCGGAGGACTTCGGGGATATAGCTGAACTTATACATGGTGCACGTTTATATGCTTTTCAAAAATTTATCCCGACCAAGGCAAATGATGAAAAGGTGCTCTCTGAGCCCACCTATTCTGACCGGGAATTTAAAGATTTACAGAAAATTATGGCCCCCCACGTAGGTAAAGTTATCATACGCTGATCAGCACGCTCCCAGCGTATTATGTTGCAAAAGATGAGATACATTTCGGACACCCCCTGTTTTAAAAGTTTTGGTAGAAT
>CAYPXF010000024.1:0-19125 GCA_964415025.1 uncultured Gammaproteobacteria bacterium | reverse complement strand
CCATGATGCTCATTAAAGAGAAGTGTGGTATCTTTGAACCATCAATCGGTGATTTCAAACCTTTTATCCTGGATGAAATGAAAACACTCGCACCCCACTACCAGTGGCAGGGTGTGCCCTATGTTGGCGACGAGGTCATATATTAAAAAAAGACGCCACACCATAAACAATGTGACGTCTGAATTTTAGTAGGTGATGAAATCACGCGACTTTGCGTAATTTTTGAACGGGTACTTTTTAATATAGGGTTCCGTGTTTTCAACCTCCCGGACAATTAATTGCCCGTGTTTGTCTATCTGGTCAATGATTTTGGCAAAATAGACTTTTATGTAGAGGTAATGTATGGCATTATCTCTACAGTTTGTGACACTACCGTGCTTGATGCGGTAATGTGTTGAAAATTTTTTTGGATGCACTCCTAACGGCTTCCAGGCTCCGCCATTATACCGGTAGTATGCTCTGGACGGTACATATCCTTCCGGCGGATTGGTCTGAATCGTGAACCGGAGTTCATTACTCCACAGTGGATATACGTCGCTTGTGGAGTATTCTTCCTTGTTATTGATAACAAGGCTAAATGGATCATTATCCAAAATAATTGGATTAGAACCTATACCCAACCGGAAGTACGCCCTACCATTAACCGCACAACCGGAGAAGAGCATTCCTACTAAAATTATTGAGATAACAAAGAGCACATGTTCTTTGCGTAACATCTGTACCTCCTGTATATTCTATGATTTTCTTCTTTCTCCAGATTATAGAACAGTTTATACTATCATTAGAACCTTACTTTGTCAAGGGGTACTAGGCACACCCCGTACCTTGCTTTTTTATAAAAAATATGATATAATATAATCAATGTAAAAATGTTTTACCAGAGCTATACGAGCTATAGATTAAGCGGTAAATATGTTTCCCCCTTTCGGCCCACTAGCTTTTAAACATATAGTTCCTGTAGCTCGTATTAACCTCTATTTATAAATGCCTACCACGAAAACCAACCAAAACTCACCAGAACGCAAGTCTGGGGAACAGGTCGAGGATATTTTTTCTTTTGATAATGGATCAAACCCACGAGCGCCAGAACAGCGGCCCGAGGCACGTCCGGCGCCGGAGCGTAAACGCGCGCCAGAAACAGCGCCAGAACAGCGGCCAGAAAGGCGTGAACAGCCCCGTCCAGAAGACGAATCCGCCCGACGCGGATATATGCCACCAGCACCGGCTGCCGAACCCGAGCAGACGGCTGAACAGGTCAAAAGTGAACGCCTGCAAAAGATAGAGCAGATCATGTCAGAAAACCTTGATGAGCTGTATCTCGGCATGACCCCACAGCAACAAATGGAGTTTAAGCAAAAAGGAGAGGAAACAGCCACCAGAATCGAACAGCTCCTAGGTCAAGCAAAGATTAAGGCAAAAGAAATTCTGACACTGATTAAGGATTGGCTCAAGATTATTCCGGGTGTCAATACATTCTTCCTCGAACAGGAAGCAAAAATAAAAACAGACAGAATCATTAATATTCATGAACAAAACCGTCAGAACAGATAACATGGCACGCCATGGCCAATCCGGCAGGTAATTTATTTACCGGGGTCAAGGAATTCTTTATTACCCTGGTCCAGAGCCCCTCGCTGCCTGTTTTTATCGTGGCGATTTCCGTCCTCATCGTCATAATCGGCGGTGCCGTTTTTTTCATCAGGCGTCTGCGCAGTGATAAGAATTTGCCATACGCGTTCCAAAAAACAATTTTACTTATTACGGTACCGAAAGAATCCCAGATCCAGGAGGACGAGGAAAGCCGCCAATCAAAAAACGTACAGGAAATGATCGCCGAAGCAGAGGCGTGGTGGAGCGCACTCGGCGGCATGAAAGCGCAGCACGGTCTGTCTACTAAGATGACCGGCCGCAACGACCACTTCAGCCTGGAGATTGTGGCGCATGCGGGGCTGATTTCTTTTTATATCGTAGTACCAAATTATTTGCGGCAATACATGGAACAGCACGTGCATGCCCAGTATCCAGACGCCCAGATAGAAGAGGTCAAGGAATACAATATATTTACACCCCAGAGCAAGGTAGCCGCAACCTCACTCTGCTTTAAAAAAGAATACATTTTCCCGATCCGTACTTATCAACAACTGGATGTGGATCCGCTGAATTCAATCACTAATGTCCTGTCCAAAATCGGACCGGATGAAGGCGCGGTTATCCAATGTGTGGCGCGGTCAGCTAAGCCGCAGTGGCACAATTGGGGCGCGCGTACGGCACGGGAAATGCATCAGGGGAAAATACTGAAAGAAGCCATGGGCCGGCACGGAGTTAGTGGGTTTTTCATGGAAATTTTCCGTACGTTTGTCCCAAAAAAAGAGCCCAAGGACCCGCAGGAATCCTTTCATCAGCTGTCTCCGCGAGAAGAGGAGATTGCCAAAAGCATCGAGGAAAAGACATCAAAGGCAGGACTGGATCTCAATATCCGGATTATTGTTTCTGCGCAGACTGAAGAGCGGGCCCGGGCATATTTGCAAAATATTGTTGATTCATACAGTCAGTACACGCTGTATGAATATGGCAATGGCTTTATCAAACGGGTGATTAAGAGGAAAAAGCTGGTCCTGGATTTTATTTACCGGCGGTTTTATGAAAAACGCGCCATGGTTGTTAACACCGAAGAAGCGGCCAGCCTGTTTCATTTGCCACTGCCGACCACTGAAACACCGAACATCCGCTGGCTGCAGGCGCGCAAAGCACCGGCGCCGACTAATGTGCCGCAGGAGGGATTAGTACTCGGGTATAATGAATACCGCGGCCAGGATACAGTCATCCGTATCAAGGATGATGACCGCCGCCGGCACGTGTATGTGGTCGGTAAGTCTGGTGTGGGTAAATCAGTACTGCTCTCCAATATGATTATCCAGGATATCCAGAACGGCAAGGGTGTTGGCGTGGTTGATCCGCATGGCGATCTGGTCCAGGACGTACTGAAACATATTCCCAAAGAGCGGGCCGAGGATGTTATCCATTTTAATCCGTCTGATATGGATCGTCCGGTTGGACTGAACATGCTGGAGGCCGCCACGCCCGAGGAAAAGGATTTCGCGGTCCAGGAAATGATCGCCATATTTTATAAACTCTTCCCGCCGGAAATGATCGGTCCGATGTTTGAGCACAATATGCGTAATGTCATGTTGACGTTGATGGAGGATCAGGAACATCCCGGCACGATCGCGGAAATACCCCGTATGTTTACTGACCAGCAGTTCCAGAAGTATAAAGTGTCAAAAGTAAAAGATCCGGTGGTACGGTCGTTTTGGGAGCAGGAAATGGCCAAGACATCTGACTTCCATAAGTCAGAAATGCTCGGCTACCTCATATCCAAGGTCGGCCGGTTTGTGGAAAACGCCATGATGCGCAATATCATCGGCCAACCGCGGTCAGGATTTAATTTTAATGACGTAATGGATAATAAGAAAATCCTGCTCGTGAATTTATCCAAAGGTACGACCGGTGAGGTAAACAGCAGTTTGCTGGGTATGATTATCGTATCCAAACTGCAGATGGTCGCCATGCGCCGCGCGGCCCAGGCTGAATCACAGCGCAGCGACTTTTATTTGTATATAGATGAATTTCAAAATTTCGTGACCGACAGCATTGCCACGATTTTATCCGAGGCGCGCAAATACCGCCTTAACCTGACTATTGCCCATCAGTATATCAGCCAGCTGGTCCAGGATAGTAAAAATACCCAGATCAGGGACGCGGTATTCGGTAATGTCGGTACCATGATTGCTTTTCGCGTCGGCGTTGAGGATGCCGAGACGATCGCTAAGGAATTCGAACCCGTGTTTAATGAATACGATGTTATTAACGTGGAAATGTATACGGCTAATGCGAAACTGCTGATCGACAATACCGGTTCCAAGCCGTTTAACATGAAGACCTATCCGCCACAGCCGGGTAATCCCGAGCTGGCTAAAAAAATTGTCGAGCTCTCCCGCATGAAGTACGGCCGCGAACGTAAGCTCGTCGAACAATTGATCATGGAAAAATCCCAACTGGGGAAATCCACGTCTACCCAGGGCCCGACCATGGGTGAGCGGAATATGTAAATAGCTACTTTTATTTATTTTGAAGAAAAAATCTATGGAGCCGCAACCTCTCAAAACCGGTACTGCCACCAGAGTCCAGACTGACGTTGTCATCAGCCTCATCGTCATGATGTTGGGAGGAATTATCGTGGCCGCAGGAATGTTTGCGGTGATTTTTATGGGCTCACAAAAGACCGCGGCGCCCCGGGAACAGAGTTTTACGGTGACGTTTGCGGCTGGTAAATATACTGTCAGCAAGCCGGATACCGATGGCTACCGCTCTATCAGTATGGAAAGTTTTGACAGTATTAGCGAACCCGGGGAGCCCGCCCTGCCAACTAAAGTATTCCGTTTGCTGATGCCGGCGGGCGCGACGTTTACCAGGCTGGAGGTCATTTCCCAAGATGCAGAGACGCTCACTGGTAGTTATCTGGTTAAAGAAGCTCCTACGCCTCAGCCGATTTCAGAGGGAGCTGAAGGCGAACTTTTGGATTATGAGCCGGTAGAAATCGTGCCTCCCAAAGCGGAGATTTACCAGTCAGATAAAGTCTATCCAGCACAGACCGTTGCGGCACTAGATAGGGGACAGATGCGTAAATATACTATCCAGGAAATCAGATTTAATCCTATTCAATACCAGCCATTATCCGGTACATTGACACTTACTGATAAAATAACACTACACATTAATTATACGCAGTCCAGCCAGCCAGCGGATTCCTTGTTGGCTGATAAGGTTTTTGACAAGGATGTGGCAAAGCTTTTTACAAACTACACCCAGTTTGTTGATACTTATCAACCGAGTGATAAAAATTATGTCCGGGAAAGTAGCTATGACTATGTTATTATTGCCCCACAAATCATGGCTGAAAGTGAAGGTATGACCGCTTTGGTTGATTATCGCCAGAGCCAAGGAATAGCAGTCAAACTGGAAACCACGGAGGCCATTGATTCACTCTATACTGATGAGGATCTACCGGCGAAGATACGGCACTATCTGCAGGAGCATTACCTAGAGTGGGGATTGCAGTATGTGGCCTTGGTCGGTACGCACGCGGTCATTCCTATGCGGCTATGCTCTGCGGAACTGCCGAATGACTATTTCTACAGTGAATTGACCGGTGTCTGGGCGGCAGATTACCGTTACTGCGGTGATCACGATTGGTATCCGGAAGTGTATGTGGGCAGAATTCCACTCAATGTACCAGAACAGTTGAGCGAATACGTAACGAAGCTAATAACATTCGAAGCAAACGATTACATTTATAATAAAAATGCATTGCTTGCTGCTGGCCAATGGGGGAGTCCCGTGGATGCTGATACAAGGGCAGAGTATTTGTATAACAGTATATTTATGCCACGTGGATATTCGTCAACACGATTATATGAGGAATCAGGAGAGTGTCCGACGATATATAATCATGATGAAGATATCGACCGTCAGAATATTATTGACCAGTGGCAGAACAATCACTTTGGTATTGTTAAATTTGCAGCACACGGCAGTTCTCGATCATTTGTTTCAAAGCTTTGTCCTGAAACCTGGGATGCTGTTTTTAATATTTCCGACATATCATCTCTCGACAGTGATTATCCCTCAATCGTGGTGGGAGAAGCCTGTAATACCGCCGATCCTACGGATAATGAAAATATTGGATATCGTTTTGTCCGACAAAATGCAATTTCCTATCTCGGGAGCGTTGAAGAAAGTATGATAACTTATAATGCCTTTCAATTATATTTTGAAAATCTAATAATACAGGGCCAAAAAAATGCCCAGGCATTAGCTACCGCGTATTTAGAGCCATCCGTTTCTTCCAGGGAAAAACTGATTAGTTCGCTCTATGGCGAACCAATGATACAGGCCGCTCATGTTATCCATGTGCCGAATGATTATCCTACTATTCAGGAAGCTATTAATGCGGCTTTGCCCGGTACCACAGTATTGGTGGAGGCTGGTTTGTACGAGGAAAATATTACCATGCAATACGGTGTTAACTTAGTCGGTGAGAACCCGGAAACAACAATTATTTCAGGAGGATATAGTGGAAATGTTATTACACTGGATCCTGGGGATTCAGGTCAAGTCTACGATCAGATTATTAGTAATTTTACACTTAGGTATGGCGCGGATGCTATCCATTGTACTAATTCAGCCAGCCCACATGTGCGTCATAATATTATTTATGGGAACAGCCGAGGTATATATTGCAGTGGCGGTAGTCCGGAGATTACGAACAATACCATAACTAATAATAGCTATCGCGGAATATATCTGGAGAATGATTCTACCGCCGTAATTAAAAATAATAATATTACTACCTTTGGACATTACGGATTGCAGTCTGTCGGTTCATCTCCTGCGTTGTATTATAATAATATCTTCGGAAACAATTCTAATAATTATGATGGCGTAGCGCCAGGGCAGGGAGATATTTCGCAGAATCCGAATTATACTGAGGGATTTCATTTGGGGGCGCACTCGCCAAGCGCAGATCAAGGCGATCCGCAGGATGATTATTATTTGGAACCGGAACCGAATGGCGGGCGTATTAATATTGGTGTATACGGCGGTACTGCTGACGCAAGCGCGTATAATTATCCGCCGCAATTTACCATGATCGGTGATCAAAAAACTCTTACCGAAGAACCACTGGAATTAATATTAGAGGCAAATGATGCAGAAAATGACGTCCTGACGTACTCTATCGAATCTTTACCCGAGGGAGCGACATTTGACCCCGAAAATCAAATCTTCTCCTGGACCCCACTCGCGAATCAGGCAGGGGGGCACACTATTACATTTACCGTTACTGATTCATACGGTGCTAGTGATCAGATGATAGTAAATATTACTGTGTATACTTATACAATCTCAAACAAGATACTAATCGCACAAAATGGCGATACGGTCTATATACGACCAGGGGTGTATAATGAGGTAGTTTTTATTATGGATAAGGATATCAATATTATTGGTGCGGGCGCGGATTCAACTATACTTAACGGAATTATTGCCTATGACCGTTTTTCTTGTGCGCTCCCACGTTCGTTAAGTATTCAAGGTTTTACTATTAATAACACCATACCCTTAGCAGATATAATTACTGTATACAATATGTGTGATAATAAGCCAACTATAACAATACGAAATAATATACTTAATAATATTGCCAGCAGTAGCAGCTGTGTTTATATTACAAAAAGTGAAGCACAAATTATAAATAATACAATAGTAAATGGAGCAGATAAAGGGATATACTTGTCTGAAAATAGTGAAGCATTAATAAAAAATAATATTTTGAAAGACAATACAGCTGGCATTGTACTAGAACAAGGCTCAACTGCAGAAATAAAATATAATAACATCAGTAATACTGTGGGGGATGATGTCGGAATCGGAAATATTTCAACTGATCCTATGTTTATTGATTCAGCTGAAGGAGACTACCATTTGCAACATAATTCGCCCAGCATTGATAGCGGTGACCCGGCAGATGATTATTCCCTCGAGCCATATCCTAATGGCGGACGGATCAACATGGGTGCTTATGGTAATACTGGTGAGGCAGCGCATTATTATATATGCGGAGATGTCAATGGCTCGAGCGATCTTGATATTGATGATATAATATTCTTCGTCAATTATATTTTTACTGGTGGCGAAACTCCTTGGTTGGTCGAGGCGGCGGATGTTAATGGCAGCGGAGATGTAGATATCGATGATATTATCTACCTAATAAATTATATATTTTCGAATGGTCCAGAGCCGGTATGTGGTATCTCGCCAGATCTGGGCGCTGACCCGACAGGGGGATATACAATTGAGGAAATTAATGCATATATTAAACAAGCGCAGGATTTATAAGTATTATTTTTTATAAAATAATTAGTATAAGAGTGAAAGATACATTCTAATTATTTCGAAATATTATTTAAAACAAAAATAAAAATTAACCACAGGCACTATGGCGTTTTTTTATCTCAAACACCATGCACCAGGATTGATCTGCGCCAGCATGCTCGCCACCACGTTACTTTTACTCGCTGGAGCAGTACAGCCAGTATAGCGCTTACTCGAGGGATTATTCCTTTTATCAGCAGCTGGCAGTTTTGCGGTAGATAGGGTACAATACAGTCATGACAGGAATTACCATCCTCTACCTTTTTATTTTACTCGCAATCATGCTGGTGTTTGGCACAGCGGCCTATGCCGGACTCAAGGCCGCTCCCTGGGTGCCGGTATTTAAGCGCGATATAGAACGTGTAGTCAGACTGGCAAATGTTCAGCCAGGAGAGGTGGTGTATGATCTGGGTTCAGGAGACGGGCGCATACTTATCGCCCTGGCGAATAATTCTAGGGCAGAGCTCGTGATCGGGTATGAACTTTCGTTTATTCCGTACGTGTGGTCAAAAGTGAGGTTATGGTTTTTAGGGCAATCAGGCCGGACAGAGGTGCGGTACGGAGATTTTTTGGAGCGACCGTTGGATAGAGCAGATGTGGTTTTTTGCTTTCTCACGCCAAAAGCCATGAAAAAATTAGCACCGAAATTTAAACAGGAGCTGCGTCCCGGTACCAGGATTATTTCGTACAGCTTCCTCATACCTGGATGGCAGCCAGAAACCGTGGATAAGCCCCATAAAAAGTCCATGCCGATATTCCGCTATGTTATTGACTAAAACCGCATAGTTCGCTAGACTGTAGACGGTAAAAAAATAACGTAAAAATACCGGAAAAACAGCAAAATACTTTATTATATAACCACAAACAAACAAAATAAAAAAAGCAGAGAAATAGAAATAAATATATGACAAAACAAAATAAACTAGCACAAATCAAAAAACTAATTGATACGGCCCACGTCTCATTAGAGCGCGCGCGGCAGCTTTTGAGTGAGATAACTGGCGGCGGCAATGAGCTGGCCGATTCAGAAACAGTCAGCCAACGTATTCAGGAAGTCGGCTCTGAACAGACAGAGGGTAAAGATAAAATTATTGAAGGTGTGTTCGACGGGCAAAATATGGTTGGCCCTGACAACAAACAGTATAGTGTGCCGGCTAATTATGCTTCAAAATCAAAACTAGTGGTCGGGGATACGCTCAAACTGACAATCAAAGAGGACGGTACTTTTTTATATAAGCAGATCGGTCCTATAGACCGCTCACGGCTCGTCGGTATACTGACGCGGGATGAAATGACGGACGAATACCGTGTCGTGGTGGGTGATCAGTCCTATCGCGTGCTCCTTGCCAGTGTCACATATTTTAAAGGTGCTCCTGGTGATGAAACAGTTATCCTCGTACCAAAAGATAAACCGAGTGATTGGGCGGCTGTCGAAAACATCATTAAGGAGGGTAGCCAGCAAAAAACAGATACAGCACAACAAGCTGCGGCTCCGGCACCAGAACCAACTGACCAGCCCGGCCAGGAAGGCGTCGAAGAAATCGAAGAGCTTAGCTAACTATCCCTATTTGATTAACCCGAGTTAATGGTATACAATAGAGTAACCATTGTATTTATTGTATTTGTATGGCCCAAGCATTGTATCGTACCTACCGGCCGCGGTCGTTTGATGACCTGGTTGGCCAGGAACATGTTGTTACTACCATCAAACACGAGCTCGAAAGCGGAAGGATTGCTCATGCCTATCTTTTTTCAGGTCCGCGCGGCGTAGGTAAAACCACTACCGCCCGTTTGCTAGCCATGTCTGTGAATTGTCCAGAAGGAGAAAAATCGCCACAGTATGACGAATTTATTTCAGGCAGAGCCAGCGATCTCATAGAAATTGACGCAGCTTCACATACCGGGGTCGATAATGTACGTGAAAATATTATTGAAAACGCCCGTTTTACCCCGCAACGTGCGAAATACAAGGTATTTATCATCGATGAGGTACATATGCTGTCGACTTCTGCTTTTAATGCCTTACTTAAAACGCTCGAAGAACCGCCAGCACATGCCCTCTTTATATTAGCGACTACTGAAATTCATCGGGTGCCAGATACAATAATTTCCCGATGCCAGCGGTTTGATTTTAAGCGGGTAGCTGTCGATGAGATCGCTAAGCGATTGGCTACTATTGCCAGGCAGGAAAAGGTAGAGATTGATAAGGCGGTGCTGCAGGAAATAGCCAAACGCGCGGATGGATCAGTGCGTGATGCCGAGGTGCTCTTAACGCAAATTTTAGCTATCAGCGATAAAAAAATTACATTTGATGAGGCCTCGTTGGTATTACCACGATCTGATAATGCATTACTATTGTCGCTGCTTGAGGCAGTGACAACCGGCCAAACCGGCGCTGGCCTCGGAGTAGTCCAGCAGGTTATCAGAGACGGTATTCATATTCCTGAATTTACCAAAGACTTTATCGAGCTGCTGCGCCAAGGATTACTGACCAAGCTTAGAAGCCGAGACACTGAATCAGTACAGTGGAGTAAGGAGGAATTACAGCAGATTGCATCTGCTATGGAGCGTATTTCGGTCGCGGATTGTATCGCGGTAATTGATGCTTTTTTATCAGCTTCACGCACCGCTCGCTATAGTCCGATTCCGCAATTGCCGCTGGAGCTGGCTATTGTCACTGCCTGCGAACGTCAGCAGCCTCCGACGGATAATCAACCGCCGCCACCACAGAGCGCACCACCAGTTGCCAAACAGAAACAAACAGCGACCAAAACCTCCCCCTCTGATTCATCAGGGGGAGTTCTGAAAATAGACACGGTCCGCCGTGTCTGGCCAGAGGCGATCCAGCGGATATTGGATTCTAAACGCTCCGTCGGTCTGACCGTGCAGGTAGGCGTACCGATTGCTTCAGAAAAAAATCAAATTACAATTGGTTTTTTATACCGGTTCCACGCTGACCGTGCGGCTAAAACAGAAGTAAAAAAAATTATAGAGCAAACAGTATCTTCACTGGTTGATAACGAGGTGTTAGTGCAAATCACTACAGTGGACAAAAATACCTACACTGAAGCAGAGGAAGCTGTGCAGGCGCATAAGAATAAGGAAGATACGACCTGGGATGAGGCTGTCCAAGTATTTGGCGGCGAGGTGCTGGAGGAGGAGCATGAGGGATAATTACCAATTTCCAATAACCAAATTTTAAACAATGACCAATGAATCAATTAAATAATTTCAAAATTTGGAATTTAAACTTGATTGGGAATTGGAAAATGTAAAATTGGACATTTAAAGGGCTGGGTCTTGATAAATCCGTGCCTTTTTGCTAGCATATACAATCATGATGCGGGATTGCTGAAGAGAATCACAGAACTGCGGGATCGTCTAATGGTAGGACGACGGACTCCCCGTATTATTTCTCACTTATTCGAAATAACGGGGCAGGCTGAATCCATTAATCCTGGCCTGCCCCTCACCATATTTTATAAATATTGACCCTAGAGCTGCGAGATCGTCTAATGGTAGGACGACGGACTCTGAATCCGTTAATCCTGGTTCGAATCCAGGTCTCGCAGCTCTGGCGTGAATTAAACAAAAATATTCTGAGGGGTGAGAAATCCAGGCCTCGGAGTTTAGAAAATAAGCTATCCAATCACGAAGCATGGTGGGCAGGCCCCGGAGTTTTTTTATTCTCTTTTTTTAGGTACAATACAATTATCTAATTCATAATAAGTACATTATGAAAGGCAGAGAATACGTCAAAACAATGATTCAGCTGTCTACCACAGCTTTTGGCCTGGTAGCGGCCCTGGCCTGGAACGAGGCTATCAAAACGCTTTTTGCCGAAATATTCGGTACGCATAGTGGGATAATCTCACTGTTTGTGTACGCCACCGTCATTACGCTGGTGACCGTTATGGTGACGGCGCGGCTGGGCAAACTGGCGGATAAACTAGAAAAAAATGCTCCAGCCAAGTAATATTGTTGGATACTCGCGATTATGACTGATATCAAACAGGCTTTTAATAATGAATTGCCGGGCATCATTATTCGGAAATGTGCAGCAGCTGATTTTGATAGCGCGTTTCAGTGCTACCAAACTTCATTTCCAATTGGCCACAACACCTACTCATTTGCTCGTATTCTCCGCTTTCAGCCGGAGACGTTTCTGGTAGCCGCAAGACGTGACAGCCAGGCAGTGGTTGGTGTGATTATCGGTTTTGCAGAATCCAAGCGAGCCTGGATGACTTCGCTTAGTGTACATCTCGATTATCGCCGACAGGGATACGGCACGGCGCTGATTATTCAGCTGGGACTTCGATTGATGGAATTAGGGTACCAGTATGCTTATGCCACTACCGAAGAACCGGCCATTATACATTTAAATGAGAAGGTGGGGGTTACTGAGAAGGTTTGGCGTGAAAATTATTTTTTTGACGGTATGAGGAGATACGTTATTAAGATTGACTTAAAAAAGAATAAGAAATTATTACTCAATGCATAATGCAAAGCCGCTAAAAGGCATCATTACTGTTTATAAACCCTCCGGCCCGACGTCGCACGACATCATTAATCAATTACGTCGGCTAACTGGTGAGCGGCGGATCGGACACGCCGGTACGCTGGATCCGCTGGCCAGCGGGGTGTTAGTCGTGGGTATCGGCCGGGCGGCAACAAAGCAATTATCTACCGTAGTGGCAAAAGAAAAAGAATACGAAGCCGTGATCCGGCTCGGTGCGATTAGTACGACTGATGACGCCGAGGGCGACATTACCGAGCAGGCGGCAAATCCGCCAACATTGAAGTTAGTGCAGGACACGCTCCAGCAATATATCGGTATAATCGAACAAGTGCCGCCAGTATATAGCGCAGTCAAAATAAAAGGACAGCCGGCTCATCGACGAGCACGTAAAGGACAGCAGATACAATTAAAACCGCGAAGAGTTGACATCAAATCTATAGCATTGATACAGTATCAATGGCCAGCATTAACAATCCGGGTTGTGTGCGGTCCCGGAGTATATATCCGGTCGCTGGCTCGGGATATCGGGCAGGCATGTGGCACGGGAGGTTATGTAACAGCATTAAAACGGACACGGGTGGGTAGCTATACGCTAGATGAAGCTATCAAGTTAAATACTAAGCATGAACTTCCATAATTAATTCCTAATTAATAATGTCTAATTACTAATCAAACCCCAATGTCAAATGATTAAATGACCAATAGGGTGCATTAAGAAATTAAAACATTAGTCATTAGTGCTTGAATAGAAATTAGGAATTAGCAATTAGTAATTTTTTTATTCTTTGCCGAGAAGGCTATCTAGGATATACTGTAGGTATGACTGGAGACTACTATTTTATCATCAATCCAGCCGCTGGCAGGGGAAAGAAGTTATCATTTTTATCAGAGCTGACTAGATTATGCCGGGCACAGCAGGTATTGTTTCAAACTGTAATAACCAAACATCCGAAACAGGCAACTGAATTATCACGTCAAGCGGTCGGATCATATGGCACGATTGTAGCAGTCGGAGGAGACGGCACGGTTAATGAAGTAGCTAACGGTGTTATGGGGAGCAATGTACGTTTCGGCATATTGCCTATCGGTACGGGTAATGATACGGCCCATCAGCTGGGGTATTCACGGAATCTGGCTAAAGATATGCACATATTGTTTCGCGGCGAGACAAAGAGCATTGATTCGGGTCTAGTGAATAAATCCAGGTATTTTGTAAACGGTTTTGGCATTGGGTTTGATGGGGAAACAGCCCGAGGCGTGCGGTCCATGGTCAAGCACGTCAGCGGTTTTCCGGCATATATTGCCGCCGTACTGCGTACGCTCCTCACGTATCGAGTCAGGGATATGGAAATCAGTTTTGACACAGAATCGTATCAGCGTTTACGGCCGTTTTTATTTGCCGTATGTAATGGTACGACCTATGGCGGCGGATTTCGGGTAGCACCATCGGCCAAAATGGATGACGGGCTGTTCACTACCTGTCTGGTGGACCGGGTCAGCCGGTGGTATGCCGCGCGCCATCTGCCCATGTTTTTGCGGGGTCAGCATGTGAAGCTGCCAGAAGTACACATGCGCACCGCTCGTCACGTCCGGATTCGTGCTGATAAGCGCCATGTCGCCCAGATTGACGGGGAAATATTATCCGGCCAAGCACAATACGATATCGCCATACAGCCGAATTCATTACGTGTTATTTACCAGCCATAATATGCCACAGCCGACCAAACAAACCATTATCAGTTCTAACGCTTCCCAAAGCTGGAATGCGTTTGTGCGTCTCGCTGTATCAGTCAAGCGTATTCTCAAGCACGAAAATAAGCAGGCCAAGGCTAAACTTAAACCTCGCCTGACAGATATTACTGCTGATATTCCTTTTTGTTCGTATCCGGTGTCGTATCTCCCAGGAGCAGGGAGGGGGATTTTTATTGGTGATATCCATGGTGATACAACCTCGGTGTTACGCGTGTTACAACAGGAAAAATTTTTCCAGCGTGTCCGCCAGGACGATAAACTCTATCTCGTGATGCTGGGGGATTATGCAGATCGGGGCAAGTCGCAAATAAAAACACTGGAACTTTTGTTTAATCTGAAACGGTATTTTCCACAGAACGTGGTATTACTCCGCGGTAACCATGAGGAGATTACCATGGCCCAGCACTACGGATTGCTTGGCGCCTGCATTCAGCAGTTTGGCTATGATAAGGGGCAATATGTGCTCGAACGTATTAATGACACGTTTGAACAGTTGCCGGGCATATTAGTCACCGGCAATGGTATTGCTGCCGTACACGGCGGCGTACCGGTCAATCCGGTCGACTCACTCCAATCACTGAATGACGAGGAAGAGCTCGCAGAAATACGCTGGAATGATCCGAGCGAAGAAGTGACAAAATTTTCATTTAATTATCGACGCGGCGGTCACTATTTATTCGGAGAGACGGTATTTAATCGTTTTTTAGAATCGATCGGTGCCCAGGTCATGATTCGATCTCACGAGTACGTTGCTAAGGGGTATAAGCTCCATTTTCATAAACGATTATTGACAATTTTTTCCAATGGCGGCACCAGTCCGGACAGTGGATACCAGGATTTTATTTTGAGCCCAAAATATGCTGTCGTTGACCTGTCAAAACCTATCACTCGCTGGAACACAAAACATATCCGGACAATTACCTACACGAGTTGAACGAAACAGATACTCATGGTATACTAGGAAGCAACCATTTTTCGATTTATCCACACTATGACACGCAGCATCGCGCTCAAACAAGGACTCACTTTTGATGATGTGTTGCTCGAGCCTCGAGCCTCGACTGTATCGCTGCGCGAGGTCGGGCTGTCCAGCAAACTGACCAAAAAAATTACAATTTCTATACCGCTTATTGCAGCAGCCATGGATACTGTCAGTGAAACTGCTATGGCGGTGGCAATAGGTAAGCTCGGTGGGATGGCTATCCTGCACCGGAATTGCGTCCAGGCCCAGCAGGTACGCATGGTAAAGCAGGTAAAAAAACACGGGGTACTGGTCGGAGCCGCTGTCGGCCCGCATGATATAGGCCGTGCCAAAGCACTTGACACAGCCGGCGCAGACGCGATAGCTGTTGACTGCGCGCATGCCCATAACCTGCGTGTTATTGCTGACGCCAAAAAGATTAAAAAAAATCTCAAAGCACAGATCATAGTCGGCAATGTGGCTACAGCTGCGGCCGCGCGGGAGCTGGTCACGTTTGCCGACGCTATAAAGGTTGGCGTTGGCCCTGGTTCGATTTGCACGACGCGGGTAGTGGCCGGTGTCGGCGTACCGCAGTTGACCGCTATTATGGAGGTGGCCGCTGTTGCCAAATCGAAAAAAGTACCGGTCATTGCTGACGGCGGGATTCGGTATTCCGGCGATATTGTCAAAGCACTGGCGGCTGGAGCACAAACAGTCATGCTCGGTTCTATGCTGGCCGGGACAAAAGAGGCGCCCGGGCGTATTATCCGCGTGCATGGTGTTTTATATAAAGCATATCGCGGTATGGGTTCGCTTGGCGCGATGCAAGGCGGTAAATCATCTGACCGGTATTTCCAAAAAGGCACCAAAAAATACGTACCCGAGGGAGTTGAAGGCCTGACACTGTATAAAGGGCCGGTCGAGGACGTTGTTTATCAAATGATTGGCGGCTTGCGGAGCGGTATGGGATATATCGGTGCTCATCGGATTATAGATATTCCCAAACAGGCGCGGTTTATCCAAATCACCGTCGCCAGCCTAAAAGAATCCCATCCGCATACTATTTCAATTAACAAAAAAGCACCCAATTATTAATCCCTAATTAAGAATTTCTAATTCCTAATGAAATCCCAATTAGATAATGATTAGTAATTAGATATTAGTAATTAGGAATTTCCTACAATATGCCTCCTAAAACAAGCATCCCCCGAGCAGAATTGCACGCGCACCTTGGTTCATCGGTTGATCCGGCAATTTTATGGACTATTGCTCACCGACACGGCATTAAGCTCCCCAGTAAGGATTACTGGGATTTTGAGGATATGATTACCATGTCAGGAGACGAACAGAATAAGTCGCTCGATGATATGCACAACAACTTTTTTTACTGGACAGAGCTGATTCAGTCATCCACTGACAGCATCGAGGAATCTGTTCGCAGCGTCATCGGCGGCGGATATCGGAAATGTAATTTAGTGCTCCAGGAGCTGCGCTTCAATCCCATGTTTCGTAATCGGGGGGGAGAGCGCGATCTGGACCACATTATTATGGCAGCGCAGTGGGGCCTGGATAAGGCCTTGCTCGAGTATCCAAAAGTAAAAGCCGGACTGATACTGATGGCGGACCGTACTCTGACCTATAATCAGAATGAAATCATCATTAATAAAGCGATCAAATACAAAAATAAAGGCGTCGTGGGCGTGGACTTGGCCGGACCGCAGCGTAAGTCGTTTTCTATAAAACGTCATGCCGCTCTGTTCCGAAAAGCTCGCGAGGCCGGGCTCGGTATTACGATTCATACGGGCGAAGAAGGCAATCTTCAGGAAATGCGGTATGTGGTAGACACTATTAAGCCAGATCGGATTGGCCATGGATTTTTATGTGTCAAAGACGAAAAGCTCATGAAAAAGCTAGTAGATTTTGACATTACTTTGGAAAGCTGTCCGACGTCAAACTTACGCAATAGCGTAGTTACTGACATGAAGGAATTGAAGCATATTTTCAAAACATACCTCAAGCATAAGATAAAATTCACTATCAATACCGACGGTCCGGAAATGTACAACACCAATATTTACGAAGAACAGGAGTTTTTACGCAAACATGGTATGCTGACCCAGGCCAATATCCAGCAGTGCACTAAGTGGGCTTTTGCAGCAGCCTTCGTGTAAATTCGAAATTCCCGCCCGCCGAAGCTGTGCTTCGTCGCTGCGGGCGGGTGCTTAGGACTTAGCATTTATTATGATACAGGATACAATTTATGTTCTCGATTTTGGTTCCCAGTATTCGCATTTAATTACCCGGCGGATACGCGAGCTTGGCGTGTACGCAGAATTAGTGCCGGTTGATTTTCCGTTTGATAAACTGAAGCAGGCTAAAGGCATTGTCCTGTCTGGCGGACCCCAAAGTTTGCGCAATAAAACAGCTTTACGGACGAGTAAGGCGATTTTTGAGCTGGGTATTCCGGTGCTGGGCATTTGTTATGGTCTCCAGCTGATCGCCCATGATTTGGGCGGCCAGGTACGGAAGGCAAAAAAACGGGAGTATGGTGCAGCACAGATTACCGTTACGAAGCCGGGCAAACTATTCAAAGGGCTGCCGCGCACACAGCAGACCTGGATGTCGCACCAGGATCAGGTGGTCAAATTGCCGCACGGTTTTACCGCTACTGCCAGCTCACCTAATTGCCGGTATGTGGCGATTGCTGACGAAAGTCGTAATATTTTCGGCCTGCAGTTCCATCCTGAAGTCATGCATACCGCCTATGGCCGTGATATGATTAGGAATTTTATTAGGCTGACAAAAGCCAAGCGTGCCTGGACCATGAAAGGTTTTGTACAGAAGACGACCAGGCATATCCAGCAGCAGGTTGGAAATGATAAGGTTGTATGCGCCTTGTCCGGCGGTGTTGATTCGTCAGTGGCGGCTACGCTTGTGCATGAAGCCATCGGTCCACAGTTGCACTGTATTTTCGTGGATACCGGCCTGCTTCGCAAAAATGAAGTCAAACAGGTAGTGCGCACGTTCCGTTCTTACCAAAAAATGAATTTAATCGTCATTGACGCAAAGGATGAATTTCTAAGAAAACTCCAGCGTATTTCAGATCCCGAAAAAAAAAGGAAACAGATCGGCAATCTCTTTATCCGCATTTTTGAGCGCGAAGCCAAGAAAATCGGCGGCGTGAAATGGCTAATGCAAGGGACATTGTATACTGACGTGATTACTTCAGGTATCAGTGTAGGCAAGTCTGCTGCCGTAATTAAATCGCACCACAATGTTGGCGGCCTGCCCAAGAAGTTCGGCTTTAAACTGATCGAGCCGTTTCGCGAATTATATAAAGATGAAGTAAGAAAAGTCGGCCGTTTGCTGGGCTTGCCAAAGGAAGTTACAGAGCGCCAGCCGTTTCCCGGTCCTGGATTGGCCGTGCGCATTATTGGCCAGGTAACTGAAGATAAATTGGAGATTGTCCGCCAGGCGGACTGGATTGTGCGTGAAGAAATAGAGCGGGTCGGCCTGGCTAAGAAAATACAGCAGTACTATGCCGCCTTGCCCACTATCCGTTCGGTCGGCGTGCAGGGCGACGGCCGTACCTATGGTTTTCCCATCATAGTCCGTGCCGTGACCACCAGGGATTTCATGACTGCGGACTGGGCGCGCATCCCGCATGACGTATTGGCCCGAATTTCCAACCGCATTACGAATGAAGTCGTCGCAGTTAACAGGGTAGTCTATGATATTACTTCCAAACCGCCGGGTACGGTGGAGTGGGAGTAGGTAATACATAGCGCGTGGCTGGTGGCACGTAGCATATAGCTTATGACGTATTGATTCAGTACGTTGTTTTTGAATGAAGAAGATGAGATACATCGGTAACACCTCTCGTATTAGGGTAGAATAAACC
>CAYPXF010000023.1:0-20275 GCA_964415025.1 uncultured Gammaproteobacteria bacterium | reverse complement strand
ACGCTAGAAAACGCACACACCAGCTCACGCTGGTGGTTTTTTCTTGTAATAAAAACCGCTTATTACTATGAATAAATAATAAGCGGTTATGAATCAAAATACGATCGTAATGCAACTGACCGTGATTTTAATCGTAGACGAGTAAGCGCCCGTTCTTTAATCTGGCGCACTCGTTCGCGTGTTATCCCAAATTTATCGCCAATCTCATCAAGCGTCTGGCTAGGGGTATCAGCGAGGCCAAAATAACGCGTAATGATTTCAGCCTCACGCTCGGTCAAGGTGTCCAGCGCCTGCTGAATCAGCTCGCCGAGCCTTGTTGTGGCATGGACTTTGCTCGGAGAAGCATGCGGCCTTTCATCCTGGAAAATATCATGAAACGTATTACTGTTCTGATCCGAATTAAACGGCTGGTCAAACGACAGTGGGCTGATCATCAGCTGGCGCGCTTCCAGGGCTTCCTGCACCGGAATGCCTACTGCTGCGGCTATTTGTTCGATAGAGGCAGGTTTACCCAGCTCCTGGGCAAGCTGAATATCAGCCTTGTTCACCTTATGAGTAATAGCGACACGATTCTTCGGTAAGCGCACAACGCGTGAGTGCTCTGCTAAGGCCTTTAAAATCGCTTGCCTGATCCACCAGACAGCATAGGAGATAAACCTAAATCCGCGGGTCTCATCAAACAGTTTAGCAGCCTTGCATAATCCGATATTGCCTTCGTTAATCAAATCGCCAAATGCGACCCCCCTGTTTCGGTACTGTTTAGCTATTGATACGACAAAACGAAGATTTGACACGATCATGGTTTCCAGTGCTTCCTCGTCTCCCAGATGAATCTGCTCGGATAAATACACTTCTTCATCAGGCGTGAGCAGCGGCACACGGCCTATCTCCTCCAGATAAATACTAAGTGATTGCTCACCGCGCAGCCAGGGATGTCCGGTGCGGATAGTGCGTCTGCGTGGCGCCGTATGTTGTCTTGTTCTATCTGACCGTTTGACTATATAGAGCGGCTTGATTATGACGTTATGCTCACGCGCCTGCAATATCCAGCCATAGCATTCCCAGACCTGCTCGATCGTCTGCGCATTTAAGCGCTGACACAGTGCCGCTGGTGCATACACTACAAATGTAGCCCACGACACATACCGCTTACCTGTTGCCGGTACCAGGCCCCACAGCGACACATGCCGGGTGTAATATTGCCAAAAATTTTCTGGATCTTCGCAGTACCTGGTTAGTGTTGTCTGATTTGCTGCGCAGATGCCACGCACATACGGCCATGGCTGAACAGTGCGCAGTAACGCAGGTACTGTATAGGCCGTACGGTTTGCCAGCAGGTAATGAAGCAGCTGTAGCCCGTCGTGCATTATTATCATTCTATGATGCTCCTTTCTGCAGTACGGCTTGGCGGCTGATTTCATGGCACTCTTCCCGTGTAAAATAAAATGCCAGCAGTGTCAGCAGTGTGCCAAAGCCAATCCCGAAATCATCTAAAAAGCCATACTCATTAGAGCGATAGTGCTGGTGATACATCACATACAGCTCGCGTAAGCCGGCACCAATGTCGCCGTCAAATACTGTTATGAGCTGCTGCAAAGATTGGCGCAGTTCTGAATTCATGATCAGGCCACAGGGGTGCCGGTATCTCGGCCGTGGATCTGCGGTACAGCAGACGCATTCTCCTGTTACCAGCGCTTCGACCACGTCTGGCGGCAAAGGCGATGATTCCTGGTTAGCGGTTATCCATTCCCGCAGTGCGTCTAAAGACTCGTGCGGATATCCGTCCTCTAGAACTTTATGCCACAGATTGTGTTTATCAAACAATACTGCGAGCCTGCGCCAGCAAAAATCCTGCTGTTCTGGCTGCGCGGTACGACACTGGCTAACGCGGTCAACTAACTGGAAAACTCCATTTCGTTCTCCAGTCTTGAACCAGATGAAAAAATTACAAGCCTCCGTAAAACATTCTACAGTCGGCGCAGTTTTTTGGTAATTGCCTGGAAAAGCCTGTTTGAGCTGGTCCAGAGTGATATCACCGATCAATGTTTTGAAGCCAGGATGCCGGTCAACGAACACGCACCAGTCACGATGAGCCATTAGCTCGAAAGCCGGCGGATGGAACTGGTCGAGAATACGTTTCCAAAACCACGGCTGGGTCTGCATTACGTCCAGAAAAGCATTTTCATCCAGTGTCGGCACATGGCGTATTAGATACAGACAAAACCATGCTATAGACCGCTGGTCATACTTCCGTGCCATTGTTTTCCCTCCTCTTTTGTTGTAAAGGACAATTTCAAATATTACCCAATCTTATATAAAATACCCCTTCCCGTCAAATAAAAATCCCTGTCTTATGAGAGAGACAGGGATATGAACGATCAAGCTAGGTTTACCTCCGCACGTTTCATCAGCTGCATTAGACCGAGTCGAGAAACGCTCTTGGTCAGGATACCTTTCTGTTTCAGCAAATCGGCCGCCTCTTCATAACTTCCGGCATTGACGAGAAGCTTTTCAAAAAACATCTCATGTGTTGCAGCGCCCAGCTCGGCTGCCAGCTCTCCGTATTGCTTCTGCGCAGCACCAGTCAGTGTCGGATGCTGCAGTACGCCTGTTTCCGACTCTGCACTCTCGTCTGTGCGCGATGCGGACGAGACCGAGCCATGCGTGCCAGACGTGGTATCAGACGGGGACGTGGTTGACTTTTTCTGACGTCCACCAATACGTTTTTTTGCCGGTACGCCCAGCTGGCGCATCAGCTTGCCTATCTCGGTCTGGCCAAAGACTGTGCCATACTCCTGATTCAGAAGATCGGCTGTTGCTTGCTGGCTGTCGGTCTTATTATAGGCTGTGCGCAATAGTTTCGCCACTTCGTCAGCGTGCACTGTGGTCTCGCCCTTGCGGCCGGCAATAACGGTGCAAAGCTGTATTGTTTTTTGCGAGCGAGCCAGCGGTTTGGGGATGCGCAGCTTTTGTCCGTCATATTCTACTGGGACCAGCGGTATCTCGCTGTCAGCGCCGGCCGCATCCTGACGCGACTGACCGCTGTTTTGCTTATCCGGCTTGTCCTCCTGGCTGGTGGCCAGTTTTTTCTTCCAGTTGTAATAGGTGTTACCGGACACGCCATAGGACTCGGTAAATCCGCTTAAATTCAGCGCCCTAATAATGCGTGCCGCGTTCGCTTTACCGCCCGCCTGCGTAACAAAATCACTGAACCGCAATGGTTTGCCGCCGGATTTTTTGGTACTGGATTTCTTGCCAGTGCTTGTCTCATGCTTGCGTCCTGCGCCTTTTTCGCGTCCGCGCTTTTTGCCAGATGGAGGCTGTGTTGTGGCAACAGATAATGCATCGGCTCCGGATACGTCAGTGAGCAGCGTTGTCCCTGCTTCCTGATAAAAATCCATGGATGCGCGATACAAAAACAATAGCACCGCTTTTTCGAGCAGTTCACCATCATGCCGATATTCGTTAGGCAAATCACGCACAAACTGATCCAGACTTAATTTCCCGATCTGCTCTATTTGCCGCAGCATCAGGTGGCCGACAATCGGGTGCTGATCTAATAACAAGTCACCCTTTGTCGGTCCGTGGCGCCGTCTGCCTCGTGAACCCAGATCGTTCCATTGCTGAATTACTGCAGTTGCTTTTTCCGGAGCCTGTATCAGCTCCGCGATAAAGCGCATCATCTGCATAGGAATTTCCATTGCAGACATACTTCCTCCTTACGTAAGAGTTTGTAATGTGCTGTATTTATTAGCTTTTTTTCAAATAATTATCCTATCTTACCAAACAACGCCGATCTGTCAATAAAAACCGCCCTCAAAAATGAAGGCGGCTAGAAAAGGCCAAAGATCAAACAGGTATGGGATAGTTGCCTGAAAAACATGCCGTGCAATAATCGCGAATATCGTCGCCCCGACGATGCAATACTCTTGCCACACCATCTGGTGATAGATACTTAAGCGAATCAACCTGAAGGTGTTTCTGAATCTCGGAAACACTGTGCGAAGAAGCGATAAGCTCTTCTCGTGTCGGCATGGCAATCCCCATGTGACATGGATCAGTAATCGGCGGAAAGCTAATACGGAGATGAATCTCTTCCGCGCCTGCTTTTCGCAACATTTGTACAATACCCAGCATGGTCGTGGCTCGCACAATAGAATCATCAACCACGCACACCCGCCGATAACGCGGCTTGCGGAACATGTCGACCATCAAAGCAAATTTGAGCTGGACGAATATTTCACGCATCATTTGCTGTGACATGATAAACGTCCTGGGCACGAAGATATTGCGGATAAAAAGCTCCTTAAACGGGAGACCGGACTGCGTCGCATATCCGATAGCTGCTAAATCGCCAGAATACGGTAATGAGGCAACAAAATCAGCTTCTACCGGGCATTCCTGAGCCAATTCCCGCCCAAAAGCATATGCATAAGAGCCTTTTTGACGAACGTCCGCATACTCACGACCGTCGATAAACACCTTGGTTACCGGACTAGCGAAATAATCAAGCTCAAATATACAATGCGCGCAGTGCATTGGCAGGACTCTCGGAAAGGGATAGTGTTTCATCGTGCCGTCATTATCAATCTCAATTATCTCGCCTCGCTGAACCTCGAAGAGAAATTTCGCGCCCAGCATGTCCAAGGCGCAGGATTCTGATGCCGCAACAATAATGCTATCATCAATTACCCCCACAACAAACGGACGAAATCCCCACGGGTCCCTGACAAAATACGTTTTATTCTTTGTCATGACGACGCCAGAATATGCCGCCGGCACGTCCTGCATATACCGGTGTAATGCTTCGACACGAGTGCAATTATGACAGCGCATGGTGTGGCAATGTGACCGCAACATGAATTCGCTGTCATTATCAGAATAAAACTCAACATTCTGTTTTATTAATTCTGACCTATGTGCATCCAGCCGTGGCACATCACCGTTCATTGCCAAGACAATTCGTCCAACATCCAGATCGTCTATCGCCTGAGGCGGATACTGGACAAGGTCATCCGCCGCGCCAGCCGTAGCATAACGCAAGAATCCCAAAACTTTTTTTGGCCTTCCTTGAGCCAAGCGTTTAAATTCATCACGATAGGGTAAATCCGTAGTGGCATGGATATCATGCTGGTCGCTTACCAGACCGAAAAATTTTCCGATATGGACTCTCTGTCCGCCATTGTCTGTTTTATTGACATAGGCTATGCCACCACCATCCTGGCCACCGTGCTGTTGCACAGAAAGGCCACAAAACAAACGCTCTGTCATAGCAAGTCCTGACAATGTGTTGTCAGGGTCATGAATATACAAGAATCTACACATCACATTCTCCTATCTGTATTGGTAAGTAACTATGTTCGTTTTTGTTGAGAGCTTTTCATCTTATCGAAAATGCCCGCTACTGTCAAAACAGATTTTTGCTATAATCAGTATAGGTGTATACGCGCGATACGAGCTATAGGTTAATAGGTACTAAGGTTGATAAACATCGTCTTATTCTCTTGTCCTCTTACCCCTTAAGCATATAGCTCCTATAGCTCTTGTTAACCTTTACATAAAATATGAAAAAAGTACTCATCACCGGCACGTTTGATATCCTCCACCCCGGCCACCTGTTCATGCTTCGGCAGGCCAAGCAAAAAGGTGGTATGCTTAGTGTTGTCATTGCCCGTGATACGACCGTGAAAAAGGTAAAAGACTATGAACCGTATTTTAATGAAAAAGAGCGGGCTAAAAATTTACGGGGAAAAGACATGGTGGATGAAATCATACTGGGAAGCGCCGGCGATAAACTAAAAGTAATCGAACGTGTTAAGCCTGATGTCATTTGCCTGGGGTATGACCAGCGTGCGTTTACAAAGGATTTAGAGCAGCAGCTCCGGGAGCGAGGATTACATCCACGCATTACCCGGCTGCGCGCCCATAAGTCCAAACAGTATAAAACCGCCCGGCTGCACCAGAACGATCTGGTCCGGGTGACGAATGCCATTCCCACAATCATCAGTGAACCGCGCTATGCGACTAAGCGTAACGTACTGGGGCGGCCGTTTTACTATAACAAAATTATTCTGGTGCGGCGGCCTCTCATCAAGCGGCTGCGTCAGGCACAACAGACCCTGGAAAAAAATAACCTGCGGCTCAAAATCCTAGACGCGTACCGCCCGCTGTCAGTGCAGCGGACAATGTGGCGCCAAACGTCAAACGAACAGTTTGTGGCTGATCCTACCAAAGAACCGCATCACCCGCGCGCGGCCGCGGTCGACTGTACGCTGGTGGATGAACACGGCAGACAGCTGCGCATGCCCACGCCGTTTGACGAATTCTCGCCGCGCGCGTTCCGCTCATCAGATCAGCATCGCCCCGAAGCGCATAAAAACATGCTGACAATGGAACAGGCCATGGCCGATGCCGGGTTTATTCCGGCGCCGACCGAATGGTGGCATTTTACTGACCCTGACTGGAAGCGCTATCCAATACTGGATATCCCCATATAAAACTAGTCTCATATTTCTCGGCGAACGAGAAAAACAATCCGCTTGCCCTGTTCCCAAAACCCTGCTAAACTAATGTATACATTATTAATTATACATAACCTCCATGCCGATCAAAAAATCAGCTATCAAGCACATGCGGCAGACCAAGAAACTTACCGCGCAAAATAAATCCGTAAAAAACCGCGTCCGGGACGCTATGAAAGCGGCGCGCAAAGCAATTGACGCTAAGGATAAATCAGCAGCTCAAACAGCCGTCCAAAAGGCAGTCAAACAATTGGATCAGGCCGCCCAGAATAAGGTATTTAAAAAAAACACCGTGGCTCGGTACAAATCACGGCTCATGCAAGCGCTGAACAAGCTTACCTAGCTACCTGGCCTGGCACACGCTGGTTATCAGCAGATCAAACAACAGGCGCGGATCATCAGACGATGACTTAATACGGACATCTATCTCCATCAGCCGGCGGTAGATGTTTTTGAGTTCGCTAAAGCTGAATTTTTTCGCATCACGCGCTGCTTTTTGGGCGACAAAGGGATGCAGCTTGAGCCGGGAAGCTATAGTATACTGGTTCGGCTCTTCATTAATCAACTCCCTGACCTGCAGCAATATCCGGAACTGCCGCACCAGCATAGTTAAAATATACAACTCGTGCGCGCCGCTGGCCAGCTGCTCCTGCAGCAAGCGGAACGACTCCTGGGTATCACGGCTGGCCAGTGCGTCTGTCAGATGAAATATATTTTCGTCAAACTTACCCCTGACGAGCAACCGTACCATATTAATCGTGATTGTCTTACCGCCGGCATAATGGGCAAGCTTCTCAATCTCCGAGCTCATCTGCCATAAATCAGGTCCGACCAAGGCTACCAGCTCGGTGCGCGCGTCATCAGCAATACTGCAGCCTTGCTTTTTAATTTCTGAACTAACCCATTTGGTCAGCTCTGCTCCCTGGAGCAACGGGAATTCCTCTATTTTTTCTTTGGTTAAGCGGGCGAGCAAAGGATGTGAACGAGTGCCTTTTCCCTTTTTTCCCATGCCAATCTCGCTTTCCTCCAGAAACACCATCACGCTGTCCTCATACGCGCCGCTGTCCAAGAGCTCAACCAGTGCTCTTTCCTGCGACGCGTTTCGGCTTCCACTCATGATATTTTCAACGGTGATAAAACGCTTAGCCGATAAAAATCCCATTTGGCCGATGCTGGAACGAAATTTACCCATATCAAAATTTTGGCCGTCAAACCGCATGATGTTCAGTCCTGACGGGTCATATTTTTTTCTGAAGCCGGCGCGATAAAAACGCAGGCGCTGTCTGGACCGGTACGTATCCGGCCCGGTGAGGAATAGAATCATATTGACAAAACAGTTAGGTTATTCTAGTATACTAGGAAATATGGTAAACACAAAATGAACCTTACATGCTCCCAAGGAGGGTCTCGATGGCAGGAGAAAGGATTTTTCCATTAATCAGACAACTACAGCTACAAGTCAAAACGATTGGGCTTCCCCCTGATGCTCGTTCATTCGAAGCATTCATTGACAGTGCCATAACAGGCAAGACTGCTCGCAACAGCGACGATACTGGGCACATGTTATTCGCTCTGATGTGCTTTAAGAAAGCTGACCGGAAAATTACGGCAGAACAGCTCGTCGAGCGATTCGGATCAAGATTCAATAACCCGCGGGATACCCTGCGGCAAATCTGTGATGCAGGAGTAATTACCATAGGAGAAGACGGCGTTATCAAGCCGGACTTTCTTTGACTGCCACGACCGGGAATACCAATATTCCCGGTTTTTTATTGCACTTCTTCCAGATCACCCCAGTTATCACCCACGGCCACCTCGGTTACGATTGGCGCGCGCAGCTTATACACCGTATTCATCTGCTCGGTAATAAAGGGGATGAGCTTGCCCACCTCCTTTTCCGGCACTTCGAATACCAGCTCGTCATGCACCTGGAGTATCATCTTTGTTTTTTTACTGACCGTGTGCAGCTTATCCTGGATATTAATCATGGCGATTTTCATGAGGTCTGCGGCCGTGCCCTGGACCGGCATATTGATGGCCATGCGTTCGGCCGCCGCCCGGAGCCGCGGCATTGAGGCATTAATCTCCGGTAAATACCGCCGCCGGCCAAACAGCGTTTCCACATATCCCTGTTCATGCGCCAGGGCAATCGTCTGGCCAATGTACTCCTGGATTTCCGGATGGGCGGCAAAATACTTTTCGATAAAAGCCTGGGCGCGTTCCCGGCTCATATGCTTCCGGCTGGCCAGTCCCCAGGCGCCCATGCCGTAGAGTATGCCGAAGTTTACCTCTTTGGCGGCGTAGCGCTGTCCTTTGCTCACTTCATCTAGATCAATTTCATACACATCAGCCGCCGTGCGCTGGTGGATATCTTCACCGCGATGAAACGCCTCGATCATTTTTTCATCATTAGCCAGTGAAGCGATAATCCGCAGTTCGATCTGGGAATAGTCTGCGGCTATGATTTTACAGCCGGGTTCAGCAATAAACGCTTTCCTGATTTTTCGACCCTCCTCCGTACGGATAGGAATATTTTGGAAATTCGGATCTGACGAGGACAGCCGTCCGGTCGCGGTAATGGTCTGGTTAAAACTGGTATGGACCCGTCCTGTTTTTGGATTAACCAGCTGGGGCAGGGCGTCCAGATACGTAGACTTGAGCTTGGCCAGTTCACGGTGCTCGACAACAAGCGGAATAATCGGATGCAGATCTTTCATCTTTTCCAGCTCGGCCGCGGCGGTAGACAGACCTGTTTTTGTTTTTTTAATCCCTTCGCTGCTTATTTTCAACTTCTCGAACAGCACTTCCTTCAACTGTATCGGAGAATTGACGTTGAATTCCGTGCCCGCGTGTTTATAGATTGTTGCTTCAATAGCCACCAGGCGTTTGCCAAACTCGCGTGACATCTTTTCTAGAAATCGGCTGTCAATTTTGACCCCGTTTTGCTCGAGCGTGGCCAGGACCGGAATAAGCGGTATTTCAATCCTCTCCATCAAGCCGAGCAAATTTTTATCATCCAGCTCGGCACGGAAATGTTCACACAACTGCCAGGTGTAGTCAGCATCCTCACACGCGTACCATGAAACATTGTTAAGCGGCACCAGCTCCATGGAAATCTGCTGTTTGCCCTTGCCGATGAGCTCTGTAATCGGCTGCATAGTATAGCCGAATATTTCAAACGCTAGGTTATCCAGGCTATGCCCGCGTGATCCTGGATTGAGTAAATACGACGCGACCATACTATCAAAACTGATCGGTGACAGCTTTATGTCGTTTTGACGCAATAGAGCAATATCATACTTTAAATTATGTCCATATTTGGCAATCTTTGTATTTTCTAATATTGGTTTGAGCATCTTCAGCCAGGTGGGATTATCTTTTATGTTCAGGTAAAATCCCTGGCCAGGTTTCCAGGAAATGCTGACGCCCAGCAGTTTCGCCTGAAACGGATCAACGCTGGTGGCTTCGGTATCCAGGGCAATTTCCTTCTGCTTCTTGAGCTTAGTGATAAAATCTGCGAAGTCAGTATTCGTATTAATGAGCTGATAATCCTGCTCACTGTTCTTTTGCCTTGGCCGGGAATTGCCGGGTATGGCAGTATCAGTAGCATGCTGCGGCTGTGCGGTAGGCTTGCCCTTAATCTGTTTTGACACTGGTATACGGCTAAGTAGACTCTTGAACTCCATCCTTTGGAATAAGCTGAATACTTCTTGCTTATCATAATCACTCAACACGCAGTCATCAATATCCAGTTGCAGCGGCACCTCACGGATAATTGTAGCTAATTCCTTACTCATCAGTGCTTGCTTTTTTTGCTCGCGCAGCAGCTTGAGGTTGCGCTTGGTTATATCGGCCTTGTCTCCTTTTTTTTCGATTTCCTCATAAATATGTTCCAGTGTGCCAAATTTTTTCAGTAGTGTTGTCGCGCCTTTTTCGCCGATGCCTTTGACACCGGGAATGTTGTCCGATGGATCACCGGCTATCGCCTTGAAATCGATCATTTGTTCAGGCGTCAGGCCATACCGTTTCTCGACCTGCTCCGCGTCATAGAGAATAGTATCGGCAATACCTTTACGAAGTGTATACACTTTGGTATGGCTGTCGATCAGCTGAAATGTGTCTTTATCGCCGGTAACAATGATAGTCTCCAGTTTGCGCCGTTCATTTTTATCCGCAATAGTGCCAATCACGTCATCAGCTTCAAACCCGGCTTTTTCCAAAATAGGAATGTTAAACGCTTCCAGCACTTCCTTGGCCAGCGGGATTTGCTCGTAAAATTCGTCCGGTGCCGAGACGCGGGTGGCTTTGTATCCCTCATATTCCTGATGCCGGAATGTTTTTTCCTGTCGATCAAAGGCCACGGCCACATACCGGGGTTTAAATTCTTTGAGTACCTTTAATAGCACGGACGTAAAACCATACACCGCGTTAATCATAGTGCCGTCTTTGGTGGTCAGCGGCGGCAGGGCATGGAAACTTCGGTGCAGTAATGCGTTCGCATCAATGAGGATAAATTTTTTGTTTGCTTGGGCCATAACGTATAGTATTGTACCAGGTTTTGACATCGCTGTCTCGGCATGATACAGTAATCTATTCCCGAACATTGAAAACAAAAGCATACCCATACCTGGAGGTGACAAATGATACACCATATCAATATTATCGATCCAACCAAAGCTATCCCAATCCCGATTTCCGGACCGGTAGACGTAGCCGGCATGGAATCTATTATACGCCACCCGTATTTCGAGTTGCTGCGGCACCGCCGCCAGCTCGGCTGGACTATGATGGACTGGCCGGGAGGCAGACACAGCCGCATGGAACATTGCCTGGGCACACTGGCCCGCATACGCAGAATTCTGGCACGTTTCCAGATTCCGCCCAGCGATCCCATCTACACCGCCATGGAAGTCTACGCCCTGGGTCATGACATCGGTCACGGCCCCACCTGCCATGAGCTTGAATACGTACTGGGCCATAACCATAACCAGATCGGCATCGAACGTCTGCGTGAAATGTCAGATGTTATAACTACTTACAGCGATCCGGCTACCGTACTCGACCTGTTTGGCAATAAGGATAACCCCTGGCGCCGCCTGGTCAAGGACAAGACAATCGGCGCTGACAAGATGGACTATCTGGAGCGCGATGCTCATCACATCGGCTATCAAATAGCCCTGAATCTCGACCGGGTCATCAACTGCCTGCAGTATGTCGACGGCATTTTTGGCGTGGATGAGCTGGCCAAGGACATTATTATGACCAACCAGCAAAGCTTTATGTGGATGTATATCTACGTCTACCTGCATCCCCGGGTCAAACTGTTTGCCCGTATGTACCAGCGGGCGCTGACCGAAGCACTGCGGCAGAACGACGTGGACTACCGTGCAGTGTGGGACATGACCGATTCCCAGGTCGAAGCTATGATTTCCGATCATCCGCTCATGGAGCGCATCCTCAAACGCGAGCTCATGCAAACCGCCGTGGCTTGCAAGATCAGCGGCCACGAATCCGAAGAAGTGCTGGAACCTGACGGACAGTACCCGATCATTGGGATTGATCGAGCATTGATCCAGTCCTGGAGCAGGACCATTAACAAACCTTCCGAGGTGCACAAATTGGAAAAGTTCATTGAAAAAGAATTTAACCTGGGTGAACACTCGGTGCTGGTTGTTCAGACAGACCTATACCAGCGGCTCCAGCCGTCCGATGTCAAAATATACAGCCATCGGTCGCGGAAATTCCTCAGCTTATTCGAGCTGAATCCCGAACATCGTCAGAAGTTGTTAACTCTGGTTGATCGTTCGTTCTCTATCAGAATTGTTACGCGGCCGCGGCTACGGAATCGACTACAGAAATGTGACCTGGCATCACTGCTGAAAACGTTCTTTGCCCAGCAATAATCATATATAAGCTCATGGAAAAAATGTCCATGGGCTTTTCTATTTACGATTTATTTTATATACATATGGTTGACAAAACCTTTTTTTTGCGCTATAATAAGGGTGTAAAACAAAAATAAAAAGCAAAAAAGGCGCTCCTTACACTTTCCAGGGATAATCACTCACCTTTCTCTACCACAGGGACGGGTAAGCGATTATCCCTGGTTTTTTTGTTTAAGTAGCCAAGTTTTCAAGCCCGAATTATTACCAAAAATTTTTTATACCTTTGGCGCAGGAAAGTTGGCTAATTAAACAACCCCGCTGCAGTCCGAACAGTAGTGAGGACAATAGCGGGGTAAACAGTGTATTGTAAAGTCCGAGCAAATATAAAGTTTGGCGATGAATATTTTAATAAAATTATCAACCCCGCTGAACCGCAGGTGATAACGGAGTCACTGCTTATACTAGCACGAATAAAATTGGTTAATTAAACAATCCCGCGAAGTCCGTAGGACACAGCGAAATAACCACGCATTCTGAATCTTAAAAAATCAAGTAATAATAATTTTATACATTATCAGACCTGCTGAACCGGAAGAATATGGCATAAAAAAGCGCCTGCATGTTATGCCAGGCGCTACACGTACTATGATTGCTTTTGCCAGCTGTTCTTAAAATACCTGCACTGGATAAGATCCACTCCAATGCTGGTTTCATGCCCCTTGATCGATGGAATGAATGCGATAACATCCTTATGTAATCTGTCGATAAACGAAAGGCTCTCTCCCAGCATTGAAAAAATATTTATCCAATGCTTATAATCCCCTTGGTCATCAGTCAGATAGACAATCGTAGCATACATCGCCCGGAAATAACCGAGTATTTTAATCCGATTAAATGCAAGCCTCGCGAGTTCATTTTCAATTCGTTGCGCTCCCTCCTTATTCTGATCCGCGAGCGCTGTTTCCAGCATGAGCAGCAGAATTCTGATATTTGATTCCGGTGGCACCACGTCTTCCAGCACAAATCGGTATTGTTCCAGATTTTTCATAGCTCCCTCCTTAGATTTTGTAAACTAACGTAAAGAACAAAAGTACATCATACTGTATCAGCTAATCGTATAATGTCAATAGATAAAAAAGCACCGCTCGCATTGAACGGTGCTCAGATACAAACGAAGATCTCTCACGCCTAATCAAAATCAGGAAATCTGATGGGACATGTCTGTCCGGCGAACATGGTTTGGTAAGCACCTTCTGCATCTTGGCAGGCCTCTTGTAACTGAAGAGGTGAAATGCTCTCCCGGCTCATCGCAACGCCGATCAGCGCATCAGCATGCGCCAATGTAGTATCGCCCATGGCCATGGTCAGGTTCCGGATTTGTTCCAATACCTCCTCGTCGGATAATTCATTGAACGCCTTCCGTTCAGTGTCAACGCAGCTAATACAGCCGCTCTCAAAAGGCATAATGGTGTTAACCATCTTCCCATTTAATTTCCCACTCATTGTTCCTCCTTGGATGTGCGGTAAAGGTTTCTTATTATATAAATAAAAACGGACAAAACTTATACCAGGGTAACATTATGGTTTTCCCTAGTCAACAGAAATTGAAGTATGATTGCGCCTATGCCACATATATCGTGCCATTAAACCAATAATTATTGCCAGGATTACGGAAACAGCACCTATGATATATTTGCTTGTTTGTTGTTTGGCATTATTTTCAGGAAAAGTAATAACATCTGCTTCTGGCGCTTGTGCTGTGCTCGCGCCCAGCACTGTGCCTTCGTTTGTATCATTTCCTTTTTTTGGATGAATAACAATATCCTCTGCGTTCCGCGGCAGTAAACGAAAACCGGCACTCGTCTTGTCCAACACACCGGTAATCGTTACCATGTCTCCGGGCTCGAGTTTTGGCTGGGTTATGTCGGTCTTGGCCTGGATATACGCCCGCAGCACCGTGCCCATATTGTCCATAATATAAATGCCCCGGCTATTGGCCTTTTCTACCTCCCCCGTCACTATCAAAGTCCTGCCTAAATATTCTTCTGTAATGTCACTAATGGTAATTTCTAACACTTCTTGCTCCTCTATAATTTCTTCTCCTGTTCCCCCTTCTGCTTGTAACTCTTGTAGCTCATCTCCGCCTATAATAACATTCTCCTCTCCCGGCGTAACCTCTTCAGTCCAAAACCACCGCCTGCCCTTCCCCTCCCGGCTGAATGAGCTATCCTTACTGGCTTTGCCATAAGTCACGCCGTTAATAATAGTGCCTGCTGGATCAATGAGAAATATTTTATCACCTGAATTATTCAGCGTTATCCTGCTTTTTCCCCGGCCTATCGCGAGATATCCGTCTGCTGAAATAACAATATTTTCAAACACAAAATTTATTGTTTCATCGCTTAATTGCCAGCCAGTCAAATCAATCTCTCTGTTTTCTGGATTATATAATTCTATAAACTCACATTCCTTGTCAGACGGAGAACATGACGGCAATACTTCTGTAATGAGCAACGCCGTAGAATAATCATAATCTGTTACCACAATAATGATACTGTCCTCTGCCTCACCCCCCTTTTCATCAGTGACGGTCAAGGTAACGGTGAACTCACCCGCCGCGGTAAAGGTATGCTCTAGCTTTTGCTCGCTGCTTGTAGCGCCATCACCAAATTCCCAATAGTATTCTAAGTCATCTCCGTCCGGATCGCTCGACTCGCTGGCATCAAACTGTATTATCATTTCCACTTTTATTTCTTTATCCTCCAAGGTAATTACCGCTTCTGGCGCTTCATTGGCAATATATAATTCATTCTGGGCTCTCGGCGTTACGCCGTCAGTCCATGCCCAGACGCCATTAACCAGGCTATATGACTGTGCTTCATGGCTCGTGCCATAAGAAATTTTATCCAGTAGCGTACCGTCTGGCTGATATAAAAAAGCAGTATCGCCACTGTTATTCAGGCTAATGCCAGAATCATCCTTAGCCACAGCATAATACGCATAAGCATTAACAGTAGTGCCGTGTGGAAATGTATACCGACGACTCGATTCATCCCCCAGCTGCCAGCTGGATAAATCAATTGGTTGACTGCTGGCATTATATAGTTCAATAAATTCCCCATCATCCCTCCCCGGTGGGTTTGGGTAGAGTTCCGTAATATACACGCTGTCGCTATACCCCTGGGGGGTATGTTGACTGCTGACCGGCGTGTTATTGTTTGGCGGCGGTGTTTGATTGACCGATGGTACGTCGGGATATTCTGCCTCGGACTGACTGTTTTGCGGTTCAAACGGATCGCGGATAATGAAGTCAGCCGCGTTATTGCTGCTATCTTCACTGTTGCCGGCAAAATAATGCGCGCCGCCATCAATCATTAATTCTGCTGTACTGTCCGCAAAGGCTTTTCGCTCCGCACTTTTGTTGGCGCCGGGATTGCTGATTGCCTCCCCTTCGTACTCGCCAGCGCTGCCAAAACCAACCATATCTACCGTATTACCCTGGTCGTCAATAAGCATAACAGTATTGTTATCAGAAACAGAATTTGATGTGTCATAATGCCAGTCAGCCGCCACACTGCCAAAATAGCCGATCGGATGACTGACCAGGAAATAGGAATACGGCGCTATCGACTGTCCACTAAAATCATTCACCAGAACATAACTATTACCCGAGGCTGTTTTCTTCACCAGCGTCCAGCCGGTCAGATCGACTGTTTGGTCAGTCGGATTATAGAGCTCTACAAATTCATCTGTTGTTTTGCCAGTACCGCCGGTTAGTTTGATTTCGCTGATGACTGCGTGATCTGTGGTTGCTGCTGTAATATCACCAAGGGGCAATAATAAAGCTACTGGTATAGCGATCAGTAATATGTAATTAAGTAAAAAGCAGTCAGTAATATGTAATATGTAATTTTTCATAGATTTTTAAGGATGAAATGAGCTATAGGAGCTATAAGCCTATAGGCAAAGGGTATAAAGATTATATGTAAAATTATTTATTTTTTTTCTAATGAAATTAACAGCCTATCCAATAAATAACCAGTACGGACGGCTACACCACAAAATGCTTCATATTCAGAATCAGTAATAAACCCTTTTCTGACTAACCTGCGTACTCGTGCTTGTAGCTCTTATAGCACGTATATACCTATTTCACTCCCCATCTCCCGGGCCCTTCCGCCACCTTCCCCAAGAGCGGAACGACCGGGAAGACAAGGAGCGAACGCTCCTTATCCGGACTAGGCTTGCTGGGCCTCGGCCTTGGTCAGGTCAACCTCTTCGACGATTACTTCATCGTTGACTTTTTTCGTCTCGGCGTCTGATTTACGCTTGGCACCGCCCAGCATAATCAGATTTTGCGCCACGATTTCGGTGACATAATGTTTTTTACCGTCTTTGCCTTCCCAATTACGGTTCCGCAACCGACCGTCGAGATAAACTTTGTCACCCTTTTTCAGGTACTTTTGGATGACATCTGCCAGACGGCCCCACGCCACCACTGAATGAAATTCAGCGCTCTCCTTTTTCTCCTTAGTCTTGGCGTCTCGCCAAGTGTAGTTAGTGGCCAGACGGAATGAGGCGATTGACTGGCCTGACGGCAGTGATTTGACCGTGGGATCCACGACCAGGTTGCCGATGAGTTCTGCTTTGTTGAGATTCATAGCAGGATTTATTAATAATAAGCTCGTAACGAACGGCTAGTGATTACACCACGATTTCGGGCCCTGAAATCAAGCATAATCAATATTCCTAACCATTCATTTTTTCGCTACTATTAGCATTCTATAATGCTTCCTTGACAAGTATTGTTAAAGTTTTACAATATAAAACAAGCTCTTCGAAAAAGTACGGTTCCCTTATGAAATCTTTTTTATCCGAACACACCTTCCGAGGTTGCTTAGGATGAAAAAGACAGGTTTCGTATTTTTTCAACTCCAACAGAGCGACCAAAGGACGACCGACCTCTTCTACTAAGGTCGTCTTTTGGGTATATGCTAAATAAAACTAAAACTGTTAATGATGCTGTTTAATTTGGTGTTATTGCCCTCCTGATCTGTAACAATTTCTATTTTTATAATAAATCCATTCCTCTTTAGTAATATGATGCGATTATTGGTGGGCTGCGCGTCATACAAATCCTCCTGATACGAAAGCTCCAGTACCTCTTCACTAGCAAATGTGCTTTCTCGGTATGCAGAGAGCTCTCCTTCGACTATGTAACACTCGTTTTCATCATCAACACATTCCTGTATGGAAAGCGGGGTTGCTAAATACGATATACTAAATTTCTTCAAATGCAGGCCATCATCGGTATTTTCCTCAAATCCTATATACGTACCGCCCCAGTCCTCCAATGCGCTAAGCATAAAGCTCGCCGGATAAACCAATTCAAACCCCGGATCGTCAACGTGTAATAGGTACGTATTATTACCTAATGAATTTTTATTAGTAAAAGAAATGCTGCTTAGTATTGAAAAGACTTTTTGTACATAGGGAGAGTCGGCGCCAAAGGGAATAATTATCTCATACACCCGATCATTTTCTTCGCAGTACAATGATTGCTGATCAATCGTATAGTTCAAATCAAACCTGCTCATATCAGCATACAGGCAGTCCGCTGTATCTAAATACAGTTCTTGTGGCACTGGTAACTGATTAATGTCATACTGCTTTGCTGTCTGATACCAATATTCTATAAGTGAATCAGTACCTAATACTGAATTAACAGTAAATAACTCCTGACCGGCTGACCCAAAAGCGCTAACGCTAAAAATTGGATCGTCTTTAATTTCGATTTCCTCAGATGGATATGTAAATGCGAAACCAGCATTATTATTGCTGTATTGTTGCCATGCATTATTAGTAGTTAGGATTGAAAACTGTGCCACAAATGCCGCTGTTAAATCTCGGACATAATTTAATGCTCCTTTATTGCCCTCTATACGCAATTCGATAATATACTCCTGGCTGCTGAAAAAAATATGGCAAGAGGGGAATCTAACTGAAGTAACTGCAGCATCATAACATTGCTGTATGGCCGGCTGGCCGGATAATTCTATGTCCTGAATAATCGGCTCTGTCCCGTGCTCTTTTTGCAATAACTGTTTCCGTTTATTTGCCCATGTTTCCAAATCATCACCAGTGTCTTGCCAGTAGTAAACACCAAATTCGTTTGTCTTCTGTCCGGCGAATTCACTGGTGCTCACCCATACTAATGGAGATCCGTCATGGTGGTCATCCAAAACAATCCCCGGATCAATAAAATTAGCTAATTCCCAATCAGATGGATAGTAAAAAGTAAAATTGACCAGGTCACTGAAGTAAGGTGCAAAAATCCAGTCTGACGTATCAACATTTTCACTTTGCACAATACTATTTGTATTATCAGAAGTTGTCACCTGTTGATTATCAGCCGGCACATACTCTTTCAGTAAATACGCGCCGCCGGCCAATATCACCCCAATAGTTATTACCAAAATAACTACGGCGGTTGGTTTTGATAGATGTGAGGAATTTGTTTGCATACTATTGTATATTTGTTAATCCGATATATTGATATATTTATCTCCCTCTTCTAATTTATCTGAAAAGTCTTCAAAAGCCCATAGATTTGGTTGCGCAGATCATCAGTAACTGAATATATACCTTCATCTGTCATTTGGCTATATGAAAAAAAGTAGATATGGCCCGTAGAAACCACATACACTTGGTCAAAATACCCATCAGGTTGGGAAAAATCTTTTACGAAGTATGCGGGAGTGTCTGAGAACATAACTTCTGATTCACTTTTAAATCTTTGATCTTTTTCTCCATTAACAACATTTGAAAAATACTGCTGGCCAGACGTGTATCCCGCTTTATTATCTTCGATGATAAGGCGTAATGTAATATTTTTTGATGGATAGCTAAAATGAATATTACTTCTAGTATACCGCTCAACGCCATCAATATAATTCGGATCTTCCTCTACAGACCAACCCTCGGGTAATGATATTGAAAATGGATACTGGGCACTACTATAGATAGTCGATACGTTTCGGTTTGTATTAAGGGATGGCCCCACAGTAGTATCATCTGTAGTACTTAAAGATACTAGAATATAAGCGCCAAGAACAGCTATAATTCCTATTGCTATTAATATATATATATTTTCTTTTTTCATAATAGATTAATTAAGATGGAGAGGGTAATAATTTACCCCCTCCAGTATGATTAGTAGCCAAACGTCTCCGCTCTCACAAATGTGCCATAGAGCGGTCGATCTTGGTGACGCCAATCACGCCAGGGGTCTTTTACCCAGAAACGACTGCCATCAAATGCGAAGATCACCATAAAATGGTAATCACCACTGTAGTACACCTTAACAATAACTGGCCGGCCGCGGCGCAGCTGATCATATATTTCATATGACTCCACAGTGCGATACCGTCGACTCATGCCCGGATATTGGTATGCCTGGGGACGACGGATTAAGTCGCCGCAGCCAGAGTTTTGAAATATATAATGTGATCGACCTGCGTACCCCCAATCATTCAGCTGCGCCGGATTGACATACGTTCCCAGTTTGGCGTATACCATGCACAAGCTGGTCAAGTAGCACCCGTCAGAGCCAATGGTAGAGCCACAACGGCCGAAACCTAGCTTTTTGCCAGACCAATGAAGATCCCGCTGTGAATAAAAGGGTACATTCACATAAAGTTGCCACCCAAGCGCGGTATTGACCTCAACAGTTTTACCGCCATTCGCCAGCATTGCAGCGCGGCCAAGTGCGTTGATTGAATCAGCACTTATACCGGCATAATCCGGCGGGCTCGTATCCCCAGCGTCTTCATTCTGGGTGACTGCGGTTTCAGGATTTTGGATCAAGTT
>CAYPXF010000022.1:0-21160 GCA_964415025.1 uncultured Gammaproteobacteria bacterium | reverse complement strand
TTTGAAGTGTTCAGTTTCAGTTTGTTGATTGTGATGAACAACGTGCTTTCAGAAAGACCCACATGTTTTTCTGAAAACGTCCCCTTTTGGTGCCCCCTTAGTAAAGGTTAGGTGTCATAGGCATCGACCTCCTGTAGGCCTTGGGCAAATTCCGTTATGCGGAATGAGCCGAAGGGCCTAACGTTTGAAAATGAACTGTTTTAGTTGAGTTTTATAATTATTAATTTACTCGAATCAACTTCTCCACCCCGCAAAACGAAATGGCTATGTTTTCTGCTTTGGGGATAATAGCGCCATACTCATTACCGGCCGGAATATCAAATGCTTTATCTACTGTTTCAGATTTCATGATTACGCCGCATTGTTCTTGGCTATTGTTTTGAAATGTAATTGATACGTCAGTCCATCTGCTGACTGATTTGTCAAACAAATCTTCAGGATCAGTTGTAATTGCCATATCGTCATTGGCATATACCATATAAACATAATTAAATTCATCCACGAATAAATTTGGCAGCCAATAATACAAGGACGCGCCAACAAGCAACAATCCAACCGCTAGTATTAAAATATAAATGTTTCTTTTTTTCATATTAATTAGATACTAAATATTTTTTAATTAACAAGTAACACAACTGCATGCGCTGGCCAGAGTATTACTTGAATAGCTGTACGGATAAAACCTATGAAAGATACACCAACCCGAGAAAAACCTCCATCCTCCTGCAATTCTTGAGCAGAAGCAGTCTGTTGATCCGGAAACAACAAAATAAAAATAATACCTGTAAAAATATATGCTATTAGAATGAAAGTGAATATGAATATGCGATGATGTTTCATAAAATTATTTTTGGATGAGGCGGAGTAACTAATTCCACCTCATCCAAATAGTTATTTTGCGCAAATACGAAGCCATAATTGCGCACACCAGGGATTACAGGAACAAATCCAGCAAATATCACGTTTCTGCACTAGTATACCATTGGAACCATAGGGCTGTGCGTAAATTTTAACCCAGGCCATATAGGCATCATAGCTCGAAGGACGGTAATGAAACCAGTATACAAAATGCCAGTTCACAATGCTAAAACCATACGGGCGATAGCAGCTACCAAGTGCGACATCAGAAATGGGATATTTCGGCTTCCCCCAATGCAATCCGATCGAATCAATATAATATTCTTCTGGATCATAAGAAGAATTCAATTCGGCAAGCACTTCAGGTGCCAACATCTCGAAGGCAATATTGTTTCTCGCCGCCAAAGACTTTTTTATATCCACAATGGTAATGCCAGAAGGCAGTGTTGTGGGCAGCTCTATGCAATGAGTGATAATCTCATCAAATTCCGGCGGATTGTTATCCCCAGCGTCTTCATTCTGGGTGACTGCGGTTTCAGGATTTTGGATCAAGTTATCAGAATCAGAACAGCCAGTCATGGCCGCGAGTAGGAGCAGCATAGCTAGTGCTCCTGCGTAAAGTAACAGTTTCTTACTTAACATGATTAACTCCAAGTTTTGAAGTGTTCAGTTTCAGTTTGTTGATTGTGATGAACAACGTGCTTTCAGAAACACCCACGTGCTTTCTGAAAGGTCTGCCCCCTAGCAAGGGTGTCGTATCATAGGCATCGACCTCCTGTAGGCCTTGAGCAAATTCCATTATGCGGAATGAGCCGACGGACCTTACGTTTGAAAATGAACTCTTTTAGTTGAGTTTTGTTTTTTGTCTGCTTTTCATTATTTCTAAATATGTAATGACTAATAAAAATGTGATAACCGTCGCAACATAGAACCAGGCAGAAATCTTCAGGCCAATGCCGGAAATTATATAGGCGCCAAAGGCATAGGCAATGACTACTTCCAGTGCATGCAGTAAACCATAGTGCTGGTTATATTTACGGGACGTATACGCTACAGTGAAAATGGCGATAATAAACCCGACAAACAGATAAATAATCAGAATATTTGTGATTGTCATGCGTTATAAATTTAGACGGCTGATGTTCCTGTGTTCTTAATTTTCTTATCAAAAAGCGTGAATGTTATAAATCCCGTACCTGCGGCTAGTACAATCAGTACTGGATTACGTTCCCATACGAACAGGATATAATAGAATAATGTTATGTAGGCCAAGCCGACTATTGCGCGCGCTAATATGAGCCGCGCCGCCAATGTATTACAGAAGCCGGCTTTAGCATAATAATAGTAATTCGCTGTTACCAAAATAAATGTGCACAGAGTAATAAATAATGCCGTATCCATTGTCAATCTGATTATTTTATTATTATTGCCGGGGAGATGCTTGATACCATCTCCCCGACGTAGATTTACGGACTAGTAATCCAGAAACCGCCGATCCATGAGCCGTTCAGGCAAAAGCCGTCCCAGGCGATATAGCAGGCTTGCAATATTGAGCCAAGCCCGGCTGAAACCGCACCAAAGTATGGAAACCATACCGCACTCACGCCAGCGCCGGTCAGCGCATTAGCCAGCTGGGCCGCGGTAGGGCCGGTATAGCAGCACCGGTGCCCCCACCAATAGTAATTACAGTAATACCCCAGGGCTATTGTCGATTCTCTGTGTCCTTTTGATATTTCTGCATTGACAATGGCAATGCTGCTGTGTAGTTCATCAACGATCGCCTGTTCTTCAGCCGATAAAACCGCTTGATTGGCAGCAAAACCTGATTCATCAAACACATAGATACCGGCCTTTGTCTGCGTCACATATGGATCCATCATGCTGATGACCCGTTCGTACTGTTCTGCTTCATCCTGGTACTGCCGGATGTCTGCCGGTACTGTTGGTTCAGCGGACTGTGTCGGCTCGACCGGCGTATCCTGGTTGTCACAGCCGGTAAACAGGGTTGCTGTAAACAAGACGCTGAACAATACGCGTAACAATAATCTACACATAACTTCCTCATCATATTCGGGAATTGCCGCAGGTGCTTTTTTCAAAAAACATATAAGAAGAGACCCACGTTATCTTCTTATCAATGATGTGACCTCCTTTCTGCTATGGTGTGGACGGTGTACTGGTTATTAAGGTGCAATAAAATATTTATAAAACGACTTTTCCACATATTTTTCCGACGGCGGCTGACAGCGACGGCGCAAAAATTACGGCTGATGATAGTTCTGTGGTTAGTACATTTTTTCTGAAGTTCCTCCGGTATGATAGCGAGCTGTAGCCGTCTGTTTTTTCAGTGAGCCATCCTTATTTCTACCTTTATTTTAGCATAATATTCGGTTTTGATACATAGTAAAAAATCGCCCTGGCGGACGATTAATGTATTAAGAGTTTTTTATGCTAACTAAAATGACAACCCACTAGGATTGGCCACCTGCTGGCCCGACCCAATATCATCAGTGCCAACTTCCAGCGAGTAAACAAGATCATAATACATAAATGGAGCTGAACCAATACCAGTGTATGAATAATCAGTACCGCCCGGAGTCGGATTGCTAGGTAGCTCATCGAGATAGGCCGGTACTAAATCATCGAGCGCAGACGGATAATGGCCTGTAGCTTCGTAGTAGTCGCCCAACCCTGACCTGATCGTTCTAATATCAGCTACTCGTTGCTGGTCACGTTCTGCGGCAGATTGCTTTTCTGATTGGCTCATATCGGCGGTTGCTTGACGGATCGCAGCCTCCGGATGGGCGTCAGCAATCACTGCTTCCTGCCCACCGAACGTTTGGCCGTTATCAGTATCGCCCGCCCAGATACTGTAGCCGAATAATACTGCGATAGCGATCCAGACGATAACCAATAATACCGGTATGGTTCGTTTTTTGGCTGGTGAATTTTTATCCATATAGTATATTGTAGCCTAAAAAAAGCAGGCCGTCGAGATGACAGCCTGCATAATGCGCTAGCTCTCTTTAACACTATCATTAAACATGCCGTCAATGGCATGTATTGATTTATTCGTGTTATTACGCCAAATAGCTTCAGCGATGAGCCCGCCGACACTGACAATGTCAATACGCTCATGAGTAATAACTTCGGGTCTTTGCCTGATAGAGTCTGTGATGTACAGTTTTTTTATCCGCGATTGCTCCAGGCGTTTGAGCGCTTTCCCGGCCAGCACCCCGTGCGTAACCATGCCGTAGATTTCCCGAGCGCCCTCCTCGTCTGCCCGCTCACTGATGGCAGCCATGGAGCCAAAGGTGTCGGCAATATCGTCAAATATCACCACTATCTTGTCCTTAATCTCACCGAGGATGCGTTTTATTTCCACGGTGTCATCTTTGGTACGCCGCTTATCGCCAACCGCATACGAGTGCGTGCTGAATCGACGGCGATATAGCTCGGCCAGCTTCGCTGATCCAGCGTCAGGAGCACAGGGCACCAGGTTGCCGAAATCATTTCCCAGCAGCATTCCTGTTTTGCGCTCAAAAATTTCTGTGGGATAGAGCAGGTCATTGGCAATCCTGAAAATACCCTGGATTTGCGGAAAGTGCGGATGGAGCACCATAACATGCTTTTGTGCGGCAGCAACCATAGCGGCTTCGATCTTCATAGCTATTAGTGCCGCGGTAATCGGGACACGAGGCCGGTCCTTCCGGTCTTGGCGCAAACCACCCATATAAGGGAATACAGCGGTTACCCGAGCAGCAGAAGCATAAGAAGCGGCCTGCAGTAATTGCAGCATGATTACGAGATTATTGCTTGACGCGGGCGTGGGCTGAATAATATATACGTCAGTTCCTCTGATATTTTCGCCGATCTGGGGCAATTGTTCTCCGTCGGCAAAATTACTGACTGTACACGGCGTTTCGTGAAAGGTTGATTCAGTTAATTCAGAAAGCTTTGCCAGCGCATGCTGTTTAAGCGTGTCAGCACAGGCCGGGCCAAAAATAACGCGTAAATCCATGTGATTCCTCCTGTATGGTAGTGTGCGATGTTTGTGTTAAATTATTTCATAGTAAAACACCATTTGCCTGCGGTCAAACTTGCCCTTTTGCCTCTTTTATATATAATATGTAAAATTAAAATACGTGCCGCGGTGGCGGAATTGGCATACCTGCCCGCCAATGCCCTTGCCCAGGTGGTGAAACTGGTAGACACGCTAGCCTTAGGAGCTAGTGGGAGCAATCCCTTAGAGGTTCGAGTCCTCTCCTGGGCATAGGCGATGGCAGGCGGGCACGCATGGTTTAGGACCTAGTACCGTAAGGCACGGGAGTTCGAGTCCTCTCACCGGCATTATAATTCACAGTGAGAGTTTTGGGGTACTGCTAATGAAATAGACAAAGGCCCCGCTGGAACAAACCGGAAAGCATATTCCTCCATGGATCTGGTTTTCTTTTAATTAATATAAACCATGCACTAATAAAGTAAGGGGCGGTTTTTATTTCTTACGCAAAGCCCTTCGCCGCCGCGCTCTGTTAGTGCGTGCTATCCAGCCAGTGCCCCGCCAATCTAGACAATGGTAAACCAAAGCTCCCAGCTCCCAGAAAAATGTGCGCAGTCGTATCCGATACGGTACAGGGCACTTGATAATCCGACGGCCGTACCCCAGGTAGAATGTCAGCCAAATACGATTGAGATGTGTCCAGTGGGAAACCGCGGTTATCTGCATATCCTCATATCCCCTCTCTCGCAGCAGCCGCAGACTGTTTCTTATGTTAGTAAATGTATCGGCGGCGTGGGCATCCGCTAAGATTTTCTGTGCCGGCACTCCTCGCACTCGGAGCCAGTCTCGCATCAATTGCCCTACAAACCCTGACACAACGATCATGTCATAGCCGCCCCGTAGCCATAATGTTAGGCCCCTCTGACATCGCTGCTCATTATAGGAATCGGTATCAATATGTGTGTCTCGTGGCCCTGCCGCACCGGGAATAAAAATTATTTTTTTCATAGATATGACTAGTATAGCATGCTATCGAATAATAATAATGACCAAAACGTAAAAAAGACCCATAAATTACTTTCTGGGTCTTTATAAAAATAAGGTCTGGCTTACCGCTGGGCTTCAACATATTCGATTCGACCCGTAACACAGTCTGTTCGCAGTGCCGTAATACGAGATCTGATAATGCCAAGCCAAATTAGCGGTCGGATAAACCATTTTTGCTCCCATGCATACCGCTTGTGCAAATAGGCCTGTCGTTCGGCGTGTCTCCGCCTGAAGCAACGCCAGATTTCATCCAGCGATGAGTTTTTTCCTCGCTGGATGTACGGGCCAAAGGTTCTATGCATTTTACGCATATCCATCTCCGGCATTATAAGTTTCCAATGTGCTTACACTCAGTATAATACTTCTTAATTCATACGTAAACCCGTTCAAAAATAATATGGCTGGTCACCAATTACTTTTTCATAGATATAACTAGTAGAGCATGCTATAGTGCCACTATGACTAAGCAACAAAAAACAATCATCCAAAAGTTTTCCGGTATATTAAACAATTATTTTAGATAAATCGCTCTTCCGGGCATCTGCTTCTAAATAATATTTCGAAAAGCAAACTATAGCAATAATCCGGGGCCGATTATAAAAAAAATAAACAACGCACTACAAGCTATATACCACGCGCTAAGAAGACCTTGCGCTTTTTTTATATTTACGTAAGATGGACTAATTTCTCATTGAATAAAATATTTCATGAGGAGGTATACGTGCGAAACAATCGCTTCCTTATCGACGGTAATTATGAATATGCTATGGCCCGGCTGTATATACGCCTGCGTCGGCCAGGATAGTGAATATCCGACATTGCCATAGCAAAAGACCACCTTATTTATAACTTTTTATGCTACATAAGGGCATATTATAGTAAAATGATCTCATCCTTGACAGGTTTTTAAAAACCCTTTATACTGAAAATCGCATTTAATAGACCTTATCCACAGCTAAATTTTATGCAAAAATCCTTATCAGTAACCATAAAAAGCGGGTAAAATCATACTTAGCGGTATCGGATTTTATCCCGCTATCAGCGGGATTTTTTGCACCTTAATTACATTAAAGACAATAGGATCAGGGTGACTCTGAGTGAATACAATGAGTCGAAGAGGAATCAAAGGGTCTAAATGCCGAAAGGTCTAGAACATTACACTGAAAAAACCAATAACTGACATGCCGGCTGTATACATATAAAATGTATAGCTCCATCTCAGTTCTTGGTCTGGACCTTGAAAATTGAATATGGGAAACAAGCATCAACACAAATTATCACTAGAATGCGTGGCATTTTAGTGATTGCAATGTAATAAGGGCATATGGTGAATGCCTCGACATCAAAAGACGACGAAGGACGTAGGAGCCTGCGATAAGCCTCGGGTAGGTGGCAACCAACCGTTGATCCGGGGATGTCCGAATGGGAAAACCCAATCGTGCTGAAAGACACGATTATCTGCGCCTGAATACATAGGGCGTACGAAGGTAACTCGGCGAATTGAAACATCTTAGTAGCCGAAGGAAAGGAAAACAACTGTCCATTGCTTTTCGCCGCACGCGCGCACCTCGCGCATGGCGATAAGTAATGGCTCATTCCCTTAGTAGTGGCGAGCGAAACGGGAAGAGCCTAAATCTTTATCACGAAACCTTGTGTCCAACTCTTCGGAGGCGGATGCAGGGCAGAGAAGCGCAAGCTGCTGTGGTAAAGTTGTTGCGAGAGGATTAGTTAGATATCTTGCGAATATCTGCAGACGCGATGATGGGATTCCTTGCCTGTTCCATGGCAACATGAAACAGGCGTAGGGATTCTTACTTACTTAGCTGAAGGCTCTGGAAAGGGCCGCCACAGACGGTGATAGCCCGGTAAGCGAAAAGTGGGTAAGCTCTGTCTAATTCTTCTCAAGTACCATGGGACTCGTGAAATCCTATGGGAATCCGGGACGACTACTCGTTCCAAGGCTAAATACTTTTGGTGATCGATAGTGAACCAGTACCGTGAGGGAACGGTGAAAAGCACCCCGGTGAGGGGGATGAAATAGTATCTGAAACCATATGCTTACAAGTAGCTGGAGTCCCCACACCAATTATTCTTTATTTCAATAATAATGAGTAATTGGTGTGGGGATGACAGTGTGCCTATTGAAGAATGAGCCAACGAGTTAGTTCGATACAGTTTATCTAAGTCCGCTTAAGGACGAAGGTATAGTGAAAGCGAGCGTTAACCGCGCGTTTATGACTGTATTGACTAGACCCGAAGCCGAGTGACCTACCTATGGCCAGGATGAACTCCGACGAAAGTCGGAGGGAGGTCCGAACCCACTTGTCGTGCAACACAAGGGGATGAGCTGTGGGTAGCGGAGAAATTCCAATCGAACTCGGCAATAGCTGGTTCTCCTCGAAATAGCTTTAGGGCTAGCCTGTAGGTGGCTGCCAGGGGTAGAGCACTGAATGGAGTCGGATGGCTTTTGCCTACCGTCTCCAACCAAACTCCGAATACTGGTTTAGCTATATCTGCAGAGTCAGACCGTGGGGTCTAAGCTTCACTGGTCAAAAGGGAAACAGCCCAGATCGCAACATAAGGTCCCTCAATCTTAGTTAAGTGTTAAAGGTAGTATGGTAACTTGGACAACCAGGAGGTTGGCTTAGAAGCAGCCATCCTTGAAAGAAAGCGTAACAGCTCACTGGTCAAGTTATTGTGCGCCGAAAATAATCGGGGCTAAACTAAGTACCGAATGTGCGAGCCTCACACCTATTTTGTTCCTGAAACAAACCCAATGCACGTACGTGCATTGCCAGTACTTCAGAAGCAAAATTGGTGTGAGGCGGTAGAGGAGCGTTTGTATGCCACTGAAGTCGTACCGCGAGGTGCGGTGGAGGCATACGAAGTGAGAATGTTGGCATAAGTAGCAAAAATTCCGGTGAAAACCCGGAACACCGAAAGCCTAAGGTTTCCTGGGCAACGTAAATCGACCCAGGGTTAGTCGGTCCTAAGGCGAGGCCGAAAGGCGTAGCCGATGGACAGCTGGTCAATATTCCAGCACCGTCTTGTGAACTATTGTCACTGACGCATCATCTAAATCCGAACGTATTTTGACTACATGCGTCGCTGTCTCCTCGGTGAGATGGCGGCAGGCTGCGGCGCAAGCCAAAGCCAATTCGGAATGCAGTGGTGCCAAGAAAAGGTGGCAACTCTATTTACAGGATGTCCGTACCGTAAACCAACACAGGTAGGCGGGCGCGCCGAAGCGCTCAGGTGTACGAGATAACCCTCGTTTAGGAACTCGGCAATTCAGTGGCCGTAACTTTGGAATATGGCCTTCCCTCACCTTTTTGGCAGTATGAGTAAACGGTAGTACCTACCGAATACTGGTAGCCAAAAAGGTGAGGGACGCAGCGAATGACCCCAAACGACTGTTTACCAAAAACACAGGTCCCTGCTAAACCGTAAGGTGATGTATAGGGGCTGATGCCTGGCCAGTGTCAGAACGTTAAGGTGAGGGGTGCAAGCTCCGAACCGAAGCGCTGACGAACGCCGGCGATAACTATAATCGTCCTAAGGTAGCGAAATTCCTTGTCGGGTAAGTTCCGACCTGCACGAATGGCATAACGATTTGGGGGCTCTCTCAACGAGGGACTCGGCGAAATTACAAGACTCGTGAAGATGCGAGTTACCCGCGGCTAGACGAAAAGACCCCGTGAAGCTTTACTACAACTTGGCATTGAAATAAGGTTGTATATACTTAGCATACGTGGGAGACGTTGAAACCCTGCCTCTGGGCGGGGTGGAGTCACCAGTGAAATACCACGTTTTTGCAGTTTTATTTCTAACCGTGTTCCGTGAATCCGGAATAGGGACAGTGTCTGGTGGGTAGTTTAACTGGGGCGGTTGCCTCCAAAAAAGTAACGGAGGCGTTTACAAAGGTTGGCTAGTTGCCGATGGAAACGGCGATGATAGGGCAAAGCCACAAGCCAGCTTTACTGCAAGACGTACAAGTCGAGCAGTTGCGAAAGCAGAACTTAGTGATCCGACCGTTCGATGTAGGACGGCGGAAGCTCAACGGATAAAAGTTACTCCGGGGATAACAGGCTGATCACTCCCAAGAGTTCACATCGACGGAGTGGTTTGGCACCTCGATGTCGGCTCATCGCATCCTGGGGCTGGAGAAGGTCCCAAGGGTTCGGCTGTTCGCCGATTAAAGCGGTACGCGAGCTGGGTTCAGAACGTCGTGAGACAGTTCGGTCTCCTATCTGCCGTGGGCGTTGAAACTTGAGAAGGCTCATCCCTAGTACGAGAGGACCGGGATGGACAAACCTCTCGTCAACCAGCTGTCCTGTCTGGGGCAAAAGCTGGGTAGCGACGTTCGGTACGGATAAGCGCTGAAAGCATCTAAGCGCGAAGCCGTCTTCAAGATTAGGTTTCATTATGAGCTTCCTGGGAGACGACCAGGTTGATAGGCTCTACGTGTAAGGTCCGTAAGGATTTGAGCGGAGGAGTACTAATCAAGCCAGCATTGCAATCACTATAATGTTCCGCATGCTTGTTCCCATATTCATCGTCAGAGACACAGCGCATGAATTGAATCGTGTTCTGTTCTCTGGTGATTCAAGCGGCAGGGTCACACCTGATCCCTTCTCGAACTCAGCAGTTAAGCCTGCCAGCGCTGATGATACTGCGGTGCATACCGCCGGGAAAGTAGGCCATCGCCAGTTATTATGAAAAACGTTTCCAGAAATGGAGACGTTTTTTATTTGCCGATCACCTTTCAATCTGGGAGGCCTATCCCGAGCGACCCTGAACTTGTTTCAGGGGAGCCGAGGGATCAGCCATCGCCAGTTATTATGAAAAAAGCTCTTCTACTATGATATGTTATTATATTTTTTTATATACGATTTAATTCTGTCTTTGTAGTACTTTTTATTAATAATTACCTAGTATTAGGGGTATTTTATTGTGGATAAGACAATTGACATATAAGTCTATTCTAGGTATGATGATGTATGAAAATTTAAAATCAAACCATGGACCGAAAACGGCTTACTATTACCCTAAAAAAAGATCTCCTCCCCCTGGTTGATGAAGTAGTGGATGGATCACGTATTCGCAACCGTTCACACGCTATCGAATACCTCCTGACCCAGGCATTGGGACCGCAGGCACGTAAAGCGCTTATCCTGGCTGCCGGCCGGGGCGTCAATATGCGCCCTTTTACTTATGAAATTCCGAAAACACTCATCCCGGTACACGATAAGCCGATTTTAGAATACTCTATCGAACTGCTGCGCAATGCGGGATTTAAAGACATCTATATCCTGGTCGGACATCTAGGTGAAAAAATTATTTCCCACTTTGGTGATGGCGAGCGGTTTGGCGTGAAGATTACATATATTAAGGAGAAAAAAGAACAAGGCACGGCCGCTCCCCTGCGCCAGGCGAAAAAATATCTCCAACACGACCCCTTCCTCATGCTGTACGGTGATGTTTTGATCAATATTGATTTGAAGGACTTAGTTGAGTTTCACCAAACACATAAAGGTGTCGGCAGTGTGGCCGTGACGTCCAGCGGCAAGCCGTACGAATTCGGCATGGTCCGCATGCATGGCAATAAAATCGTTAAGTTTGTGGAAAAACCGGACAAGAAAAAGGGTGTTTCACACTTTATCAATGCCGGTCTGTTTGTGTTTAATCCCGGCATATTCAAATATATCCCCTCCAGTGGTTACTCTATGCTGGAAAAAGACGTATTCCCCAAACTAGCCAAAGAAGGACAGCTGTACGGCTACCCGTTTGAGGGCCAATGGTTCGATGTGGGTACGCCGGAAATTTATGAAGAAGCCCTGGCAGATTGGAAAAAATAATATACACAATGGCTGGCCGCAGTCATTATGTATGTTACTTTTTCTAAATACGAAAAAAAGAACCTTCACAATACAATAATAACAAGGAGGACAGTTTGTCACCCACCTTACTAAACCAGGCTAAGCGACCGGGCGACGAAATAACAATTCATGGACGAAGCTACCGCATAGTACAGCAATTTCCCACCGGCTACAATTCAGCTGTGTATGAATGCCGCAACGGCGCAAACGGCACCGAGGTGCTGAAAATTTATGGCGAACGTGTTTCGCTGCGCACAGAAAATCTGGCAACATTCATTGTGCAACTACGGGATTACTATTGGCAACTGAAAAAACTCGGTGTCTGCCTACCGCCATGCGCTGATCGAATTCATGCCACGCAAAACGGTAGCTTTGATTCGTTCCACGTCATCGTAGTCGCCCCGTTTATGGGCGATAATCTGGAGCTGCAGCTGCAGCGAGCCCGCGACGAAAAAGATGCTGTCAATATTCAGCGCAGTATTTTCAGAAGCTTGGGCAGGCTCATGCTAAACCCCAGTAAGCGGCTGACCGTGGGTATTGATCTGGTGCCGCGAAACTTTGTCGGTGATAAGGCTACTTATGTGGATCTTGTCCCGCCAAAAATCAGAGTTGGCAGAAAATACTTGCTCGAATATCCTGACGTCGAGAGTAAACTTGCTCGCCAGGTCGGCATCTACCGCCACTATGATCGTGCTGGCGTCATGCACGTCCTGCTTGTCCAGATGGCGCGTCAAGTACCGGCCTTTATGCCGCGATACGAGGCAGAGATTATCCGTTATCTCAAGCGTAAAAAACTTGACACCGCTTTGCGTCACTTTTCTAATCGATTGACTGCTCGTTCTATCACCGGCACGAGCCGTGATATCCCTCATATAGAAAAATTGAGCTTTTCCAGGGTGTATGACATGCGGGAGATTGCCTGCTGGTACTGCCACTGGGGACTGATCACCCCGAACGAACTGAACAAGATATTTTCCCTCTCGCACTTCCAAAACAATCCGCTTCCCCAGCGGACTGTCAACAGCATCAAAAAAATGCTCCTTACCGCTGTTATGTAATGTTGCTATCGCTCCAGGCGTCTGTCAATACAGGCGCCTTTTTTATCGTGTACCATGGACCTGCCGAATTATCTGGCGGTAGGGATCTTGTGCGCGCTGTTGCAGCGTGCCCAGAAAGGGTTCAGCATACTCGAGAAACGCATTAGTCACCCGGAATGCCTCATAATCAAAAAATCCTTTGTCCAAGAACCGGACTGCGCCGACTGCCTCGGATAAGGCAACATCTGTTACTCCCATATGGGCACTCCCTGACGTGCGTGTAATTGAACACATGCGTCCGTATGATCCTTGTTGCAGCAATACTACCGCTCGCTGGCCTAACATATAAGCTATTTCAGCGTCCTCTGGAATAGGCGCTCCGGTCTGGACAAAATTCCCGGGAAACAGCGGCTTGCCCGCCACGCCCAGCTCTGCGGTAATTTTCTTACATAAATCAAGTCCGACAAAGCTCTTACGCTGCACTTGGAAACTGTCATGCTGGTTCGCGTCCTGGAGCATGCCATTAACCTCCCGATCAAAATTTACTTCCTCGGAAATAACGACCGTAGCGAAGTTCCCGTTCCGCTCATAGCGCTTAGCCACCGCCTGGATAACGCGGTCAAGTTTGACTTCCCGCTCCGGCGGAATAATCACATCAGCCATACCATGCGCGGCGGCGGCGGCCAGCCAGCCTGACTGACGGCCTAATACTTCTATAATATAAATTCGCGACAGGGCAAAAGCCGCGTCAATCTTAATCTCATAGCTATAATCAGCTACTGCCCGGGCCGCTGACGGATAACCAGGCGTCCAATACGTAGCCTGGAGATCATTATCAATCGTCTTTGGTATACCGACAATGGGCAAATTATATTTTTCATACAGCTTTTGAGCGGCCCCGAGCGTATCATCACCGCCAATAGCCACCACACAGTCAACTCCATACTCTTTAATTTTTTCCTGGACCAAAGCCGGTCCGTCATCACTGGCGAACGGATTTGTCCGGCTGGATCGCAAAAACGTACCGCCGACTGTACGCAGGGATTCTGTATCAAAATCAGTCAGATCAATCACCCGGCCGTTGCGATGCAGGCACGACCACCCATACAAGCCACCCAACACACGCCAACCCTGATCTTGGGCCGCGCTAATAACACCAGCCAATGTTGGGTTAAGTGCTGGCGCCAGGCCGCCGCCAGTGAATACGAGTATTGTCTTTTTTGGGCTAAACATAGTTTCTCATAGTATACACTGAAGTTCGTGCATTTTTCAAGTTGACAAATGCGTCTAACAGACTATACTATCATATTACAACTAGTTCTTTACATCATATTTTTCAAGGAGGGAACAGTAATGCAATCATTTCTTGAAGTGCCGGCATCTACGAAACGGTCAGTCATGACTGGCCTCTCTATCTGTCAAGAAACTATTGTTTTTATGCGCACCGGACCAGAACAGCTCATCGGTAAAACTAAGGTAAAAGATTGTTATCACGAGGACAGAATCGGCGGAACTTCCTGGAATACTGCCGCGGTGTGCGCGCATACATTTGGCCTCAATGCCATAGTCGCCGGCGCGGTCGGCAACGACGACTCACTCAATTTCAGACAACTCGCCAAACAAAAAGCCAACTCCTATGGTTTCACGCTCACCCTGCTCCCCTGGCGCACCAAAACAAGTCGCGCTACTGTGCTGACACAAACCGACTCCCAAGGCGAATCACCGCTCTTGTCCGAAAAACCTGGCTACAACCGGGCAAATTCCGGACAACTGCTTCGCCTGCTGCGAGATGAAGCGCCGGCCGTATTTGCCGCAACCGGCGTATCGGACACTACTGAAGCATCGCTATTCCTGCAATGCTTCCGGCAGACTGCAGCTGCCAAAATTCTGAATCCCCGTTCAGAATTAATCCAGCTGGGTGCTCCTTTCTACGACCTTCTGCCTCTTACTGATCTGCTGGTACTTAATTTGAGTGAGTTGTCTGCTGCCCTGCATCGGACACTTACCGCTGATCAGGTATCACCAGAGCTCCTCAAGCCGCTTCATGTTAATGGTATTAAAACAATCGTGATTACATGCAACAAGCACGGCGTCTTCATGTCGAGCCCTGCACATGGTTTATGGATTGAGCAGCAAGCGCTTGTCCTGGGAGACGTGGTAGACAAAACCGGTGCCGGAGATGCTTTTCTCGGCGCATTTATCGCGGCAATCCTGAAAAAAAAATCACCGCCAGAAGCGCTCCACTGGGGCGTGACATGCGCTGCTCTTTCATCGCTCACCCTGGGCGGTGCCAATCCGCCCGATCCCGACAAATTTAAAAACATCATACAATAATCGAGATCCAGGAGGTGCCAAAAATATCATGGACCAAACAACGTTTGGTCCTTTTTTTACTTTGAAAATTATGCTACACTAAATCAAATAAGATCTAACATAACATATATGTTCCACGCTCTAAAAAAAGTTATTACCCAGCAGGCTCGGGAGATTAAGGACAAGGGCCTATGGAAATCAGAACGCGAAATAGAATCTGCCCAGGGCGCAGAAATCATTGTCAATGGAAAAAAGGTACTGAATTTTTGTGCGAATAACTACCTCGGCCTGGCTAACCGGCCAGAGGTGGTCGAAGCAGCCCAAAAAGCCATTACCCAGTATGGCTATGGCTTATCATCGGTGCGGTTTATTTGCGGCACCCAGGATCAGCACCGGCAGCTGGAACACGCCGTAGCCCAGTACCTGAAAATGGACGACGCCATCCTCTACACTTCGTGCTTCGATGCCAATACCGGCTTTTTCGAAACTATTCTCACCAATGAAGACGCAATTATTTCTGATGAGCTAAACCACGCCAGCATCATCGACGGCGTCCGGCTGTGTAAGGCGGAACGATACCGCTATAAGCACAGTGACATGGCCGATCTAGAAACAAAATTAAAAGAAGCCCAAGCACAGCGCGCCCGGTTAATCGTCACTGACGGCGTGTTCAGCATGGACGGTGAAGTTGCCAAACTCAAAGATATTTGTGACCTGGCTGACAAATACGATACCGCGGTAATGGTAGACGACTCGCACGCTACCGGCGTCATCGGTCCGACCGGCCGCGGCAGCGTAGAGGCCACTGGTACTGAAGGCCGAGTCGACATGATTACTACCACCTTTGGCAAGGCGTTTGGTGGCGCGTCCGGCGGCGTGACTGTAGCACGTCAGGAAATCGTGGATATGCTGCGCCAGCGGTCACGGCCATACCTTTTTTCAAACTCTCTCGCTCCGGTTATCGTTGCCACGACTAAATACATCATTGATAATGCCGAAACGTTTATCAAAGACGCCAAAGCCCAGCTGGATAAAAATACTGACGCATTCAGAAAGGCCATGACTGGCGCGGGGTTCACGATTAAGGGCGATAACCACCCGATCACCCCGGTCATGCTCGGCGACGCCACCGTGGCCGCCAGGATGTCAAACGCCCTGCTGGAGGAAGGCGTCTATGCCATCGGTTTCTGGTACCCGGTCGTGCCCGAGGGACAGGCCCGGATCCGCGTACAGCTCTCGGCCGCCCATACGGATGAGCATGTCCAACAGGCTATCGATGCCTTTATTAAAATTGGGAAAGACCACGGGATCATTCAGTAGACTTCTATATATTGGTACGTAATTAGCTATGGAAGATACCCAGATTATCGTACTGGCCGCAGGCCGGGGTAAACGGATGCAAAATAGCACTCTACCAAAAGTATTGGCGCCACTTCATGGACAACCGCTGATAGATTATATTGTAGCGACATTGCAGCAATCAAACGTGCACATTCCTCCACTATTCGTGGTCGGCCACGGTGCTGAACACATCCGTTCGCATCTTGGCGAACATTTTACCTATGTGCACCAAGCTGAACAGCGAGGTACTGGCCATGCGGTCCGTATCGCAAGACCGGCTATCCCGACACATGCCCAGCGGGTGCTGGTTTTGTATGGCGATAAACCATTTATTAAGGCGGAAACAATTCAAAAAATTGTCCAGCGCCATCGTACGACCGGCTCCACTATAACACTAACCACCGTACAGGTTCCACACTATCGAGACCGCTATGAGGTTTTTTTTAATTGCGGTCGTATTATCCGTAATACAGACGGCAGTATTGAAAAAATTATTGAGCTCAAAGATGCCACGGATATAGAGCGCCATATTACTGAAGTGAATACGAGCAATATGTGCTTTGACACGGACTGGCTGCGGCAGAATATCGATACCCTACGCAATGACAATGTGCAGGGCGAATATTACCTAACCGACCTGCTACATAGCGCCTTCCAGCAGGGGGAAAAAGTAACAGCGTTACCGATTAATCCAGCCGAAGGTATTGGTATTAATACGGCAGGACAATTGGCTGCCGCGCATCGGCAGTCATTTTGACAAATAATCCATATTCTTCTACACTAATATAAAATTAATAGAGACCTTTTACAGTATAAAGGAGTTTTCCGTGTGTCTGAAAAAACCAATTATCATGTTTACCGCGTACAATGACGCGGAGACCTTACCAGCGCTTATCAGGGCAGTACGCGACCACACCCATACCAGCGCAACGGTTCTGGTTGTCAACGACGGATCAACTGATGATACTGTTCATACCGTCACCGACCTCGACTGTGAAGCCATCCACCTGGAGCCAAACCAGGGTGTCGGTGCCGCCTATAAAGCCGGATTTGAACATATTCTTACTAGCGGTGAATTCACGCATGTTATCAAAATCGATGCTGACGGACAGCACCAGCCGCGGTTCATCCCACAAATACTGTCATATCTCTACGGTGGCGCGGATATAGTTACCTGTTCCCGATTTCACCCCCACTCGCATCAAAACGGCACCATGCTTGATCGAGTTATGCTCAATAGCATGTTCACCAGAGAGCTCCGTGCGGTTACCGGCTGGAATATCACGGACGCGCGTACCGGATTCTTTGGCCTGCCGACTGCCCTGCTGAAAGATATTATGCCTCGACTCATTACCAAAAGGTATGGCGTCCCTATGGAAGTATTACTGCGGCTGTGGCGCATACGGCCAAATGCGCAGCATATTGAAATCCCACACCCAGCATTGTACCGCGACCATGGCAATACCCGCCGCGCCGAGCAGTACCGTGCAGAAGATTATCGTAAAAAACAGCAGCGGTTTTTAGAAGCCTTTGGTTCCCTCTTGGCCGTATACGAGGATATGGGCATCACGGCACAGCACCTTATCCAGGCTATGCGCCCTGGTATTAGTATCCATGATTGTTCATGATGATAAACCGCGCTTCCTCGAGCGCGGTTTTATTTTACGCAAGAAAATATGATACACTTAATCACACTATGCCTCACTACATAGCCGATATCCACGCCCACTCCAAATACTCCCGCGCCGTGTCTAAACAAATGACGCTGAAAATCATGGCCCAATGGGCGGATACAAAGGGAATTGACATAATCTCGCCGTGTGATTTTACGCACCCGGCATGGTTTGCCGAACTGGAAAAAAAGTTAGTACCGGCCGAACCAGGACTGTACCGTCTGCGCGGCATCAAACATAACTGCCGGTTTTTATTAAGCACCGAGGTCAGCTGTATTTATAAGCGCGGCGATAAAGCCCGGCGTGTGCATCATCTCATACTTATGCCTGATCTTGCCAGCGTTAATAAATTCAACACGACACTGGATAAAAACTTTAACCTAAAGTCAGACGGCCGCCCCATCCTGGGACTGGACAGCGAAGAACTGGTGAAATACGCGCATGACGCTGCCGCAGGCGCGATGCTGATCCCTGCCCACATTTGGACGCCGTGGTTTGCCATGTTTGGCTCACAGTCAGGATTTGATACGATTGAGGAATGCTTCGGCAGTATGACAAAACATGTTCATGCTATCGAAACAGGTCTGTCTTCAGATCCACCGATGAACTGGCGCATATCCCAGCTCGACCCGCTGGCTATTGTTTCGTTTTCTGATGCCCACTCCCCGGCCAAACTAGGACGTGAAGCAACCGTTTTCGATATGCCCGAGCTTGCCTATGATAATTTTATCAAAGCATTAAAAAATACTGCTTCTCCAAAAAATAAAATTACCTCCACAATAGAATTTTATCCAGAAGAAGGACGTTACCATTACGACGGTCACCGCAAATGTGAAGTTAGGCTCACGCCACAACAAACAAAAAGACATAAAGGTATTTGCCCCTCCTGCAAGAAAAAGGTAACCGTCGGCGTGTCATATCGCGTCAATGCCCTGGCTGACCGGCCAGAAGGATATACACCTCCAAACCGCCCGCCATTCAAAAGTCTGGTGCCATTGCAGGAAATTATTGCCGAAGCATTGCAAAAAGGCGTTGCCACAAAAACAGTACAATCCGAATATGAAGCAATAACTGACCAGGCCAGTGAATTTGACGTACTCCTGTCTATGCCGATTGAACAAGTCAAAGCGATTACCCAGCCAAAAATAGCCGAGGGAATACGCCGCGTACGTGATGGCGAACTGCATATCGAGCCGGGCTATGATGGAGAATACGGCATTGTCCAGGTATTTACTGACGCTGAAAAAAAATTGATGGCTTCGGGACAATCGTCATTATTTTAAATACTATGACAGCACTAATTATTTTACTTATTTTTCTCGGCATTGTCATCGCTATCCTGCTACTCTCACTTGCAATAATGGTAGTGTTGTTTTATACTAAAGTACCTTTTTGTCAAAATACCGCCTCATGGCATTGCTCATATACTCAAGCAAAACATCATTGCTAAGGATGATGTAGTCTATGACCTCGGGCTGCGGCAGTGCCAGCACTTTAATCGCCATTGCCAAAGCCACAGGCGCCAAGACGGTTGGATTTGAACTGTCGCCCTGGGCCTATTTTCTGGCAAAACTCAATATCAAACTGCACAACGCGACAACCAAGGTATTGTACCGTAATTTTTACAAACAGGACTTGTCAGGCGCCACCATCATTTTCTGCTTCCTGCTGGACAGCGTCATGAAAAAGTTGGGCTATAAATTAGATACAGATCTCAAGCCTGGAACAACCGTTATTTCCTACGCCTTCAAAATTCCCCAATGGGAGCCAAGCAAAGTAATAAATACAAACCCGAATAATCCCAAAGCCAGTAAAATCTACATTTACAAACGGTAATCAAGGAGAGGTGCCTGAGTGGTTGAAAGGGCCGCTCTCGAAAAGCGGTAAGGCTTCACGGCTTTCGTGGGTTCGAATCCCACCCTCTCCGCCAATTTTCACTTTTTGTGAAATCGTAAGGAATTGCCTCGGCGCAAAGCGCCTCGGCATGGTATTTTTCCGCAATTTTGAAGGCATTTTTGAAATCCAAAAACAAAGAGAGGTCGGCAATGCGGAAGTTCGAACCAATCTTTTTGAGAAAATCCCGAATCCTTTCGGGATTTTCTTGTTGAGCGCATTTTTCGGCTTGGTTGGCTTCTTTTATGAAGTTTATGGCAAGTTCGAACCGATTATTGCTCTTTCGCCCAAAAGACAAGATTTTTTCTTCCAAATCCTTTTTAGCGAGAATGAGCTTGTGCTTTTTAGTGGCATATTCCGTTTGCGACAAACTGCCTTCCAAATGTAAATCAAGCAAACGATCAAGTTTTGTTTCGGTGTCCACAAGCTCATTTCGCGACTTTTGGGCAAAAGAGCTTTCCGCTTGGGCGGTTTTCATTTTCTCATTTTCAAAATAATTGATTGAAGCGTTCGCCCAAGCGGAAGACAAAGAAACTTTTTTGATTTCCTCTTTTATTTGAGAAGTGATGATTTCTTCGCGGACATATTTTTGCTAGCAAGGATTTTTCCGTTTAGTGCATCGCAAATAGTTATGTCCTTTTTGTGTTTCGGTAGTGATAAAGCAACCACATTCTCCGCAACGGAAAAATCCTCTATACACATAAGGTTTCAACCTTGGCGTTTTCGGTTTACTCTTTTTCATCATCACTTCTTGGCATAAATCAAAAAGTTTCTTTGTGATAATCGGTTCATGCTTTCCGTCATACAATTCGCCGTTATATTCAATCATTCCAAAATAGATTTTATTCTTGAGCATATACTGATAATTTGAGACGGAAAGCATTTTGCCTTTCTTGCCAACCAAGCCTAAGGAATTGATAATCTTTCGGATTTGGGCGAGGGGGTATTCGCCAGTTGAGTACATTTCAAAAGCCCTCTTGATATACTTTGCCTTTTCCTTATCAACAGCGATACAGCGAGCGTTTTTGTCGTTCACATAGCCAAGTGGCGCCCAAGCGGGCCATATTCCATTTCGCAATTTCTGGCGAATACCCCTCTTTATATTTTCCGAAAGATTAT
>CAYPXF010000021.1:0-21782 GCA_964415025.1 uncultured Gammaproteobacteria bacterium | reverse complement strand
GAGCCGGAGGTGTTAGATTGGCAAAAAACTGTGTATGATCAGTTTGACCATTACCCTCTAAAACGCTGTTTTTGGCTGTAGAATAAAATTATTTGTCTGATGCTGGTTCTGTTTCCGGTGATTCTGCTGCTGGATTTTCGCCTGGTTTTTTTTCTTCACCCGGTGCAGTTGACGCTGCTGTTTCTTTTGCTTTGGCGCCCTTGAGTGATAATCCCAAACGGTGGTTTTCCGGCTCAATCGACAGGATTTTGAATTTATAACGCTCACCCTCGCGGACCACTTCATTGGGATTGGAAATCCGGTCACGGGACAGCTCGGAAATATGAGCCAGGCCATGGATGTCCTTATCCAGCTCAACAAAAATACCAAACGGATTGATTTTTAGAACAGTGCCCTCGACAATCTGACCGATAGAGTACTTTTCTGAAGCTTCTTTCCAAGGATCTTTTTTCAGCGCTTTCATGGACAGCGAAATACGTGATCCGTCGATACTGATGATTTTTGCTTCGACTTCATCTCCGACATGGACAAAATCATTGGGGTCATCGATACGCTGCCAGGCCAGCTCGGAAATATGGACCAATCCTTCTAAATTATCGCCAAATTCGATAAAAGCGCCAAAATCAACCACGCCGGTTACCACGCCTTTGACCACGTCACCGACATCATACTGGGAAATAACTTCCTGCTGTTTTTCTTCCCAGGCGGCTTTTTCTGAAACAATTAATTTACTTTCTGATTCATCCACGTCAATAATCTTGACGCGCATTTCCTTGCCCGTGAATTCCCGCAGTTTATCCAGGATTTTATTCTTATCACCGCCCTCAACGCGCGGATAATGCTCCACCGTCAGTTGCGAGACTGGCAAAAATCCCTCGATATTGCCGACCTTAGCCATGAGGCCGCCTTTATTGGCATCAGTAATAATAACGGTGATGACTTCTTCGTCTTTCATTAACCGTTCTAAATTTTCCCATGCTTTTTGATGTCCGGCTTGACGGAAAGAGAGCTCCATCACTCCTTTTTCATTTTCCATTTCCAGCACAGTAGCTTCAACAATATCACCCTCGGATAAGTCAATATACGTACCAGACTCATCTATTAATTCCCGTCCCCGGACAATACCAGTAGTAATGCCCTCAATATCAAGATGTATTTCATTGCTCGATACGCTCACGACCGTCGCTTTGACCACGTCGCCAACCTTGGGAATGGTCGGCACGCCGCTGCTCTGGAGCAGTTCTTCCATTTTGGAGTTAGTTTGTTTAGTATCGTCTGTCATAATAATTTACCCAACAAAAAAAAGGGGGGTTAACCCTGTCTCAAATTTAATTGAGAGAGAGTTTTCCGGACACAGGCTGCCATTACTGCAGCACCCGGAAACGAATTAGCTTATATGTAATGTATTCTCATACTAAACCACTGCCTGTTTTTTGGCAAGAGGGCGTCTCTTTGCGGCTACTTCTATGCTACTACCAGTTATTTTTTAGGTTTGCCCGTTTGCTCGGTACCGGACGAATAGCTATACTACAGGTATTGCCTCTTATTTGACTCAAACCTATGGCGAGCAACTATTTATCTAAAATGCCTATTGGCCAGGCAAAAAAAATCGTCAAAAACCTGATCCGCACGCAGTCAGGTAAGAAAATTTCAGATACGAAGTTCAAGGAGTTTTTAAAAAAGAATGACGATTTAAGCAAGTACGCCTATAAAAAAGACTCCGGCCATCTGACAAAACATCAGACAAAAAAATTTTTCGATTCTGTCGTCAAAAAAGCATCCACCAATACAGATCTAAAAATCAGTAATGTTGACCAGAAAAAAATGGGCATTCGGGTTAATAAATCTGGAGCCGTCAGCGATATTGGGCTGGATAAAATGTATACCCAGGCCGCCCAGGCAGAGCTGGCGGCCCAAGAGCCGAGCGGTCCGACTCCAGAGGAAGTCCGCCGGGAAAAACGCCGCGAAACCGCGGTCAAAACATTCCATAAACACGAACGTGCCAGAGAAATCGAGCAGGAACAAAAACAACAAACAAATAATGAAGATAAACAATCAGACAGCCAACCAAACAGGACTGTCCCGCGTATGAGTATGAGAAAAAATGCTGGTGCTGCCAATACTGGACAGCCCTCCAACAGTACTGCTACTGCAACGCCCATACAAACACAGTCAAATACTGCTACTGATGACCGTCCAACAACCGGACTGCCCAGGGCCCTCCCCCTGCTTATTTTTCCGACGGAAAACAAAAATTCAAACCAGCCCCATATGCAGGAGCTGGCAAACCGTATCAATGATATGATACAGCGGACCATGCAGGCGACACCGCTTTTCACAGTCATGCCTTCATCAACTCTCGAACAGTCAGTATCAGAACTTACTATGCGCGCGCTACCGACGCACGAGGACACTGATGCGCTACAGCGTGTCGCCGCCCAGGCACACGCCGCAGTATATATATATGGCTGGATTGAACAGGACCAATATTCTACGACTATCACTATAAAAATGGCAAACACGGTAAACGGTAAAACGGTTTTGCTAGCGAACGTAAAAGAGCCGGTGACTGATTTTTTCTCCCTGCTGCGCCGGATTGAGTGGGAAATCAAGCATGCCTTTTCTGGTAACAGCGGTCACGATAGCACAGATATGCCGTCAGCCAGCGAAGCGATCGATTTACCAATTTAGCCTGCTAAATGCGCCAATAACCCTTTACGGCAGTGTATAATAATGGTATGATAAATTTACAAAACCTGTTTTTGTTATACCTTAATTAAATCAAAATATTACATGTTCATCACGTGGCTCGGCCAATCGTGTTTTAAAATTCAGGGCAAGGATGCTGCGCTGGTCACTGATCCCTACAGCCCCAAAACCGGACTCAAGCCTGTCCAGATTAAGGCTGATGTAGTCACCATCAGCCATGACCATTATGACCACAATCACCAACAGGGCGTCAAAGGCGATCCCTATGTTATTGATAGTCCGGGTGAATACGAGGTTAAGGAAATCGGCATTCAGGGCATCCCGTCGTGGCACGATGCTCAAGAGGGTAAGGAACGTGGCCATAATATTATTTTCACGTATGAATTCGAGGAATTACGGTTGGCTCATCTCGGAGATTTAGGCACAAAGCTGGATGAATCGCAGCTCGATCAAATAAACGGTATAGACATCCTGTTTATTCCGGTTGGCGGCACCTTTACCATCGATGCAAAAACGGCCGGTGAAGTTGTTGCCCAGGTAGAACCTCGTATTACTATTCCTATGCATTATCAAATCCCAAAACTGAAAATATCACTCAAATCTGTTGACTCCTTTATTAAGGAAATGGGCGTCAAACGGCCCGAACCGCTGGAAAAACTGAAAATTACAAAAAAAGAACTCCCCGCAGACGAATCCAGAGTCGTTATCCTTAAACCATAAGACTGTTTTATGTCACCAGTCGACAGCATCCAGCCACCTAAGAAAACCTCAAAATCTCGGCAAGGCGCTATTCAGGCCACGGCAAAGCCAAAAAAGAAAAGTCCTGTACGTACTGAAAAACCTGTTCCGCAGATAACAAAATCAACAGCGCCAAGCCAGCAGCCGCCAGAGCAAAAAGCCGCTTCGCCAAAACACACCGCCAATCGTGAACGGCTGATGTGGATACTGGCCGGTGCGGTACTGGTAGTAGTTGTCATTTTATGGGCGCTGGCGCTGCCAGGCATGACCAGTGACAATAACAAGGGTTTCGGCTTTTTCCTCAAAACAGAAGAAAAAATTAACAACCTCTGGGATTCTATTAAGGAAGATTTGCTGAAAATCGAGAGCCAGCTCAAGGAAACGGCCGCTAATCAAAACACTAATTCAGCGGAGGAGCAGGCAGAACGGCTTGAACAGGAAATATTCCCGCAGTTTGAAGATCCAACCAAACAGTAATCTATGCCACCGAAGAAAAAAAAGAAAAAAAATAAGCCGCGCGCTAGCGCTCAAAAGGGCTCACCGTCAAAAGGCAAAACCCAGCAGACTGACCAGCCAGAGAAAAAAGGAGCGCCGCCCCAGGCGAGTGATGAAGCGCGTATTATTTCCCAGCAGCCGATTATTGAGGAAATGCAGGAATCATACCTCGACTATGCCATGTCAGTCATTGTGTCACGCGCCCTGCCTGATGTCCGGGACGGGCTCAAGCCCGTGCATCGCCGCATTCTGTACGCGATGTGGAGCATTGGCCTGCGCCCGAGTGCCAAGTTCCGTAAATCAGCAACAGTCGTCGGTGAAGTACTCGGTAAATACCACCCGCACGGAGACGTCGCGGTCTATGACTCTATGGTGCGCATGGCCCAGTCGTTTGCTATGCGCTACATGCTGGTCCATGGCCAGGGCAATTTTGGCTCGATGGATGGCGATAGCGCCGCAGCCATGCGCTATACCGAGGCCAAGCTAGCCCGTATTGCCGAGGAAGTATTGCTCGATATAGAGCGGGATACGGTTGATTTTATACCAAACTACGATGGTTCACATCGAGAACCGCGCGTGCTGCCCGGCAAACTCCCAAATCTCCTACTCAATGGCACCATGGGCATTGCGGTCGGCATGGCCACTTCAATACCGCCGCATAATATAACCGAGGTGATTGACGGCACTATTCATCTCATCGATAATCCTGATGCCACTGTCGAGGGCCTTAGCCAATATATTAAGGGCCCTGACTTTCCTACTGGCGGTGTAATTTTTAATAAAAAAGATATTGCCCACGCATATGGCGCTGGCAAAGGTTCGGTTGTTATCCGCGGCAAAGCAGAGATTGTCGAGGTCAAATCCGAACAGTTTAATATTATTGTCACGGAAATCCCATACCAGGTAAACAAAGCAACGCTCATCGAATCAATCGCCAAGCTGGTCCAAGACAAGAAAATCGATGGGATTAAGGATTTGCGTGACGAGTCTGATAAAGAAGGAGTGCGCATCGTCATCGAGCTCAAGCGGGATGCATATCCGAAAAAAGTATTGAACAGGCTGTACACGCTGACTAATCTGCAGACCTCATTCCACTATAATATGCTGGCGCTGGTAGACGGTATCCAGCCCCGTGTTTTGAATCTGAAAACAATTCTGGAGGAATACATCAAACACCGTCAGGTAGTAGTCCGGCGGCGAACCCAGTTTGATCTGGATCGCGCCGAAGAACGCGCCCATATCTTAGAAGGGCTGAAAAAAGCCGTCGACAAAATAAACGCCGTTATTGCCGTCATCAAAAAATCTAAGGACAGGGACCAGGCCAAAACCAATCTCATGAAAAAATTTAAATTCACCGAGCGGCAGGCCATAGCTATTCTGGAAATGAAACTGTCACAGCTGGCTAATCTGGAACGTCTGCGTATCGAATCAGAGCTCAAGGAAAAGAAAAAGCTGATCACCGAGCTGAAAGCAATCCTCGCCTCGCCGAAGAAAATTCTCCAGGTGATTAAAGACGAGCTCAATGACATGAAGGAAAAATTCGGCGATGAGCGCAAAACAGCGATCAATCCAAATCCAGTCGGTGAGTTTACCCAGGAAGATCTGATTCCAAACGAAGCTACCGTCATTATGGTAACCCGCGACGGCTATATCAAGCGCGTCCCGCCAGAAACCTTTAAGGTACAGAAACGCGGCGGCAAAGGTGTCATCGGGCTGACAACCAAAGAAAAGGATACGGTCGAACGGCTTATCTCGACTATGACGCACGCTGACTTGTTATTCTTCACCACCCGCGGCCGCGTTTTCCAGCTCAAGGCATATGACGTACCGACCGCCTCGCGCACGGCCAAGGGTCAAGCGATCGTCAATTTCCTACAGCTGGCTCCAGAAGAAAAAGTAACCTCGGTCATGTCCCTGTCTGAAATCAGTGACTGCAAATATATTGTTATGGTCACAATCCAAGGAGTGATCAAGAAGGTCGATATAGATGACTTCAAATCAGTACGCCGCTCCGGCTTGATTGCGATCAAGCTTAAGCAGGGAGACATGCTGGAGTGGGTACGCGCCTCCGGCGGCAAGGATGACATTATTATTGTCACAGAAAACGGCCAGGCTGTCAGATTTAAGGAAAAGCAAGTCCGCCCCATGGGTCGTAATGCCAGTGGCGTACGTGCTATAAAATTAAAAAGTGACGATCAGGTGGCTGGCATGGACATGATTACTGACGGCAAAGCCGAGCAGAATGAACAGCTGCTAGTAGTCATGACCAAGGGATTTGGCAAACGGACCGGACTGAAAAACTACCGCGTGCAGAGCCGTGGCGGCAGCGGTATTAAGACCGCAAAAATTACTGATAAAACCGGCAAAATCGAAGCGGCCTTTATCGTTAATGCTAAGCTCGAACAAGAGGATTTAGTCATTGTCTCGGACAAGGGCCAGGTTATCCGTATGGCACTCAAGTCAATTCCGGTATTGGGCCGTGCGACGCAGGGCGTCCGGCTTATGCGCTTTACCGAGGATAATGACATGGTCGCTTCAGTGACATTTGTATAACAAAGTATTTTTACTGCTACCGAGCTCACTTTTGCTAAGGCGCGTTTTGGGAATATAAAAAACCCCCACTTTATATACTAAAGTGAGGGCATAATAGGAGATGCGGCAGGCTAGAGTTCGGGAAGATAATATTTATAATTCCCCTTTGTCGTGCCACAGCGCTTGCAAGTAGCGAGACGCATGTCTGGGTACTTTTTCTGCATGCTCGAAGGTAATTCTTGCTGTCCTTCATCCTTCAGTATTGGATGTGTACAGCCATCGCCGCTAGGCTTCTTGTGCCGAGCCATGTTGAGCAGTTCCTCCCGTAACATGGGGTCATCACCAATCGTAGGCATTGTTGCCTCCTTGATATAAAGATCGTATTGACAATTTGTTGTGTATCAGTAAGATAACTAGAATATAGTACTATAAGTAACACTGCTTGTCAAGGCAGTCACATTGATTTATAATACACTTATATATGAGCACACAAGCTAAAAAACGAACTTCAGGACAGGCTGGCCGCCGCCGTTCGCACCACGCACTGAAAAAAATTACGTTTTCCCGCTCGACCAAGAGCGGCAAACCGCATTTACCGCACCACGTCAATCCGTTTGACGGATTTTACCGTGGCCGTGACGTGCTGGAGCTGGATGTAAAAGCCGAACGCCAGAAGAAAAAAGAAAAAAAGAAAGAAGACAAAGCAAAGAATAAGTAAATTGTAGCACGTTATAATTACTTGCTGCATATTACAACTTACCAATCACTAGTGATCAAAGTACCATGTCCAACCGCCACCTTTCGCGTACCATTGCCATGCAGTCGCTCTATGAATGGGATTTTAACAATCTCAAGGTAGCCGATCTCCCGAACCTGATACTGCATAACCTCAAATACTTTGCCCCGGAGTTTAATGATAATGGTTTTGCTGAACATATTGTCAAAGGTGTCAGCACTAATATTGAAGAGATCAACCAGCTGATTACAACATATGCACCGGAATGGCCGCTTGAGCAAATAACCGTGGTAGACCGAAATGTCCTGCGCATCGGTATTTATGAGCTGAAATTTTCCAAGGGCGAAATACCGCCGAAGGTAGCGATCAATGAAGCTATTGAGCTAGCCAAATCGTTTGGCGGTGAATCATCTGGTAAATTTGTCAACGGTGTCCTCGGCAGTATTTATAAAGACATGATGAAAAACGGCGAAGCGCCTATTACCGAAAATAATAAAAACGTACCTCCCCCAAAAAATAAGTAACGTAATTTTATCAGCTTAAATCAGTGTTCGCGCCGTATGATAGCGGTCGAACGGACAGTGGTTCGGGCTGATCCCCCTCTCTATGGACCAAAATCTAGCTGCGCTCGAACAAAAGATACATATCACCTTTAGCGACAAGGCGCTCCTGCAGCAATCGCTGGTGCATCGCTCATACCTGAATGAGCATGCTGATTTTTCATTGGAACATAACGAACGGCTGGAGTTTTTGGGTGATGCTGTGTTAGAGCTCGTGGTCACCGAACACCTGTACCTCACCTACCCCAATCCAGAAGGTGAGCTGACTAACTGGCGGGCCAGTCTGGTGAACTCAAAAATGCTTTCTGAAATCGCTACTGAACTTGATTTAAATCAATATTTATATTTATCTAGAGGCGAGGCCAAGGATGCTAACAGCAAAGCGCGGCAGTTTATCCTAGCCAATGCCATGGAGGCATTGATCGGCGCGATCTATCTGGATCAGGGCTGGGACACGGCCAAAACATTTATCCATACGTATATCCTGACAAAACTCGAGTATATTCTCGAAAACAAGCTGTACATGGACCCCAAAAGCAGATTTCAGGAAGCTGCCCAGGAAAAACACGGAATCACGCCGCAGTATCAGGTCATTTCAGAAACCGGACCAGACCATAATAAGCAATTTGTCGTAGGAGTATTCCTGGATAAAGAATTAATTGCCGAAGGCCAGGGCACATCCAAGCAGGAAGCCCAGGTTAATGCCGCAGACAATGCGCTGCAACAAAAAGGCTGGTAATATATAGGGAGCTTTTTTATATACAATTGTCCTTCATACACCAAAAACAAAACAAATATCGTATATTACAGAAAAAGGCTGTTATATGGATACTAATACCACACACCACGCTCCAACTAAGCTCCATGGAATGTCAGCTCGTGTGCTGCGACCACTCGTCTTATGGTTCGCTCGCTACCACATCGATCCAAATGTATTTACCATCAGCAGCGCGTTTATTGCTCTGGGGGCAGGCATTGCTGCCGGATTTGGCGCTTGGGCATGGGCTATTGTGCTGATCGCTATCAATGGTTTTTGTGATATGACCGACGGTGAATTGGCCAGACGACTGGCGCAGCATCGCAGCGCATATCGAAAAAATCTGGGTGAATTTCTCGATCCACTTATAGACAGAATTGCAGACACGTTTATCCTGACGGGCACGCTAGCCTACGCTGTGCGCCAGCTGGCGATAACAGATAACTGGTGGTGGCCGATCATCACGGTGGCTATTGGTTTGAGCATTGGTTTGAATTTACTGTCCAGCTGGATCCGGGCCAAGCTCGAAAGTCTTAACCGCAAGCTAAGTGAAAGCAAACCATTAACCCGGGCGACCTTGCATATTGAGCTCATTATTGTCTTTGTCTGTGGGTGGCTTGACGTGCGGTTGCTTGACGTGCCTTTTTTCATCTGGGGCATGGCTGTCATCTGTATTTCTACTATTGTTATGGCTGGCTGGCGGATTCGTAAGGCCATAGCCCGAAAAATATGGACACGGCTGTAGTCCACAAACCCCCTTTTTCATATTATGAGAGGGGGGTTTCTTTACATATATACAGATGTCTGATAGTATTGGTAGGAGAACTATATGACTGATATCCACATCCGACCAGACACAAACAACTGCCAAGAATTAACCCTCTGATTCTTATTCCCCAGCAATGGGGATTTTTTTTATAAGTAATTAAAGACATATGCCTGATTTTAAAGGACGCGATGTGCTCTCCATACGGGATTTTACCAAGGATGAAATCATGCACATCCTGATAACGGCCCGAAAATTTAAGAAAAAAGTAAACCCCACCCTGCTTAAGCATAAGGTGCTAGCTAGCCTATTCTTCGAGCCATCGACCCGTACCCGGTTTTCGTTTGAATCAGCTATGGAACGGCTGGGTGGCTCGATTCTGTCGCTGACCGAAGCCAAGACAAGCTCTGCCTCCAAAGGAGAATCACTCTCTGATTCCATCAAAATCATGGAAAAATACTGCGATGTCATCGTCATGCGCCATTCCCTCGAGGGAGCGGCCAGGCTGGCCTCTGAAGTATCCAATAATCCTATCTTAAACGGCGGTGACGGCGCTAACCAGCACCCGACCCAAACATTCCTCGATCTGTTCTCAATCCTGGAAACGCAGGGAAGGCTCAATAGATTAAACGTGGCGCTGGTCGGCGATCTCAAATACGGACGCACGACCCACTCCCTGGCCTATGCGCTCGGCATGTTCGGCACCCGGCTCCACTTCGTCGCGCCAAACGGGCTGCAAATGCCGCAGTCAGTCCTCTACGAGCTGAAAAAGCTAAAAGCGAAGTATTCCACGCACAAACAGCCGACAAATATCATGTCTAAGCTGGATATTTTTTATGCGACCCGCATCCAAAAAGAACGCTTTCCTGACCCGGTTGAGTATGAAAAAGTTAAAGACGCCTACATCATTAGCAACAAACTGCTCACTAAAGTAAAGAAAAACTTCCGCGTCCTGCATCCACTGCCTCGCGTCAATGAAATCAACTATGAAGTCGACAACACCCCCTACGCCTACTATTTCCAGCAGGCGGAAAACGGCTTGTACATACGCGAAGCCCTGCTTGCCTTAGTCTTGGGAAAAGTAAAATAACTACCAGCCATACGCCATAAGCTATGCGCTATTTGCCATAAACCATTAATAAAAAATATATGAGAGCCTATAAAGTCTACGCTATCCAAAATGGCACCGTCATCGACCACATCCCCGATGGCAAAGGTACGGAAATTATTGATCTCCTCGATTTGCACAACTGGCAAAAAACAGTCACCCTGGGTATGGGTTTTAACAGCAAGAAACTAAAGAAAAAGGACGTGGTTAAAATCGAGAACAAGGAATTAACGCCGGATGAAGTAAATAAAATCGCTATTATCGCTCCCACGGCCACCCTTAATATTATCCGCAAGGAAAAAATCGCTAAAAAATTTAAGGTTAAGCTGCCTGACGAGCTGGCCGGCATTATCAAATGCCCTAATCCAGCCTGTATTACCAATAACGATCCGGTCAGCACCTCGCGATTTTATAAAGAACCCGGCAAAAAACTGAAAGTATGCTGTGCGTATTGCGAGCGGTATTTTACACAGGAGGAGATTACCTTAGCCTAACTATGAGCCTGACAACCACCGTCGCTGGTGTTAAACTGCCCAATCCAACCATATTAGCCTCCGGTATTTTGGGAGTCAGCCGTGCCTCGCTGGCTAATGTGATTAAACACGGTGCCGGCGGGTGTGTTATTAAATCTATTAGCCTAGAAGAGCGCGTTGGTCATAAAGCGCCCAACATGATCACATTCGAAGCTGGCATGATGAACGCGGTCGGGTATTCCAATCCCGGTGTAATAGAAGCAAAAAAAGAATTCACTGATTTGAGAAATTTAGACGCGCCAATTTTTGCCAGTATTATTGGCCAGGACGAAATAGAATTTGCCCGCATGGCTGAACAATTACTGTCTGACGAGTTCAGCGCGGTAGAGGTTGTGCTCTCATGTCCGCACACGCCTGGCTATGGCACGCTGGCCGGTCAAAACAGCCCGGATAATACCGAGAAAATTACCCGCGCGGTGCGCGACAAAACTAAGCTACCCATCTTCGTGAAAATATCCCCCGACTCAAATCCTATCGGTGAAGTCGCTAAGGCGGCCGAGGCTGGCGGGGCTGATGGTATCACCGCGGTCAATACCATGGGACCGGGCATGATAATCGATACCGAAACCGGTCAACCTATTCTAGATTTCAAAGTCGGCGGCGTGTCCGGGCCGGCCCTGCGGCCGATTGCCTGCCGCTGCATTTATGACGTGTATAAAGCAGTAAAAATCCCAATTATCGGCTGTGGCGGCGTGACCTACGGCACTGACGCACTCCAGCTGCTGATGGCCGGCGCCCAGGCCGTGGAAATCGGCACCGGCATTTACTACCGCGGCATCGAGGTGTTTCAAAAAGTGACCGATGAAATCACTAAGTATATAAAACGTAAAAACTTCACTTCACTCGATGATGTTGTCGGACTGACCCATAAATTCGAATCATAATATGGACAAACCAATTGGCACTATTGAACAACCCCGTTCCCTGCCGATCACCGATATCATTCGGGAAAACGACCGCGTGCGCACGTTTTTCTTTACTATTGAATTGGGGTCAAAACCAGGACAGTTCGTCATCCTGTGGCTGCCGCGTATCGATGAAAAGCCGTTTTCCATTGCCTATGATGAACATGGCAAACTCGGTTTATCCATTGCCAAAGTCGGCCCCTTTACCGAAGAACTGTTTAAAAAAAAAGTGGGTGACCTGGTCGGTATCCGCGGCCCGTATGGTTCATGGTTTTTTTTAAAACCAGAATACAAAAGAATTCTGCTCATCGGCGGCGGTTATGGCGTGGCGCCGCTGGCTATATTAGCCAAACAGGCCCGGGATCAGGGCGTAGCAGTTGATTTTTGTAACGGTGCCCGGTCCAAAAATCAAATTTTATTTACAAAACGACTAGCCGACCTGAATGCTACAGTGCACTACAGTACAGATGACGGCACTGAAGGAATAAAAGGGACAGTCATCGACACCACGACCGCCTGCCTGGAGAACAACGAGTATGATTGCGTCTACACCTGCGGTCCAGAACTCATGGAGAAAAAAGTGATAGACCTGTGCGCTGCTAAAAATATTCCCTGCCAGGTCAGCATCGAACGCTACATGAAGTGCGGTTTTGGCATCTGCGGCCAGTGCTGTATTGACAAATCGGGTGAACGTATGTGCCAGGAGGGACCGGTCGTATCTGGTGAGTACGCGCTGCAACAACCAGAATTCGGCAGCTACCACCGCGGCAAGAGCGGAAAGAGAGAATACTACAAAAAATAATTTCTAATTTAGAGAATGACTAATTTCTATTCAATGTCCAATGTATAAATTATTTAATTATGACATTAGGTAATTGGAGCTTGATTAGGAATTAGATATTAGTAATTCATACATGACAACCCTCTGTCTCAAAAACTGTACCCTGGCTGACGGTTCTCAAACCGATATCCTCATCGATAATGGCTTGATCAAACAGCTCGGCGTATCACTCCAGGCAAACGAAATAATAGATTGCACTGGTAAAACAGTCCTACCCGGCATTATCGATGTGCATGTGCATTTTCGCGTACCAGGCGCTGAACATAAAGAAGACTGGCAGACCGGTTCGGCGGCCGCAGCGGCCGGCGGCGTGACCAGCGTCATCGAAATGCCCAATACTGATCCGGCCACCATTGACCAGCAGACCCTGGATGACAAAAAGAAAATTGCCGCGCGTGACAGTGTCATTAATTACGGTCTGTATCTCGGCGCTACGACTGACAACGCTGCCGGCATCGTGTCAGTCCAGGGAGCCGCCGGCATAAAAATATTCATGGGTTCATCGACCGGTAATTTGTTGGTGGCAAAGGATGAAGATATTAGTGCGGCGCTGCAAGCTGGCTGCCGGCTGTATGCATTTCATGCCGAAGATGAATTTTTAATTAATGCAAAAAGAGAATCAACTCCAGATACGAATAGACCATCAATCCACTCTGTTCTTCGCGGCCCTGAAGCAGCTATTCGAGCAGTTGAGCGGATTATTGCCCTGGCCGCAAAATTTCATGCCCGGGTGCATATTTGCCACGTGAATACCGCAGCTGAAGTAGAACTTATTAGCCAGGCAAAAAATGAGGGAGTCCGGATCACTGCTGAAGTCAGTCCTCACCACTTGCTGCTGAATGAATCGATCTATGAATCTATGAATAATCTGGCTAAGGTCAATCCGCCGCTGCGTACTAAGCGAGATAACGCAGCACTGTGGCAAGGACTAGCCGACGGCGCCATTGACATCATCGCTACTGACCATGCGCCACACCTGCCATCAGAAAAAAAACAGCCCTACGACCAGGCTCCGGCCGGTCTGCCTGAAGTGCAAACCTCTCTGCCGCTTATGCTCAACGCGGTTCATGAAGGGAAAACCACTCTTCAGCAGCTTCAACAATTCATGGCCAAAAGGCCGGCTCAACTGTTTGGCTTGATTGGCAAGGGCAAAATAGCCGTCGGCTATGACGCTGATCTCGCCATTGTCGATACCAAAATAAGGAAAAAAGTGTCGGCTCACGAGATGCTTTCCAAATGCGGCTGGACACCGTACGACGGGTGGGAAGTAACCGGCTGGCCAATCATGACCCTGGTTAACGGCAATATCGTATTTAAAAATAACACTATACATAAACAATATAAAGGCAGTGAATTAACCTATGGAACAATATAAACAGGAATTCATAAAATTTTTAGCGACATCTGAAGCGCTTCAGTTCGGCGAGTTTACGCTGAAAAGCGGCCGGCAGTCACCGTACTTCGTGAATACCGGCCTGTTTGATACCGGGCAGCAGATTTACCAGCTCGGTATGTACTACGCCCAGGCAATAAAAGATGCGTACAATGATAATTTCGATGTGCTGTACGGTCCGGCCTACAAAGGCATACCGCTGTGTGTTACTGCCGCAGCCGGTCTGGCTGACAAATACGATATTGACAAAGCCTATGCATTTAACCGCAAAGAAGCAAAAGACCACGGCGACAAAAAACTGATCGTCGGCCACGAACCCAAGCCCGGCGAACGTATCGTTATTATTGATGATGTTATCACGGACGGCGGCGCCCTGGTCGAGTCCATGGACCTACTCCAGGCCCGAGGAAACTATAAATACACCGGTGTCATCCTCTCGGTCAACCGCCAAGAAAAAACCAAAGACGGCCATAACGCGGTCGATGATTTTCAGCAAAAATACAGCATGCCGATCAATTTTATCGTCACTGTCCGGGAAATAATCGAGTTTTTACACAACCAAGAGATTAACGGCACCGTCTATCTGGACGATGAGATGAAAGATAAAATGGAATCATATTTACAAACCTATGGCGTCTAACCAAAGATTTTCCCAAACATATTCCCAGCGCGCTGAACAAACGACTAATTCTCTAGCCAAACAGTTGTTTGAGCTCATGGAGCGGAAACAAACCAACCTCTGCCTGGCTGCTGACAAAACCAATGCCGAACGGTTCTTGTGGCTGGCAGACGCTATCGGTCCGGAAATTTGCGTGCTCAAAACACATATCGATATCGTGGAAAATTTTACGCCGGCTATCACTGACACGCTGACCAGTTTGGCAAAAAAACATAACTTTCTGATTTTCGAGGATAGAAAATTCGCTGACATCGGCAATACCGTCACCATGCAGTTCCAGCAGGGCGTGTATCGAATAGCCGACTGGGCACACCTGATTAATGCGCACGTGGTGCCGGGCCCTGGCATTATCGAAGGACTGCAGTCGGTAGCAGCACAAATCAATGAGCCGCGCGGTTTGCTGCTCCTGGCCCAGATGAGCTCACAAGGAAATCTGGCCACTGACCAATACACCAAACAAGCCGTCCACATGGCCGAACAGTATCCAGACTTCGTCGTTGGTTTTATCGGTAATGGCGGTGATGTTAATGAACTGAAAAAGCTAGCCACCAGCGCGCCGCCGCAGTTCATCATCATGACGCCGGGCGTCAAACTCAGCGGCGGCGCAGACGCGCTTAAACAACAGTACACCACGCCAGCCGATGTTATCAGCGCAGGCTCGGATATTGTCATCGTTGGCCGCGGCATTTACGGTGCCGACGATCTGCTAGCGGCCGCCAAACAATACCGCCGGGATGGCTGGCAAGCATATCAACAAAAAATAAGGAAATAGTCTTTCGCGTTTGTCATCATTATAATAGCAACCCAGCCCCACTTAACTTGTCATCCTGAACTTGTTTCAGGATCTAACAATACTAACCCAGATGCTGAAATAAATTCAGCATGACAAACGCGAAAAATTATACATTATAAATTAATAATCATACATTACTATGATACATCTATTACACCTCAAGGACTACACCACGGATGATATCAAGCACATCATCCACAAAGCCATAGACATCAAACAAAACCAGCACCACTACCATGACGCGCTAAAGAATAAAAACCTGATCATGCTGTTCCAAAAAGGTTCGACCCGTACCCGTCTCTCCTTCGAGGCCGGCATGACCCAACTGGGCGGCCATGGCATTTTCGTGGATCAGAAAACCACCCAATTCGCCATCACTGATTATAGAGATGAAATCAAGGCCGTGATGCGTTTCGGCGACCTACTCATGTTCCGGGCGCAAAAATACGCGGACGTGCAGACCGCCGCTGACCAGGATATGATTCCGGTCATTGATGCCTGCTCCGAAAAATACCACCCCTGCCAGGCGCTGGGCGACCTACTGACTATGGCCGAACACTCGGCCGGACTGGAGAATATTAAGAAAGTCGTCTGGCTTGGGATTGAAAATAACGTATCTAACACGCTGAAAATCGCTTGCGCCAAACTGGATATCGACGTGGTCCTGGCCGCGCCCGAAATTGATCCGGACAGCGTGGATGAAGAATTAAACACAATTGCTGATAAAACAGGGCATGTCACTAAAGAGCTGGACATAGCCACGGCGGTCAAGGACGCTGACTACCTGCATACCGACACCTGGATCAATATGGAATTTTTCGAGAACGGGGAAGTCAAGCCGGAGTTCCAGGCAGAATACGACCGCCGCGTGGAATTATTCAAGCCGTACCAGCTCAACGCTGACCTAGTAAATAACCACTCACCAGAGGCAAAGATAATGCACTGTATGCCATGCCATGTGGGCTATGAAATAACCAGAGACGCTATTGACCATCCGAATTCAGTCATATTCGACCAAGCGGAAAACCGCATGCACGCTCAAAAAGCCGCTATGTTGTATCTACTGGGAAAGTAGGCGCCTCTGAAAATTTCGGAATAAAAAGCTTTAGCTTTGCCGGACGGCCCACTGATAAGCCCCTCTCCGGCGGCTTGCTTTTTAATTGCATAATTTGATAAGATAGAGGATCCAAAACAAAGAGAAAAAAGGTAACTTAACAATACAATGAGGTGAAATCATGTTACACCGCTTTCGTAAAATAGGCGTCGGTTTTGAGTACTGCTTCTATATTGAGACATCAGAACTGCTGACCGACGATGAACTAAAAACCCTCCGCTGGCTGCTGGCTGAAACATTTGAACCAGATCGATACAGCGATGGATCTCTGCTCGAGGCAGACAATCAGCACATCGTGGAGGTCGGACCGCGTCTGAACTTTGCTACTGCCTGGTCAACTAATGCCGTGGCCATCTGCCATGCCTGCGGACTGACTAAAATTACGAGACTCGAACGGTCTCGCCGCTATACCGTGCCGACTGGTGTTGACCGCGTACAATTTGTGGCCGAGCATCATGACCGCATGACCGAATGTCTCTACCAAAAACCGCTGCATTCTTTTGACACGGGCATGCATCCTAAACCGGTCCGGATTATTCCGCTAATCGAGCAGGGTATCGCTACGCTCCACCAGATTAATCTGGATTTGGGCCTAGGCATGGACGATCAGGATGAACAGTTCGTGTATGATTTGTTCGCTAACATCCTGGAGCGCAACCCGAAAGACGTAGAGCTCTTCCAGCTCGGACAAGCAAACTCTGAACATTCCCGGCACGGATTTTTCAGGGGTCGTCTCATCATCGACGGGCAGATTATGCCATACAGCTTGATGGAAATTATCAAAACACCGCTGCAGATAAATCCGGCTAACTCGGATGTTGCTTTTGGTGATGATAGTTCATCGATCCATGGACCAACAATTCAGCTGATAATACCCGCACGGCCTGGTGAGGTGAGCAACTTTACTGTCCGAACGCTCACTCTCAATCCTATCTTCTCGGCTGAAAGCCATAATCACCCTACCGGTGTCGAGCCGTACCAAGGTGCGGCTACCGGCACAGGCGGCTGGCTGCGCGATATCTTCATGATGCGGCTGGGTGGCATAGTCATTGCTACTGCCGCTGGCTACTGTACGGGCAATCTACATATACCCGGCTATGAACAGCCATGGGAAGCTGACGATTGGACGCATCCGGCGAATTTAGCAAGTCCGCTCGATATCATGATCCAGGCCAGTAACGGTGCTTCTTATTATGGTAACTGCTTCGGCGTGCCAATTATCTACGGCTTTACCAGAGCCTGCGGCCTCGAATTACCAGATGGTAAATACCGCAGCTGGTTCAAGCCGCTGATGTATGCTGGCGGTACTGGTGTTTACGATGCCCAGCATCATGATGTCCACAAACCCGATCAAGGCATGGTGGTTGTACAGATTGGCGGTCCTGCTTATCGCATCGGTGTGGGTGGTGGTTCAGCCAGCTCCATGATTTCCGGAGATAACGTAGCCGAACTTGACTTTGCTTCTGTCCAGCGCGCTGATCCCCAGACGGAACAACCAGGGGCTCGTGTTATTAAAGGTTGTGTGGAGCTCGGTGAAGATAATCCCATCCTCCGTGGGGTTGACCTCGGCGCTGGTGGCGATTGCAATGCGTTGCCAGAACTGGTTAGCCCGGCGGGCGCCGATATTAAACTCCGCTCCATACCTGTCGGCGATACCACTCTGTCAACATTAGAAATCTGGGGTAATGAAGCACAAGAGCGAGTGGCCTTCCTTATTTGGCCAGACCAGCTCGATCGCCTCCGGAAAATCTGCGAGCGTGAGCGATGCCCCTGGGCGATTGTCGGACAGGTAACCGGGGACGGCTATCTGATACTCCATGATGCCACTGACGGAACTGAACCGGTCAATCTCCCATTGGCCGAAATATTGGAACAGCTTCCGCAGAAAACATTTGAACTTCCGCGTACTCCCCGGCAAGGGAAACCACTCAAGTTGCCGGACGGTCTAACAGTGCGGGACGCGCTTGAGCGTGTCCTCCGGCTTCCTTCTGTTGGATCAAAACGCTTTTTAACGACAAAAGTTGACAGGAGCGTGACCGGACTGATTGCCCAGCAGCAGTGTGTCGGTCCCAACCAGCTCACCCTTTCTGATTACGCTGTTGTTGCCCACAGCCACCTTGGAATGACCGGCACGGCGCTGTCGATTGGTGAACAGCCGATCAAAGGACTGCTTTCACCCCAGGCCATGGCTCGTCTGGCGGTGGCAGAAGCGCTCCTCAACATGGTAGGAGCAAAGGTAACCGACCTCGCTGATATTAAATGCTCTGCAAACTGGATGCTGGCCGCGAAACAGCCTGGCGAGGGTGCTTGGCTCTATGACGCAGCCTGTGCTGTGCGGGATATTATGATTGGGCTCGGTATCGCCATTGACGGCGGTAAGGACAGCCTATCTATGGCTGCCAAAACCCTCGGGCCTAATGGCAAACCGCACGTGGTCAAGGCGCCTGGCGAACTGATCATCTCCACATATGTCACTATGGACGATATCACCCGTAAGGTTACACCGGATCTGAAAACAGCTGGCAATTCCTTATTGCTCATCGGTGTCTCTGATGGTCATGATCGGCTCGGCGGCTCGGCTCTGGCGCAGACATTCCAACAGGTTGGTGACGAGTGCCCTGATGTTGATGATGCTGATCTTCTTAAGCGCACTTTCTTGGCAGTTCAAGAGCTGGTAGATAAAAAACTGATAGCTGCAGTACATGACCGCAGTGATGGCGGATTGATTGTCACCTTGCTGGAAATGGCATTTGCTGGTAATGTCGGTCTTACTATCGATCATAATAATAACAGCGAATTATTGGCCGCTCTATTTAGTGAAGAGCCGGGGCTGGTCATCGAATGTGCTGATGTGAGTACGGCAGAACAAATACTGCAACAACATGGCGTGACCTCACAACGCATCGGTACGGTTGGTATGGGCGACGGCACTATCCGCGTCGTCTACAATGGCGAGGTCGTCCTCGATGAACCAATGATTGACCTGCGCGCCGTTTGGGAATCAACCAGCACAGCCATCGACCGACACCAGGCTGACCCAGGCTGTGTTGCCGCAGAGGCCGAAGCTAATAGAGTGCTGACAACACCGCCGCCGTACCGGTTGAGCTTCAAGACTGAAACAACGCCGCCAGCGCTGCTCCAAGCTGATGGACGGCCGCGAGTAGCTATTATCCGTGAAAAGGGCAGTAACGGTGACCGGGAAATGGCTGCCGCCTTTTTCCTGGCTGGATTTGAGCCGTGGGATGTGACTATGACTGACCTGCTCGAGGGCAGAGCAGATCTGGACACGTTCCGGGGCGTAGCCTTCGTCGGCGGCTTCTCCTATGGTGATGTGCTGGACGCAGCCAAAGGCTGGGCCGGCATTATCCGCTTCAATCCTGTGCTGAAAGGGATGTTTGACCAGTTCTATGCCCGCACGGATACGTTTTCGCTCGGTGTGTGTAACGGATGTCAGTTGATGGCACTGCTCGGCTGGGTGCCCTGGTCAGGCCTCTCTGATGAACAGCAGCCTCGCTTCGTCCGTAATACGTCCGGACGCTTCGAATCCCGCTGGTCTGCTGTCAGTATCCAGCCGAGTCCGGCTGTTATGCTGCGCGGTATGGCCGGGTCAGCTCTGGGCATCTGGATAGCCCACGGCGAAGGGCGCCTGCACTGCCCGGACAACAGCCTGCTGCAGCAGCTCATTGATCGGCAACTCGTGCCAATGAGGTATGCGGATGAAATAGGTGCTCCTACGGAGGCGTATCCATTTAATCCCAATGGTTCCCCGCATGGCATTACTGCCCTGTGCTCGCCTGACGGCCGCCACTTGGCCATGATGCCGCATCCCGAACGTGCTTTCCTCACCTGGCAGTGGCCATGGCTGCCCCAGGACTGGCAGCAAACACTGCGTGCCTCTCCCTGGCTCCGAATGTTCCAAAACGCCAGAGAATGGTGTAATAAAAAATAAAATAGTAACTTTTAACCCTAACCACGACCTGCACAATATCTGTGCAGGTCTTTTTTATGCTACAATACCACCATGACTAAACACGCGCGCAACTGGATCATCCTCATTATCATTTTACTTGCCATTACCGCTGCTATGGCGTATATTTTTACCCCGCGCAATGAACCAAACGACAATAAAGCCTACCAACCGCCCTTTGGTAGTTTAATCAACGTTAATACCAACGCCTGTCAATCAGGCGCTGACTGTGTCACCACGGGCTGTAACGGTGAAATTTGTAAAGCTATGGACGGTCCGGCGCCTGATGTGAGCGTATGCGTAGTTGAGTCATGGCATCAATGCCTGGAACTGACTTCGTGCTCGTGTGTGCAGGGACAGTGTTCCTGGATTCAGAATCAAGACTTTATCAGCTGTTATCAGGAAAAAGCCAGTTTATAATACAAAACTATTATCGCTGCAGAAGATGAGATACATAGGTAACACTCCTAGATTCAAGGGTTATGGTAGAATCTAAGGAATATTTACCATTAATTTCATCTAGTTTATGCTATCTTCTAAAGCTATTAAGGTCGGATATTATTTAATTTCCCAAAGAAAATTATTATCCAGATATGAGCGGTGGCGTAGAATGGCTAAGTCATTGAAATTATCTAAATCAGCCTACTTGAGACTAGAGTGGTTAATCTACTATGAAACCACCGCTCAGAAGAACGTTCAATTAACCTGTCGGTACTTTGATATAGCCAGAAAAAACTTTTTACAAGTGGCAAGGTGGGTTCAATGAACTTAATTTAAGGTCCTCAGAAGATCAATCCAAGGCACCTGTTAAGACTCGTCAAAAAGAATATACCCCAAAACAATATGAGCGATTCCTTTTACTGAGACGGCAATATATCCGTTATGGCAAGGTTAAGCTATTGGCCATATATCATCATGTCTATCCGGAAGATATTTCAATTAGTGATTGGAAAATACAATGCATGATTCAAAGATCGGGTATTTATTACAAACCCAAAAAAAGCTAAAATCAACAGAAAAAGGCAAACAGCAGTAAAGAAAAAGAGGATAACTGAATTACAACAAAAAAAGATAACAGGTTTTCTTGTATGTTTGGATACGGTAGTTAAATATTGGAATGGCAAAAAAAGATATATTCTAACGGCTATTGATAAAT
>CAYPXF010000020.1:0-23270 GCA_964415025.1 uncultured Gammaproteobacteria bacterium | reverse complement strand
CAATAACAATCACGACGAATCAAATATCACACAGTGAAGTACAGGGGATAGCTCCTTGACCGGGCTTTTTTTGGCGGTATAATTATGTAATTGTTCATTTAACAATAAGGAGGGGTTATGTCCAGCCGTGTGTTAGTGGTGACGATATTTCAAGCCGTATGGCTTGGAATAGTGGCAATGCTCATACAACTGGGCCAGCTCGAGCAGGCAGTCAGTTATGTAAACAAATTATACGCCTGGCACTTTATTATACTGTTGTTTGTCACAGATAATTTAAACGAGAAGTTTTTCAGGATTTTTGGCAGAATTGGACGTACGGTGGTCTTATTAAGTGTTATGAATACGTTTTATGTCTTTGACAAGCTGGAGTACATGGAATTTGACATATTCATGTATATAGCGATACTGGGTGGATATTTGTTCGCTATATCCGTGCTGTTCAGCAACAAAATCCACAGCAGTGACAAGTGTTGGTGTATGGGGTCGTTGATTTTTTTCACGGCGGGGAATATATTTCCTAGTTATCAAAACAGGCTTTGGCATAGCTGCAGTGTACATCATAATGCTGTGGCTGCTCCCGAAGTTCGTTGACCAAGAAGATCCGTCACAGAGCTATTTTTTAAAAAGTCTATGATCTCAAATGGGCTCGCCGACCACAATAGGATGGTGAACTTTTTTATTCATGCCAATGTAAAATGTCATTGGCATAACCGCGGGAATTGACCTGATGATACGGCCGCGCTATACTGTACGGCACTATGGCGATAATTACAGTTCAGAATCTAAGCAGAAAGTTTAAAGATATTACCGCGGTGGATGATGTTTCGTTTGTGGTGCGCGAGGGTGAAGTATTCGGTTTTCTCGGACCAAATGGCGCGGGCAAGACCACGACTATTAACATGCTGACTACCCTTTTGAAGCCAACTAACGGTCAGGCGTTTCTGGCCGGATTTGACGTGCAAAAGCAAAAAGATAAGGTGCGCGCTTCGATCGGCATTATATTCCAGGACCCGTCACTAGATGACAAGCTGAATGCGGTAGAGAATTTGCGGTTTCATGCCTGGCTGTATAAAGTGCCGCGGGAGAAAATTATGGAACGCATCGATACCATGCTGGGTATGGTTGACCTGAAAAAACGCAGTCAGGATATTGTCGAGACGTATTCCGGGGGCATGAAGCGACGGCTGGAGATAGCTCGCGGTTTGCTGCATTACCCGAAGGTGCTGTTCCTGGACGAGCCGACCATTGGGCTGGATCCGCAGACCAGAGAGCATATCTGGGAATATATCCTCAAACTGCGGCAGCGCGAGAACATCACCATGTTTTTGACGACACACTATATGGATGAGGCCGAGCATTGTGATCGGATCGCTATCATGGATAACGGGAAAATGATCGCTCTTGATACACCGGAAAAACTGAAGGACCGGGTAGGCGGCGATATTATTACCCTGCAGACCGATAATAACACCAGGGCAGCGCAGGAAATAAAAGGACAGCTCAAACATGAGGCCGAGACAAAAGCAAATGAGCTTATTATTACCACCCAGGAAGGGGAATCATTTATTCCTACACTGTTTAAAACTTTATCCGTGAATATTACCAGCGTGAATATCCGGCAGCCCACGCTCAATGACGTATTTTTACAGCTGACCGGCCGTGAAATCAGGGATGAGGGAGCTGGTAAGCACGATAAAGCACGGAAACAACATAAAATGGGATTTGGTATCAGATAATATGATCAACATTTTGAAAGACATATACGTGATTTGGCTCCGGGAAATTATCCGCTATTGGCGGGTGAAGACACGGCTAGTTTCCTCGCTGGCCATGCCTCTGCTATGGCTTGTGTTGTTCGGATCGGGCATGCGTTCGACGTTTGCCATGGGTGGCGCGTTTGCTGATTTTGATTTTCTCAAGTTTTTGTTCCCGGGCGTAATCGGCATGTCCATACTCTTTACGTCGGTTTTTTCACTTATGTCTATCGTGCTGGACCGCCAGTTTGGTTTTTTAAAAGAGGTATTAGTAGCACCTGTTTCCCGGGTGGCTATCGCCTTTGGCAAGATCATGGGCGGTTCGACCATTGCCATGCTGCAGGGTCTGGTCATGCTGTTTTTGTCCCCGATTGTGGGTATAAATCTTTCACTTGGCCTGATTGTGGCGCTTATACCGATCATGTTTTTGGTGGCTGTGTCATTGACATCGATAGGTTTGGTGGTAGCGTCACGCATGAAAACGACCGAGGGATTTCAGATGGTCATGAATTTCCTGCTCATGCCCATGTTTTTCCTGTCGGGCGCCATATTCCCGCTGACTAATCTGCCGGCCTGGATGGATTTTCTGGCCAAAGTTAATCCCGTATCATACGCCATTGATCTGTTGCGGCAAGTGGCGTTCCGGTTCATGGATACACCGCAGTACGTGCTGGATAATTTTAGCCTGGAATTATTTGGCCGGCAGGTCAGTATCTGGATCGACCTGGGTATCGTGGTAGGATTTGGCGCTGTTATGATCGGTGTCGGCGTGATGCTGTTCCGGAAGAGCGACTAGTTTGCACCTGGCGTGCGGCTTGCGGGTAGGTACGGTGTGTGTTTGCCTAGCTCCCAAAAAAGGGAGTTTTTTGGTATACTGATAATAGTTGTCAGGTATTGGTTGTTTGATACTGGTTTGGTTATTTGTTGTTAGTTTTTTGGAACAGCTACGCACCGCAGGTTACTGAATAAGCATGCCGCTAAAAAAAATAATTACGTACAACATATGGACGATAAACCATTGCCGCAATTGCATAAACCAGCTCCTGATCCCCAGGTCAAGCGCACTATCTGGATCATGTGGATTGGCATTGCGGCCATCATTGCCATTGGATTGCTGGTGGCCGTGTATTTTATATTTGTCCAGCCGGCCGAGGCGCCGACGAAAAACAGTACTAATGAGGCAGCAGCAGCGAACCAGGAGGCAGAAGCAGGGGAGCTGGCGGATATACCACAAATATTCGCTGATCCGGATGCGTATCATGATCAGGAGGTGTGTCTGACCGGGTATTATCAGCAGACGGAGGATTTTTCGGGTATGGCCGCATCAGCTATCGTCGACACTGACGGTAACGAAGTGCTAGAACATGATGCTGATTTGAGTAATGTGGTATGGATTGATGCGCCGGTACAGGACTACACGTGCGGTGGCTGTGTGCTGATTACCGAGATCTGCGGTATATTCCAGGCACGGCAGGGTAAGGCAGGGTTTGGTCCGGACGGTGCATATCAATATAGGCTCACCGCATCAGCCAGTAGTAGCGACCAGGCAGATAGGGACTGGGGCCCTGTTTCGTATTCATCGCCATATCATACTTTCGCGTTTTCGGCGCCGGCTGACTGGGAAGTAATACAGTACATTGACCATAATAATGAACGACAGCCATTAGTAACCGTACGTGATACGTCTGAAAAAAGCTCATATGCTATATTGGTCAGCTATTATGATAATCCAGATGCCACACTGCCGGATTGGGTTAGGGCGCACGAGCAGGAGCTTGTCCAGTCGCATGAGCAAATCATCACGTCAGAGTCTGACTATACCCATCCCGAGCTGCAGATCGTCATGGCAGAAATGAAGGATATTTTTAAGCACGCTCACTGTTATCGAAAAGGAGACGGGAAAGCATATGAACTTTATTTGTCCACTGAAATAGAAGACTGGCCGGCGTATGAGGATGTGTTTAATCAGGCGTGCCGTACGTTTTCAGTTTTGTAGTTTATAATTATTTATAATATCGTATGCACTCAAAAGCAGTACCAGCCTTAATCATTACTGTCGTTATAATGGCCATCGGGGTGGGTATTTATGCGTGGGTGACGTATGAGCCGGAGGCTAAATTGCCCAATAATCCGAAGCTCATGACTAATACATATTCAAATCTTAATATCAATATTGGCACTTGCCGTAGTTATTATGATGGCTGCAATACTTGTTTGAGACAGCATAACGGTGAGGTAATATGTACAGAGCTTGCTTGTGAAGATTATGAGGAACCGCGCTGTTTGGATCATGAATTACGAAACACTAACGTAAACAATGATGCCAGGCTCAAGGATTGCTATATTGAGTATCAGGAAGCATATCCAGGTGCCTATGAACCAGGGGAGACGGAATGTAATATTACGGATCCTGATGACTGTCCGTGTTGGGATGGGACTAATGATTTATGTATTCCGCAGCGGCATTGTATATAAATTTATACCCCGTACATTAACCTAAATACGATCATGCGCCCCCAAAACAATCTTCCTACTCATCGTTACGGTTTTTTGTAACAATGACGGATACAGATTATTATACATCCCCTGTTGGTACTGATGTTTTCAAATGGGCATAGACTGATTTATATGATGGATTGGGTAGTGATATCTCTATTGCAGGATTATCAACCGTACATTTAGTGTATGGGGGTCCCAGACGGAAGATTGTTTTGACGAATCTTGTCGCTGTTTTTCAAGATGGTAAATATATTGATTTCCTTGTTTCTCAAATTAAAACTATCCGACTACAAAGCAACCCTTGACACAAGACACGTTTTTATTATACAATGATCTGTTATTCAGTCGTACATTTAACATAGGATACTATATTAGTAAGGAGGTTTCTCGTGCAACCAAAACGTTCATTGTTGCTCTGGCAGTTCATCACCACCGTGCTGGTACTAGGGACATATTTCCTCGTCTGGCATTTAACCGGTGATCAAGATACCGCTATTGCTGCTGTTGCTATTGCTGCTGCTGCTTTTGCCGCTGAATTAAAGGGTATCCATGAGCTTTTTATTATGTCAAACAATCTTCCAAAGGATGGCTAGAGGCTCCGCCATTAAGGCGGGTTTCTGTTCATTTTATTCACTTCAAGAATACCGCCCCCTGAAATAAGTTTCATGGTCGTTGTCTTGGGCAGCGCATACAATCAATTTTGCTTCTCCCGGGGCGTCCCGTTCGAGTCCCTCTATTTATTCGGCTTATTAGAAAAATTACTATGATATCTACGATACCGTGTCGTTTTTTCTATGGGGTGGCCATGATATTTCTTCAGACTTATTTTTGTGGTGAATAATGCTAGATTGTTTAAAATAATCACTTTCTACGGCGGTAGTGCAGAAGATATTACTGGGCATGCTGCCCAGATGCCTGATTTGTTTGTTTTTATTGATTTGTAAATAGATAATTTATAAATACCCGAAATTAGCACTCTTGACGTGAGAGTGCTAATTGTTTTATACTACCTATGTATGCAGTTAGCAGAACGAAAAAGCGCTGTACTTAGCGCCATAATCCAGGAACACGTCCAAAACGGTGCCACAGTCGGGTCTAAAGCTATTGTGGATAACCACGACTTTAAGCTCTCACCGGCCACAATTCGCAATGAAATGTCTGCCCTGGACAAAGAGGGCTTTATTTACCAGCCGCATACGTCTGCCGGGCGGATACCTACGGAAAAAGGCTGGAAATATTATATCGAAAACCACTTACAGCAAACCGAACTGTCTGATAAGCAAAAAAAGGAGATACAGCACGTATTGGACGAGAAAAATCTGACCCAGGAAATGGTAGTTAAGCGTGTCGCCAAAGGACTGGCCGCCTTGTCAGAGGATGCTGTTTTTGTCGGCTTTTCTCCGGAAAACTTTTACTATACCGGCCTGTCAAACCTGTTCCGTCAGCCAGAATTCCAGCAGTTGGATCTGGTTTGCCATATTTCCGAGGTTGTGGACCATATGGACGAAACAATCCAGGATCTGTTCCAGGACCTGGCCGCGTCAGAGCAGGCAAAAATCCTGGTCGGCAGCGATAATCCCTTTGGCAAGGAATGCAGCTCAATCATGGCCAGCTACCAGACTGATAAGGAACATAGAGGCGTATTTGGCATCCTGGGCCCTATGCGTATGAATTATGAAAATAATGTAGCGCTTATAGATTACGCCCGTAATATATTTTCTAACGCATAATTTTTATGGACAAACAGCACCACGACCAACCGCTTAATACGCCAGACGATAAACCGCAGCAGGAAAAAAACAAGCATGAGGATATGCCTGACGAGCTGGAGCAGGCCAAGCAAAAAATGGAAGAATATTTAGACGGCTGGAAACGCGCTAAAGCAGACTATATTAACCTAAAAAAAGAATCAGAAAAAAAACAGCAAGAATCAATACAGTTTGCCAATGTCGCACTTATACTCCAGCTCTTACCGATCTATGATAATTTCAAATTAGCCATGAAGCATATTCCTGCAGAAAAGCGAGAGGATGAATGGGTTGTCGGTATCCAGCAAATCAAGGATCAGTTTACCGATTTACTGAATAAACTCGGCATCGAGGAGATTAAAACAGCAGGCGAGCAGTTTGATCCGGCATTGCATGAAGCGGTGGCTAAGGAAAAAACAGAGGGCAAAAAGAGCAATACTATTATCGAAGAAATAAAACCCGGTTATAAGCTGTATGATAAAGTGCTGGAGCCGGCAAAAGTGAAAGTAGCGGAGTGAGAATTACCAATAACCAATTCCCAATATCCAATCAAGTTTCAATACTCAATGACCAATTACTGAATTATTCATTAGGAATTGATTGGAAATTAGATATTAGAAATTAAATAATTAAACGACGAAGGAGGTGACAAATATATGCCAATCGTACGATGGAGACCAATGTGGGCAGATATGCCCAATAATATGGATAAGTTTTTCGAGGATTTTCCGGGCATGCCGGAGAAAATGTCCTCGTTTACCCCGGCCGTAGACGTATACCAGGATAAGGATAACGTCATCGTGGAAACACCGCTGGCGGGCGTAGATCCGGAAAAGGTCAATATTTCCGTGGAAAACGATGTTCTGCATATCGAGGGTACGTCCGACCATAAAAGCGAGGTAGACGATGAACAGTACTACCGCAAGGAGGTCCGCTACGGCAGCTTTTACCGGTCAGTGGCATTGCCGACGCACGTGGTGGCGGATAAAGCAGACGCCACGTTTGAGAACGGCATGCTGAAGGTAACAATTCCCAAGGCCGAGGAAGTCAAACCCAAATCTATCAAGGTCAAGGTCAATAAAAAATAACACCAGGGATGCAGTCAGCCGCAAACTATGGCTGGCCTCCCTGTCCGAGTAAATAGTGACACCCCCTGCTGTTTGTTCAGACGGAGAGAGAAAAATAACCATCAATACTATGCCTATTTCAAATAATAATTTTATGAATACACCGCCCTTTGGCGGCGACAAGGGAAAGGGCGGCAAAGGCGGCCCCGAGCGCATCAAGATAGAGGCGCGCTGTCCGGCCTGCGGCAGTATGTATGATTTCGGCCGGTTGGAAGTAGTCCAGGAAGAGGAAGGCGCCACGCTGATGTATATCCAGTGCGCCGTGTGCCGCAGTGCCACGCTGTCCCTGATCGCTTTTGGTTCGTTTGGACTGAAGGTGGCCAGCATGCTGACCGACCTGGAGCGTAATGAAGTCGCTTCGATCCAGGACCGCACTATGGTCCGTAGTGAGGACGTGCTACGTTTGCACGAGGACTTGAAAAAAACAGATAATTGGCTTGAACAAATTAATTAAGTAACAATGCAAGAAGAAAAACAAATATATTCCATGCAGGGAGACAAGTACGGTAGCGTCCTATATTGTATGACGTATAAGTTAGCTTCCTCTGGCTTTAATGGGCCCATGTTTTTAGGTGATGTTATGACCAGCTGTTCTGGTACTGGTCTTGTGTTTGATAATTCTCTTCCTTCAGAGATGTCGCCTGTTACAATGCATACTTATTTTGATGTTTCCAATGCTTATTTTAATAAGGAAACATACCAAGCCGAAACTAGTCAAATAGAAGGCCTTAAAAATGAGATTTTTGATAGGTGTACCAAAATTTCTCTGACAGATAATTATCTTGTGAATTGTGTTTATGATGGTAGTGAATATGATTTTCGGCCAGTTGCTTTAGCCGGTTATATTGGCGGGGTATTATTTACACAGGCCTATTCGGAGTCTGCTAATGCGATGTACTATAACGTACCTTTTGTCTATATCCTCCAGAATAATCAAACGGAACAGCTAGATACTATCGGAGCAAACGCGTTCGCCAAAAGATTTATTTATAAGGTGAACCGATTATATAAAGAGTTGTTAAAAAAATATGACAATAAAAAAAATATTTGAGCAGAATAAAGAAGCAATACTGATTCTCGACTTAGTGATGCCAGGTGAGAAGGCCGGTCAGAATAAAATTAGTATACGAGGGACTGGTTTTATTATTGATGATGAGGGGCGTTTTATAACGAGTGCGCATGTATATAATGAAATTCCGGAAAATGAACGACAGTATCTTGGTGCGAAGATTTGGGCCAAACAAAATAGTAAAGGAGTTGTTCGCTATGAAAAAAGAGATATTGAGTTAGTTGGAATTGATGATGAGAATGATATCGCTCTTATGAAATTAAAATCAATTAACAATGAGAAGTTTAAAACTGTATCAGGATTTGGGGATGATAATAAAGTTACAGAAGGGGAGGATGTGGTTTTTATCGGTTTTCCGCTCGCGCTTGAATTAATTATGATGCAGTTTGGATTAACCCTTTCCGCCACAAAAGCAATAGTTAGCTCTGTTAAAAGGAGGACTAAGGATGGTTCATTACATTTTTTCATGATAGATTCTCATATTAATAACGGTTCGAGCGGTTCGCCATTATTTCATACAGAAAGCGGAAAAGTTATTGGGGTAGCAGGTGGAAAAATTACAGCAAAGGTTCATGGTCCTGAAGGTAAAGTATTCGAAATTCCTGCAAATATGGGTATATGTAGACCTATAAATTATATTAAAAAAATAATTAAAGAAAATTAGTTTTAGAAAGGAATAAAACACTATGAGTAAAATTCTCGGAATCGATCTCGGCACTACCAACTCCGCCATGGCGGTGATAGAGGGTGGTGAGCCGAAAGTACTCGAAAACAAAGAAGGCAACCGTACCACGCCGTCTATGGTAGCCATGTCCAAGGCAGGCGAACGTCTGGTCGGACAGACGGCCAAACGGCAGGCGGTGACTAATCCGAAAAATACCATTTTCTCGGTCAAGCGGCTGATCGGCCGGCGCTGGGAAGACGAAGAAATCCAGCATGATGTGAAGATTATGCCGTTTGAGATGGTCAAAGCCGGTGAAGGCGTAAAAGTAAAAATGGGCGATAAAGAACATTCACCCCAGGAAATCTCGGCTATGATTTTGCAAAAGCTGAAAGCTGACGCAGAAGACAAGCTGGGCGAGAAAATTGAGGAAGCGGTGATTACTGTTCCGGCTTATTTCGACGACTCGCAGCGCCAGGCGACCAAGGACGCTGGTGAAATCGCCGGGCTGAAGGTGAAACGTATTATCAATGAGCCAACCGCGGCCGCGCTGGCCTATGGGTTTGAGAAGAAAAAGAACCAGCAGATCGCGGTGTATGACCTGGGCGGCGGTACGTTTGACATATCCATTTTAGATGTAGCCGAGGACACGGTAGAAGTGAAATCCACCAACGGTGATACTCATCTGGGCGGTGATGATTTTGACGATCGGGTGATTGACTGGCTGGTGGATGAGTTTAAAAAAGACCAAGGCGTGGACTTGTCCCAGGATCAAATGGCACTCCAGCGGCTCAAGGAAGCGGCCGAGAAAGCTAAGATAGAGCTGTCTACCTCTATGGAGACTGAAATCAACCTGCCCTTCGTTACTTCAGATGCCAGCGGACCCAAACATATGAATTTGAAGCTGACCCGAGCCAAATACGAAGACCTGGTCGGCGACCTGATAGAAAAAACCATGGAGCCGGTAAAGAAAGCTCTGGCAGATGCCAAGCTCGAGGCCAAGGAAATCGAGGAAGTCATCATGGTCGGCGGTATGACTCGCACACCAAAAGTCCAGGAAGCCGTTGAGAAATTTTTCGGTAAAAAACCGCACGTGGGCGTGAATCCGGACGAAGTTGTGGCGCTGGGCGCGGCGGTGCAGGCCGGTGTTCTGCAGGGCGATGTGAAGGACGTACTATTGCTTGATGTTACGCCGCTGACACTGGGTCTGGAAACACTGGGCGGCGTGATGACTCCGCTGATCGAACGCAACACTACTGTTCCGACATCGAAATCGCAGGTTTTTTCCACGGCCGCGGATAACCAGACGTCAGTAGAAATCCACGTGCTCCAGGGTGAGCGCTCCATGGCCGCGGATAATAAGACGCTCGGTAAATTCATCTTGTCCGGCATTCCACCATCACCGCGCGGTGTGCCCCAGGTTGAAGTGTCATTTGACATAGATGCCAATGGTATTCTCAATGTAAAGGCTAAGGATAAAGCGTCTGGCAAAGAGCAGTCCATCACTATTACCGCTTCCTCTGGATTATCAAAAGAAGAAGTAGAGAAAATGAAACAGGACGCCCAGCAGCATGAGGCAGAAGACGAAAAAAAGAAAGAGCTGATCGAACAGCGCAACCAGGCCGAAACACTGGTTTACACCGCGGAAAAAGCGGTCAAAGACGGCGGTGATAAAGTCAAGGACGACGTGAAAAAAGAAATTGATGATAAGATCAAAGCGGTAAAAGACGTGAAGGACAAAGACGACGTCGAAGCTATTAAGAAAGCAGTGGAAGAACTAAATGCCACGGTACAAAAGATCGGCCAGGCCATGTATGGCGACCAAAAAGGCCAGCCAGACCAGGGCCAACCCGGTACTCCGGGCGGTCCGCAAGGACAGCCAGGCGCACAGCCCGGCGGCGAGCAAAAGACTGATGAGAAAAAAGATGAAGGATCGGTTGATGCGGAATATGAGGAAAAGTCCAAGGATGATAAAGGTGATTCAGGGAATAAAAAAGAAGATGACCATTCAGCAAGTTCAGGGTCTGACGACAAAAAGTAATTTTACATAACCACGGGCCCCTCACGGGGCTCGTGGGGGTTTACTCGCTCTGTCATTGCGAGGAGCGACACTGAGCGAAGCCGAAGTGGAGCGACGCGGCAATCCGGTGTACAGCGCCGCTCTGAATGCAATGAAGGGTCACTGTGTTTTTATGCCATCGGATCCTTCGCTATTGCTTAGGATGATGCTTCGCATCAGATTGCTTCGTCCACACACCGTCAAACGGTGTGGGACTCGCAATGACAGGCATTGGGGGGGGTAATTATTAATTTTCCTTGTAAATATTGGTATTTGAATGTATGGGAGTATTAAAAATATTCGGCATAGAACATGGAATATTCCAGTATGGCGAAGATATTAACAAAGCTTCTCGTTTTAAACAAGATTTAAGTAGCACTATCCGTAGTAATAATATTAAAATTTGTGGGGAGGAGTGTGGTCCAGGAAATTATATTGAAGAAATTATCAGAATTAATAATGAAAGAAACGAGACGAACCAGGAAGTCACAATTTTAAAAGAAGTTGTAAATAATATTGAGGGCGTTAAACACTTCTTCTTTGATATGCCACGAGAACAGCTATTTCAGCATAATGTTTCAACTGATGTATTCGGGATTGCAGAATTAAGTAATTGGATAAAGTTATGTGCAAAAAAAAATCGACAGAATTACCTGGGAAAAAGAAAGAGAATCTTGGTTTATAAAAAGAAATTACAGATTGGGTCACACCTCAAAACAATGCAATGATATTAGTTGGTTCTAATCATGTAGAACCTATATCAAGAATTTTACGTCAAAAAGGGTACATAGTTCAAATAAAATATTATAGTACACCTGATAATGGAGAAGAAAGTAATAGAATTGGATCCTATTTAATTCAACCCCAATATCAAGAAGTTATTGATAATTTTAGATTCGCATGTCATTCCACATTTAATAAACCACATGCTCAAAAAACACGCGGAGAAAATTAAGCCCCTCTTGTCATTGCGAGGCGCCCGCAGGGCAACGAAGCAATCTCAAAAATGCCTCTATGCGTAAAGAGCACCACTACTACGTTTATATTATGACCAACAAGGTAAATACCACACTTTACACCGGCGTCACTAGTGAATTAAAGGGCCGTGTCCTCCAGCATAAGCGTAAAGAAGCAGACGGATTCACTAAGCGATATAATATCAATAAACTAGTCTATTACGAGGAATTTCAATATATTAATGATGCTATTGCCAGAGAAAAACAGATAAAAGGAGGCTCTAGACAGAAGAAAATAGAATTGATTGAGAGCATGAATCCCGAATGGAAAGACTTGAGTGAGGGGTGGTATGAAAAAGAAGAGTGAGATTGCTTCGTCCACACACCGTCAAACGGTGTGGGACTCGCAATGACAAGAGGGGAGCAACACACATTCATGTATTTCCATTTCACAATGCCCAAAAAATACGCGCAGGAAATTAACCACCCCTGTCACTCTGAGCGGAGCTAAAAGTCTTTATGACACTAGACTAAACTCATAAAGATTCTTCCCCTCCGACTTGTCCCGTAATGCGGGTTTGCTCAGGGTCTGAATGACAGTCTAGAGTTGAGCCCGACAGGGGGCTTGGCTCATCGCAATGACAAGAGGTGAATAGCACGCATTTATTCATTTTTATTACATAATGCTAAAAAAACACGCGGAGAAAATTGAATCGGAGGAACTGAAAGAAAAAATCATGACGGCTGGGAGAAGCTGGCATCACCATTGCCTGTCGCCCCAGTGCTATGTCAATGATACGGGTAAGGACATCATCATGCTGGAGAAAGGATTTGATATATTTTATTGTGAGAGTACGCCGGAGCTGAAAGCCGAGTTGGAGGAACATGCTTATCAGCTGGCTAAGCCTAAGCGGAAAAGCCGGAAGAAAATCAGCCATGAAGCGCTGGATATGATCCGGCAGTACGTCAAGGACGGGACCACGTGGCATTTCCATCTGGCTATGCCGCACTGTTTTCTGTGTATGCAGGACAAATACCTGCTCATCCTAGAAAACGACGATACTCAGGAGAAACTTGAGTGGATATTCGATAGGCGACCGGTGCTGTTGGTGCGGGCGATTGATGATTATTATTTAGGGAGGAAGAGATAACTATGTGCTTGTCATTGCGAACGAAACTACATGTTACGTGGTTTTGCACAGACTCCTCGCAATGACAAGGGAGGGCAGTGTCAGGGATGCTTTTTTACAAATAAAAAAGAGCCCATTCTATGAATAAGAATGGGCCCGGGTGGCAGACAGCTTATCAGATAACCGGTTAGGTTATATTGCGAAAAACCACATAGGATAATGCTCTGTCCGCCTTTATAAAAAAGGTTCGCACAGGAGCAGTATAGCGAGGTATGACACAGCTGTCAATCATTGGTCAGCTGATCTATAACGCGCTCGCGGAAATACTGTATTAGTCTGGTAAAATCCGCGGTACGCTGACGCAGTACGTCGAGTTTGCCGCCGGCCTTTAGCTCGGGTCGAGTAGTGATGTTGCGCAGGTAGTGAGGTAATTCATTCCGGATGTCGTACTCGATGCCTAGGATACGCTCGAACAGGGCACAGTAGTATTTTTGACAGGTTTCAGCATCTGATGTGAGATCAGGGTACATGCACCGAGCCAGTGATTCCAGCTTGTGCCAGACTGCTTCGGGACGGGCCAGCCAGGCATTTTCCAGATGATAGACCATACACCAGAAAATTGTGAAGCAGAATTCGAAGTAGGGCCAGCGCAGTACAATCTTGGCTGTACTATCATCGATTTTTTCGTATTCCAGTGGATTATGGCAGACCAAGATTGTATCAGTAGTCAGATAGTGCCAGCGACAGACGAGCGATTTTTCGGCAAATAGCGGCTTAATATACAGTGCGTCCTGATCGCTGATGTTGAATTTTTGCTTCCACCCTTCGACAGTCGGCGGGGCACAGTCAATACATTGCGGCGGGTAGTCATGGAGCGCCCGGTACAACAGGCAATACAGCCCTGAACGGACGTCCAGCCACATGAAGTGATTATTCGCCCACAGCCATGACAAAGGCACCAATTGGCGGGAATTATTAATGTGCATCACTAATCCTCCTAAAAAAATGTTTCATATCAGCATACCGTGTTAATAGCACTGTGTCAAGGTATAAAAACAAGCCCATCCAAAATATGAATGGGCTTAGGGGGGGGGATAGACTTCCTTGGGCAAGGCTCGGAAACAGCTCATGTCAAATAAAAAGCCAGCTTCCAAACAGGTCAGAAGCTGGCACTGGTTGAGAGATTAGGTCTCGAATGATGATTGGATCATCGCTAATAGTAGGAGCTAACCCCTCAAAGAGCTATATGAAAAACACCGTGAAGAAGTGTAATGAAATAATAACACGGTCGTAGTTACTTATCAACCCTTATCGTAATGGCGGATATGGTATATAGTGTATAGTGTGTGGTGCGTGGCGCATTGCTGTTGCAAACGGCTCGTTACGTATAGCTATTGTTAGAAACACTTACTAAATCATCAGTAACCATTAATACAACAATCTTATGAATGATCAACAAAATCCGCAGCAGCGGAAAATCAATATCAAGATTGACGATGCCACCATGAAAGGCGCACATGCCAATGCTATGGGTGTATCGCATTCCAAGGAGGAGTTTGTCCTGGATTTTATGAATATTTACCCGTGGCAGCAGACAGGCGTGGTGACATCGCGCGTGATTACCTCACCTGGCCATGTCAAACGCATTTATAAGGCGCTGGAAGACAATATCAAGAAATACGAAGAAAAGTTTGGCAAGATCGAGGAAGCCCAGGCACCGTCGGGTGAGGGCATCGGATTTAAAACCGCGTAAAAAAACCGCTCACTGCATGAGTGAGCGGGTGTATGTTATGCCGGCTGCCCTTTGGGGCTGATGATGAAATGCTCGCGAAACAGGTCAGGGGGGATATGATACCCTCCGCGGTTGACGCAGACAAAAATCTTCATGTTGTCCGGGCCACCGCCGTGATTGACCGCTTGCGCGGAATAATACTGACCTGCCACATACGGCATATGCTCCACCGGCCTGCTACAAAGAGCGCTGAAAACGCCATTAGGAATCTGTTGTTCCATGACCACCTCCTGAATAAATAGATTTGTTATAGTTGTATCGCATTACTAATAGTTTGTCAACTATGCGCGTAGAATCAAAAAAAGAAGAAAAAAAAGAAGCTTCAGACTTCAAACCATTCCAACCGTCTGGCAAGGTTTTTTTCCTGGCTGGCCTGGTGGTAGTTAGTACCGCGCTGTTTTGGCTGGCATGGAGCAATGTAATGAATACGGGGATTGAATGGAATTTTGGTACGCAAAATATCATAATCATTGTTTCAGCGGTTTTGGCCTTTTGTCTGATGTTCGGTTTACTGGCCCTGGCTGAAGTGCTCGTCACTAGCCGGTTTATCATGCTGATAACGGCAGTGCTGGCCGCTGGCACATGTTTTATCTTTTTCAAACCGTCTTTTTGGATTGTGGTTGTTTTTCTCATTACCGTGCTCGGATTTTTGTATTGGCGCCGGGAAATACGCATCGATATGGAGAGCCGGTCGGAATTTTTACCGCGGCGTACGATCAGCTCTGGTTTGCGGCCGGCGATCACTGTCCTGCTCCTGGCTGTGGCGGTCAGCTACTATAGTTTTCTCGTCACCGGACCAAATGCCAATGCCGAGCTGGATGAATCTATGACTGGCGCAGCTGCTGGCGCTGTCAATCAGGTACTCAAAACATATTATCAGGGCAAATACCGTCCTGACATGAGTCTGGATGAGTTTATCCGCAACCTCGGCTTTATCAAGGTGCAGGAAAGCGCACCGGCAAATTTTAATACTGGCAATACCGAGCTCGATCAGGTGCTGGAGGAAGGGTTTGCCGCGGCTGAAACAGAAGCAGTCAATGTGGCCCGTCAAGAATTATTAGACACGTTTGAAATACAGGCAACAGGCGACGAGGAAATGCAGTCAGTGGTCGTGAAAATAGTACGTAAAAACATTTATAAATATGTTGAACCGTATCGAAGCGTCATCCCGGCAGTATTGGCGCTTGGTCTGTTTTTCCTGCTGATACTATTTAGATTTTTCTACCAGGAATTGATAAAGGGATTTGGCTATTTACTGTTCCACATTATGGTGTGGACCAAATTTATCCGGGTCGAAAAAGTGAAGATTGATGCGGAAAAAATTACTTTATAGCGTGTTGGCGAGCTGGCAGGATAGGGGTTGACGGGGGAGGACTTTTTCCGGTATACTGTTTATTTAATTGAGCAGAACATCATTTACTATGGCTAAGGATTTATATGAGGTACTGGGTATTGCAAAAAACGCATCCCAAGACGAAATAAAAAAAGCATACCGTAAGCTGGCCCATAAATACCATCCGGACAAATCAGGCGGTGATGAGCAGAAGTTTAAAGAGGTAAATGCCGCCTACCAAGTACTAGGCAAACCGGATAAACGCAAACAGTATGACCAGTTTGGCCAGACGTTTGGCCAAAACGGCGGTCCAGGGTCTGGCGGATTTGGCGGCCAGGGATTTAGCTGGGAGGACTTTGCCCGGGCGTCCGGCGGCGGTCCGTTCGGCGGCGGTCGCGGCCAGCAAAACGTGGAATACGATTTCGGCGATCTCGGCGATATTTTCGGCGATATTTTCGGCTTTGGCAGGCAGGCAGGCACACGGCAGTCGAGACGCACACGCGGCAATGACATCCAGACGGAGATGGCTATTGAATTCCGCGAGGCGGCATTTGGCGCGGATAAGGATGTCGAGCTGAATAAACAGGCGGTATGCGATCGCTGTTCTGGTAATGGCGCAGAACCGGGCACAAAAATCGAGACGTGCCCAACCTGCGGGGGAAAAGGGCAGGTAGAAAGCGTCCAGCGCACGATTCTAGGCGCGATGCGTACGGCTCGGGTATGTCCGGACTGCCTGGGTGAGGGCAAGCGTGCCACAACCAAGTGCAAACAATGCGGCGGCGACGGCCGGGTGCAGAAGCACGAGCAACTGCGGGTAAAGGTACCGGCCGGTATTGCTGACGGTGAAACAATCCGGTTAGCTGCCAAGGGTGAAGCCGGCATGAAGGGTACAACACCTGGTGATTTGTTCGTTACCTTCCGGGTGAAGCCTGACCCGCAGTTTAAGCGGGACGGGGATAATATCTATACCACTGCTGAAATCAGTTTTTCCCAGGCAGTGCTGGGTGATAAAATACCGGTCCAAACGCTTGACGGGGAAATTATGCTGAAAATACCTGCAGGCACCCAGCCTGGCAAGGTTTTACGTCTGAAGGACAAGGGCGTTCCGCATCTGCGCTCACGCGGACGGGGAGACCATTTGGTTACTGTTCGGGTCCATATTCCAGATAAATTGGATAAGAAGCAAAAACAACTCATCACTTCATTGCAACAAACAGGGTTATAAACAGGGGTTGTTGATTTTTTGACGTTTTTGTGCTATACTAGTGTTGTGACAAAATAAAAACTAGCTAATGCTTTCACTAATTCCAACGGCTTTTGCCCAAGAGGCAACAAACGCGGCGGCTGAATCGTCAGCCTTTTTGCAAAATGTTGATTGGACCAGACCGACCTGGGATTTGTTTATTATCCTTTTCTTCGTTATCGCGGCGTTTTTATACGGTCTATCACTTGGCCGTGATCGTATAATTACCATCCTAGTCAGTATTTATATTTCACTGGCTATTGTCGAATACGCGCCCTTGGTCAACAGCGAAGGCTTTCAGAACATGATTAATGCGGTCTTGGGACAGTTTTTCGTATTTCAAATTTCGGCGTTTTTATTTTTATTCATATTTTTATTTTTTGTTATTACCAGAAGCGCGCTGCGCAAGACCATAGCCTCGGCTGATTCGCCCGGACCTTGGTGGCAGGTACTGATTTACAGCATCCTGCATGTCGGACTGATTGTCAGCGTGGTATTGTCATATATTCCGTGGGAAGCAATAGAAGACGTGCTGGCACCGCTAACGCAGCGGGTATTTCTCACAGACTTTGCGCGCAATATCTGGATTATCGGTCCGCTGGTAGCCATGTTTATATTTAAGGGTGGTGCATCACAAAAGAAAAAACGGCAGTATACAGAGGAGGAATAGTACGTGGCGATTGTCGCGTTGCCCGTAGCGGGAGCTGTTTTTTTAGTGGAGTACCAAGATGAACAATACCCCGAGTATCATGATAATTCCGCCGAGCATACGGCTGGTAGTATGTTGTTGTTCAGTAAAGCCGTAGCGGCCGATGAGTATACCGCCCAGGACAGTACCGCCACGCTTCAGGGCGATGACATAGGGCACGAGGATCAGCTGGATAGCCAGCATTTGGAACGCTACGGCAACACTGCCGACAAAGGCAGTCAGCGACAGAAGCCTGAAATGTTGCTTTGTTTGCTGTAAAAAAGAATGTTTTTGATGCCAGAGCAGGTATACGGTTAACAATACGACCACGCCGATATTGATTATCAGCAGATATGAAAATGTTGATGAATTATCAATCGCTATTTTATCCAGATTGCTGGTAATACTCCAGATAAACGCCACGACTAAGGCGTAGAACGAACCACGTTCTTTGATGATTGCCCGAAATGGAGCCAGCAAACCTTTAGCCAGCTCACTGCTGTAGAGGACATATGATCCTACGACGATGAGGGCAATACCGGCAATACCCCAGGTATTGGGCAGCTGGCCGATCATAACCCACGATGTTAGAATCATAAAAGCCGGAGAAAAAGACAAAAAGGGCAGCGTCAGGGACAGCGGAGATATTTTCATGGACCGTATCAGCAGCAGGCTGGAAAGCGTGAACAGCGTGATATTAATCCAGATTATACGCCAGAAGTGCGCAGTAATATGCGGGACACCCTCGATGATTAAGGCAATGCCAAAAAAGGGCAACATCAGCAGGGTGGTGGCCCATAGGATGACGTAAATATTTGTCTGCTGGGTCAGTTTTTTGTTCAGACCCTCTTTGGCGGCAAATAGTACCGCGGCCAGTATGCTGAATATAAATCCTATTTTTATTTTGTTTACTTGCCGCTTCCTTGCGTGACAATTAAATGGATACCAAGTAACCTTATTATTTTGTCATTGCGAGGAACGACACTGATCGAAGTCAAGTGGAGTGACGCGGCAATCCGGTGCATAGCGCCGCTCTGAATGCAATGAAGGGTCTCTGTGTTTTTATGCCATGGGATCCTTCGCTATTACTTAGGATGATGCCTCGCATCAGATTGCTTCGTCGTCATTCCACTCCTCCTCGCAATGACAAAAGAAAAAAAGAATGACAACATTTAGGGCTTATCATTTTTTTATTACAAAACCGGCGGGGGTGTCTTCGACGCGGTAGCCTGTTTTTTCTATCTCATCCCGAATAGCGTCAGCTGCGCTGAAGTCTTTTTCCGCGCGCAATGTCTCACGCCGCTGGGCCAGCTGTTTGATTTTATCAGGCACGGTGATAGGTTTGGCCTTGGCTAGTTCCAGGCCCAGCACATGATCGAATTTTAGGAGAGAAGCTTTTTTATCGCCTGGAGTATCGTCAGATTTTAATAGTTCCCAGACTGCAGCCAGAGCCCTCGGTGTGTTGAGATCATCATTTATTGCCTGTTCAAATTTGTTTTCGAATTCTGGCACGCCCTTTTTTGCCTTACCGAGCTCGGCTGTGAGCGCATACAGATTTTCTAGAACGTTTTGGCTGGCATGCAGCGCGTCCCAGGAAAAGGAGAGCGGCTTGCGGTAATGCGTGCCCAGCGTGAAATACCGGTAGGCCAGGGGATTGATGCCTTTTTCTTTGGCAGTACGCAGGGTGATAAAGTTGCCTTCTGATTTACCCATACGTTCGTCTTTTCCGATAACTAAAAACTCTCCATGCAGCCAGTAGCTGGCTAATGGTTTGCCGGTGACGGCCTCGGCCTGAGCAATCTCATTAGTATGGTGGATGGGGATATGGTCAATGCCTCCGCAGTGGATATCGATCGTTTCACCGAGGTATTTTTGGGCCATGACCGAGCATTCCAAATGCCAGCCGGGGAATCCTTTGCCCCAAGGGCTGTCCCATTCCATTTGCCGTTTGGCATTTTCAGGAGAAAATTTCCACAGCGCAAAGTCAGTCGGATTTTTCTTTTCTTTATTTTTCTCTACCCGAGCGCCTTCCTGCAGCGTTGTTCTTTTTTGCCCGGTTAATTTCCCGTAGTCATCTAGTTTGCTGGTGTCAAAATATACCCCATCGCTTATTTGGTAGATAAAACCTTTTTGGCTGAGTTTTTTAATCCAGTCAATCTGATCGTCGATGGTATCAGTAGCCCGTGACCAGATGTCTGGCTCGAGCAGATTAAGGTCGGCCATATCCTGTTTAAAAGCCTGGGTATAATAATCAGCGATTTCCCAAACTGTTTTATTCTCACGGCGGGCGCCTTTTTCCAGTTTGTCTTCGCCCTCATCAGCATCCGACGTCAGGTGCCCGACGTCAGTGATATTCATAACTCGTTTAATTTCAAAACCATTGTATTGCAGCGTCCTGACTAATACATCTTCGAAAATATACGTACGCAGATTTCCGATGTGCGCGTAATTATATACTGTCGGGCCGCAGGTATAAAGCGTGACCTGATTGTTTTGCAGCGGTTCGAACCGCTGTTTTTTTCTGGTCAACGTATTGTAGAGATGGAGCATGGATATGTTTTGTAAATTTCTAATTACTAATTACCAATTCCTAATCAATTTCCAATTGAATAGTACTCAATTAATTTATACTTTACAGCAGCTGTGAGATTTTGCATTGATTCTTATTAATCATACTGTTTATGGGTAATTTTAGCAACTAAAAACAGCGTGGCAGGATAGCGTTACGTGTGTCATGCACTTAGCGTAATAGCAAAATCAAGGTAATACCGACGATCATGATAAATGCGCCACCAATGCGGTATTTAATGTTTTTTTCATGAAAAATAAATGCTCCGAGCGCCAGACTGCCGATGATGAGAAAGGCGCGCCTGATGGCGATCGCGTAGGCAACCAGCGTTTGCTCAAGTCCGTATAGGAAAGCAGCGTCAGCGACTGCGGTAATCAGTGCGGCGAGGATAATAAAGATGATATGTCCGTCACCTTTGATCACTTTTTTCAAATGGCGCCGGTGCTTGTATCCCATCCAGATGTTCATGATAATCGCTTCCAGCAGCACGGTGATAAACAAATACAGCCAGACAGAGCTGGCCAGCGATGCCATTTTGACCAGATTCGCATTAAAACTCCAGATAAAGGCGATGATCAGTATGATCTGACTTTCTTTGCGCATGAGCAGGCCGCGCAGCTGGTGGCCGAGATGGTGGCGCAGGCTTTCTCCTTTGAGCATGAGGGCGCCCAGCACGATTAAAAATATACCTATGATACCGTACTGGTTTGGCAGCTCACCTAAAAATACGTACGAGGTGAAAATTAGGAATACCGGCGTAAAGGATAGCAACGGCAAAGTAGTGGAAATCGGTGCGATTTTTTCATTCTTGATCAGGAGAATATTGGTATAGATAAGTAGGGGGGTATTGATGGCAATCAGCAGCCAGAATGACGGATCAATCTCCGGGATACCATTGATAAAAAGCATAGCCGCGTATACGGGCAGTGAAAAGGTAGCCACGCCCCAAAAAATCACTTTGACCGGATAACTGGCTGTCGCCTTTTTCTTAAAAACATCAACAATCGGATAAATGACCGAAGCGATAATAATGTAAACAATTCCTGCCATAGGCATGGAGAGGGTGGGGGGGATTAGTTAGTGGCTAGGGTGTTTATGCGGCGGATTGTTCACGCTCAATATCCATGCCAATAGCTTGCCACTCATCCATAACCGCCTGTACGTCCGCTGCCTGCACACGCGGTTGCTCGCTGTGTTCCGACTGCTGACCGATTGAGCGGAGCTTAACTTTTGCGCAGGCCTCATCCATGAGGTCGATAGCCTTATCCGGGAACACGCGATCCGTTATTTGTGCCGCTGCCAGGGCGATGGATTTTTCCAGCGCGGCATCAGTAATAGTCACCTGATGATGTAGTTCGTACCGCGGTTTAATGCCCTGGAGAATTTTGAGCGTCAGTTCCTGATTTGGTTCATTAATCATAATCGGCTGAAATCGGCGCTCCAGGGTCATGTCTTGCTCCACGTATTGTTTATAATCTGACATAGTAGTCGCACCGATGACCTGTAAATCTCCGCGGGCCAGTGCAGGCTTGAGTATGTCGGCTGCGTTAATAGCACCGGAAGCCTGGCCAGCCTCGGCCAGAGTGTGCATTTCATCAATAAATAAAATAATTTGACGCTTGGCCGCGATAATCTCATCTACCAGTGCCTTGAGCCGTTTTTCAAATTCACCGCGGTATTTGGTGCCAGCGACCAGTCCGCTTAAGTCAAGTGACAGCACTTTTTTATCCTTTAGCGCGGCTGTAACGTTCCGTGAAGCTATTTTATTTGCCAACCCCTCCACGATAGCCGTTTTGCCGACACCAGATTTGCCGATCAAGACCGGATTGTTTTTTGTTCGGCGGGACAGGATTTGAATCAGCCGTTCTATCTCATGCTCCCGGCCGATGACCGGATCGAGCTTTTGTTGCTTAGCCAGGTCGGTCAAATCCTTAGAAAATAGTTTGAGCACGTCTGCACCAGAGCGCGATTTGATATTCTCCCGGTATAGCCAATACATAATACCCCCGACGACGGTCAGGATGATTATCAGTGCATAGGTCGAGGTGGTGCTGATAGCCATATTAGTTTTGGACGGTCACCATGAGGGGATCGAGGATTGTGACATTATCCGCAGTATCATGCACTTTTATGAGAAAGGCGTGATCACCATTACTAACCTTCGACGTGTCCCAGGGAAAATCCCAGTCGGCTGACGGGGAGTGGGCGGTGTGTTTTAGCTCGCCGTCCAGGTACAGCTCAATTTTTTTAACACCATTTTCATCTTCACTGTATACAGCAATAGTCGTTGTGTCGCTCACCACTGTACTGGGAAACGGCGTAATGATTTCAGCCAGTGGCGGATCAGTATCAAAGACCGGCGCCGACTGCGTATTAACCGGAGAAGCAACTGCGGCGCTGGCCAGTAAAGAAATGCCGATAAAAAAAGTCGCGCCCATGCCGATCAGCAGGGTAATTTTGGTATGCGCCTTCACGCCGGTGGTTGTGGCGACAGTGGTTTGCATGGAAAATAGTATGTTAGTTTTATTTTATTTTTGTATTTATATCTATATTGTAGCATAAAATTAGTGTTTTGGCAAGGTGTATAAGAACCCGCCAGGTACATGGGGTACACTTTACTGCCATCCATTGGCATAAAACAA
>CAYPXF010000019.1:0-24434 GCA_964415025.1 uncultured Gammaproteobacteria bacterium | reverse complement strand
CACCCCGCGTGAAAAGGTGCTCCAAAGTGTCACCATTGACTGTTAACTATACATAACCACATATCAAACTAAAACGTGCACTTGCTACAATAATTAGATAATACCTCTACACCGGACGAAGTGTGCCGGCCCAAACTTGCCATGCCAGCAATGACTTCGCCACCAGGCTTAAGACAATATAGGCGTATTCACCATACAAATAGTTTTTCCATTTCCCGACTTTTTTATACTGCAGAACCATATTGACCGCAAATACATTGAAGAACAGGAATATTGAAAAAAATATCCAATACACAAACGTCGGTGCCCGATTATCCCCTTCCCCGGCATTGAACAAATACAGCGCCACGGCGATCCAGGGAACAATGCCGGCAATGCAGCCAAAAATATACGCGGTCCAGTCAGTCTCCTTGGTTGTTTGATTATGCAGCTCCATCATCCAGCCAAACAAGATCATCATCGCATTAAGGAAAAATATCAGCAGCAGCGATACCCCATCATACATCCCGGCCAGCATCACAACAACCACGATCATGAGCGATGAACTAAAGGCATATTCTATCCAGCGGGCATAGTTTGCTCCTTTGCGCAAATTTTCTACATACCACTGGTAAATACCTGGCAGTGTCAGCATGAGGTGCGCGAGTGCTGACAAAAATAAAAAACCGGCCACCAGTGGACCCAGCTGAATTTCAAAGGCCACCTGTAAATCCTGCTGCAGTGCCTGTGTTGCGGTATTGAACTGCAGCCATGATGTAGTAACAGGAACTGAAAAATCCCTGCTCAAGAACAGCATGAGCAGGCCCTGGATAAAATGGAATGCGGCCATCACGCCGTTAAACGCGCGTAAACGCCGGTATTGCTTTTCCTTGCCAGTGACTTTATCGGCCACTGATTGGAGCATCGACATAGATAAAGTACTTAATAATCTCTGGCACTAGTATAACACATTTTTATTGAGCATAATATATCACTTCGAAATAGCCGGTCGTAGACTGTGTGGTGCTGGGATTTTGTAGGCCGGAGTTGGTGTGGGCAACAATATCAGCCGTAACGCCTGAAAAAGAATCGAGCCACCAGAACAATACTGCTGTGGCAGCTGGTGAATCAAGATAATCAGAAAAACGGCTGCCAAACGAGGTAATTCCTTCCACATCAAGTGTTTTCAGCATTGCCTCGGTTTGCCTGTCATTATACGCCGCTTGATCAACCGTCAAATAATGGGAAAAATCAACTGCGGCTACCGCTATAGTATTTTCATTTTTATACTTAAGTAGCAATTGTGCTATCCGGCTAATCTCCTGCCGGCTGGTAGTGCTTTTGAAAATCAGCGGTACTACCCTGGTATCTGGAAGATAATAAGCAATATACGGCAGTATTGATGAGAGAGCGTGCTCTTTCTCCATCACGCTGCTATTTTCACGGACCGCGCCGCTGGCAACCAGTCCGCTGATAATGACTTGCTGCGGTTGTACTATTCCGTATTTGGTATGCCATCGGGCACTGGTCGTAATTAGTGACCCATCCCCTGCATCATGATGATTTGGTCCTAATAATATTACCGTCTGCGGCTTTTGCGCTGCTATTGACTGGAAGAAATGCGCAATCAGATTACCCTGGGAAATATCATGCGGAATAATACCACCGTAAACATCACCGGGAAACGGCAGACTGTCATTCTTTCGGGCAGTCTGCACATTGTTCTGAAATTGCGGCTCATAGAAATAGCGAACTTGTAATACTTCCTGTGTCCCCGTAAAAACGTCGGGGGCAGGTCGGCTGTCACGCGCCGTTACCGTACCGGCAGCATAGAGTGCAACTCCCAGCACGATCCCGCTAGCTACCAGACCCAGTAGTTTTAACTGCATGTGCACTTATTCAATAGTAACATTCTGTAGTTGTCCGAAGTTCTTGCTTTCTTTGACCACGAATCCCTGGATGCTAGGCGGCTCAGCAATAAATAACCCTTTACTGATGACGGTAGCGTAATAGTGAAATGCCTGGCCCGGTTTGCCTGACCAGAATTTCAGTGCCTGTCCATTCACTTCGTAGGGATAACGGAGATATTTGTCATAATTCAGTCCTCGGCTGCGTAGATTGGTCAGCAATTTTAATCCGCCAGGTATATAATCAGTCAGCTGATATGAATTATCAATTGCGTTCGTATTGATGGTCGGGGTAATTGTGACCTTAATAATATCCCCCTCCTGAAAAGCGGCAGTGGCTCGGCCATCAACTGAATATGAGCGCTGGATACTCAACTGGTTATCGACCGGTTCCTCGGCAATATTGACCGGCTCCTGGTAGGAGGCAACGAGACCAACCGCGCCACTGATATTCTGGAAACTAATATCAGCTAACTGGCCTGGCGTAACAAGCAGTGTATAGGTGTCACTGTTTTCTAGGGTGATGTCCTTCGATACACCTTCCAGCATATAGGTAAAGCTGACCGGGTCCCCTGAGAGCAGAGGCAACGCCGTCTGTATATAAGCAATCTTTTCTATGGTGTTGAGCTGGTACTGCGCCCGATTGGCCAGTGCGTAGCCAAAGAGTTCACCGGCATTTTCAGATGAAACTGCCGCCGCAACAATAGCTGCCTGATAGGTACTCTCGATATAGTCGTCCCGCGTTTCCCCGAGATTGAGACGCAGATACGGCTCGGCGTATTCGCCGTACTCCTGGATAATACCCTCCAGCAGTGAGACCGCGTATTCGGTGGCCCCTAGATTAGCAATACCCCTGATGAGATAGAGCTTCAGCTGGGGCTCAATTTCGTGATTATCTAGTAATAAATTTATATCGGTCAACACCGGTTCGCCTAGATTAGCCAGGCCAAAGAGTGCATATACTATTTCATCGATATTGCTGTCAGTGGCGTCCAGCACCTGCTGAAAATACAGCGTCGCTGATTCAGAATCGAAGAGATCGCTCCCTACCTCCATCACTTTTGCCGTAAGTAATAATTCTGCAGAAGAATACGGCAGCAGGGCAATACCGCCTTCCTCCACCTGATAATCAGTGAACTGGAATGATTCACTGCGGCTGGTCTCGTCAAAATACTCCTCCAGCAGCCGGCCGGCCTGGTACCGGGCTAGACGCTGGTCAATACGGTCACCGTACTGCCATGTGAGCCGCCGCAGGGTGCGATAATACTGGCCGCGCTCCAGATTGGTAAAAGTAAGTGTAGTATTAAGTGTATCAGAGCCGGCAATCTCCGGGTCGTCTGCCAGCGCATAATAATTGACCACGCTGTCCAGAATATTTGACTGGTGGTACGTAAAGGACTTCTGAATGGCGTCAGCGTACTGTCCGGCCTCAGCCTCAATTTTTATGCTATGCTCCCCTGCCGAAAAATCCTCGGGCAATGCTACCTGCACCATCTCATAGGGAGCACCGGTTGTGGTGATTATCTCATTACTGTAGCCTGGATAGGAAATGTTATAGGTAACCGTCTGTTCGGTTGCCACGCCAGCGCCCACCCCGCGAATCTTAATAATCGGTTTATCCCCTACTACATAATCACTAGCCACCGACGCATCAATATAAAACGGCAGGGTAGCGATAACCGCGGTTTGCGTAGCGCCCGCTTTGAGGTCAGCAGTAATGCCATGTACCGTAGTCTGCCAGGCAGTAACGTTGTCCGGCAGCTCAAACTGGAACGTGGCCTGGCCGTTGCGGTCAGTTTCCTGACTACCAAAATACGCGATATCCTGGAAATCTTGGCGGAGCGGTGCCTTATTATTATGTACATACACATTATCCGCAATAAACGTATGATATTTATCGATGGACAGATTATATACGCTATCCGCTAGGTGCCGTTCTCTGACAGAAAAGATGGTCACTGTCTGGCCGTCGGCATTCACTAAACTGTCGCCGATATGTGCTGTCCCGATCGGCTGCCAGCGGCCGTTTAGATAGACAATGTGTTCAGGGGTCACCTTAAGTGAATTATTAATTTCTAAATAGGTATCGACAAAATGTTGTGTAGTACCCTTCACCCGGGCAGCTACCAATGCTGGATTGTCCGGCGATTGGCGGGTCAGTACCATATCCCCGACCTGAACATCAGCAATCGGCTTGCGAGAACCGTCAGCCATCAATATAGGAGTACCGCCTGTGAAGCATCCTCCGCCCTCGGCCATGGGGGCTTTAAGTGTTTCGTGTGATTGGTAGGCCATAGTCAGCGGTACGGGCAGGGACTCGTAGAGTGTATCCAGAATATCCGGATCGTTTTCCCACTGGATAGCAGTCAGTGCTTCATCAATAGCTGATACATTTATCTCACCGCGGGCCGGATTGCTGTCGGGGTCGGTGGCCGTGACGGTCAAATTAACGGTATCACCAGGCCGGTAGGCTTCCTCATCCAGCTGGATATCTAACTGGAGTGCTTTCAGGCTCTGATCGTAGTGCAGTTTAAGCGGATTGGTCAAATGGTAGTTACGCCCGTCAAAATATAGGCCGTAGACGTAAATATTGGGCACATATGATTCCTGAAAGGTAAATGAATTAGTCGGTTGATCAGTAGCGATGACGTCGAAAAAATTCTGCTGGCCCTTAAAATACACATACTGTGATGTTTCCGTTTCTGGTAGAACTTCTTCGTTTTTATAAAAACTAACAGTAGCATTTTCTCCTGGTTGATAGGTAGTGCTGTACTGGTCATCGCCCGCATCGACAGCAATGTAGTAATTATCATACCCCTGCCTATAGCCGGTACGCTGGATGCCGCTATGAATATAGGCATTGGTCTGTGCTTCCCGTCCATCAGTATCTATCGTAGTCAGATAGATACGGTAGTTACTGTCTTCCTCTGCCGTAAATGAGTAGGTGTATTCTCCGTCCGCATCAGTCATGGTCGACCCCTCCTCGACTAAATCAGTATGGTGCTGGTAATCGTACGTTTTATACGTTTTCTTGTTTATAAAATCATAGCGCGTCCCGGTCTCGGTCTTGGTATAGTATTCATGGATAATGGATAGATTGACTGTAGCATTAGCGATCGGCTCCCCTTCATAATCCCACGTAAAATCATCAGCCTCGGCATTGAGATTGTCCAGCACCACTTCATTCACCGTTCCGGAAACAGTACCGTCATTTTTTCCCTGGGCGCTGATCATAGCGTGAGGACCGAAGGTGTAGAGCGTAGCCTCAGCGGTGGTATCAGCCAGCTCCGCTTGCTCAGGATGGACAGAAAAGTATATATGATTTGGATAATAATCATCATAAGAATAGTCCGTCTGAAAAACGACTTGCGCCTGGCCCCGTGTATCGGTAGTCACGCTGCCATCGCCAAATCCACTGGTATAGCTGAGCGCCATATTACTCACCGGTGTACCGTCAAAAAACTGCGCCCTAATGTCGAAGACCGCTTCCTCGCCTTCAAATATCGCTTTTTTCGGCGTGGTAATTTCTATCTTATAAGCAGGCTTTGTGAACGTGCCGATGTTGACCCCCTCGCTGACGATGGTTTCGTCGCCAACCATGGCCCGCAGTGTGTAGTAGCCGGGGTTGAGATTTGTAAAATCAAATTCTCCCAGCAGGGTGCCGTATGAGGAGATATCAACAGTCTGTGATTTGATAACGACGTCATCGCCCCCGTAATACCGCGAGCTCTTTATTAATTCGACCGTCACTTCATCCAACGTTGCTTTGCCGGTGCGCGGTTTTAGGACGCCCCAAAACTTGAGACTGTCCGTCGGGGCATAGAGCGTACGGTTGACATACAGATACGCCCAGTAGTCCCGCGGTGCAATATTGGAATGGTAATTAAATCCGTAATAGCGGTAGGTCAGCGGCACGAGCAGCTGTTGGTCACCTGTATCGACTGTATAAAATGGCGTACCGACGACCTGATTGTTTGAACTGGTAGTAATATCATCAGGTGTATCAAACAGGGCAATACCGTCAGCGTCCGTATTGGCGCTGAATTCACTGTTGCGTGAATACCCCACCGCGGCATCGATTACCGGCTGGCCGCTGCCCAGATCATGAACCCAGATAAACGAATTTTGCCCGCCTCCCTGATAGCTAGCCGCCATATTCCCTACCTGCAAAAATGTTTGGGCTGGCTTATCATTATATATTATTTCCACTAGATAATACCCCTGCGGCAGTGCCTCGGGAAATTCCAAATACGTTTCATAGTCGGTGGATTGTTTTGTCGCAGTAAACGTAGAGACAATATTCAGCCCATCAGTAGATATGGGATTCTGGTCAATAGCATAGTATGCCCATCGCGGCAAGCTATCACGCGTAGCTACTGTACCGGTAAATTCACTAAAGGAAGAAAATCCATACACGGTCACAACAATGTTGTCCAAGCCAGTATTGTACTCCTGGAGCGTGACAATCGGCGCTTCGCTGGTAGGATATTCATAAAACTGCTTGTCAAACGACAAATAGCTGTAATTACGTCCGGCCTCCCGCTCCGTCTCAAACTGAAACGTGTAATCATCGGCCAGCGTCAGCTCACTGCCGGAGAGCGGCAGGCCCTGCTTTACGGTGACTGTATAGACTGTTTCTGAAGCCAAACTGTCCGGCACAAACACCAGCGTTTTGCGGTACTGCTCAAACCGTCCTTCCACCGCCGGTGAAATAGTGATGTAATTTTCATAATCAGTATAATTCTCGTGAGAAAAGTAAATCTCAATACCGGAATTAGTCGGTACGCTGGTCGTTTCATCGCGCGGCAGGGTGCCTGCTATTTTAAATGTCTCCTTGATCTGGTAAGCCCAGTTGTACTCCCGCTTGACTGTCTCTCCCTCTGGCTGGGTCAGCATGGAAAAAGTATAGATCGTATCGGCCTCGAGTGCTTCCTCCGGAACAATTGTAAAGGTGTTACTATCCGAAGATTCTATTTTATATTTCATTGACGGCTCTATCACCAAATTTCCGGTAATCAGATCCTTCTCAATCGGCTTCTCGCTGGTCAGGGTAAACGTGCTGACCGTCTCCACTCCCAGCGAATCCTGCTGATCCGCCTTCAGAGCGAACTGGTTGTCGATTGTGTCAGACAAGACCGGGATATCCCGTTTGCTGCCATCCGGCGTTTCTGGCTGAAGCAATACGTAGGCCAAAACACCGCCGCCAATAACTACCGCCGCCGCGATTGAAATAATGATGGTCTTTTTCATTGTAATCTATTTAATTGTAATTGTAGCCTTATTATACCTTTTTTAGCATAATAATCAAAAACTACCCGCTATTCGTCGCATAGTGGAGGATATTATAACCGCCTTACAGCGCAAGGTGGGGTATCTGTACATCCCGGACTTGAGTTAGAATATAAGTGCTCGGTGATTTTTCGTCCCAGACCTTGACATTTCCAGCGTAAATGCTATTATGAGACGTTGTTTTTACATTGCTTCTTTAAAAACACAATACTATGAGGCGAGCCCGCCTCCGCTATAAGCTACGGCGGACAGGCGTATTGAGGCACCGGCACGTTTACCCTCTTTAGCCTTGGCGACGGAGGGCTCGTCTCAATACAAGAGCAACTGCGCTGGACAGACTTCCAGTAAAGCAAAAAAGTAAGGAAGGAGGATGATGACGATGAACAGCAGAACATCGATCACATCCGGACAGGAAAAGCAGTATCGTCGGCTTATCGACGATGCTAAGGATCATGGCGTGAAGCTCGCTCTGGAAAAGGTGCCGCTCGATAGCGACAGCATGCAGCTGGTGCTTGGACACGGCGATGAAATTCGCACGGCAGTTGCCGAGGTGATCGTCGCCAAGACACGAGAGTTCTCGGTGTCCAATCAGTACGCCGATGAGGAGGTAAAGTCATTATATGACTACCCCTCGGGCTACAGCGTAAAGTCGTTGGAGCAGCAAACGGATATTCTCCGCAAGGCGTTACCCGAGCTCTCGCTTGGTACGGACGTAGCAGGGCACGTCGCATTTCTTGAAGAGTTCCGTTCCAAGACCAAACTGCCGGTGGGCGCCGAAGGTTTCTTCATTGTCCCACGCTGGCAGAAGGTCGCTGCGACCTACGGTGAAGCGCTCGAAAAAGTCCTGGCGCTTCTTGCCAAGAGTCGGAAGTTCTACAACTACCGAACTGGCCAGCTCGGTGAAAAGCAGCTTCGCCAGTCCATTAGGACCAGCGCAATGCTCGCTAAACTCGCCGAGGGCACCCCTGGTGACTTCATCATCATTCCCGCCCAGCTTGGCCTACGCCACCGCGGACGCAGTGTGCGCAGGGCTCGCGAGGTGTTCGTGGCCAACGAGTTTGGCCTTGATGCCTTCGAGGTCGCCTGCATCCTGCTTACCCATCCGGAGCGCGAGCAGATATGGGAGCAGCTTCACATCGACTGTGCTGGTGACGAATTCTCAGCTGACGCTGATGGGCAGTTCGACGGCGCCCCGTGCGTCAGCTTCAACGATGGCAAGCTCGAGTTCGGCACGAACGACGTTGGCAATGCCGGCGGCTACTATGGGTCGGCGTCCGGCTTCTTCCCGCAGTCAGTAGAGAATTGAACATTGAGCTCTTGAGTCTTTTTATTCTTGACTCTTAAGTTCGCCGCAAATTGGGGTTATCCACAATGCAATCCATGAAAATGGAACAGCATTCGTGGGTAACCCTTTTCTTTTTGCCTGAAAATACGTTAGAATGGTAGCGAGACTAGGTTATTGCACAGCAGTTCACGGATTGCTGACACCGAAATCTCTCTTCAAGGAAGATATATAAACCAGAGTCTTCTTGGATTACGGTTCAAGAGAGCGTGTTTACATTGAGGAGATACTGCTTGCCTGTGTCTAGAGCAGGTTCCCTAAGGTGATTTTACCGGGGATGCTGCCGAATAAAATTCAGGATTAAGAGGGTATAGGTTCTTAAATGGAACGGTAAGCCTCGAGGTCCAGTGACACGGACGGACAAAGGCAAATACCTGACGCTGATGGGCAGTTCGACAACGCCCCGTACTTCAACTTCAACGATGGCAAGCTCAAGTTCGACACGAACGACGTTGACAATGCCAACGACAACTATGGGTCGGCGTCCGGCTTCTTCCCGAAGTCTCTCCTTATAAGCAGTATAAGGCGTATCTCTTTATCAAGGTACGCCTTTAGCGTTCTTTCGTGGCTTTTATCCACCCACCAGTCATTCTGCCGATCTCGTCAATAACAGCCTCTAATCGTACGTACTTCTTGTTATCAATTGCTTTCACATCTTTAGCCAAACGCATGTACACCCGCAGACAATTGACCCGTACGCTAACATCTTCAAGAACCGATTGTTTTTCCGATTTTGATAAACGGCTGGCCCGCAAAATGCCTTCCATTACGTTGATAACTGCATCTTCACAGCGTTGCCAAATCGCGTACCGATCCTGCTTGGGAATAGTTAAACGGTATTCATAGGTTAACTTAAATAATTCATAGGTTTTCTTGAAGATAGGAATGTCGAATTCATCCATAGTATGAAAGTAGTTAATAATATATTTGATCAGATCATTTCGTCAGATAATCTTTTTGACGCGTGGAACAGCTTCAAAAAGGACAAACGGAACAAGAAGGACGTGCTGTATTTTGAGTGGCGCTTAGAGGAGCATATTTTCCATTTGCATCGAGACTTGAAAAGTCGGAGGTACCGTCACGGTCCATACAGCTCATTTAACATCAACGATCCAAAACCGAGAAGTATACACAAGGCAACGGTCAGAGATCGGATACTGCACCACGCCGTATTCGCCACGTTGAATCCAATCTTTGAGCCTACCTTTATATCCAATTCTTTTTCCTGCCGTGTTGGAAAAGGAACGCACAAAGGTGTGAATATGCTGAACCACATAGCCCGGGCAGTGAGTAGGAATAACAGTAGGCCGTGTTTTGCTCTCAAGTGCGACGTTAAAAAGTTTTTTGCTTCGGTTGACCATCAGGTATTACTTGGCATTATTTGCAAACGGATACGGGATAAAGATGCGCTGTGGCTCTTGGAGGAGATAATCGGGAGCTTTTCCTCTGATCGCTCCACATTATTTGAACGCAAAGGATTGCCGATAGGCAATCTTACCTCCCAGCTTTTTGCCAATGTTTATTTGAATGTGTTTGACCAGTTTGTAAAGAATGATCTGAAGGTAAAGAACTTCCTGCGATATACCGATGATTTTGTGATTATCGCCGATAACAAGCCATATTTGGAAAATCTGGTTGCGCCAATCAGTGGTTTTCTCCACACTCGCTTGAGGCTCTCCCTGCATCCCAATAAAGTAAGTATCCGCACGTTTCATCAGGGCATAGACTTCTTGGGCTATGTCGTCTTGCCACACTACCGTCTGCTTCGTACCAAGACCAAACAGCGGATATGGCGGAAACTGCGGCAGAGAGTCAGCGAGTACCGGAACGGGACGATAAGCCGAAAAACGCTGGAGCAATCGTTACAGTCATACTTGGGCGTGTTGTCGCATGCCGAGACGCAGCAGTTCTCCAAGGATTTGCAGAATCAGCTATGGTTTTGGTTGAGCCAATGATTGATGAACACGCTCCCAATGTATTATGGCAAGGTTACTTCAAACCTGATGTCGTCCCTACCGGGAAACTGACAACTGTTTTTACCTCAGCAAAACACCGCTCATTTATGGCATGCAAATATAATCACACGGATCCAGCCAGCCATCGAGTTCAGCCTCCGTACTCACATACCCCCGCCAGTCCACCGCACTCCCCCGATGCAGGGAAAAATGCAGGTGTTTGCGTTCACTATCAGTCTGACTGCTTTTGTCGTCCCCTAGTAATCCAATGGTATCGCCGGGTTGCAAGGTATCGCCGACAGCGTGGTCAACCGAGTCAATATTTAAATGCCCATACAATGCAGTAACGGTCTGACCATCGACAGTACACTGCTGAACCACTACCCCACCGTAACCGCTCACGGTTTGACGACGCACAATTGATCCCTCGCAAAATGCCCTGACCGCCACCGGCCGACCCAACTCCGCTTCGCTCACCTCGAGGTCAACACCAGTGTGGTAACCGGAGAAGCGCTCCGGCTGAACCGGCGAGGTAGCCGGGGTGATGTAGATGCCAAACGGTTTTTTGCTGATACGTTCGTCGGGATTATCCAGCGGTGTCATATACGGGCTGGCTGGTGCCGGCTCAACCGTGTCTGTATTCACACCAGCCGGCGGCGTTATGGTGTCGTCGTTTATAGTAGTTACGGCGGCGTTTGTATTTCCTTGAGTCGGATGATCAGTTTCCGCGAGCGTATATATGGCCGGCTGGGATACTGCCGTTCTCGAATCAGCCAGCAGCCAATAACCAACGCCAATGGTTAATGCAAAGAATACTATGATAATAAATATTTTCATATAAATTTATATTAAGTATACCCTACCTGGCTAGGGATAAAAAACAGGCATTGTCTGATGGTATATTTTTTTGTATACTATACTAATATGAGTATTATTGAGGTAAAAAACCTTAGCAAACATTTCGGGAAAACTAAGGCGGTTGATGACATCTCCTTTGCTGTAGAAAAGGGTGAAGTGTTTGGTTTCCTGGGGCCCAACGGCGCCGGTAAAACGACTACCATCCGCTGTATGATAGATTTTATCCGTCCTTCCAGTGGTAGTATCACCCTGCTCGGTGAGGACAGCCAAATAGGCAGCGTGGATTTAAATAAGAAAATCGGTCATCTCTCCGGCTATGTCCATTTTTATGATAAATGGACCGGCCAGGATCACATTGACTTCGTGCAAAAATTAAATCACATCACAGATCAACCGGATGATTTACTCAAGCGACTCGATTTTGATCCGACAATCAAAACAAAAAATCTATCCTCCGGCAATCGGCAAAAGCTCGGCATCATCCTGGCGCTGATGAAGCAGCCGGAGCTGCTCATCATGGACGAACCAACCAACGGCCTGGATCCCCTACTTCAGCATGAAGTCTACGCCATGCTTCGCAAGGCGATGCGGGCGGGAGAATTAAAGGGGTGAATGCCCGAAGCCCAAAACACCTTATTATTCTTCACTTAGAATTTCTTCTGGTATTTGATACTCGTTTCCTCGGTAGATAAAAGATATTTTTTCTCCTTTTACGATAATTTTACCAGATTCCGGCTGTTTGATTTCTTCGGATCCAAATAATTTTTCAAACGCTTCCGGATTTACCTCTCCATTATTGGCAAGATATACTGCCAAAGCATCAAGTTGCCACCCATGACCCACAAATCCAATAGTTACGGGCCTTTGATTAGAAAATTTCTCGGCGAATTGTTTTAACCTTTCCATGCCTCTCAAATGGGTTTCGGCAGTTTCTTGTGGACTTGGCACTATTAACTCCTCATCTCTTAAAGAGATTTTTCCTCCGTTTCTGAACCATTCCAAAACTGCTTTATGTTCATCGTTCCCAACTCGTTTTAGTAATTCTTTCACGTAGGTGGTGTGTTCGCCTGTCTGGTTATCTCGGTGGTGAGGCCGAAGACCAAACTCCTTAAGAAAAAGTGGGTATGTGAAAACTAATTTTTGGTCAGAATGCTTCCCAATAGTTTCTCTGATTTTGTCTAAAATTTTACCACCTTCTTCCCTTGCTTGTTTTCTCATTATATCAATGTCTTGCCTCGCAAAAACAGCAGTCTCATCTTTTTCTTTGTATTTATTTGACAATTCGTCTCCGATAACTTCAGCCGTGGCTTTTGTCCTTTCTTCTTCTGAAGAACCGCCAATAAATAAAATACCGTTTTCGTCCATATCGTCCACCATCTCTGCGAATTCGTGGGTAGCCATCTCTCGTGCTCTATGTTCCCCTTCTTTTGTTAAGGCAGGATATTGTTCGGATATTTTGTCTGCTTCTTCTGGAGAATAACCCATGCTTCCGTCGGCACGCTCGGTGTGTCTGCTAAAAATTGTATTTTCTACGCCCATAAATTATTTTTTTAATATTATTATTGTTCCTTTGTTCGCATTGACTTCTATCAAATCTCCATCCTTGAAAATTCGTGTAGCGTTTTTTGTGCCGACAATACAAGGCAAGCCAATCTCCCGGCTAATAATAGCGGCGTGTGAAGTTATTCCGCCGATATCCGTTATGAGAGCCGACGCTCGGTAAGCGGCTGGTACAAAATCAGGAGTGGTTTCCGATGCAACCATTATATCACCTTTTTTAACCTTGCTTATTTCATTGGGCGAAAGCACTATTTTTACTACCCCTTTTGCTTTGCCTTTGTTGGCAATCGTACCTTTTACTTCTTTATTTCCTACGGCTTTTTCTAAAGCGTAATTAATGTATTGTTTTAAACTTTTTCCTGTTGATATGATAATTTTTCCATTATGCATTATCAAGCCAAAAGATTGTCTTCGTTTCTTAATAGTCTTTTTGGGTAAGGCTTTCTTTTTTTGTAAATTGTTTAAAAATTCTTGTGGCGTAAGCCACATAGTGTCGCTATAGCTAAGCCCCATAATTTTTGAAGCCTCTTCTAATGTATTAAGTGCTATATAGCTAGCAATTCCGCAAATTTCAGCAACATAATTACGCCAATAAGAAAGTTCTTGTGTTTGTTTTTGCAACCATTTTAATTCTTTTGGCACGTGAACTTTGTTCACTTGTTTTTTAAACACAGTAATGCTTTTTATCTGCTCCAAAAACTTTTCTTCAGAAAACGGTTCGCCCCACATATGCATCATGCCGAACCATTGATATTTTGAAATATGCGCTTTTATTTTTTTGTACGTTTCTGGTTGGCGCTTCTTTAAAAATTTAAAAGATTCTTGTGTTGATAATTTTTTAATTTTGCCTAGGATTTTTAATCTCGTTAATTCTTTTTTGATTTCAACTATTTCTCTTTTTTGTTGTTGCAACAACGTTGGCTGGTACGTATTTAAAAACAATTGCAGATACTCTTCTGGAAGATCAAAAGATAATAATTTTTCCTTTATTATTTTTTCTAACTCATCATTCATCGGAAGCATAAAAAACCAAGGATACTCCATTTCATTCATCGTTTTGAAAAACGCATCAAAGTTATCAATTTTTAAATTCTTGCTTGCTTGTAACTTTTGGGCGACACGTAGTATGTTGTCAGTTTTTTCTGTGGTGAGTTTAAATATGCTTATAAATGATGCGTCATTTTTTTCTTCAACCGTCTTTCTGGTCCATTTTGCGATTTTCTTCCAGTCATTTTTATATATAAAAAGATGGCCATCAAGCAATAAAAGTCTGCTGTCTAATTTGGGTAAATTATACTTGCTCCCCGCTTTATTGTCGGCCCAGTTTTGTAATAGCCAATTATAAATCAAAGGGGTTTTATATTGACCCAGATAGATGTAATCTTTTTTGTCAAAAATGTTATCCATAGAATTTTTTAATCGTTTTTCGGAGCAGGGTGGAGAAAACACCCTATTCCTCTCTAAAAATAATGAAAAAGAAATTTGATTTTTACTTTGGCTCAAAAAAGCGGGGTTAGGAGTAAATTTTCTGAGCCAAACCACCTAATATTATTTTTGCTTAATAATTTTGACCACCCCAGTATTGGTGTCAACCTCGATTTCATCACCGTCTTTTATAACCTTTGTTGCAATATGAGTGCCTATAATACACGGTTTGTTTAATTCTCTGGATACGATAGCAGCATGGCAAGTTACTCCGCCTTCGTCTGTGACTATGGCTGCTGATTTGCTGATAGCTTCGATAAATTGAGGCCTGGTCATGGCGGCTACTAAGATATCGCCTGGTTTCATTTGTCTGGCTTTTTCTAATTGGTGTGATACAGACGGAGAAATAACCCAAGCATTACCTTTAGCTTTGCCAGTGTTAGCAACGTGGCCCTTTATCTCCTTGATTGTTGAATGATCAATGGTTTTTATATAATCAGCCTCAATTTTTTCAGCTTCTAGCCCAACAAAAAGTTTTATCTGTTTATCTTTCATTAAAAGTAGTGACCGCTGAGCCCGTTTTTCGATTTCTTTTTTTGAAATAATTTTATTTTTTTGTAGCAAATCCGCAACTTCATCTTTGAGTAAATATTCGGAATAGTAAAAACCATTTATTTTATTTTGGTTAAAGCCGGCTTTGATGTTCAATTCTTCAAATAAGGGTAAACTATAATAAACAGCCTCAGTCCACCATAATCTGACTTTGAGTCTAAGCTCTGATAAATCAGCTACACTGTCGGTCAGCTGTACTAATAAATCATCAAATGCGTATTTGTTTATAAATTCAATTTTTTTATTTTTAATATTTCTTGGTCTGCTTTCAATCTTGTTTATTTTCTGTTCAAGTTTATCCTGACCCAAATCAGACAATTCCTTAATTTTTTTAATATAATCATCTTCGGAAAGAGCAGCGTTGCCTTCTTGGGTAGTAATCCAAGCAAACTCACGTACCAGCTTTTCCAGTTCGTTCTTAAATGCTTGATTGTTCTCAATAAGCGAATTTAAGCCTTGTTGGGAATTATAGGTAACATTCTGAATTACTAATAAGGCCAATTTTAACTGCTCTATGTCCTGTAAATTTAGCTTGCTATTCGCTGGGGGAGTAGTAAGTCGTACAAATATTTCTTCCTGCTTGTCTGGCCGCTTTTCAATTTCCCAAATTCTTTTTTTGATAACTTTATCAACTTTGATTAGATAGTCAGGCCGTGATAAGTTATAATACGATAGTAAGCCAGAAAATAAATAATGATACTCTTGGTATATAGCATGTAACGCTTGATTGGTCCTCTCTTTACGGGAGTCATTAATGCCTTTAGATAAACTAATCAGTTTTTTACTTATTACCTCAGCTTCTGTGATAAAACTTTTTACATTTTTTCTATTGACGATAAATTGATAGCCTATGTCAGCCGCTTCTTTTAGTTTGATTTTTTCATAATAAGTTGAGGCAGTTGAATTTTTTACAGAAATCAGAATGTTTGTTTGCTCGTTAGCTATTACATCTTGGTAATCAATTGAAGATCGTAATACAGCCTCTAGTCTGTATAACGGATGTTTGGCTTCCCAGCGTTTTTCAAAATTTATCATATCATTGATTTATTTGTTTGGTCTCTTCTCGTCTTTTAAGAGTGATTTGCCCCATATCATCCGTAGTAAAGCTGATTGCTTCACAATTTCCAATTTCATGGTCTTTAAAATATTCATTAAGGGCATAAACTAAGTAATTTTCATGACCAAAACCTATAACTTTGATATTATTAGTAAAATCAGGATTGGCGTCTTTATGTTCTTTTATTTTTTTATAGGCAAATTCAATTAGCTTAACAATTTGATGGAATTTTGTTTCATACTTTTCTTTAGCAGAAGCTAACTCTGGAAATATCTTTTGCAGTTCTTCTGAATGATAAAAGAAGTTTGCGCCCCAAGAGTCATGATCATCTTTATTAATAATTCTTCTTGCTTGATCCCACTTCTCTTTTGTTTCATCATCAACCGCTTCCCAATTTATTTCATTTAAACGGTTTTCAGGATTGAAAACAGAACTAATCAAAGTATTTTTAATATTTAATGACAATGACGGTAATGTTCTTATTTCTCCACCACCTATTTTATTAACAATACTTTTACGGCGGGTAGCAGGCACTAACTTATTACTTTCTAAGTCTTTATATGGTTTGACTACCTCAAAACCTAATGTATGGGCTTTTTCTCTGTAAATATTTGCTGTTTCTAAAGCCCTGGCTTCATCACTAGACACGAAGAATAAAAGATCTTTTTGAGGATCTAAGTGTTCAAAAAATTTCTCAGCTTCTTTATTTGCAAACTCTTTATGTTCAGGTGTTAAATCAGGTAGAATTTGCTCTTCCCGTTCAACTGGAGCTTGGGGATTGTCGGATTTTAATATTTCAGCATAGGTTTTATAATTTGCTTTGCTGTGGCGCAAAAGATACATTGAACCTTCTGATTCAAAATTTTGTCGCATAGGTTTTTCCATAGAAATATATAAATCGTTTTCGTAGCCCCGCTATTCAGCGGGATAAACTCCGCGCTTGCCCGCCTCCCTCGGCCCGCCATCCGGCGGAGCCTCGCCTTCGGCGGGGCGTGCTGGCGGGAAGCAAAACATTATTTGGGACTATGATTATATTTTTAAATTTTTTGGGTAAATCTTTATACCATAATCAATTAGTTTGCTAAAGTTTTTATTTACTCACCAAAATTTTAATAACTTGTCTCTGAAACCCTTGTGCATTTCATACCCTTTATCCGGCCAAATGATTAAATCAATAAATTCTTCATTTAAAATTATAGTTAGTGCCTCTTTGAGGTTTTCAAACTCTTCTCTAGTTAATCTTTTTAAGCATTTTGTTTCCTAATAAGCGTAGGTTTGGAAATGAAGCAATTCATGAACAAAAGTTCTAACATAGGTTTCTCTTGGCCAAATAATTGGCATCCAAACATAACCCTGCCGGTAATTGTAAGGAGCTCTTGGAAAAGTTGTTAAAAAACAAGTGAAATTATTTTTGTAGATTTTTTTACCTGTCACTTTTTCCATTCTTGCAAAAACCTGCCCTTGGTATTTGTCAAAAATATTTTGTAGTTCTTTCTTTTTTTGAAAAATATTTTCTTTTTTGTATACTTTCTTTAAGTAAGGAATCAGAAAATTAAAAGCCTCTTTTTTGCTTTTGCTTAAGATTTTATTTTGTAATTTTTTGCTTATCCGTTCTCGCCAATTTTGGCCGTAAGAAATCTTATTACAAGCATCCCGCCAGTTCCAGGCATCATTTTTGATATTTAGTTTTACAATTATTTTTGACATACTTACGATTCTATTATATCGCATAAAATATTAAATAAAAAGGGCTAGGGATAACTAATCTCTAGCCCAGCCGACCGGCTAGTTGACGCAGTCGCAGGAACAATCTGAACAATCGCAACAGTCGGACGATCCCGAACACGTGCGGTTCGGATCTTGGACCGGCGCTTGCTCATCAACTTCCTTGCGTGCCAACAGGAGTTGAATTGCTTCCATCTTGCATTACCTCCTTTCTGATGAAGTCGTCCGGACGAAAGTGCATCCAGAGAAAAGGACACCCGCCAAAACACTTGCCCCACAGGTCGCAGGTTTTACAATGTTTGGTGGGATACCGCCAAGCCGTTTCAATGAACTGCTTGTGAATACCTTCTTCCCATTCTTTGTCAAACTTTCCTTTGTAGGCAAAGTGACCATCGGGTCCTTTGGCATTGAAAAGAGGAAAATTCACGAAGTGGGTACACGGCAAAACGTTGCCATTTGGTTCAAAAGCCGCGCCAGTGCCATAGAATATATGGCAATGGTAGTCTCTGCCGATTACCCCTTCTGTCATCATTTCTCGCAAAACATCTTGGTCCAAAAGACAAAGAGGTAGGGTGGCAAAAAAGCTTACCTTTATACCTTCGGCCTTAAGATGAAGATATGCCGCGCTAATGATGTCAGCGCATTGTTGGGGATTCGGAGAAGAACAGCTTTCGATACCTTGAATACCAATGGAGGGTAGGCTGAAGTTGTAGAGAATGTTCTTAACCCCAAAGCCCTGAACCATTCTTGCCAAAGGGACGACGTCTTCCATGTTCAGCAGACTGATTGTCAGTATGCTATTACAGGAAATTTCTTCCCTTATGAGGTTTCGCAATCCCTCGCAACTTTCCTGAAAGCTTTTGGACTGCGTAACTTCATTATGTTTTTCAGCAGTTGCACCTTCAATCGATACGCTCGAATGGACTAAACCAGCAGCTTTCATTTGTTTAACGAATTCACGATCAGCCAGTTTTCTTCCGTTTGAAACCAATTTCATTTTCAGTCCGACCTTGGTTCCAAAACGGATAAGATCAAAAAGCCTTGGGTATAACGTTGGTTCACCGCCGATTAGAAGGCAATGCTCGGCGTTACACCTCTTCATTTCAGCCATGACTTCTGTGGCATAGTCAAAGTCCATAATATCTTGGCCTTGACTAGGTTCCCTGCACCCTTCAGCCGCATAGCAGTAGAGACACCTATTATTGCAGGTGTAGTTTGTTACCATCCAGAACGTGTTGGGCAACATTTGTATCGCTTCCTTTGTTTTTCAATGAGCGTTTTTACTACCATTAACATCTTATCACCCCCCCCCTTTTTTTTGTCAATTGTTATGGTGAAAAAAATAGCTCCAAATAATATCCCGCCGTTGGCGGGATAAAAAACTTTTAATTATTTCAGCTAACGTGCCGCGAGGAGCGAAGCGATGGCGGCATAACGTTTCAGAATATGCGATGTTTGGTGGTGGTAAAATTTGGAACGGAGCGACATACTGCCACCAAATTTGGGAGAGCGAACGGAGCGATAGCGGAGTGAGTGAACCAGTTATTCATTGTTGTACGATGTTGCGAAAATTTTTATCAAATAGAATTTCAAATTATTTTTCATATATTCCGATTAAATGCACTTTCATGAAACGGAGTGGTTTTAAATCGAGTATTTTTTCCAAGAAACAAGCAAACTTGAAAAGCATAGTGTTGAAACTGATATATGAAGGATCGCCGTTTAAAACAAGTTGAGATTTTTTGAAACCAATAGGCTCAAGCGTTTTGGCAATTTTTTTTACTGAATTGATTCTATATTGTTTTGGGTAGGTATCATGTTCCTGTCGATCATATAGTTTTCTCGTAAAGAAATCGTGAAATTTTTCGGGTATAAGACGAATAATCCAAACATTGTAATTCCATACATTCGGTGTTAAGAAAATAACCTTTCCGTCAGGTTTTAAAACACGAAAAATTTCTTGGAATGCTTTTTGAGGATCAGGTAAATGTTCAAGTACCCACGCCGAAACCACAAGGTCAAAAAAATTGCTTTCAAAAGGCAGTTTTTCGACAGTCCCTACTGTTTTATTTTTGATGAACGTATTTTTATCAAGTGCGTTGTTATCGGGATCAAGCCCGTAACTATGAATTGTTTTGTCGTGAATTGGTTTCAAAAAATCTCCATGACCGCAACCTATATCAAGAATCCTTGTTTCTGAAGTGGTATATGACTCAATTAGGTTGCGATACAAATTGAGACTATCTAACCATCTCGGTTTTAAACGGTGATATTCCTGCCTGTAATATTCTTGCTTGTTCATGGAAAAAATAATTTGAAATTACCCTTATTATAAAAATTTTTGTGATTTCGTACAACGTGTCGCGCCTGATGCGAAGTGGCTGGAAGCAACGAAGTTGCTGACAGACATTGCGCATAGGCGCTGTTATGCGCTGTCGCGTTAGCGACGAGCAGAACAGCGGCCGGCAGGCGCGGCACGTTATGCCGCGAGGAGCGAAGCGATGGCGGCATAACGTTAGGGATATACGAAGTTTTGCGACTGAAAGGAGCAAAATTTGGGTGAAGCCCGAGCCGAGAGCTGAACCGTATATCCCTTGTTATACGCCCCGACGACTGAAAGGAGGAGAGCGCAGCGTGGTTTGAGCGAAGCGAAAAAGTTGTCTGGAACGCGCCCGTCTTTTTATTCAAAAATGGTGAGCCCCGTTTTCCAATCCGTTTTTCCACTCTTTGGTAATTCATAATTGGCTGAAAAAAATTTTAATTTCTGAACAAGAATTAAAGATCTTCTCGGAGTTTCTTTATCTCCCTCTTTTTCTAATTTGCTGATTTTAAAATCTGGCGTTGGGAAGAATGACGACAATGTTTTTGGTCCTATTCTCCATAAATCAATGGGATATTCATGTTTTGGATAATTAAATGAGGGGACAGTAATAAAAATAAAGCCACCAACTTTACAGATTCTTACGATTTCAGTAATTATTTTCCAAAAATGTTCGGTGTGTTCTAAGAGTTCTACTGCTATAATCAAATCTTGGCTCTCATCTTTGCAGACATCTTTTAGATTTTCTGCATTGCCGATTATGTTTTGTTCATCAGGATAATATTCTTGGTCAATTTTTTTGTAAGTGATATTTTTATTCGCCAGAAAATCATAAAATTCTTTTCTTACTTCCTCTTGGAGATGTCCAAGAACTTCGCCTCTGCTTGAGCCAAGATTTACAATACTCCAGCTTTGTTCAATCAGTGGTTTCACTTCTTTTTTAAAGAATGAAATTACTGCTGGGTGTCCTGTGTAATCTAATTCAGGTGGAGTATTGAGAACTTTTATCCATTCATATTTTTTTGGTGGCTTATATTTTTTCAAATTTAAGTGATAAACTGCGTTATTCTCTTGTTTTTCTTTTTCAATAAAGCCCAATTCATCTAAACATTCACGCACTCTTTTGTTGGTGCTTGTGAGAGTTACATCTACATAGAAATCTTCTATTTTAATCTTTCTTAATTTATCAATTATTACCAATAAGGATTTTTGTTCAAAATCTCTCCCAATAATTCCGCAAGAATAAGTACCATCAGTTAATTGGACTTTCTTGTCTTTTATAGAAATAATTAATGCTCCTGTTAAACCAAGAGAATAACCACCCTCATTTGTTGAAATTGCGTAAAGTTTGTCCCCGTCATTTAGTCTTTTATGGAGATATTCCAACGCTTTATCATAATCAGCAAATTTTCCAGGGTTAAAGTTAATCCTATGAGTTTCTACAAATAATCGTGTAAATCTATCTAAATTATCTGAATCAATCTCTCCAACACTTACTTCACGCTGAAGTTTATTAAGAAAATCAATACTATCTTTTTTTGATTCCTGTTCTAGCTCTTTCATTTTAAAGGAAGTCCGATAGCGATTGATTCTTGTCTTAATCTCATGTGTGGATTGATTTTCTCTGTTCCTAATATAAGGATGATCTTTCAAAAGTTCCCAATCCAAAATATCAATCACATGAACGGATTTAACTTTCGTTTTGGCTTCTGTTCTTTCAAGAGGATTATCGTCAATAAAAATAACTGTTTCTGGTCTAAATTCAGCGTGATTGATAAGTCTTTCAATGTTGAGATGTTTTGGATCCCAGTTGGAGATTATTATCGTAAACAGTTCTTCGTCTACTCCTAATTTTTTGAAAGTATCTAAGATGTCAGGTTTATCATTTTTTGAAACCACGATTATTTGTATTCCTTTAGCATAAAGGGATCTGAGAAACTCATAATAATTCTTGTTCAGGACAAGTTTTTGTTTTTCAGCCAAAATTCCAGACCAAAGAGTGTTATCTAAGTCTGTGATTACTGCTTTGATTTTATCAGTTTTAAGCAGTTCTCTAATATCATCTTTAACGGGGCTCACCATATCAATTATGTAATTTGGTTGTATTTATTAAGATTTCTTCTCATTGGCATAAGGGGCGCGAGGAGCGAAGCGATGGCGGCATAACGTATCGGGCTAGCCGAAGTCCCGATAAAATCGGGATTTGGGTGAGTGGGCGTGAAGAATAAAGATTATTCTAAAAGCTTATTGTTTGGTTTATTGATTTCCTCCCATTGAAAATATTCATTTCCCTTATTATCTTCTTTGACTATAAGGTTCCGAACTTGTCTGGCATATAAGTATGGGCTAACCCCGCACCACATTCTACCCCACCAAGGGACTTTATTAATAGAATCAAATCTGACAAGGTTCGGAATATTCTTTTTACTCTTTGCGAATGACAGTCTTTCACTAGGGAGCATGGTGTTGTCAACGTATAATTGTTCAAGCTTTTCTTTTATCCTGCCATCTGAAACTCGGTAATTAAGAATCGTCACAACGTTATAACCTTGGCGATTTTCGCTAGTTATGGGTTCCCATGTTATAAGCCAAGCCCTTTTTGAAAAAACCATATTGAATAATCTTTATTTAGTCCACGAACCGACTAGCCCGTGTTAGGCGAAGTTTAAAGATATTTTAATTTAACTTAGGTAATTTAAAAGTTGCTCTGCAAGACATAATACTTACCCACAGCATAATAAATACCAAAAACAAATTAGTTATGTTTTTGTGAATAGTAAATAATATTATACATGCTGTAAGTAGTAATAATATGGATACAATTCTGCTGTTAAATTTACTTAACAAAAAAGCTAAAATAATTAAAATGGCTCCTTCAATAATTAATTGGATTCCAGCTATGACACCAAAAAGTATTTGAATACCACCAACAAAATAAAAAGCAATAGATGTTACTTTTATGATCTGTAATGCATCTTCCTTTGTTTTGATGTTCCATGATAATTTATTTTTTTGTTCTGCCATAGATTTTAAATTAGTTAATAATATTTTTAAATTTCGCCTAACATCGGAATTGAGAGAAGTTTTTGCGAAGCAAAAATTTGGGAGAGTGCCGAGCTGAGGCGCGAACCTCTAAATCCTTGTTATACGAGGGTGAGCGTAACGCAGTGAAGCGAAAGCGCAGCGTCCCCTTTAGCGTTTGTAATTGTGCCGTCTACTTGAAAGCAATGATTTGATAACCATATTTTTCAACATCTTCTTTTGGCCAGAATGTAAAATTTTTAGTTTTGCCAACATAGGTTACTTCTTTTTCAATTTCTCTGCCAGTATATTCTTTGGTTTCTGGATTCCATTCTTGCAAAACTAAAATATCTCCTTCGTCACATTCCCAATCAGCAAGACGAAGTTCATAGGTTTTTTTACCATCAAGAATCTTTTGAAAATATTCTGGCCAAACTTTTTTTATGTGTTTCATAAAAAAGGGTTATCTTTAAACTTTATAAAATTTGCTAGGCACAATTACAAATGTCGTATAACGTCAGGGATAAAAAAAGTTTTCGTAGCGTAGCGGAGAAAATTTGGGAAAATTGCGAGCCGAGCAATTTTCCTTTTATCCCTTGTTATACGAGGATGAACGGAACGAAGTGTAGTGAAAGCGCAGCGTCCCCAAGGATTTCGAAGAAATCCGCAGCGTATGACGCAGGGCGATACACTAATATTTTTCTGAATTTTCCACGTGAATTAAAGCCATCGTGATTGCTTGTTTCGTATATTCTTTTCTGAGCAACCTACCATGAGTAAGAATTCCTATTGCTCCCTCAGCAGAGCCGACTTTTGAATTTTTTGTCAAACCAACTTTATGAAATGCCTGATTAATATCCAGACCCTCATCAAAAACAAGTTTTGTAACATCATGAGGGTATTCAAATGCCGAAGACAAACCAACATGATAGTTTTGGCCGTCGTAAATCGCACACGCACAAACATTCATGTAATCAGTTTTTGTATTGGGAACTTGCATTAACCCGTCTTCAAGGCCAAAACTATAATCGCAATTTTGGAAAGCATTTCTTGCTCTATTCATGGCACCGCGAATGGTTTCATCAACAGATTTGGGTTGCTCAGAAATTTCAGAGCTAACTTCTAAACCTGAAACTTCCGCGTTTGACAAAAAATCATAATCACGAATGGCTTCTCTAACAGCACTAACTTTTACATCATTTTGTGAACCGACGTTAATTCTCATAATATTATAGTGGAAAATTCATTTATTAATAAATGTGTCGCCCGAGTAATATGTCGTATAACGTGCTGCGCCTGATGCGAAGTGGCTGGAAGCAACGAAGTTGATGACAGACATTTCGCATAGGCGCTGTTATGCGCTGTCGCGTTAGCGACGAGCAGA
>CAYPXF010000018.1:0-24985 GCA_964415025.1 uncultured Gammaproteobacteria bacterium | reverse complement strand
GGTTTATTCTACCCTAATACGAGAGGTGTTACCGATGTATCTCATCTTCTTCAGGGATATGGTGAATAATGGTAATAAAAAATAGCTAGTATTAGCTATTTAATTATCCGCTTTGCGGAAAAAGGCCTTTTTTACGAAGTTTTTGAGCGTGATTTGCCGTCTACTTTGCCTACTGTTTTTTCCAGCATGGGTGAGGCTTTTTTCGCTGCGGTAGTCAGCGAAACCTTGCCTATCCTGGATTCAATCATTGACCAGATGACAGCCAGCGTCCACACTGGCACAAAAGAAAGTACTGGTAAGAATTCGACAAACGCACCGCCCGCCAAGATAACTTTTCTCTTTTTCAAAAACTCTTTGGTTGATGGCGATGAAAACAGCATAATTAACAGGAGAGCGCCGACAACAACGATGTTAATGATTGTACCGATCCAGCCAAGGGTGAAGAAGTCGATAATATCCTTTACCGCCGCTAGCACAAATGCAGCGCCAAAGGTAAACATGCCCATACCCTTTTTACCGCCGGCACGGCCACCTGTTTCTCCCTCTGTCCCTAGGGCGCCAGCGCCGGCCTCGCCAGATTGTTTTTTACTGCGTATTTTCTGCCGAATATTATGTAACCGCTGGGCATAGCCCTGCTGCACTTGTTGATCTGCAGAAGCAACCGTGTTTTCAACTGGAGATGGCACGTCATTATTTGTCTGATCCTCGTTTATGTTTGCCTCGTGATTTTCTGGAGAAATATCTGGAATTTGCAGAGGACCGCTAGCTTTTGTTTGTTTTCGCCATTTTCTGCGATCTGCTTGGACTTGGTAGCTTGGGAGGGATGATGCATTTTTGCTTTGTTTTTTTCTGATTTTTGAATTTAAAATTCGCCTCACTTCTGCTTCTTGGGATGAGGTGATAGTTTTTTTATTTTCATTAATCACCATAGTGTTTATATCATACCATAAAAACAGGATAAAATCAAGGTTTCAGAAGTTATTCAGGTGTTTGATTTTATGATAAAATTATGCTATAATTAATCCACTTCAAAACAAAGAAAAACCATTTTATTTACCTGCCGATTTTTACATGGCGCAACCAAAAAAAAATCAACACGTACTGCCGTTTAAAAAAATATCCAAAAAAGACGTAGCATACGCAGGAGGCAAGGGTGCTAACCTAGGTGAAATGACCGCGGCGGGCATTGCTGTGCCGCCGGGTTTTGTCGTATTACGCAGCGCCTTTGATAAATTTCTTGAGCAAACTGATATTAATGTTGAAATAGATAAATGGCTCCATAAGATAAACCCGGACGATACTACCTCCATTGACCGCGCCTCCCATGAATTGCGGGATGAAATCCGTAGGGCTGATTTTCCAGAGGATTTAGCAGATGAAGTTTTACAGGCCTTTAGCCGGCTCAAGGCGGCTAATGTTGCTGTCAGATCTTCAGCTACAGCCGAGGATTCGAAGGTCGCTTCATGGGCCGGCGAACTGGAAACCTATTTATATGTGACTAAGAAAGATTTGCTGGACCGGATTAAGACGTGCTGGTCGTCACTTTTTACACCGCGGGCGCTGTTTTACCGGTTCGAGAAAAAATTACACCGCCAGCGTGTTTCCGTAGCGGTAGTAGTGCAAAAGATGGTGCCATCAGACGTTGCCGGTATTACCTTTACTGCGCACCCGGTTACCCGAGACCGCCAGCAAATGGTGATTGAGGCTGGCTGGGGGCTGGGCGAAGCCATCGTTTCCGGATCGATTACTCCAGATACGTATATTTTTGATCGGGCGGTTGACGCGATCCTGGATATTAACGTATCAGAACAGAAAAAAATGATAGCGCGTAAAGCGCAGGCCGGTACTAAGACGATGGCGGTGCCCAAAGCCAAACAGGCAAAACAAAAACTAACCGGTAAACAGATTATGGAAGTGGCTAAAACGTGCGCGGCTATTGAAAGGCATTATCAGACCCCGCAGGATATTGAATGGGCATTTGCCAGAAATAAACTTTATATTACCCAAACCAGACCAATTACGACCCTGTAATATATGTCAGCTAGTGACGATAACAATCAATTCAGCCAAGGATTCCTGATCCGGGACAAATCCGGGAAATTTAAACGTGTTCAGGACGGGCAAATCATGGAATACAAAGGGCCGGATACTGAAACGCGTCCGGGCACACTTCAGGCCGATGCCAAACCAAAACCGCCTGTTTCTGATAAAAATGAAGCAGTGCTACATTTGGACCCTGATGAAGAGGCAGAGATCCGACAGCATGCCGCGCAGCTACAGCAGATAAACGGAGAAACTGACGCACCTGCGCCACCGCCAATTCATCCTATTGCCCAGCGATTACAAAACAAACACGGCATCCAGCTCGAGGATGACATCATGAAAAAACGCTTTCAAAAAGTTATTGAATCCCGTGTACGCGGCGTGCGGAATGCGCTGGAAACCAAGGACGTCCTGACCAGGCCTAGGAAAATTGGCGGACTAGAATTACCAGAGGAACAAGTAAAAAAGATTATTAAGGATATTGACACCAGTCAGTCAACAGCTGCTGGACAGTCTGACGAATCGTCCCGGGTTGCCCCGGCCGCACCGGAAACAACAGAATCATCTGCCGCAACGGGCACAGAGCCGGTTTATCCCGCTCCGCCACCGGCATTTGTGCCCAGGCCCGGACAGGAAGTGCCGCAGCAACCGCATGAAAAAAAAGACGCTTCGGAGCATACAGCCGTAGAGCAGGCAAAAACATCTGCTGCGCCCCCACAGCTAACACCGTCAACTGGACCAGAACATACTGTCCAGCCAGCGCCAGCACCGACCGCTCCTGAAGCGGACAAACCGCCATCGCCAGAGCCTGTTGCAGAGAAACCGAAAATTTTTGAACAACCACCAGAAACAACAGCCTCGCTCTATGGCGCTGCTGAAGCAGCCATGCCCCGCCGCGCTCCAATAGCGGTTTCTGAACCAGAGCGTCCGCAGGTAGTCGATATCAAGCAGCCACAGCGAACAATTGGTCCGGTCGAGGAGCTTGCTGAAATCGATCTGAAGGAATTTCGCCGCATGGGTGGAAGTCCGGAGGAATCAGCCGAACGGGTGATGGAAAAAATCGACCTTCTTCAGGAAGAATCATGGAAAATGCGGACTGACGGCATCCATGCCTGGAAGCACTCTCCGGTATTTCAGCTCTATATAGATATTGGCCAGGAAAGCATAAACAGCGGAGTGCCGATTGCGGAAATTATCCGTAAACGGCAGCAAGAGAAGCACCCAGTTCTGCTGGAGGATGAATTTATGGCAATCAACCAGCTCAATAAGCAATTTACGATTTAGCGCATGTCCCAGCAATTTATCGTACCTCAATTCCTCGATGTCGAAGATAAAATTATCGGCCCGCTGACCGTGCGTCAGTTTATTACTTTTTTGGTCGGTGCTGGCATGATCTTCATCGTGTTTAAGCTGGCCAGTTTTTGGATTGCGGCTATTGAGGGGGTTCTCCTATTTGCCCTGACCGGCATGTTTGCCTTTCTCAAAATTAATGGCCGACCATTCCACTTTTTTCTTTTAAGTTTAATACAAACAGTCCGCCGGCCGACGCTTAAAATATGGCGCAAAGAGGCAGAACCGGCGAAAGTAAAAGAGGAAAAAGAAAAAAAGCCCCCTGCGCCGCCCCCGCAAAAAGAGCACCTCACTGCTTCCCGCTTGAGTGATTTGTCGCTGATCGTGGATACGGGCGGCATGTACCAAGAGGGATTTGGCGAGCTGGAGTCCGAATCATAAACTTATGCTATGGCAGTAGATAATTCGAACAAGCAAAAAAAGAATGATTCAGTACAACAGTATCTGGATATTCTCGAAATCCGTGATGACACGGTTATATTAAAAGACGGCACGCTCCGGGCGGTGATTTTGGTATCTTCAATTAATTTTTCACTCAAGTCAGAGGACGAACAAAACGCTATTATCCAGGGGTATGTGTCATTTCTCAATTCGCTGCCGCACCCCATACAGATCCTGGTGCAGTCACGCAAGCTGAATATTGACGATTATTTAGAGCGTTTGCAAAAAGTGGAAAAAGAGCAAACAAACGACCTGCTCAAAATGCAAACCAGAGATTACCGCCGCTACGTGACCGAGCTGGTTCAGCTGGCCGACATCATGAGCAAGCGTTTTTACGTTGTGGTACCGTATGCGGCCGGTTCGATTAAGGCCCAGGGATTTTTCTCACGGATGAAACAGGCACTGTCGCCGACTACTATCATCAATATCAAGCAAAAGAAATTCGAATCCTATCGTATCGAGCTTTTTAAGCGGGCAGATTATGTTATAGACGGTCTGGCTTCCATGGGGCTCAAGGCAGTACCGCTTGATACCCAGGGATTGATCGAGCTCTACTATAATACGTATAACCCGGCGACCTATGACCAGCAGCGCATGGTCGATGTCAATAAATTACGCGTAGAACAATAATCATATATGGTCGAACTATTCCACCAAAGCAAAAAAGCGCGAGCAGTGCCCACGGAACAGGCGCCAGAATTAACGCGTCAGGAGCAGGAACGGCTGGCACGCCAGGAGATAGAGCAGAAAAAGGAAACACTCGAAGCCGAGCGTGTCTATCGCCGCGGCGTAGTCACGGTCCGGGATCTGATCGCCCCGGCCTCGATGAAAATCGAAGCCCGATATCTGGAGCTCGGTTCAAAATTCGTGCGCACGCTCTTCGTGGTGATGTACCCCCGCTATATCCAGGTCGGTTGGTTTGCGCCGATCATTAATTTGAACATGCCGCTGGATATCGCCATGTACTTCTATCCGGTCGGCTCTGATGTCATCCTGAAGCAGCTCCGTAATAAATCCGGTGCCCTCGAGGCGCAGATATTGGCTGACGCAGAAAAAGGCGCGCCGCGTGATCCCATACGCGAGACGGCGCTGCGTGATATCGAGCAGCTGCGTGACCGGCTGACCCAGGGTGTGGAAAAGTTTTTCCAATTCGCGCTGTATGTCACTATATACGGTGATTCGCTGGATGAGCTTGATAAGAACACGGAAAAGATTGAATCGCTGTTCGGTACTAAGCTGGTTTTTTCTAAACGGGTGCTGTACCAGGCCGAGCAGGGATATGATTCCTCGCTGCCGCTGGGCAATGACGAGCTGGGCATCTCCTTTAACATGAGCACGTCGCCCTGCGCCTCATCATTCCCCTTTATTTCATCCGAGCTGACGTCTGATAACGGGATTCTCTACGGCATCAACCGCCATAACAATAGTCTGATATTATTCGATCGTTTCTCACTGCAAAACGCGAATTCGGTAGTGTTTGCCACGTCCGGTGCCGGCAAAAGCTACGCGGTCAAGCTGGAAATACTGCGGAGTATGATGCTCGGTACAGACGTCATCGTCATTGATCCGGAAATGGAGTATAAGCATTTATCTGACGCGGTGGGCGGTACGTATATCAATATTTCATTGAGTTCAGAAAGCAAAATCAATCCGTTTGATCTGCCACGACCAACGCGTAAAGATGAAAAAACATCAGATATTATCCGGTCAGCCGTTATCACGATCAAGGGATTGCTCCGCTTGATGCTGGGTGAATTTACCCATGAGGAAGACTCGATTATCGACCGCGCCCTGATCGAAACCTACGCCAAAAAAGACATTACCGCAGAGGCTGACCTGACCCGCGTCGAACCGCCCTTGCTCAAGGATTTTCAGGAAATATTAGAAGGTATGGTCGGTGCAGAAGAGCTGATTGTCCGGCTGAAAAAGTATACCGAGGGAACGTTTGCCGGACTGCTGAACAATCCCACGAACGTGGAAATGAACAACCAGCTCGTCGTATTCTCGGTGCGCGACCTGGAAGATGAGCTCAAGCCGATCGGGATTTCGCTGATTGTGTCCTATGTATGGAATATCGTCCGTTCGCAGATGAAAAAACGCATTATGGTCATTGATGAGGGCTGGTGGCTGATGCAGCAGGAGGAGTCGGCTAAATTTATCTACGCACTGGTCAAACGCTGCCGCAAATACTATCTAGGGGTGACCAATATTACCCAGGACGTGAACGACTTCCTACGCTCACCGTATGGCCAGGCTATCGTGACCAACTCGGCTATCCAGATGCTGATGAAGCAATCGCCGGCGTCGATTGATCTGGTTGCCAAGACCTTTTTGCTCACTGAAGGAGAAAAATACTTATTGCTCGAATGCGGCGTGGGCGAGGGCATTTTCTTTGCCGGCGCCAAACACGCGGCCATTAAGGTTGTCGCTTCATATACCGAGGACCAGATCATCACCTCTGATCCGCGGCAGCTCCTGGAGATCGAAGCGGCCAAAGAAGAATACCCCCAGCAGGAATAATTAGTATATATATAACGTATGGCACGATTAACACGCCAGCAAACATTATTAATCGGAATCGGGGCATTTATAGTCCTCGTACTTATTGCCGCAGTCGCCTGGTGGCTGCTGCGCGATGACGGAGAACAGATTGTGACCAATGATAATACCGCAGTCACCAATGTGCAGACAGTGACTGTCGATCCGGTCAATACGGCGCTCAATACCAACACTGTCACCGCGGAGGATGAATCATTGGAGCTGGTGCGGGTGGCGAACCTGTTTACCGAGCGGTTCGGCAGCTACTCATCGAGCGCGCCGTTTCAAAATATTACCAATCTGAAGCCCTATATGACCGCGGCCATGAAACAATGGGCTGACCAGTACGTAGTCGAGACAAGCCCGGCCGATACTGACATCTACACGGCCGTTGATACCAATGTCGTGTCTACAGATATTATCTCACTTACTGACACGGCGGCAGAGGTCCGCCTCACTGCTAGACGGCAGGAAACGGCGGGCACTACCAAAGCCGACCCATACTACCAGGAAATCGTCCTGTCTATGGAAGCGTCGGCTGATACGTGGCTGGTCGACGAAGCTGTATGGCAGGAACGAGGTGTATTAACACACATCGAGGACGCAGAATCCTCGGCAACTAATCAAACACTGGAGGATATTTTTAGCCAATAGTATCACGAAGATATGGGTTTAAACTCGCGTAAAATTATTTCAGGGACATTAGTAAGTATTTTTATCAGTTTAACGGTACTGATACCTTTGGCCGCTGTAGCGCAGGTGTCAGGCACAATCGATGAATGCGCAATAAATGCTGAATCACGGGCTAACGCTATCCGACTGCAAATCCCTATCCCCGGTATTACCCACGATGAGATAGTCAATGGCGAAACAGTCCACTATGTGAAGAATTTGTCATGCTATATCGCCGGGGTATATCGGTATTTTGCCAGTATTGCCGGCATCATGGCCACGATCATGATGATGTACGGCGGTCTGAAATACGTCGTGTCATTTGGCAGCGCTGACAAAATGGCCCAGGCCAAGGATACCATAGTTTCCGCGCTGATTGGTCTGGTCTTAGTCTTAAGCTCATTTCTTATTTTATTCGTGATCAATCCAAACCTGACCACGCTTGAGCCGCCGTCGGGTTTAAGAACTATTGAAACAATATCTGACCAGTGGTGTGAAGATTTAGAGCGTAATGGCGTAGCAGTAACCCCTAAACAGCAAGACGATACTGGCTGCGGAGCATTTGGCACATTTATTGATGATAAGGGAACTCCTTTTGACAGTGATGATGTCACCGGAGAGTGTGCGTATCAGGGTGAATGTCCAGTCGGAGAAATATGTTGGACGATTGGCCGTGGCCGGGAATGCTATCAGTACAAAACTGTCTGTGAGGATATTGCCAAAGGATGGGACGCCTGTAAAGCTGTCGATATTGCCATGGCAGCAGCTGGAATAGAAGATAAGGTATGTGTGCCAGATAATCCGAAAAACGAAGGAGACGAAGACTGTGATATCAGCAACCGCATAACGTGTGCGGATAAAAAAGGAGACGATTGGGAGCAGGTGCCGTGTTATTATCCGTATGAAAATGAACAATCAGTCGAACGCGGTTCAGAGTGCTGGTCAATATACCAAGGCCAAAGCCAGCCAAGTCATCAGAAACATTTGTACTGCTCGAGCGAAGTCAGAATTGGTGAAGGAAAGGAATCTATTTGCTGTGCAAAAAAAGAATACTATTGCCGCTCAAAGCGGACCGGAGAGCAGTCACATTGTTTGCAAGAGTCTGAAGTTGATGCGGCTCTATGTGGCGGCTGTCAGTCTTGGGAACGCTGCTGCCGTGATCTAGATTTGGTTCAATAATAAATTAAACATATGAATACTAAAAAAATATTACTCATTATCGGATTTGTATTAGCAGTCGCGGCGTTTAGCGCGCTGATTTATTTCGTGTTTATCCGTGATATTATTTCTCGGGATAATGACAATGAAAACCTGAATCAAAATCAGAACGTTAATACTTCAGTAAATGGCTTGCCGGTGACTAATGTGGTACGCAACGTCAATGCTGTCAATCTGAACGCTAATACAAATCAGGCGGCGAACATAAATTTTGGCCAGGCTAATACCAATCAGCTGACCGTAGATGATGTGGCTCGTGGCGGCCTGACCAGGGTCAATTCTCTGGTTACGACGAGCGTGGGCGGCGCAGAGCCATCCACTACTGGTACAGGCGTACGGTTTTATGATGAATTTGACGGCCGGTTTTATTCACTGGATCAGGATGGCAATACCCGGCCGCTCTCTGACCAGTATTTCCCAAATGCGACAGAGATTGACTGGTCGCCGGTCGATGATAGGGCTGTTATTTCATTTCCAGACCAGAGCAAGGTGATTTATGACTTTATCAATGAACAGCAAGTAACACTGCCGTCAGAATGGGACGATGTCAGCTTTTCCCCGGCTGGGGACTCTATCGGGTTTAAAAACATGTCTGACAATGAAAATGAGCGCTGGCTGGCAGTGGCTGATACGCAGGCGTCAAATGTTCAGCTCATTGAGCCGCTGGGCGCCAACGCTGATGATGTACAGGTCAACTGGTCTCCGAATAATCAGGTCATAGCGCTGTACGGAGATGTCACCGGCACTAGTAGTCAGGAAGTCTTGCCGCTTGGCCTGCACGGCGAAAATTTTAAATCGTTTGAGGTAAATGGCCGGGGATTTGAGGGAACCTGGTCACCAGACGGATCACAACTCCTGTATAGTGTGTATAACGCAGATTCGCGCTATAATCCCGTACTGTATTTAGTAGATGCGAGCGGTGATCAGGTCGGGGCAAATAAGATAGAAATCGGTTTACAGACCTGGGTTGACCGATGTGCCTTTTCGCAGCGCGAGAGCGCTGCCTATTGCGCAGTGCCAGCGTATTTACCGACTGGCAGCGGTATTTATCCAGAGGCAGCCGAGGATACGAACGACAGTATTTATAAGATTAATACAAATACTGGCGCGAAGAGTATTGTCGCATTGCCGAGCTTTTTCGGCACTGACCGTGACTACAGTATTACTAAATTATTCCTGTCAAACGACGGTAATACTATTTATTTTAATGACCAGGCAGGTGAGCTATTTTCTCTTACCCTGCCGTAATTATTAGCTACCAAGTACACGCATGAAGCGATATTTGCTGTTGAGCATATTTATTATAGGGATTTTAATTGTTTCAGCTGATGCGGCATCAGCTGATTGCTGTATTAGCGGGCAGGGGATAGATGCTAATGCATGCCGTATGTTCGTGCCAGAGGACCAATGCCCACTCAAAAGCGATCGGCAAGAATGGCAATCATGGCGAGATGGTTTTTGTAAAGACCAGGGTGATCTTTGTACGGGTAATGGTCCGCTGCAGCCTAACTGTTGTGTCCGGGCCAATACCGAAGCAGACACGGTGACGTGCCAGGACGTGGAGAGCGATTTTTATTGCCAGGACGTAGAGGGTTTGACCACGTATTATTACCAGCAATACTGCGAAGACGTGCCCTCATGTTTGCCAGACCGTAGAGAGCCGGCGCGTGATGTTTTTTTTACACCCAGTATTACCATACCCGGCTCGCAGTTTGTAGCCGGGACACCGGTACGGGTAGAGTTTGAAACTATTGGTGACTATATCGTGGCCGTGTATACGTTTTTCGTGGGTATAGCCGGCATCATGGCCACGATCATGATGATGTACGGCGGACTGAAATACGTCGTTTCATTCGGCAGTGCCCAGCGTATGAGCGATGCCAAGGATCAGATTGTATCCGCGCTGATGGGTCTGCTCATCGCTATCGGTTCGTATATGATCCTGGTCACGATAAGCCCCAGGCTGGTCGAATTCCAGGGGCTTGACCTGAAAAAAATTGAGCCGGCGGGTATTTTGGAGGATGAAGAGGTGCCGCAAAAACATACCACCCTTGATTTATGGCGCGGCCAAAATGTATCGACCTATGACGCGCTGCTGACTCAGGCAGCCAGTGATATGGGGTTTGATAAAAACTGGATGAAAGCAATAATGCTGGTGGAGTCGGGCGGTAATCCGGATGCAGTGTCACCGGCCGGTGCATGCGGCCTGATGCAGCTGCTGCCGACAACAGCCCAGGAACATAAAGGTGGTATTTCCGGTGATATTACATGCGAACGGCTCAAAGACCCGGCAGTCAATATCCAGATCGCGGCGCGGTATTTGGCGGATTTAAAAACCAAGACATGCCCGTCACGGGCCTTTTACCGCAGTGGTAAAGAGGTTGAGTGCCACCCAGAATACACTGACTGCAGGACGGGTATCATCGATCCCTGGGTTATTGCCGCGTATAACGGCGGTTTAGGCGCAAACTGCTCCAGTATCACGTGTGAAGGGGATACCTGGTGGGAGTGCGAGGATAATGCAGGCTTTGCCGAAACCAGGGCCTACGTGCAAAAAGTCAGACAGGCGCGGGATAAGATTTTGAATGATCCTGCCTTTGCTTGGGAAAACTAATTATGCCGAAAAAGATAAAGACAATATATACGTGCTCCAAATGCGACGCGCAATTTCCCAAATGGCAGGGCCGGTGCACAGAATGCGGCGCCTGGGGAACGCTGTCTGCAGCCCAGGTCGCAGCAAAACCAAGACAGCGTTCCACTGGTACGGTTCCGGCCGCCAAGCTGGAAACGCTGGCTGATGTCAGCTCCGGGCAGGAACGGCGCATGACTACCAGCGTGGGCGAATTTGACCGCGTGCTTGGCGGCGGCGTAATCCCGGGCAGTATAATCTTAGTGGGCGGCGATCCAGGAATAGGCAAATCCACGCTGATTCTGCAGATCGGCGGCCGATTAGCAGAATCCGGAAAATCAGTATTATATATTTCTGGAGAGGAATCATCCGGCCAGGTTAAGGAGCGCTTCGGCCGCCTCGGACTGACGACCGACAAATTAAAGTTTTTGGGAGAAACGAATATCGACGTGATTGATGCGACTATCCGGGAGTATTGGCCTGATTTAGTCATACTGGACTCCATCCAGACAATATATGCGGAGGAAGTGGACGGCGATCCCGGCAGTGTCAGCCAAGTGCGTACTGCCACCGGACGTGTAGCCGAATTATCCCATGAATCGCATATTCCCGTCATTGTTATTGGGCATGTTACCAAACAGGGGAATGTTGCCGGACCGCGCACCCTGGAGCATTTAGTCGACGTTGTTCTATATTTAGAGGGCGACCAGCACCATGTGTTTCGTATCCTGCGCGGCGTGAAAAACCGTTTTGGCTCAACATCAGAAATCGGGGTATTTGATATGCAGCCGGACGGTCTGCATGAAGTGAAAAATCCTTCCCAGGTATTTATGTCCGGCAATACTGCGGACAATCCAGGCTCGGTTATTACGGCCGTTGTCGAGGGGTCGCGCGCCTTCCTCGTGGAAGTGCAGGCGCTGGTATCGCGGACAAATTTCGGCTATCCACAGCGGCGCGCGTCAGGATTTGACCTGAATCGCCTGCAAATGCTGGTTGCCGTTCTGATAAAAAAAGCCGGACTATACCTGGGCAGCCAGGACGTGCATGTCAATGTAGCCGGCGGGTTCCGGGTGTCAGAACCGGCAGTGGATTTGGCCGTGTGCCTGGCGATTGTCTCGGCCCTGCGCAACAAGCCGGTCAGCCCTGGTACGGTGGTGTTTGGCGAGGTGGGTCTGGGCGGCGAAGTACGGCCGGTGGGCCAGACCGACCAGCGGCTCAAGGAAGCGCGCAAGATGGGATTGCATCATATAATCGCGCCAAAACAAAAAACAAAACCAACCAATGGCGATTCTGTGCTGACGGTTGATTCAGTGCAACAGGCAATCAGAGAGGTGCTATAAAAAAAGGCGATCCGCTCACGAATCGCCTTATTAAAATTATTGTCCTTTGCTGCCTGGCGGCAGCTCTTTTTTTGTGTTTTTGGCGCCCCGAAGTTGCGATTGGGGCGGCCGGGTATGTCCTGTGTTCAGGATATCAAACTGGCTTTGGGCGTCTGGGTATCCGACAAATTGGACTGGCGGGTTGTCAGGATCCTTTTTTGTGTTCTTCTTCTTACTCATGGCTCCCCTCTAGTATAATAATGCGATGTTACCTTTAGTAGATACAAAGGGGAATACGTCATGGCCCTCGTTGCATGCGGAATCCTTTCCTGATTGGTGGTTTTACTTGCTAGGACAATAAAAGAACGGATATAATAGTATATATGTATCAAAAAACACGTCTACTGTCAATATGAGATTATTCTAAGTGGATATTTTGCGCGAACCGTACAAGTCTTTTTTTCAAATCGGGAAAGGCGGACAGGTCAGCGCTGGTGTCAAAAATTAGCTCACTAGCCTGTTTTGTTTTTTGGATCAGCTCGACATCTGCCAGGGTGGCCATTTTCAGGTCAGGAAAGCCTGATTGTTTGAGTCCGTACAGTTCGCCCGGACCGCGGAACTCCAGATCTTTTTCCGCCAGCTCAAATCCGTCGCGGCTAGTGACCAGCGCCTCCAGTCGCTCCATGGTTTTTTCCTTATCCGAATCAGTGAACACGAGACAGTATGACTGGTGTTCGGCCCGGCCCACCCGGCCGCGGAACTGATGCAGCTGGGCCAGGCCAAACCGCTCCGCGCCCTCGATCATCATGACCGAAGCATTAGGCACGTCGATGCCCACCTCTACGACTGACGTGGAAACAACAATCTTGATTTTATTGTCAGCAAAGTTGTGCATCACCTGCTCCTTATCCTCTGGTTTGAGCTTGCCGTGGAGCAGACCTATATTCAGATTAGGAAACACGTTTTTCTTCAGGCGTTCGTATTCAGCGGTAGCGGCTTTTACCCCGAGTTTGTCAGATTCCTCGATCAGCGGGCAGACAACAAACGCCTGGCGGCCCTTATTGATCTCGTCATGGATAAATCCGTACGCTTTTTTCCTTTTTTCCGGCGGGATAATCCGGGTGATGACTTTTTTACGCCCCCGGGGCAGTGTTTTAATAACCGACAAATCCAGATCACCGTAGAGCGTTAGAGCCAGGGATCGGGGTATGGGTGTAGCGGTCATAGAGAGGAGGTGTGGGGTTGTGCTGGTAGCTGATTTCTGTTTCAGTGTTTTACGCTGATCAACGCCGAACCGATGCTGTTCATCGATAACCACGAGCCCTAACATATGGAAGCTGACTTTTTCCTGGATAAGGGCATGGGTGCCGACAATAATATTAACCGCACCGCCGGCAATCTGTTCGACGATATTTTTCTGTGTAGTGGTTTGGCCGTCAATCATTTTGACGCTCCGGGTCAGCAGGGCGACAGGGTGGCCGCTGGCATTAAACTGTTTTTGCAGGGAATCATGGTGTTGCCGGGCAAGGATTTCGGTCGGCGCCATCAGCACTGCTTGGTAGCTATTTTCAGCGGCATTAAGCATAGCCATAGCCGCCACGATTGTTTTGCCTGATCCGACATCACCCTCGAGCAGGCGGTTCATCGGGCTGTCACTGTCCATATCCTGGATAATACGCCAGGCAGTTTGTCGCTGCTGGTCAGTCAGGGTAAAGGGCAATTGGCTGACAAAATCCTTAGTTTGCTGTTCTTGAAACGGTATGCGCGGTGCTTGCTGGGACGCGATGCGCTGGCGAATGAGCTGGGTACGCAGCTGAACCAGGAACAGCTCATTGAATTTAATCCTGGTTCTGGCCTGGGCCAGTGTTTTTTTATTTGTCGGGAAATGGATTTCCCGGATAGCCTGATCAAAGGGGATGAGCTGGTATTTTTCCCGAATTATTTCAGGTATCCATTCGGGAATTTTGTTATGCAGCGGCAGTACCAGCTTGATCAGGTAGCGGATTTGCTTTTCAGTTAAATTTTCAGTCAGCGAATACACCGGCACGATACGGGCAGTATGTGTTTGCTCTTTTTTAATTTTCTCGTAGGACGGACTGATGAGCTGCAGACCGTATGGTCCCTGTTCTGCCTTCCCAGAAAAAAATGTCTCGTCTCCCTGGTGCAGCAGTTTGGTGATAAACGCCTGGTTAAACCAGACAACCTTCATACTGCCGGTATCGTCGCTTACCAGTGCCTCGGTGATATACATGCGGCGCCGGTGAGTACGTTTATTGGCAATCAGGTTAATCCGCCCGCGGATGGTTTGCTGTTGGCCGGCTTTAATGTCAGCAATGTTTGTAATTGTGCTGAAATCATCATAACGATAGGGATAATAAAACAGCAGGTCAGTGACCGTATGCAGACCGAGCTTGGCAAAGCGTTTAGCTAGTTTATCACCAATACGCGGCAATCCGGCGATGGTTGTTTGTAGTGTAATCTGTTTTACCATAGCATTATTGTATCAAATGCAAGCACAAAAAAACAGATATACCTTTCCTATTCATCATATCTGATGCACTGTTTCAGTATAAAAAAACCCGCCAGAGGTTTTATACAGAAAAACGTGGCGGGGTTAGAAGTACTGTTTAGTCCTGGCGCAGTACCGCCCGAAGACTGGCTAGGGCCTGGTTATAGACGTCTTGCCAGTATGATTGGTATTCGAGGCCTTCGGCACTCGATCCTTCATGGTAGTGGTCTTTTTTAGCGAAGATACGTATATGCCCATCTGTGCCGGAGTCAACTTCGCCATCCACTTCTGTATCACTAAGTGCGTTAGCCAGTCTGGGATCGCTTGTTCCATCATCACGTACCCAGATTTGGATCCCGTCAATCCACCAATTGTGGTCTAGCGTATAGCGCCTACCTTCATGTACATAGACTACTCGTATGCCGCGGTGATCAGGTCTGTCGAGCTTTTTGAGTAAAAACGTGCTGGCTGGGGCATTATATGCGCTGTCAATCAGGCTGAAAACCTCCTCTTTTTCCATGATTGGCTTGGTAATGTCTTCAGCAGACACCGTAAGGTTTGATAGAACGATGAGGGCGACAAATGCCAGTATGAGCTTTTTCATAAGCTCTTCCTCCTCTAAAAAGGTGCTGTGACCGTGATAGCATCACGGCATTGTTTATTGTTGCTGTTATTTTTTGAATGTCTAAGAATATATTAGTATTTCAAAAATGTCAAGCGTAACAAAAAACGGCACATTGTGTGCCATTAGATACATAACTGGCTAATTGCGCCCAAGAGGATTCGAACCTCTGACCTCAAGCTCCGCAAGCTTGCGCTCTATCCAGCTGAGCTATGGGCGCATATAATCAAATTGTTGCCCCGCCATTTGGCGGGATCCGCCTGTGGCGGAAACGACAAGGGCAATAAGTGCTCTAATGAAATACTTAGTATACTATCCAGCTGCCTATCCTGTATATACGAATGTGACGAGTCCCGATGTTCGTCCTCTGGACGAAATCGGAATCCCGATTTTCCGATACATCGGAAACATCGGGACTACGGGCGCATAAAACAAAATAATATTATATCCTACTACAGCTTCAGGAATCGGGCAAGTCCGTCAGAAAACGACTCGTCCTTTTCTACATCCTCGGGCATATATGCTGACAGTATTTTCCGTATACGGAGTGGATTTTGGTTTTCCAGGGAGATGGTAATTGAAGGACGTATGCCAGATTTGAAATCCAGATACAGATTCTTCACTGCTGGCGGATCGTACGCTATCCAAAAACTATTAATTTGTTCCCATGGATAAAACGTCTTAGCGCCAAAACCAAAACCATCCTCGGTAATACGCGCTTCCATCATCTGGGGTTCACGCCGCCGCCGCAGTATATCAATAGCGATAAATAGGACAATAATCATGAGAAATATGTAGCTTTGGGTAGCAAGAGCGAAGATAACCAGCAACACCAGGATGATAGCAATGCCAATATACCAAACTATTCCTCGTCGATGTTTGATGTATTCAGGAAATGTCCAGCTGACCAGCATTTCGCCCTGGTCCTGTTCTGGCGCTGACGCTGACGTTGTATTTTCTGCCATACATTTATGATTAGTTGATTGTAAATAAATTTGTTACGTACTGCCGGAGGCGGAGGTTTCACCTCTTTTTATTCGGCGGGATTTCATCTTATTTAGATTTTATCATGCTCAAGATTCTCAATATATTGAAGCGGTGGGAGTGAGATTCGAACTCACGAAGGGCTTGCACCCTTACCGGTTTTCAAGACCGGCGCCTTCAACCACTCAGCCATCCCACCGTACCCGCTTTATTGAATCGGGCCACTCGGGTTAAGTACCCCGAATACACAAGCATTATAAGCCTTTTTCAATCATTTTTCAATGGGGCAATTTGAGGCACGTGGGTCGGGTCTTAGTTTTTGAGAAAGAGACAAATGGGACACGGGAAAGGCTTTTGGGACACGTGCCATTCTTGCCTTATTTAGCTAATAATAGCGTAATATAACCAATCGACGTCTCATAAGCAAAAATTAACCCATTTCATACTTTATAATACTGGCTAATGGCAACACAAATCCAAAGAAATTATCCTCGGTTAAATCATGATGAAAGTATTTATTTATTACTTTAGCAATAAAAGCATGTGTTACCAATAAAATATTTCTATCCGGATATTTTAACTTCAAATCATCTAAACCATTAAATACTCTATCCTGAACTTGCTTGATTGTTTCGCCTTGGGGTGGCGCTTCATTAAAAATTCTTGTTACTACTTTTCGATATAAATCAGGGTATTTTGACTTAGCTTCTTCTTTAGTAAGTCCTTCGTAAACGCCAGGAGAACGTTCAATAAAATGATTATCTTGTATTATTTCCTTTCCAGGCATGATTATTCGAGCCATCTGCAAGGTGCGCTTTAATGGCGAAGATACAACCACGTCAATCGGTATGTCCTTTATTTTTTCAGCCAGCTCCTCTGCCTGATGTATGCCAGTCGAATTCAAAGCCAGGTCTGTCCTGCCTAAATACCGGCATTCCTTATTATAATCTGTTTCACCATGGCGAACGATATATAATGTGATCATTCAAATCGATTCATTATTTAATGGAAGTCCTGCCGTATTCTACCGATTTAAATACATCCGCATGCCTTCTAAGTTCCCAGACTTAAGATATTTTTCTAGTTTAACTTCAAGCGGATTAATCCATATAAAACCGGTATGTTCCCGGCTAACGGTTACTTCGCCACTTTTGCATAATCCTTCATACAATAAATAAAGTACATGGACGTCTCGCTTATGCACTGATATACTGGCGGGAATTAAATGGCGGGCCACGGCAACCGGACGAGAATTCAGATCGTATTCAACATCACCAATCTCTTCCCGCACTTCCCGCAACAGAATGTCCGGCAACGAGACTTCAAATTCATCAATATTAATCCGACCGCCGGGCAAATCATAAAAACCAGCGTAGGTGTCCTTATTCTGGGCTTTCATCAAGAGCACCTCGCCTTTGTTGTTCTTTAAAATCAATTTAAGAGAGATTTGATAAAAATCCCTCGGTGTTTTGTTCATAATTTTAACCAATCATTCCTCCATGAAAAAGCAGTTCGTAGACCTTTTTCCTGCGCCAATGGATTACTTCATGGCCGGAAAAATCATTAACCAATCCTTTTGCCGTGCAGGAGTATCGCCATTGGCTGGATATAAATCTCTTTGATCCACGGTAAGGATTCGTTTTTGTCACTTTTTGTAATGCTTTCTTTAAAAAAGAATATAACTCGTGAGAATCAACTGTATTATTGATAACTCTGCCGTAATAATTCATACTCCAAACAGGTTCTTTGTTATAAAAAAAAATTTCCTGTCCGATAAAAGGGTTGGAACCGAAATAGCGGTCACGGTAAGTATACAATCCTTTTTTAAAGATAAATTCCTTAGTGCCGTCGGGCAACCGCCGTTCTCCGCCTTCGCCGGACGTGGCGTAAGTTGCCTTTTTGGCAGTGACTAAAAAATCTTTTAATTTTATTTTAAAATCTTTCACAACTAAAATAATGAGCTGAAGATATTAAATGATTGCCTTACTCTAAATTTCATCTATGACAAACTATAATTATATAAAATAATTTATGCATTATCATCCCACCTAACGCGGGCGAATTGATCCCTTGCTTTCCACGAACCATTTATAAGTAGTCAGCTCCTGTAATGCCATTGGACCGCGAGCGTGCAGTTTCTGGGTGCTGATGCCGATTTCCGAGCCTAAACCAAACTCAAATCCGTCAGTAAAAGCAGTAGAGGTATTGACATATATTACCGCGGCATCAATCAATTGTTGAAATCGATCGGCGACTTCCTTATTTGCGGTTATTATCGACTCTGAATGGCCCGAGGTATGTTTTTGTACAAACGCGATACCATCCGAAGCGTTATTCACAATTTTAACGCTCATTTGCAAACTTAAAAATTCCCTGCCGAAATGTGCGTTGCGCGCATGCTTTAATAGAGTTCTTGGATATTGTGGTCGCAAAATGGTATAACTTTTATTATCGGCGAAAACAGCTACGTTTTTATCGGCCAGCTTTTGCGCCAGACCAGTAAGAAGTTTTTTAGCTATACATTGGTCTACGACCAAGGTGTCAAGAGCGTTGCAAACACTGGGACGGCGCGTCTTGGCATTAACTACAATTTCAGTCGCCCATTTCAGATTAGCGGTTTTTTCCACGTACGTATGGCAGACGCCAGCGCCAGTCTCAATGGTCGGTATGCGCGCGTGGTCGCGGACAAAGTCAATGAGCCGGTTACTTCCTCGGGGGATAATCAGATCAACATATTCGCGGGCAGCCAGAAGCGTATCGGTCGATTCCTTGCGAAACGGATCAAGCAAGGTAACGACGTTAACGTCAACCCGATGCTTTTTTAAAACCGATTTTAATATATTTGCCAGTGCTTTATTGCTCACGTGCGCGTCGCGTCCGCCCTTTAAAACTACAACATTGCCCGATTTTACGGATAAGCTGAAAATTTCCACTGTTACGTTCGGCCGCGCTTCATAAATTATTCCGATTACGCCAATTGGGACGGTTCGGCGTTGTATCCGTAGACCGCTTTTTTTAATCGTCCGCCGGTCGATTACGCGTCCGATCGGATCGGGAAGCCTAGCCACCGTCTGGAGGCCGGTAGCCATGCCGTGAATGCGATCAGCGGTTAATAACAATCGGTCAGCATGAGGATAATCTTTATGTAGCTTTGAAAAATCGCGCTTGTTCGCCGTCAAAATTTTCTCGGTGTCGCGGAGCAGAGCCTCGGCCGCGTCATGTAGCACGGCATTTCTTTTCTTAATCGAAAGGGACTGCGTGGAAGCGGTTGCTAGCTTCGCTTGTTTTAGATTATTTATAATTGAATTCATATGCTCTAAATGTAATCCTACACTTTTTCGGCCAAAAAGAAAAGACCGGCTTAATTACCTCCATTATTAAGCCGGTCAAAATGAGTGTACTTTCGCAAAGACGCTAGATAACCATATGTTCCTTGCAGGAAAGATCAATCGTGCGATCAGGGGCAAAAACCGCCAGAGACATGGTGTGCTGATCGTACGGCGCCGGAAGACACACCCGTTGTTTCCACGATCCGTTTACCAATAGCTCACGGACAATCAGCGCAGTGATCGGCACATGCATCAGTCCGTGACCCGAAAAACCAGCGGCGTGCACCAGATTTACTAGTCGATCATCGTAGCCAATCATCGGAGACTCGTCCGGCGTTACCGCGTAATACCCGCCGCCGATCAGACTGGCTCCCGATCGGATGATTCCCTTGTCGGCCAATTCATACGAAAAGTCGGCTAGTTGATAACGAATTTCATCCGCGTAATCCCCCGACGAGTAGGGCATATCAACTCGTATTTGGTCTTCGTCGCAGAAATCAGGTTCCGGATCGGCTTTGTGCGCCCAGCCAATAATCAGCTCGGCTTCCGTGTCTCCTGACCGTATCTCCCGAGCCTCCGGACGGGAATATACGCCACGGCCATTCCCCATTCCGTAAATCGTCATGGGCAACTCATGCCAATTATTAGGAGCGACGACACCCGGATTCTTTGTCAGATAATGCCAAAGGTAGCGTTTTATGGGTGAAATACGTAATTCCATCCCACCGAGCGTTCGACTGACTCTGGGCGCCCAAGCGTTGGTCGCGTTCACAACCCAATCGCACGGCAGCTCGTCTTTACTCGTCTGAATCGATGTGAGCCTTCCACTCTTGCTCACCGCACCTGTCACCTCCATATTTTGGAGTAACTCCACGCCAAGCTCCTTAGCACGCCGGAATCCCAACATGTAGATCTGATCGTGATTTAGGAATCCGTCGGCTCTGCAGAATGTCCCTCCGATTAGACGGTCTTTGTCCAGGTGGGGCCACCGATGATGAACTTCATCCGGCTTAAGCACTTCGACCGGAAGGCCGATTGATAAATGCATGGCCGCTTTTTCTTGTGCTGTCTGCCAGATTGCTCCAGCTGCCCGATAACTATCCGATCCAACTTCGTAATGATCCGGATGCTCGTAGAGCCAGAGGTAACCGTTCTGGCGAATCATCCAGCAACGTTCTTCCGCCGGCGTTTCCATGCGTTCGTGAAAATTAACGAAGAAATGCTCGGAGTACGCCATGCCAAGTGCCGTCTCCGGTACGCTGAACTGCGCACGGATACAGGCTGCGGAACGACTTGAGGAACCGTTGCCGACATTTGTTTTCTCTAGGCAGGTAACTTTGAATCCCGCTTCAGCGAGAAAGACGGAGACGATGGCGCCGGTCGCGCCGCCGCCTATTACAACAACTCGATCGCCACTCCGTGGCGTCTGATTTTGTGGAAACATGTTCCACCTCCTTAAGGATTGATTGTTTGAGAATTTCCGTGTCTCGCTCGTTGCAACGCAACGCAGCGAGAAGCGATTTCATCAACTGATAATTTCACAATTTCTCCGCTGGTGCGCTCCCTGAACTCAGCGATTCCTTGCCTCGCGTCGCGACCGATCGTGACTCGATACGGACAGCCAATTAAATCCGCGTCGTTGAATTTTACCCCAGCTCGCTCCATACGATCGTCGATAAGGACATCAACATTCGCCGCCGTCAGCCTATGATACAGTGCTTCAGCCGTGGACCGCTGAGTCTCATTGGAATAGTCAACAGGAACGATGTGCACAAGGAACGGTGCGACGGTAAGAGGCCAGCAGATGCCGTGCTCGTCATTGTTTTGCTCAACGATGGCGTGCATCAATCTGGTTGTGCCAATGCCGTAACATCCCATCCACATGACTTGACCATTTCCTTGCTCGTCCAGGAATGTGGCATTCATAGCCCGGGCATACTCTTGCTGCAGCATGAAAACATGACCAACCTCGATCCCTTTGCACTCGACTAAAACGCTGTTGCATTCCGGACAGCCATGACCTTTCATCGCGGTATGCAGCTCATGAAAAACCTTTGGACGTGGCAGATCGCGCTCAAAATTGACATCCAGCGCATGGTGATCGGTAGTGTTGTACCCACACAGAAAATTCCTCATCTTCTTAGTCGATCGATCAAAGATGATCTGTTGAACACGTTTAAGTCCCAAAGGCCCGGCAAATCCGACAGCCGCGCCAGTCGCTTCCTCGACGACCGAGTCAGCAGCCGCTACGACACTGTTCGCTTTCAGGATGTTCGTCAACTTCACCTGATTGATATCTAGATCGCCACGGATGCACACCGCCACCTCATACGAATCACTTGCGTCAGGATTAACCGTGAAGATGATGGTCTTAATCATCTGGTGCGCCTTCACCTCCGGAAAGAAATTCTCAAGTTCTTCAACGGTCTTGATACCCGGCGTGCTCTCATACCGTATCGGTCGCGCATCTTGATTATCAAAACGTTCCGGATGCCGGCTATCAGCTTTTTCAATGTTCGCCCCGTAGCCGCAAACATCGCAAGTCAGCAGTGTATCTTCGCCAACATCACAGACAGCCATGAACTCCGCCGATCCTGAACCGCCGATTGCTCCTGAGTCCGCGTGCACAGAAATGCAATTTTTAAGCCCAAGTCGCTCAAAAATCAGTGTGTAGATCCGTCGCATCAATTCAAACGACTCACGCATGCCCGCTTCATCAACATCGAACGAATATGCGTCCGACATGGAAAATTCTCGCGAGCGCACCATGCCGTACCGCGGCCTCATTTCATCCCGAAACTTCGGCCCAATTTGATGTAGGATTACCGGAAGCTGCCGATATGATTTGATACCCATTGCCGCCAGCAACGTAACGACTTCTTCCGCCGTCGGAGATAAGCCGAATTCCTCTTTGGTGTAATACTCCCTGGCGACGAACATGGTGTGCGTCTGCTGATATTTCCCCCAGCGACCGGTCTGTTCCCACAATGATCGTGATTGAAGAATGGGAAGATCCAGGTGTTGTATGCCCTCCTTAGACATCTCATCAAAGACAATACCGCATATCAAGTCATGCACCAATTTGCCCAAGGGCAAAAGCGCAAATACCCCGGCAGCGCCGACTTGCCTGATGAATCCGCCTTGCTCTAAATACCGATGCGACACGATCAGATCGGATCGCATCTCGCGTAGCGTGGGTGGAAACAATTTTGAATGTCGCATGTCTAAAAACCGCTCCTTTCTTGCTTAGAAGGATTATTTGTCAATTTACCTTGTTGTTTTTTGATCTTCATTCAACTTTAGCACGCCTAATAGTCCTGTCAAGCTCTTTTGACAGAGTTTTGGAGCGCCGGTGGGCGGCCGTAATGGCGCGCTTCCAAAGCTGACTTTGATTTTTAGTCATTAAATGTTTTAACGCCACCGCAGTCGTGCCACCCTTAGACGTAACTCGCTGACGCAAGGCCGCCGGATCATCTCCGGTTTTTTCCAATAACGCTAAGCTCCCTCGGATAGTACTGACAACCATAGCGCGTGCCATCGATTCGGTAAATCCAAACGAACGCGCGGCGTCCGTTAAAAGTTCAATAAAGTAAAAAACATAAGCCGGACCAGAACCGCTTATTGCCGTAACGGCGTCAAGCCACCTCTCGGCAGATACCTCTTTTTCTATACCCATAGCTCTCAATAGCATAATAATTACTTCCCTGTCGGATCTGCTCACCGATGCGGTTGCGCACCATGCGGAAAAACCATGCCCGACTGTCGCCGGCAAGTTGGGCATAATGCGCATGACTCGCTGAATACCCGTAGCTCTTTTTAATGAAGCGATGGTTACGCCAGCCATTATGGAAACCAAAGTCGTGCGGGTATGATGATATTTCCTTATGGGTGCTAAAATAGGCGGTGCGTCCTGCGGCTTCACCGCCAAAATAATGATGCGAGCATGCTGCAACAACTCGGAAGTTAACATCTTGCTCGTTCGAATGCCAAACTGTTTGTTTAATTTACGGCGCTTGATTGAGTTTTTCTCCACGAGCAAAGACTTTTTTTTCTTTGATGGAATCGCAGATACAACTCGCACCAACGCGGTCCCCATATTACCGCCGCCGATTATGACAATGGATGGATTTTTCATACAGGAAAAAGTATTAATTTATCAGCATGAATCACTTCAATATTAAATGGGCGTTCGGCGTTATTTATCTGTTTCTGCAATTCCTTGCTACCAATTTCCACGACGCCGAACGCTACCGGCCGAAATTGCTCATCAATCACCTCCACGGAATCAAGCTGGACAAACCCGCCGAATAACTTTTTCACGCCAACCGCCAGCAGACTCCTACGCTTTCGGAGCGCCTGAACAGCGCCGCCGTCAATCATAATAGACGCATTGGAAGTATGAGTGGCTAGCAGCCATCTATTTCTGTCAGTCAGTCGCAACGGCTCCGTCCACGGTAAACAACGAGTACCGAGGCATAAATCTCCTGTAATAACACTTGGTAACTTCTCAATAGTTCGAGCGTCAAGTATATAAGTAGTAATGCCGATAAAACTCGCCAGACGCGCGGCGTGCAATTTTGTTATTATCCCTCCCCGACCCATCGCACTTCTTTTGCCAGTGTGTATTTTCATAAGCACCTGATTAACATCACTAATTTCGTTAATAGGCCCCCCACTCATTGCCTTGGCGGGGTCGGTACGATAAACACCGTCAATATCGGTCAGCAAGTACAACTGTTTAGCTCCAGCCGCCAAACTAATGATAATCGCCAACTGGTCATTATCAATAAAATCATGTTCATCCCCCGGGCTCGTGGCGTCATTTTCGTTTATTACTGGAATGATACTGTGCTCAACGGACCAACGAAGGGTTTCCCTCAATGATTTATAGCGTTTCCTATTTAGAATATCTTCACGAGAAAGCAATAGTTGTGCAATTAATAAATCTTGTTGTTGTGCTACATTGAGCACTGCGCTAGATAGCAATAGCTGTCCCCGGGCCGCTAACACTTGAGCCGGCGCTTGCCGTAACGACAGCTCGCTCTTGCCGCTGGCAACTGCCCCGGATAACACAACCAGCGGCGCATACTTCATATCGACTAATTTGCCGCAAAGCGCAACGAGTTTCTGAAAAAATTCGGCATTGGATGTTCCATTCTTGTTAATTACCGACGAACTCCCAACTTTTATAATTATCGGATTTTGGTTCATAATTCTCATTTATCTTTATTCAGTAATATTTATTAAACCATATTTGCTACAAAAAAACAACTACGAAAAAAAGTCACTTTATCATGCATTTTATTACAAAAACTCAACTTTTTTACCAAT
>CAYPXF010000017.1:0-26669 GCA_964415025.1 uncultured Gammaproteobacteria bacterium | reverse complement strand
GCTACGCTAGAAAACGCACACACCAGCTCACGCTGGTGGTTTTTTCTTGTAATAACAAAACAGGGTCTCAAGGACCCTGTTTTATAATATGAGTATAATGACTATTTTTTTTCTGCTTCAGATGCTTCCTGCTCCTTCTGCTTCACGGCGGCTAAAATCTTACTGCGGATTTCATCACGGAGTTTATCATGCTGCCGCAGGAACAGCCGGGCGTTTTCCCGGCCCACGCCGAGTTTGTTGTCTCCAAATGAATATGAATTACCTTTTTTATCGACCACGTTATATTCGACGCCTTTATCCAGAATATCACCGCTGATAGAGATGCCTTCATTATACATAATATCAAACTCCATAGTACGGAATGGCGGGGCGACCTTGTTTTTCACTATCTTGCATTTGACGCGATTGCCGATCGTTTCGTCCCCCTTCTTAATCTGCGCCGCGCGTCGGACCTCGATGCGGACTGATGAATAGAATTTCAGGGCCATACCGCCGGTGGTTGTTTCCGGATTGCCGAAAAACACACCGATCTTCATACGAGTCTGGTTGATAAATATGACGACGGTTTTCGTTTTACTGACAATACTGGCCAGCTTACGCAGTGCCTGGCTCATCAGCCGAGCCTGCAGTCCCATGTGCGAATCGCCCATCTCTCCCTCAATCTCGGCTTTTGGTGTAAGCGCAGCCACCGAATCGACCACGACTACATCGACGCCGTTAGAACGAACAAGCGTTTCTGTAATCTCCAACGCCTGCTCGCCGGTATCGGGCTGGGAAATGAGCAAATCATCGATGTTCACGCCAATTTTTTTAGCATACTCGGGATCGAGCGCGTGTTCAGCATCGACAAACGCGGCCGTACCCCCGGCACGCTGGACCGATGCTACAATATGCTGGGCTAATGTGGTTTTGCCCGACGCTTCCGGTCCATATACCTCGATAATGCGGCCACGCGGCACGCCGCCCACGCCAAGCGCTAAATCAAGCGACAGGCAGCCGGTCGGGATCGCGTCGACCGATACCTTTCTGGCTTCGCCAAGCTTCATGATCGAGCCATCGCCAAACCGCTCCTTGATCTGGGCAATGGCTTCCTGGGCCGCCTTGCTGCGGCTAGATTGGGCATCTTGTTTTTTTGCTGGAGACATATAGTTATGATTACATGTTAATAGGGAAAGTAGTATATAGTATACACTATTCTGGGCTTTTTTCTAAGAGCACGTGCCGCTGCACCACCGTATCATGGCTGCGCTTCTTCGTCGCGGTAATAGTAATCGTATTAATACCCTCTTGTAGCGTTACTGTTTCAGAAAATCCTCCGGCTGTGTCCAGATAAATTTCCTTACCGTTGATAGTAACAGTCGCTTCAGGAGTAGTGCTGCCGGTAACCGTGACCGCGCTGTCTGATGCAGTGCTGTAATCTTCTGGTGCACGGACAATCAGTTCTGGTGGTGAAAAAATATTTGCCACCTCGAATCCGAGATATGTTAAACAGCCAGCAATGATGAGAACAATAATAAATCCCCGGACGCGGCGCGGGGTAATAAGAGCTTCCGGCAAGCTGCGGCGTGGGGCGTTAAACCGAGGTTCATAATCCCGCTTAAGCACCCGCTGTTCCTGCTGATGATAAATAGTTAACACAAACTCTTCGCTCACCCCGAGAAAAGCAGCGTATTTTTTCAGAAAATTCTCTACATAGACCGGCCCCGGCAATGACGCATAATCACCTGCTTCTATGGCAGCTAGATATTCCTTCCGGATATGTGTTTCTTTTTCGGCGTCCTCCAGGCTGGCGCCACTCTCGAGCCGTACTTTTTGCAGACGCTCACCCAGTGTTTTTGAGCGCTGTACTTTTTTCCTGGTAAATGCGGTCATAGCTATAGCTCGCGTTCTTCCTCTTCCTGATCGTCAGTCTCCTCATATTCCCTATCCTCATCTGCACCTATTTCATCAGAGTCCTGATCGTCATCACTGTCATAATCCCCGTTCTCATCAGGTGTACTGCCGCCGATAAGTATTTCCCGGGGCTTGGCACCCTGACCCGGACCAATAACGCCCTGTTCTTCCAAAATATCGAGCAAACGCGCTGCCCGGGCATAGCCAATCCGCAGCCGGCGCTGCAAAAATGAGGCTGAAGCTTTATTCGCTTTAATCACGATATCTTTTGCCTGGTCGACCAACTCGTCATCGCCCAAATCTTCAAAATTTCCAGCCAGTGTTTTATCGACTACTTTTTGGGTGACTGTTTCCTCATATTCTGGTTTGGCCTGGCCTTGCAAATACTGTAATACCCGCTGAATTTCCTGATCAGAAACATACGCTCCCTGCAAACGCTTTGGTTTTGACAGTTTTGGTGAGATATATAAGAGATCCCCCTGACCTAGTAACTTCTCCGCCCCAGCACAGTCTAAAATCGTCCGGGAATCTACGACAGAAGCCACTGAAAAAGCAATTCGCGAGGTAATGTTTGCTTTAATTAGACCAGTGATAATATCGACAGAAGGACGCTGGGTAGCGAGAATAAGATGGATACCTACCGCCCGTGCCATTTGCGCTAAGCGGATAATCGCTGCCTCTACTTCGTTTGCTGCTACCGCCATTAAATCGGCAAGCTCATCTATAGCCAGCACTATATAAGGCATGGTATTGCCATTATCACGGTTATACGCCTGAATATTACGGTGTCCTGTCTGTGATAATAAATCATAGCGTCGATCCATTTCCGCTACTACCCAGCGTAAAGCGTTTATGGTCTTATCCACATCAGTCACGACCGGCGTGAGCAAATGCGGAATATCATTGTACATGGTTAGCTCAACCCGTTTGGGGTCAACTAAAATCAGTTTCAGTTCATCTGGCGAATTCTGGTATAACAGACTGATCAAAATAGAGTTCATGCTGACGGACTTACCTGATCCGGTAGCACCGGCGATCAAAAGATGCGGCATGGGATCCAGATCAGCCAGCCAAGCGTTGCCGGCCACATCCTTACCCAGGCTAATCGTGAGCTGTGATTTACGCTTTTTAAAATCTTTGCTCATGAGTAATTCTTTGAGCTTAACCACGGCCACGGCTTGATTTGGCACTTCAATGCCGACGAGTGATTTGCCAGGAATAGGCGCTTCTATACGGATAGGGTGTGCCGCCAGGGCCAGGGCTAAATCATTGCCCAGTGTCGTAATCTGTGAAAGTTTAACCCCCTCTGCCGGTTTGAGGGTATATTGCGTCACGGTCGGGCCGACCTGCGCTTCGCCCATTTCTACCTCAATCCCAAAATTCTCCAGCGTCCGTCGAATTTTCTCTTTACTGGCCTCAATATCACCACTGGTAGGTTTTTCATTGCTTGATTCTAATAAATCAATGGGGATGTCAATCGTCCGCTTTATTTTAGTTTTTTTCGGCAACATTGACATTTGTTCATCGTTGCCGGCTGGTGCGGCTGACGCCTGGTTCGTTTCTGCGCGCTGGGACATGTCTTCAGCCTTGTCGCCTGGCACGTGACTAACATTAAACTGCGGCGCCGTCTGTGCTGGGTCTTGATCAGATGAATTATAGTCATCAGAGGGTTGACGGTCATTGGTTGCTTCCATATTCATCCGCAATTTATAAAAAAACTCGCGGAAACGCTCGGCAATGCGCTGAAAAATTCCGCCGCCGCTGATCATTTTTTTCAGAGAAACGTCGAACACTACCATCACTGACGCGATAAATAAAGCCGCTAAAATTATCCCCGTCGCCCATGGGCCCATAATTTTTTGCAGCGGCCAAGACAAGACCACGCCAATATAGCCGCCGCCGCGGCCCAAATTGATTGCCGCTGTTGACTCGGCTATTGGCACAGCCAATAAGTGCATAAAGCCGGCAATACTGGCGATAGCTACGGCAAGGCCAGCCGTTTTTAAACTGCCCCAGCGTATCGCCTGTGGCCGGGCAATAACATATGCGATAAAAAATAGTACCGCTGGAACTATATATTTTTCCCAGCCAAACAATGCGGTCAAGGCCGTATCAGCCATCTGACCAAACCTCCCGGCCCAGCCAAAAAAACTAAGGCACGACACAAGGCCAAGCGTTATGACTAGGACAAGTAAAAGGCTGTTCTTCGTCTCCTGTTTTAGGGCTGGCGCTTCCCGCTCTTCTGCATCACGATCAGACGGTGACGTGCGTTTTGGCCGCTTGAGCTCTTTTTTTGCCTGTTTTTTATATTTGTCCAGGTATCTTTTTTTTGCTTTTCGTACCATAAGCGTGCTATGATTGTACCACTTTTTACTGGCTTTTTCAATGAAAACCCGCCCCTAGTAGGGGCGGGAATATTTTTTATAATCATTTTACTATGCCTTATCTGGCGCTTGTTCAGTCTCTCTGGAGGGGTGGTTATGAAATCCAGTACCAGCTGGGATAAGTTTACCGATAATCACGTTTTCTTTTAACCCACGCAGATGATCTACCTTGCCAGATACGGCCGCATCAATCAACACCCGTGCCGTTTCCTGGAACGATGCGGCTGATAAGAAGCTGTCGATAGACAATGAGGCTTTGGTAATGCCGAGCAATAGCTGATCGCCGACTGCCTGTTGACCGCCCTGCTTGGCTACTTCTTTATTCGCTTCGCGGAACTTACTCTTTTCAACCACTTCACCCGGCAAGAAATTTGTATCGCCGCTATCCTTAATATAAATCCGGGAGAACATTTGACGTACTACAATTTCCACATGCTTATCGTTCAGTTTTTGGCCCTGTGATGAGTAAATATACTGAATCTCTTTTACTATGTAACGCTCAACTGCTTCCTGTCCTTTGAGATAAAATAACTGATGCAAATCAATGCTCCCTTCAGTCAGCTGATCCCCGGCGTTTACCAGCTCTCCCTCCTTAACCCAGATAAGATGGCCCGGTAATACTGAATACTCTTTTTCTTTATTCCGTTCTGAAATCACGCGTACGCCTTCGTCATCGACTCGCGCGATCCCGTCAGTGCGCGCTTTTTCTTCCTTATTGCCGGCGGTGTATAGGATCTGTCCTGCTAATACCTTGTCACCATCTTTTATTTTTACCGCTACATCTTTTTTACCTTTTTTAAACGAGTGTTTTTCCTCTTCATTATCCATATAGGAGATGCTAATCGTGCGGACATCCTTGCTTTCCTCTTTGATAGAAACTTTTCCGCTGACACCGGCAATCAGGGCTGGACGCCGAATTGGCCGAGCCTCAAACAACTCTTCGACACGAGGCAGCCCCTGGGTAATATCTTTACCGGCCACGCCGCCCGTGTGGAACGTGCGCATAGTCAGCTGTGTACCGGGTTCGCCGATACTCTGTGCGGCAATAATGCCGACCGCGGTACCGGGCTTAACCAGCTTATTATAGCTTAAATCATACCCATAGCACTTCTGGCAAATACCCCACGGAGATATACATCGCAGGACTGAACGGATACGCACCTGCTCTGGATCTGCCTGGAAGATCGCATTCATGATTTCTTCAGTTACCAGCTCGCCTTTTTTCGCGATTGTCTTGTTCTTATCTCTCACATCCTCTAATAATATGCGTCCGAGTATGCGCTTGGCAATCGTCTCGCCCATTTTTTCGCTAGCCTCTTTGGTTAGTACAATGCCTTCATCATCCCCGCAGTCCTCTTCGGTAACTATCACGTCCTGACTGACATCGACTAAACGTCGCGTCAGATAACCAGCATTTGCTGTACGCAAGGCAGTATCAGACAAACCTTTTCGGGCGCCATGCGTAGAAATAAAATACTCCAACACTTCAAATCCTTCTTTGAAACTACCGCGCACCGGCAACTCGATTGTTTCACCCGCCGGATTGGTCACTAAACCTTTCATGCCCATCATCTGGGTTGTCTGTGCCCAAGAACCCCGCGCACCGGACTCAATCATGGCATAGACAGAGCCCTGCCGGTCAAGTGAACCGCGACTTTCTTTCTGGATCTGGTCTTTGGCCTGTGCCCATACTTCGATAATCTTCATGTGCCGTTCATCATCGGTCAACAATCCCTGTTCATAATGACTGTGAATTTCCTCTACGCGGATACGGGCTTCCTCTAAAATTTCAGGTTTACGTTCGGGAATCACCAAATCATTCATACCCCACGACAATCCGGAAAACGTCAGATAACGGAACGCTAGATTCTTGATATTATCCATCAGCGCGACTGTTTTCTCGTTGCCGTGTTTCGTAAAATACTCACTGATAATGCGGGAAAGGCCTTTCTTGTCCATGACTTCATTAATATATGTTTCTCCTTCAGGAAATACTTCATTGAAAATAATCCGGCCGGCTGACGTTGTCCCCAGCTTTTTATCAAGCGGCACCATGATGGCGTCCTGTATATGGATATGTCCGAGCTGGTATGCCATCAATGCTTCATCTGCAGACGAAAAATATTTGATTTCTTCTCGGGAGACCTCTTTCAGCTGGGTCAGATAATAGCAGCCCAGTACAATATCTTGGGTCGGTGAAATCACGGGGGTGCCCGTAGCCGGCTTGAGTACGTTCTTAATAGAAGAAATAATTTCTGCCGCCTCTTTCTTCGCCTGTTCGGTCAGTGGCACGTGTACTGCCATTTGGTCGCCATCAAAATCAGCATTAAAGGCCGGGCACACGAGCGGGTGGATCTGGATAGCCTTGCCCTCGATCAAAATCGGCCGAAATGCCTGAATACCCAGGCGATGCAATGTCGGAGCACGATTCAACAAAACGTGTGACTGCTTGGTAATTTCTTCTAGTATATCCCAGATCTCGGATCGCTCGCTTTCTATAAAACGGTTGGCGCTCCGGACATTATGGACAAATTCGCGCTTTATCAATTGACTGATAATAAACGGTTTGAATAATTCGAGCGCCATACGCTTCGGCAATCCGCACTCATCCATTTTCAAATGTGGGCCGATCACAATCACCGAGCGTCCAGAATAATCTACTCGCTTACCAAGCAGGTTCTGGCGGAAACGACCCTGTTTCCCCTTGAGGATATCGGCGATTGATTTGAGCATACGTTTTTGGCCGGTGGAAGCAGTAACCGTCTTGCCATGGCGTGCGTTGTTGTCGATGAGCGCATCGACTGCTTCCTGGAGCATGCGTTTTTCATTTCGCTGGATGACTTCTGGAGCATTGAGGGCAATTAAACGCTTTAATCGATTATTGCGGTTTATCACCCGGCGGTATAAGTCATTAAGATCTGATGCCGCGAAGCGTCCGCCGTCCAGCTGAACCATGGGCCGCAGATCAGGTGGAATAACAGGAACAACCTCCATAATCATCCATTCCGGGCGCAGCTGATTGGTTTTAAAGCTTTTATATAATTTCAAACGTCGAACCAGGCGGCGTTTTTTACTTTCTGGAGAAGTGCTGACTTCGTTCTCGAGCTCCTTAATGCTTTCTTCAGCTTCAATATCCTGCAATAACTCCTTAATCGCTTCTGCGCCGATCCCGGCCTCGAACACATGGCCGTACTTCATGGATAGGTCGCGATATACCTGCTCTGACACAATCTGTTTTGGCTGGAGGGTGCGGAGTTCTTTCTTAGCCAGATCGACCGCTTCAGACAGGTCGCGTAACTTTTCCTCACGCAGGGCGTTATTCGCTACTAACTCCTCATCAATTTCCTTTGTGATTTTATTCTGTTTTTCGGTATCCTTTTCCCGATCGATCTTTTCGGCCTTTTTCTGTTTTATATCATTAGCTATGCGATCAAATTCAGAGATAATACTCTTTTTCTTTGACTGATATTCGGCATCGATTTGTTGTAGCGTCTCCTCACGTAATTCATCATCGACTTTTGTCACGATAAAATTTGCGAAATAAATTACTTTTTCCAAATCTTGGATAGATAGGTCGAGTAACAATCCAATTTTTGACGGTACACCGCGTAAAAACCAAATATGTGAAACAGGGGCGGCTAGTTTGATATGGCCCATCCGTTCACGGCGCACAATACTGCGGGTCACTTCCACGCCGCACTTATCGCAGACAATCCCCTTATACCGGATTTTTTTATACTTACCACAATAGCACTCCCAGTCCTTGGTTGGTCCAAAAATCTTCTCGCAGAAAAGGCCGTCTTTTTCCGGTTTTTGTGTACGGTAGTTAATTGTTTCCGGCTTTAACACTTCACCGTGCGACCAGGCTAAAATATCTTCTGGTGACGCAAGTGTCAGCCGTATCGCCTTGAAATCGAGTGATGTATTATGCTGCTCTGCTGGGGTCATATTATTTCTCCTCGATTTTAGTTTCTTTTGCTTGAGGCGCTTCCTGGTCTTTGGATGCGGTACGCTCTTTTTCGTCTTTCTGTGTCGCCCTGTCATCCTCATCTGGCTCTTCGCGCTGTCCGATCAGCTCGACATCCAATCCTAATCCTTTCAGCTCCCGAACGAGGACATTAAATGCTTCGGGTATATTAATTTTCCTAATTGGTTCTCCCTTGATAATTGCTTCGTAGGCTTTTGACCGGCCAGGCACATCGTCGGATTTGATTGTCAGCACTTCCTGAAGGGTATGTGCTGCGCCGTACGCTTCCAGCGCCCACACCTCCATCTCACCAAAACGCTGGCCGCCGAACTGCGCCTTGCCGCCGAGCGGCTGCTGGGTAACCAGTGAATACGGGCCGATCGAGCGCATATGGATTTTATCCTCGACCATGTGATTGAGCTTGAGCATGTAGATGTAGCCAACCGTGACAGGATGATCAAATCGCTCACCGGTACGTCCATCAAATAAGGTGAGTTTGCCATCGCGCGGATACCCAGCTCGCTCAAGTTCGTCTTCGATAACTGCCTCCTCCACACCGTTCAACGCGGTCGAAGCAACCGTATAACCAAATTTTTTCGCTGGCAAACCGAGATGGGTTTCTAATATTTGGCCTAGATTCATGCGTGAGCTCACGCCGAGAGGATTTAATATGATATCAACCGAGGTGCCATCCTTAAGATATGGCATATCCTCTGATGGCACGATCCGGGAAATAACGCCTTTATTACCGTGGCGGCCCGCCATCTTGTCTCCTACCTGCAGTTTGCGGAGCTGGGCCACGGATATTTGTACTGACTTAGTAATACCGGAGGGAAGCTTGTCACCACGCTCGCGAGAAAATATTTTAATATCAACAACCTTACCATGTTCGCCGTGCTCTAAATACAGCGAGCTGTCCTTGACATCCTTTGCTTTTTCGCCAAAAATAGCCCTGAGTAGTTTTTCCTCGGCCGAAAGTTCAGTCTCCCCTTTTGGTGTAATTTTACCGACCAAAATATCGCCTGATGATACCTCTGCGCCAATGCGGATAATGCCTTCTTCGTCCAAATCTTTTAATTTATCCTCGCCGATATTTGGGATATCACGAGTAATTACTTCAGGGCCAAGCTTAGTTTCACGGACGTCCACAGTATATTCCTCGATGTGAATCGAGGTGTAACGGTCCTCCTGCACCAGCCGGTCAGAAATAAGGATAGCGTCCTCATAATTACCGCCTTCCCATGACATAAATGCTACTAAAATATTTTGACCTAACGCCAACTCACCGCCATCGGTGGCCGGTCCGTCTGCCAGCACGTCACCTTTTTTTACTTCTTGCCCATTATCAATCAGTATTCGTTGATTAATACAGGTCGATGCATTGGAACGGAGAAAACGCTTGAGTATATATTTTTTGACTGATCCGTTGCTTTCCATGACATGAATTTCTTCACCATCAGCCTTGACCACCTTGCCGTCATTTTGGCACACAATCACCTGGCCAGAATCACGGGCCGCCTTGCCCTCTACGCCAGTGCCAACTAATGGCGCATCCGGAAGAACGCACGGTACAGCCTGGCGCTGCATATTTGACCCCATCAGGGCGCGAACCGCATCATCATGTTCTAAAAAGGGAATTAACGCAGTAGTAACACTGATAATTTGATATGGCGCAATATCCATATAATCAATCCGCTCGACAGCTTCTACGGTCGGCTCGCCATGCATCCGTACCTCTGCACGGCCATGGACAAAATACCCTTTCTCGTCGACGGGGGTGGTCGCAGCTGTCGTAATATGCTGCTCCTCGATAAACGCATCCAGATAGACTATTTCATTGGTGACGTGCGGTTTGACCGGAATTGTCTTATGGTCAGTCTGCTCAAATTTTTTAGCCATCTCCTTTGTAATCGTGTCGCCTTTTTTGGCTAGGACCGCTCCGTCCGCGTCGGTTATATCTTCACGCAGTATTTCACCCTCTATGTGTGAAGCTTTGTTTTCTGGATCATGAACTACTCTTCGATATGGCGTCTCGATAAAACCGAACTCATTGATACGGGCATAACAGGATAGGTGACCGACCAATCCGATATTCGGGCCCTCTGGTGTGGCAATCGGACAAATCCGGCCATAGTGAGTGTGGTGCACATCACGTACGTCAAACCCGGCGCGCTCACGTGACAGTCCGCCCGGGCCCATGGCCGAAAGGCGACGCTTATGCTCCAGCTCGGCCAGCGGATTGGTCTGGTCCATGAACTGGGATAGCTGGGAGGACATGAAAAATTCCTTGACCGAACCGATAATCGGGCGTGAATTGACCAGTTGATTCGGCGTCAAGGTATTAATATCCAGCGTGGACATGCGATCCTTCACAATGCGCTCCATACGCGCTAAACCAACTCGGAACTTGTTCTGCACCAGCTCGCCGATTGCCCGGACGCGTCGATTGCCAAGATGATCAATGTCATCAGCCTCGGCCTGACTGTTGTTGAGCTTAATTACTTCCTTAATAATAGAGATCAAATCTTCTTTCTGTAGTACACGATATTCCTTTTTATTCGGAAAATCAAACTTAAAACGCTGATTCAGCTTATACCGACCAACGCGTCCGAAATCATACCGATCAAAGCTAAAAAACATCTTATGGATGAGCTCGCGGGCATTATCAACAGTGGCTAGATCGCCTGGGCGGATACGTTTGTATACTTCTTTTAATCCTTCAGCTTCATTGCGCGCCACGTCTTTGGCCAAGGTCGCTTCCAAATACTGATTATTGGGATCAGTATCTACGTCGTTGAACATGGCTTTGATTTCCTCTTCTGATCCATAGCTAAAGGCGCGCAGTAATGATGTAATCGGCACTTTTCGTTTACGGTCTATTTTTACTGACAAGACATTGTTAGCATCGGTTTCTATTTCGAGCCAGGCGCCACGGTTTGGAATGATTTTTGCGCCGTAATTCTTACGCCCTCGCTGAATTTCCGAAGTAAAAAACACACCAGCTGATCGAATCAGCTGGCTGACAACAACACGCTCAATGCCATTGATGATAAAAGTGCCGCGATCCGTCATTAATGGGAAATCACCGAGATAAACTTCCTGCTCCTTAATTTCGCCGGTCTTTTTATTAACCAGCTTTGTCTCAACGCGGAGCGGGGCTTCGTACGTAATATTCTTTTCACGGGCAACGATTTCATCAAAGCGTGGCTCATCGAGATAATAATTAAGAAAATATAACTCTAAATCTCGACCAATAAAATCCCGAACCGGAGATATCTCATCGAATAAATCCTTGAGGCCTTCTTTCAAAAGCCAGTCATAGGAATCTTTTTGCACTACAATAAGATCGGGCAGCTCGGTGGCCGCACGTATTTTCGTAAACCGCTGGCGCTCTCCGTGCGGTTCAAGAGTGGCAATTTTTTCCGGTGGGTTTTTTGGAGTAGACATAAAAAGACCTCTTCCCTTTTAGTTAAGACTAGAAAAAGGGTAATTAATTACCTAATGTATTGTATTGTTATTAAACGTCATTAAATGTTTGGACGTCTTCACTTGAGAATAATATTTCGATTTTAACAGAATGCAGAAATCCTGTCAAATATGGACTAGATCTGTCAAGTATATAATGATTACACTAATACTAGCAATATTTTTCTAAAACAAAAAAATACCCTCTATTATCAAAACAAAAGTTATCCACAGACACGCTCTAAATACCCGATCACGATTAAAAAAACTGTTTTATCCGACTTTCTCACCAGATAAAAACATAAACATTTTCTATCCATGCCCTATTATCACTCTAAAACGGCATTATGGTAATATCTTGGATATCACTATGCTCTGACTGCGTGCAAATCAAGCTGATGATACGGCTGATATCTGTCGGCGCCATGATGCCGTCGCGCGATCCTTGCTGACGTAATATTTTCCGGCGCCGTTTGAATACATGAGATGGAAAAAAATTCGTCTCAATCATTCCGGGACAAATTGTCGAGACTTTGATGTTGTTGGGCGCTAATTCCTTGCGCAGACCATCAGAAAAACCCATCACCCCGAATTTCGTGGCGGCGTAAAACTCCCCCTCTGGCGCAGAACGCTTACCGGCGATGGAGGCGATATTGATAATCAACCCTTGGCCGCGGCGCTTCATCTGCGGCGCGACTAATCTCGTCAACCGGACCAGCCCTACGAGATTTGTCTGCAGCAGGTCTTCAAATTTCTCTATTTTGACCCGTTCAATCGAGGAAAAGTAACCGTACCCTGCATTATTAATCAAAATATCAATCGGGGCGAATTTTTTGGCCACAGCGGCTAAGATACTTTTTAAACTAGTGGTGCTGCGAACATCCGCCCGTTTAACCAGCCAGCGCTCCGCTGGGTAGTGCTGCTGGAGTTCTTTTTTGAGCGCAGCACAGCGAGAGGCATGGCGGGAAAAAGTAGCTACATTAAAGCCGTCAGCCAGCAGCCGAGTGACTGCGGCTTGGCCAATGCCCGAAGTGCCACCGCTGATTAAAACCGTCTTTGGTTTAGGCATGTGATTATTTAATTAAATTTTTTATCGTTTCCTTATCGCTCCACGGCACTTTTTTGCCGCCTGCCACAGCCATGACTGTTTCGCTGCCCTTACCGGCGATCAAGACTGCGTCATTTGGTCGGGCCAGTGAAAACGCCTTAGCAATTCCCTGTCGTCGATCTACGATACCCCAGCAATTTTCGTCTCGCTGTTTACCCGCGGCAATCGCTCCGGCCAAAACATCTTCGATAATTTGTTTTGGATCTTCATCATACGGATCTTCATTCGTGACAATCACATAGTCCGCATACTGCGCGGCTATTTTTCCAATCTGGGGACGTTTAGCCTTATCCCGTCCGCCTCCCTGGGATCCTGTCACGACAATTACTTTCCCCGGCCGCAATCCGCGTACTGCCTGGAGCGCGGACGCGAGGGAGGTCGGCTCATGAGCGTAATCTACAAACAAGTAAACATCGCGTTTATTAGGCACTGCCTCCATGCGGCCAGGCATAGTACTGACTGACCGCAATCCGCGCTGTATGGATGGCAAGTCAATCCTCTGCGACCTGGCAACGGCTATCGCAGCCATCGCATTATGGACATTAAACGGTCCGACGAGTGACATGCGGATTGGTTGGCCGTCAACACTGAAACTAACACCTCGTACGTCTGCTCTGATATCATGCGCCTGTACCGGATGTATGCCTGGCTGTGCTGCATAGCCAGCGGGTTTTGCCGTATAACACCATTTTTGATCTGCCTGAAATTTGAGGAACAGATCTGCGGCCGCATCATCTCTATTCGCCACAATTACTTTTTCTACTCTCTTGCCATGAATATGCTTGTGGCCGAAATGCTCAAGGCTGGAAAAAAGTTTTGTCTTGGCCTGACGATAGCGCTCAAAACTGCCGTGTGATTCGATGTGCTCGGGAGATAAATTAGTAAACACGGCAACATCATAGGCAATGCCGCGATGCCGGTACTGGGCGATGCCCTCTGATGACGTTTCGATAACCGCATACCGACAGCCGGCCCTGACCATGCGGGATAACAGTGCCTGCAAACGGAAACGTCCCGGCATGGTCTGCTTCGTGGTATTGGGCCATTCCCTGTCTGCGATTTTAAAATTAATAGTGGAAACAGCGCCAACCTTATATCCGGCGGCTTCTAGCACGGCGCTTATCAAATTTACCGTAGTTGATTTTCCCTTGGTACCGGTTACGCCGATAACAATCAGCGAACGAGACGGATGTCGATATACGATCGCGCCCAGCCACGCCAAAGCTAGGTGGTACGCCTGTAATACCGATCGCGGGATCAATGTTCGTAGTATCCGCTTCATGTGCAGTGTAAATCAATCTTACTCTTCAGCGGGCGTCTTTCCCACTTCATAAGTCGGGATGACTTTGACGCTCAAATTTACCGGAATATTGAGCCGACCTACCAAAATATCAGACAGCCGGTCTATATGTCGGGAAGTAATCTCGTGTGGCGACTGGATAGTGGCGCTAATGTCTACCAGCGTGCCCTCATTATCAATAGTCAGGCCTGTCACTTTTGAATTGACAGTGTATTGTTCGATAACGCCGCGCACGACCGAACGCTCATGGTTTTCCTGAAGAATGCCGCGCATCACTAATGTTAGAGGCACTGCAATAATTATTAAAAAAATGACAAACCAGCTGATATTGCTGACTGCGACATCTTTACTGGTTTTACGTTTGGGAAATTTAAATCCTGCCAGGATAAACAGAATCACGGACGCCAGGGTAATAGCTATCAAGTTTGTCAGGTACAGGAGGGCCGCGCCGCCCGCCAGCATAAAATTTCCCTGGGCAAAGAGGATGCCCATGGCTGACAGCGGCGGGACAAGCGCCACTGCTGCCACGACCCCAGCCAGCGCGGCCGACAGCTTGGGGTGAACTACGGCAAACGCACCGACAAAACCGGCGGCTAAGGCGATAAATAATTCAAATAAGGTCGGATTGGTCCGGAGTAGTACTTCCTGACTTTCGCCCAAGAATGGTGAAAAAATCGCAATAACAAATGATACTAAAAACACCAGCAGGGTTGACTTCATTATAGTAAACAGTGAATACCGGATAATCTGCGGCTGTCCCTTAATCACCGCCATAGCCAAACGCAGCACCGGCCAAAACAGCGGAGCAATAATCATACCGCCAATCACGACAGCGGGATTATCAATAATCAGTCCAAGCGCCACAATAATACCGGAAAATACTGTCAGTACAATATAGTCAAAATTCGGATTCGCCTTATCCTTAATTTCTTCCCGGACTTTGCCCTGCCGATCACTATCAACACGAAAAGAAAGTACATACCGGCGGACCGGTTTCTCAATCTTTTCCTCTATCTTCTCAATATTATTTTCGATTTCGGCGATCTTTTTTTTAGTTTGTTTCGGCATAGAGCCATTTGTTATATGGTTGGTAGCTACGGTTAACGGGTAATTCCGCAATTATCGGCACCTCATAGGAATGGTGCTTGGCGACAAATTGTTCAATTTTTTTATAGTGCTTTTTGGGAGCGGTGATAAAAGTAACTACTCCTTTGGTATGTAGAATTTTCCCTTTCCACCAGTACATGTCTTCCTGCCGGACAAAGCTGACACAGGCTGCCAAGCGTTTTTCCAGAAGGATTTTCGAAATCTCTTTTGCCTCGGTTATAGTCGGGTACTGGATGTAGATGTGAATCATAGTATAAATTCGAATTTAGATTTATACTACATGCTATTCGGCGCGTATTAAATTACCATCAGTATCCAACTCAACAAAGTGTTTTGCTTCTCCAGAACGGTATGCCGCGCACTGGTTTTCCGGCAAATTATCTACGTCCTGCCGCGGATCATGAGCAATATCCACTGCCCAGCCGTCGATAACTTCATTTGACAGGCAGGGGCCGTCTGATAAATCCTCCCCGTTTATTAATGCAGCACGGTACAACTCCTGCGCTTTAGCCACGGCTAAATCCTGATCAGTGCTTTCCTTGATCTTAATGCCGGAAGTACCGGACACAACATCGGCGGCGGTGATGGCATTATTCGCGTTTTCCTGCTCGTCGTTTGCGTAAGAAATAAGCACATACGTACCGCCGCCGATGATTGCCAGTACTAGAACTGTAATAAGCAGTGTTTTCATAGATACAGTGCGTTTATTATAGTATTTTTAATACTAAAAAACAAACTCCCCAGACCCTGAACAAGCTAGTAAAAATATACTGCGGATCGGAGAAAGCCCATCTTTTTTATGAACTACCCCCTCTTTAAGCTGTCCACCTTATCTAGCTTTTCCCATGGGAGCTCCACGTCGGTTCGTCCAAAATGTCCGTAAGCTGCTGTTTGTTCGTATATAGGCCGTTTCAAATCAAGCCGATCAATGATATCAGCCGGTTTGAGTGGAAAATGTTTTTTTATCAAATCAACCAGCTCGCCATTATTAATATTGCCCGTGTCAAATGTATTGACCATAATAGAAACAGGTTCGGCCACGCCGATGGCATAGGCCAGCTGAATCTCACACCGCTTGGCAATGCCGGCAGCCACGATATTTTTTGCGATATATCGGGCAGCGTATGAAGCAGTACGATCAACCTTTGTTATGTCTTTGCCCGAAAACGCGCCGCCGCCGTGCGCGCCAACGCCGCCGTATGTGTCCACAATTATCTTACGACCGGTCATGCCAGTATCAGCCGGCGGTCCGCCCAGCACAAACCGTCCGGTCGCATTGATGTAAAACTTGATACCGTCATGGTACCAATCGCCAAGCACCGGTTTGATAACCTGCTCGGTGATATCTTTTTGTAATTGTTCTGAACTCACGTCTTCTGCGTGTTGGGCCGCAATCACGACCGTCTCTACTTGTTTTGGCTCGACACCGTCATAGGCAACTGTTACCTGTGATTTGCCGTCCGGCCTTAGATATTCCAGTGTTTTGTCCTTACGTACACCGGCCAGTCTTTTCGTCAGTTTATGCGCCAGTGAGATTGTCAACGGCATGCATTCCGGCGTCTCGTCACAAGCATAGCCGAACATCAGTCCCTGGTCACCCGCACCCAGCTCCTTGGCGTCCGTCTCATCCACTCCCTGGGCAATATCCGGAGACTGCTCATGGATAGCGCTTAATACGCCAACATCATCCGCGCAAAAACCAAACTTATGCTGGTCATAACCAATTTTCCTGATAGTACGGCGAACAATATCCTGGATATCGACATAGCCCTTGGTCCTCACTTCACCCCCAACCACGACCAAACCGGTCGTCACGAATGTTTCCACTGCCGAGCGGGAATCCTTGTCTTGACGTAACATGTCGTCATAAATTGCGTCGGAAATCTGATCACAAATTTTATCCGGATGTCCCTCGGTCACTGATTCAGAGGTAAAGAGTCGTTTCATAGTTATCCTTTAGTTAATAAAAAACTCCTATCGTAATAGGAGATTATAATACATAACTTATCTTCCTACACGATTTTGCAGCCAAGAATTAGCACCTTGAAAACTTTGAGCTTGCTGAAGGATTGTTTGTCTTTGGCAAGATCAAAAATTACAGGTTGCCGGGGAGTCAGCGGGCTTGGTCCCTACTCCCACTCGTGATAAGTATTGATTGTAAATGATATAAACAGTATAGAATGATAATATGACGCTGTCAATAAAAAAACCCCCACGCCTCTTATCACCGAGCGACTAATTACCATGATACCAGGATAAAAAGTGTGGGGGCTTTATATTCGTCCTGCCTCGTACTAAGGAAGACGGGGATCCGCCCAAACAGTAGCTTGGTTGGATCACCAATAGTCAGTATAGCATAAAACAGCGTCGAAATCAACGCTATGTGCCAGTTATCTTACTCTGATAAGTATCAACCCAATAATAGCAGTACTACCCCGCATAAACTCCTGCCCCATGAGCCCTACCACAGGGGTGGGATTTCGTCTTTGTTATTTTTTTTGTACTGAAGAATCTCACCGTGGAATTATACGATTTCTTTTGAACGGAACTCCTGACGAACGCGCGAATCGCGTGATGGCTCTAAACTAAATCGTACGCTTTTGGGGAGCGGACAAGCCTACTTATACCGATGTGCCATAATAATTAAGAAACATATGCGCAATTTTTTTCCTATCTTCTTGTTTTACCTCCTGAATACCATGAGATAATCTTTTTCCTGTAAGTTTTTGTAGGGCGTACAAAATTTCTCCTTGTACTAGTCTAATAAAACTAGAGACGCGATCGCCATCTCGGTCTATAAAATTAACCGCATTGCCGTTATTAATCAAATACCAATAGGTATTCTCGTTTTCATATTTATTAACATATTCGTTTTCAACGCTTGTGCCCAAATGTACATCAATATTATCCAAATTCAACTCGTCATCCGAAGAAGTAACCGAGGCAACATAACACCCGGGGCGGATCCTAAGAAAATCCTTTGTATTTATTGAAATATTTCCCGTAGCGCAGAATATTAGTTCGCTATTAGTTATTATTTCCTCTTTTGTAGCAGGAATACACCCGTCTTTATAGGCCTCAACAGTTTTAATGGGGTTACTATCATATACTAATGGTTTAATATTCTGATTAAAGAGATATTTTGCTGCGCCCTTGCCCAACTTCCCATATCCGATAATTCCACACGTAAGATATCTCGGCAAATGTCTATGTTTGCGGACTACCCATTCTGTGTAAAACGCAACGCTGTACCCGACAAGATCATCCTCGTTTTGTTTGAGCTCGCTTCTAGCGACTGACACTATCGGCAACTGACCATCATTTCTAAACAGTTTATATTTTTGCAGTCCGTTTTCTGTATCTTCAACGATGCCAAGCACCCTTTTCTCTTTACTATTAAAATTTATAAATTCTTCGCTTGCAAAATATCCGCCAATATCGATGACGAGGCTCTTTTCATTTTTCGGAAATAGCTTTTGTAATACTGACTCATCTCGAAGTTGTTCTCTGGAAAACGAGCAAACCAATTCCTGGGAAATTTTTGATAGAACATTTGAGGAAATCGAACTGGGTTTTGGTATGACAGTAACCTTCCTTGCCAAACTTCGTATCACATTAATAAAAGGCGGGATGTCTGGGACAATATGCGATACCATTACTACATTATAATTCTTAATGTCGATAGAAAATGTGTGCACGATTTTATCAAAGAAAAGTTCGTCGCGTTGTTCGGAAATAAGTTTATTAATCTTTTGCACAGCTCGGCCGGTATCAGTATTCGCACGTTCAAATTCCTTTATTGGTTTCCAGACGATGTCTCCTATTTCCTCTTCACTTATTTTACCTTGATCGTCATTTTCTAAGATAAAAACGTAACGAAAATCGATGTGTAGATGTTCCGGCTCTTCTTTTTTTGCGTTTTCGGGTATCGTATGGATATCAACATCAATCGGAATATCCGGAAATGTTTTGTTAAACGGTATAAAGACTGTATTAGAGAAGCCTGTTTCCTCTTCTAATTCACGCTTTGCTGCAAAATAAAGCGATTCGTCGGCATCATCGATATGACCGCCTGGCTGAATATATTTATTTAATTTTTTATGTTGTACAAGTAATATTCTCGAAAGAGTACGATCAAGAACTAGTGAACTTGCCGTAATATGCCCTGAAAAGTTTTTTCGAGAGATTAGGGATTGGTTTGAGTTTCGCTGTGTTGTAGTACGATCTGCTATTTTTTCGGAAGAATTATTTTTACTATACTGCTCTAGGATATCCAGTATGAATTCCCTTGAAAAATTTTTTTTTGGTAAAGACATAGATTAATTTATTAACTCATCAGCAAAAACCTCTTGCCTGCCTACTTTGCGGCGCAAAAGCGCCTCATTTTCTAATTGGTGCCCCCATGAGGAATCGAACCTCAATCTCAGGCTCCGGAAGCCTGCATTCTATCCATTGAACTACAGGGGCATATCGTTATAATTGCTTCCTACCTGTCCGCCACGACTATCGCCGAGCTGTGCCAGGCGGACCTGCCCGTATTTGCGAACAAAGTGAGAAAAGTACGGGATCCCTTGCCCGCCAAAATCCGGAGGGCAGGGGCAGGAACGATGGGGGTTCGTATTTACCGCTCGGCCAGGCGCTTGGCCATGACCTCATTGGCTATTTCCAGCTGATGCGGCGTGTTCACGCCCACCCACTCGGATAAATCCGTAATCATGTGCGGTCTGACAATACGACCCTGCTCCACGGCCATGTGAATCAGGTCAGGCAGTATTAATTCACCCTTGCCGGTTGCTGACGGCTGCAGCTTATCAATATTACTCCATAACCAATCAGCCTGAAAGCAGTATGCAGCGGCGTTTATTTCATCTATCTTTTTTTCCTCCTCGGTCAGTACTTCTTTTTCTTTAATCGCTACCACGTGTCCCAAATCATCCCGAATAATCCGACCCAACTCTGCCGGACGCGGATGCTTCAGTGTCAATAAACTGATAACCGCATCCGATGCCGCGCACACACCCACTAAATCGACTAATGTTTGCGGACGGTAAAATGCTGAATCATCTCCCTGAACTACCAGAACATATTTGCTGCCACGGTCTGCTTGTGGTCGGGCACAAGTCACCGCATGGCCGGTACCTTTTTGCTCTTCCTGATGCGCATATTTATACCGCGACCCGAAGTACTGCTGTATCATTGCTGCCTGATATCCCACTACCACAATAATATCTCGCGTCCCAAGTTCTGCCAGTGTATCCAGGGTATACGCGAGCATGGGCCGGCTACAAATCCGGTGCATGACTTTTGGGATATCGGACGGCCGCCCCTCATTCAGCCGCGTGCCTTTGCCAGCAGCGAGAATAATCGCGCTGGTTGCGGCAAGGTAGTTGGTCATTTCCATAATTGATGGGCTAATTTATACAGTCTATACCACCGGCCGTGTAAAATCAAATCATGGGTGCCTATGTAGCGGACTTCAAATCCGCCGAAATATTGCTTAAACCGGGTAATACCGGCCCATGCCTTTTCCTTGGCCGAACCGGGCGGCGCTATGCCCCAAAAATCATAATATCGCAACCCTTGCTCTTTCGCATCCTGCAGCTGCTGCCATTGTAGGGCGTACGGTGCCATGACATTACGGTATTTATCTGCCGAAGCGCCGTGCAAATAGGTCGCTGTTTGCCCAAACCAGACAATAATGTTTGCCGCAATAATCTGACCCTGGTATTCGGCAATGTATAGTCTGACGAATTCACTCGACAGAGCAGACAACATGGCTTGATAATACGTCCGCGCGTGAGCGCTAAAATCATCGCGGGCTGTTGTTTGTTTGGTTAACTGCCAAAACGCCTCAAAATCCTGACCTGATTGGGCTAAACGCACCCGGACTCCTTTACGCTCTGCTAAACGAATATTGTAGCGTGTTTTTGCGTGCATGTTTTGTAGCAGCTGGTCGTGGTTTTGGGCCAAGTCAATCATCCAGGTGTCTTGTGGCTGCACAAAAGGGACGCTGCGCAGATCAAAATTTTGGGTAGCCGTAAAAAAATCATGCCTCTTATCGAGCTCAATCGGCGGTTCGATTTTGATAAAAATTGATCCCTGCTTCCGACCAATACGCTGAATAGCTCGAAGTAATACTTGCCACCGCTGCTGGTACAGCACTGGCGTGGCCTGTGACGATATGACAGGACCGCGGGGGCAGTACAAATACGACTTGCCAATAGGCAATGTTTGCTTTATGACAAGGGCGCTGGCAGTTAGATCCACATCCTCATATACCCCGAGCCGCCATATGGTACGTCCTTGCTCCTGCTGGAATTCGCCCCATTGCCAAGATTGCAAAAACTGGGCCAGTTTTTGTGCGGCTACAAAGTTATCTAGCTCCTCCTGACTTTTAATTTCCTTAATCTGCATATTGCCTCTCGCCGGAAATGCTAAATTCGAATTTCGAAACACGAAACAAATTATAATTTCAAAACTCTAATGTCCTAAACTGTATTAAATTTATAATTTAGATATTTTATATTGTTTCGAGTTTCGTGCTTAGGATTTCGAATTTTGTAAAAAATACCCACAACCAAAGTAACCCCAATAACCACGAATCCTACGCCAAACACTATTTACCGAGTAATTTAAGTGCTGCTCGTATCCGCTGGGCTACATCCGTCGTGTCAGTATCAACTTGGCGTAACGCGTCACGTGCTTCACTGACCGGATATCCGAGATTGACCAGCGCATCGATCGCGTCACTATCGCCGGTGGCCTGCTGCGCCTCTAATTGCTCGCCAATACTGTCGCTGATCTTGCTCTTCAGCTCTAGGATCAAGCGCTCGGCTGTTTTCTTGCCAATGCCAGATACTTTGGTAAGCAATGAAGCGTCCCCATGAGCAATGCCTTTTTTCAGCTCATCCAGCGTGGTCAGCGACATAATGGTCAAGGCGGACTTCGGCCCGACACCAGAGACAGAAATCAGCATCCGGAAAAAATCGACTTCTTCACGATTGCTAAAACCATACAGCTCCATCAATTCTTCACGCACATATAAATGCGTATAGAGTATAATGTCCTCATCTGTTTTGACCTGCTCTAATAACCGCGGCACGGTGAATACTTCATACCCAATGCCACCCGTGGTAATAACAATCGAACGGGCTGTAGTATGGCTGATTTTTCCTGCTACTGACGCAATCATATCTTCTAGTATATCAGATTTATACTAAGCAAAAAAGCCACCCTGACGAGCGGCTTTTCTGCTGTATATATAAAGAGCAAGTTATTATTACGCTTGTTTGAGCGCGGCCACAGCCTGCTCAAAGTGCGCGATGCCTTCATTCACTACCGCATCAACCTCTTCGGCGCACTTATTACTGCAGTCAATCGTCATCTGGTCTTTACCCTGCTTAATTGTGAGAATTCTAAATTTATCCCCAGGATGCTTGATTTCAGTAATACCGCGCACCCGGTCATCACGCAATACATCATAGCCGCGTGACTGAAACGCTTCGATCAGATAATTACGCAACGCAGTCAGCATATGTGGAGACTGTTTAATCGTGCGATACGGTTCTATCAGGTCGACTTTTGCTGCTTCTGCTGACGGATGCTTGAGACCGCTCTTTGGGTTTTGAAACAGAGGAACTAGAATCAGGGGAGCCATAACCGTGGTAATCACCGTCATCATGATAGACACGCCGAAAATTTCATTGCTAATGATGCCAGCTGATAGGCCGATGCCAGCGACGATCAAGGCCACCTCGCCGCGCGGCAGCATGCCGATGCCGATGCGCATCGAACCAATGAAATTAAATCCAGAAAATAACGCTGGAAAGCCAGAGCCGACCACTTTACCGATAATCGCCAGCACGGAAATCACCAGGCCAAAAACAAGGACCGCACCCATTGCCTGAAAATCAACCAGCGTACCCATAATCGCGAAAAAGATAGGAACAATCAGGTGCGAAGCGCTGGCCAGTTTTTCCTCGACTTCTTTACCAACTTTTGTCACTGATAGTAAAATGCCAGCGAGATAGGCCCCGATGATCATAGCCAGGCCAAACATTTCAGCGACGGCTGCCACAGAAAAACAGATAGCCGCGGCAATGGCCGCGTAACTTTTGCCCTCGAGCTTGAGTAATATTTTTGACAATCGTTTAGCAAAGATAATGCCAATCAGGACCATGCCGCCGAGGAAGCCAAGCGCTTTTAGGCCAATCGTGCCGAGCGCTGCCCAGGAAAAAGCTTCACTGGCACCGTGGCCGCCACCGCCGGCCAGTGATAATACCAACGCCAGCACTAAAATCCCCAATACGTCGTCAATAACCGCTGCGGCCAGAATTGACACGCCTTCCTGGGTGTCCAATTTATACATATCAGACAAAACACGGGCAGTAATACCCACCGACGTAGCTACCATGATCGCGCCCATGAACATAGCCGACGTATCAGTAATGCTGTCTGCAAAGCCGAACAGCATGGTACCCCAGGCGCCGAGGAAAAACGGCAGCACCACACCGCCAATCGCTATGCCTAGTGATTTAACGCCGTACTTCATGAACATTTTAGCGTCTGTTTCCAGACCAACTAAAAATAGAAGTAATATCGCGCCAATCTGTCCAAAGAAGTACAGCTCCGATGAAATGGGCAGCGTTGAGGCATGCTCCCCGACGTGTTCGATAACCGGGAACAGCCGGCCAATCCATGGCAGTTCAAGGCCGCCCAGCGCAAACGGGCCGACGACCATACCGCCGATCAGCTCGCCGAGCACTTCAGATTGTTTCATCTTCTTAAATACTAGTCCAAACAGTTTAGCGGCAAGCAAGAGAATGCCGAGCTGCAGGACCAGATGTGCAAGTTCTTCTGGGTCCATACGTTTTTAAAAATTCCTGATTAATGTATAAAAATACAATATGTGGAAAAGTATTAGCCACTATACTACTCCTTTTACGGAAAGTGTCAAGCGTTTTTCGAAATTTTTTCACAAAAAAGCCGCAGGAAATGAGGATATTTCCGGCGGCTGCTTCTTCTTATTCAGTTAGCACTGATAAGAAGTTAAGTGGGGGGGTAGTAATACAGCCACTCGCGTATCACGAGTATTAATATAGGTATCGCGCTGAAAAACTTATGCCACTGCTTCATACTGACCCTCCATGGTATAGAAAGAACAAATAGTGCTCATTACTATAGCACCAGTGCGCGGTTTGTCAACGCAAAATAAAACCGCACACGACGCTGTGCGGTTTTTGGGCCAGACCGTATACATGAATACGATTATTTGAGTTGTGAGACGAGCAGTGACTACTCGTTGAGCAAAAAAATCGTAGCGTGCTCTATGTATGGTCTCCTCTTTTAATCAGACGGTCTGCCTGCCCGTGGCCTATGATAGCATTTTTTTTGACTGGGCAATAAAGGCACTGTATAGTTTATGTACTATGAAATTCAAACTGCAATCCCAATACAGGCCCCGTGGTGATCAGCCCCGGGCGATCAAAAAACTAACCGCCGGACTGGAGAAAAACTACCGTGACCAAACATTGCTCGGCGTGACCGGCTCGGGCAAGACATTTACCATGGCTAATATTGTCCAGCGGATGCAGCGTCCAACGCTGGTGATTTCGCATAATAAAACCCTGGCCGCCCAGCTGGCCAGTGAATTCCAAGATTTTTTTCCGGATAATGCTGTACATTACTTCGTCTCATACTATGATTATTACCAGCCAGAAGCGTATGTACCGCGTACCGATACGTATATTGAGAAAGAGGCCCAGCTGAACGAGGAAATCGACCGCCTGCGCCACGCTTCGACGTCGGCTCTGCTGTCACGGAGCGACGTACTGATCGTAGCGTCAGTCTCCTGCATTTATGGCCTGGGCTCGCCCACTGAATACCAGCGTGATGTGATAACGCTGAAAGTGGGACAAAAGGAAAATCGCAAAAAAATCCTCCACGCCCTCGTCAACATCCAGTACCGCCGGGTACAAACCGAGCTGTGGCGTAACCGCTTCCGGGTACAGGGAGAAGTGCTGGAAATATTCCCTTCGTCGTCAGAAAACACCTTTTACCGCATAGAATTCTGGGGCGATGAGATTGAAAACATCGCGGAAATTGATTCCCTGACTAACAGACAGGTGGCCAAACATAAAACAGTCGATATCTATCCCGCCCGGCACTACCTGGCACCGGATGAACAAATGAAAAAAGCGCTCCGGCAAATCGCCGCGGACATGGAGCGACGTGTTGAGGAATTAAACAAACAGGACAAACTGGTCGAGGCCCAGCGGCTGGAACAGCGGACACGCTATGATCTGGAAATGATAAAGGAAGCGGGGTATTGCAACGGCATTGAAAACTATTCCCGCTACTTCGACGGACGCAAACCCGGCGAGCCCCCCTACACCCTGCTCGACTTTTTCCCGGATGACTACCTCATGTTTATCGATGAGTCTCACATGACCATTCCCCAGATCAGAGGTATGTATTTTGGTGACCGCTCACGTAAAGAAACGCTAGTCGAACACGGCTTCCGCCTGCCGGCCGCCATGGACAACCGGCCGTTGCGGTTCGAAGAGTTTAAACAGCGGGTCAACCAGGTGATATATGTTTCAGCCACACCGCAAGAATATGAAACCGAGATTTCCAAACAGGTAGTCGAACAGCTCATCCGCCCGACCGGCCTGCTCGACCCGACTATTGAAGTGCGGAAAACCACCAATCAGATAGACAATCTGATTGGTGAAATTAAAGACCGCGTAGCCAGAAAACAGCGCGTACTCGTCACCACGCTGACCAAGCGCATGGCCGAAGACCTGACAGAGTATTTACATGAATTAAATATCAAGGTGCAATACCTGCACTCGGAAATCGATACGCTCCAGCGCCTGGAAATCCTGCGTGATTTGCGGCTAGGGACCTACGACGTAGTAGTGGGTATTAACCTGCTGCGTGAAGGTCTGGATTTGCCCGAAGTTTCGCTCATCGCTATCCTGGACGCGGATAAAGAGGGCTACCTGCGGTCTGCCACAGCACTGATCCAGACTATAGGCCGAACAGCCCGGCACGTCGAGGGACATATTATTATGTATGCTGACAGGATTACCGGCTCTATGGACCGGGCTATCAGAGAGACTGAACGCCGGAGAAAAACCCAAAAGCAGTACAATAAAGAACGCAACATCACGCCACAATCAATCACCAAAGCAATCCGAGAAACACGCCTGGCCGGGGCTAGGGCCACTAAACCAGGAACGGACAAACAGTTATCACCCAAACACATCCCAACAGAGGAATTGCCTCATATTATTGCTGATCTGGAAAACAAAATGGAGCTCGCGGCCCAAAATTTGGAGTTTGAAAAAGCGGCTGAACTGCGCGACCAGATCACCGCGCTAAAAAATAAATGAACTACCACCGGCAAAAAGCCGGTGGTATCCATACTGCCCGCCTATGGCG
>CAYPXF010000016.1:0-30359 GCA_964415025.1 uncultured Gammaproteobacteria bacterium | reverse complement strand
GAGCCGGAGGTGTTAGATTGGCAAAAAACTGTGTATGATCAGTTTGACCATTACCGTTGATAAATATATATATTTGCTATACACTCTAAATACTAATCACATTAATGCCATACTTCTTATGAAAAACGAACATAAAGAAGCGTTCAGAGGCAAAGAGCATTTACTGCGGCAACTAGAGAAAAACCAAAGCAATGAAAATAAATCCGTATCAGCAGATAACCAGGAAAGGTTGATAATGAGAAAAGAATTTGCCTGGATAATTGTGTTAATATTTATTTTATTTGGAACCCTAGGACTAATAACATACTTTAACAATACTGATAACATATTAGAGAGTTTAGCAAACATAATTACAGAATATATATAATAAACGACGCAAAAATCAGGCAAACATTAGCCAAAAATTATAATTTAGCCCCAATATATACAATATAACAGTGTAGTGTGAATATATAGTATGTTTTTAGCAGATCACCCGCTGTGGCCTAGGCCCTTGTAGTTCAATGGATAGAACACTCCCGTCCTAAGGGATAAATCTAGGTTCGACTCCTAGCGAGGGCATAGGCCACGGCAGGGGCATACTAGTTTGACTTTAGAATTAAGGGCCGTTAGCTCAGCTGGCTAGAGCGCTGCATTCGCATTGCAGAGGTCACCGGTTCGATTCCGGTACGGTCCACCACACTGGATTTGCGCCATTCGAGCTTACATTGTGAGGCTTTAGGTCGCCGAATTCTTCGGGTTCGATCATCCTACCATTCGACGTTGCATTGCCTATGGCAGACTGAACCTGCTGAAAGGGTTTTTTCACTGTAACTAATACTCTTTTGTCGTATAACTCAAGGTTCGAACATACAGATCTCAGAACTCGCCTTTTGCTCGCTCTTGTACCTGAATCTAACAAGCGAAGCACATTCACCGACATGGAGGAGACTTCCATTACTGCACTTCGCCGTTCTTCTCGAGTCCGGCCGACGTTTTCGATTTGGCCTTTTAGCTTCGTTACGCGTGTATCAATAGCGCGTCTTCGCCTAGTGTACTCATCGTCGTCGATAAGCTTGCTAAGTCGGACGCTCAGCAGATCGTCGGATTGACGGTAAGTAGGCGCAAAGGCGCTCCGCTGACTATCCAGGCCCTCTGGCACGCTCTGCTGCACCATCCCCGACCCGAGATTTTCCACTCTGACAACGGCAGTGAGTATGAAGCCAAAGCATACATCTCTATCCTCCAGTAATTCGGCATTACCATCTCCCGCTCTCGGCCGGGATGTCCATGGGAAAACGGGTACCAGAAAACCTGGTAGGGCAAGTTCAAGCTGGATTTGGGGGATCTGAATCGTTTTACCACGTTAGGTGAGCTGGCTGCTGAAATCTACCGTTTAATCTGGGTCTACAACAATACCCGCATTCACTCGGCCCTCAAGATGCCGCCTGCCGTATTCGCTGAAAAACAAAAAACAGCCCTTGAGGTGGCCGCTTAAAAGTCTGAGAATTAGTGTCTAAAGAATGGGGTCCTTGACAGATCGCAGACTCCCGACCAAAGAACTTCAGTCACTTCTGGAAGCGTGAAGAAACTGTCATACGGCAGACCCTCTCCCTCCAGCTCGTACCCGCTCTCACGAAGGGAATCGACGGTGTCATCGATTGCCTTAGCAAACGCCATCTTCTCTTGGGGTCTTTTGAGAAGTTTTTTGGCGGTTGCCTGGACCGTCGATTTCAGCAAGGCATCGGTGACTTTCAGTCCGAGGGTGGCCAGAATCATCTCCATTGAGCCTCCTCCATAGCAGCACATTGAGATTCGCGCGTCCCCAATATAGCCTCAATTGCTATTTCTTTCAAGTAATTTCAATAGTGACGAAAGGCCTTTGGGTCAAGCGAAGATAGTGCCGCAAATCATTCGACACTGAGCGGCATTGACAGAATCCTCCAAGCCTGCTACAACGAAAAGCAGTAGGATACGTGCAAAGCCCAGAAGGAGGACGCACAATGAAACCGTTCATTCACAGCAAGAAGTTTCCACTTCACGTTGACTACGAAAAGTCGTTGGCGAAGGCAATTCATGCCGGCAGATACCTGGAAGTTGACGGGATGTTCGACGAACAGAACTTCCCCACTTCGCGAACCGGAAGCGGCGACATTGAGATGGTCTTGGTTTCATTTGAATCCAAGGTGGACAAGCTATCCGCCCTTCGCGCGATCGGTGACGCCTGCTTTCGACCAATCGTTCTTGCCGAACTACTCGCATGGGGAGAAACCTACAGAGAATCGTTCAACCTCTTCGTGTCACGTAGCGTGACGTCTATCACGGCCCTTGATTCGCTGTGGCTCAATCGCCATGGCAACGAACTTGCGCCGAAAATAATAGTTCGGTGGCAGGGGTACTGCGACTTCAGGTTGACCTACGCTTCCACCAGAGATTTCTGGAAGCCGGAAGACTGTTTCGGCGCGGTACCGCTGTAGAAGTGCATCCTGAGGGGTCAATTCACTGACCCCTCTTTTGTTTCGCAGGCATAACACGTAATTATGGAATCATGGCCAACTCAGAACTTGCTTCAATCTTTTGACGGAGTGGTTGTACCTGTGTTTAAGGGCCGAGAGGATAGAAAGGTTGATTCGAGTTTTTGTGATGCTGAAGTACACCCTGGGAGGCGAGAATCTGACTATCGAGTTGAATATCTTAGGACTCCCTGATCAGCCGCTTCCAGGCGAGTAGGTTAGAGATAAGAACATCAAAGATATTGAGCATGTTCAAATATCATCCTATCCCATGATAATTGTGAGCCATTACTATTCTGAAAAGGTTCGAACATAGAGCGTCCGTACCTTTACAAAAGCTCCTTTTTGGGGTAGACTGGACAGCAATTGCTGTTACCTTAGTCAATTATTCGGCGTAAAAGGTTCGAACTTTTTTCACTAGCCCCCACCACTAAAAATTTTGCAAAATTTGATTAACGTTCCACGTGGAACATTTTATTTATTTAGTTATAGTAAATATACATAATGATGAGAAAAAGCAGTTATTTTCACGTATAGTTTCTGATTATTAGTATGCTAATATTGATGTTTGCTTGATTTTTATGCAAAAACTGTTAAAAACACGTCATTACTAGCCTATTTGTTATGAATTGTTCACTAAAAAATTGTTTAATATATAAGTTTAAAAAACATTATACAGAGAAGTAAGTGATGAACTACTGTGTTATTCTGTAAAATACAAAGCATTTTAAAAAAACTGATTAAATTCTGGACATACGGTTAAAAAGTAAGTAATTACACTCATGAATTATAAGATCAAGTTAAATTCAAATTTTAAAAATCTATTAGTATAACCATTAATATGACCAAGAAAGCTTGCACATGATACCGTGCAATGGCGATATACAGCCTAGAAAAGAATTTATAAGATAATATAGGTACAAAAAGCCTAAAAAAATGATAAGTTTTTGATTAATTAGTAAAGATGTATTACTCAATGTTCCACGTGGAACATTTTAGATTTATAAAAATATGTAAACAAATTAGTATGAACGTTTTAGTTAATAACTTTATTTGATAATATCTGATATAATAAATACAGGAAATGAAAGGAGGTGATAATATGGATACAACACAAATAGTACGACAATCATTTTCAGAGTTTTGGGGTGATTTTGCCGGCTTTATTCCAACATTATTAATAGCGATAATATTGTTATTTGCGGGATTTATATTTGCCTGGTTTTTTAGCGTTATTGCTAAGAGGATCTTACGGGCAGTCAAGCTTGAAGAAATTGCCGCAAAAATTGGTTTACACAGAGCATTTGCCAAGGCTGGATTTAAGTCAACACTTACGCTGCTTATTTCTAATATAGTGTACTGGTTTATTTTAATCGTTTTTATTGCGTCTGCAGTAAACGTATTAGGACTTAGCCAACTCTCTGATTTTTTCAATTCCTTGATTGGGTACTTACCAAGTGTTATTGCCGCAGTAGTAATAATTGTTATCGGCGTATTAGTCTCAAATTTTCTGTCATCAATTGTTAAGAATGCAGCTGAATCTGCCAACATATCTTCAGCTGGCATTTTGACAGCCTTAACTAAATGGTCAGTTATTACGTTTGCAGTAATTGCCGCACTTGTTCAGCTAAAAATCGCCCCGGATTTACTAAAGATATTATTTACTGGTCTGGTTGCAATGATTACTATAGCTGGCGGTATTGCTTTTGGACTTGGCGGTAAAGATGCGGCAAAGGAAATTGTTGATAAGACGCGCAACCGCGGAATGTAACACTAAATAAAAATAGCTGGTTAATAGCCGCTATTTTTATTTGTATAAATTATGTTCCACGTGGAACATTACAGTGATAACCCATAGTCTTGTCATTGTACACATTTAGTGTTACGCTTTTAAATACGATTTTTATGGGCCCGTAGTTCAGTTGGCTAGAATGCCTCCATGGCATGGAGGAGGTCAGGGGTTCGAGTCCCCTCGGGTCCACCAATGACTATTGAACCATGAAAATTTATGCTGCTGGGTCTATACGCGCTTGCAGTGGGGGTGTTAAGGTATACCAAAAATCATAAACATACTGAATCAGCACATGCAGGTTTTTTTAAACACGTTGTTGGTGTCAATCCAGATGATCCTGATGAAGTTGGATCTCCACGATTGGGCAATATTTCAGAGTTGTATGGATGAAGCAAACAGCCCTGCTGGTAGCCGACGCATGTATCCCCTCACTGGTGATTGGTTATGAAATCGCTACCATTTGCCAGTATGACATACCGGCGGTATTAAAATATTAACTTGCCAGGGAAAAGCTTGTGCCCTGATTTCCGACGTCCTGATATACAAACGTAGACAATATACTTACACAGCTCGAGCCATCTACCGCATTGTTGTAAAAAAATTAAAACAGCACCTATAGGTTGAGGCTGTTTTCTTTGTATTTACAAACTATGCGAGAGGAATTTAATGCTTTTTTAAATCTAATCTTTTTTGTAAAAGAGTTTGCCAATTTCGATCATAGATTTCACTGCGCCAAGTCCCTACTTTTTATATAACTTTTTAAATATATCACTCATGTCCTGTATTATGGTTTTATAAATTTTGTTCCAAATGGTTCGTGGTGTATCCGCGACGTTAATCTGAATTTTTTAAAATCTTTTTTCCTTTTTCGCCGCCAACCATAACACTGCCAACTTCGCTAATAAAACCATTGGCCTTATGCTTGATTGACGCTACGCAGGCTGATTCGTTTGGCTGGGCAGTAGTAATTGTGGGGACCTGATTCGAGCTGTTTCTGGCTATCAGCTAACAGACCAAGACCCCTTGCTCTAATGAACGTTCAATTTTTTTAGTCTATTTGATAAGTATATACAGGTCAGTTTACTGACTGACTGCTTCTTTTACCGTTGATGGTATTTGGTCAGACGAGTTTTGTTCGGTGTTGTATTCCTGCGCTGCTTTTAATTCCTCCTCGGAATGCAATCATTCATATAGTTTTTATTATTGCTTAGCGTTACCAGTGTGCCATACAGCCATCAGACTTACAAAGAAGAGATACTTGACAGGATTTTAGTGTTTGCTAATATACCCCCTAGGGGTATATACGTATGAACCAAGCCGATAAACAACTTATCCACCATATTCACCGTATCCAGGGACAGCTAGACGGCGTCGAGAAAATGATTGCTGATTGCCGGGCCTGCGATGACGTGGTTATGCAGCTGATGGCTATCCGTTCGTCAGTGGAAAAACTGTTGCTGAAGATTTTGCGCCAGGAGGCCAAGAGTTGTCTCAAGCCACGTAATCGTGCCAAGATCCGCGAGCTGGATAAAATCGCAGTAACATTGTTTAAGTATACATAGGAATAGCAGCTGGTAGGTGGCGCGTATTAATTTTACATTTATTAATTTAAATATTGAGCAGTAAATAAAGAAATGACAAATTTAATCGCACATTAATTATCATTAATCAAAGTACGTATGTCAGAAGTAACATTGACTGATCAAAATTTCGAGGACGAAGTCCTGAAAGCGGACAAACCGGTACTGGTAGACTTTTGGGCTACCTGGTGCGGTCCGTGTAAGATGCAGGGACCGATTGTCAGCGAAGTCGCCGAAGCAATCGGTGACAAGGCCAAAGTCGCCAAGCTTGATGTGGACCAAAATCCGCAGTCAGCCCAGCAGTACGGCGTGATGAGTATCCCGACTCTGGCAATATTTAAGGACGGAAAAATCGCCTGGCAGGGAGTCGGCCTGCACCAAAAAGAACAGCTTATCGAAGAGCTGGAAAAAGTAGCCGGTTAATTTTCTCATCACTATGGGAGACAAACAAAATGTTATCGTCATTGGCTCCGGCCCGGCCGGATTAACCGCGGCTATATATCTGGGACGCGGCTCATTTCATCCTATTGTTATCGACGGGCCAGAGCCCGGCGGCCAGCTGACAACTACGTCAGAGGTCGGTAACTACCCCGGATTTCCCGAGGACATTCCAGGTCCGGAACTGATGCAAAAAATGCGCCAGCAGGCTGAACGCTTTGAGGTCGCCTTTGTCGCCGAAGCAGTCACCGCGGTTGATTTTTCCCAGCGCCCGTTCACTGTTACTATGGATAAGCGGCAATTATCAGGCGACAGCGTGATTATCGCGACCGGCGCGTCTGCCAAATGGCTGGGGCTAGACAACGAACAACGCCTGCGCGGCAAAGGGGTGTCGGCCTGCGCTACGTGCGACGGTTTTTTCTTCAAGGGCAAAGACATTGCAGTCGTCGGCGGCGGCGATACGGCCATGGAAGAAGCAACGTATCTGACCAAGTTTGCTAAAAAAGTATACGTCCTGGTACGCAGTGATGAACAAGGCATGAAATCCAGCCAAATCATGAAACAGGAGGCAAAAGATAATGAGAAAATTGATTTTATATTCAATACCGAAGTTACTGAAGTCCTCGGCGAACAAGCTGTCAGCGGAATAAGGATTATTAATAATCAGACTCATGAAGAGCGGGAGCTTGAGGTCCAGGGACTGTTTGTGGCTATCGGCCATAAGCCGAATACTGATTTTCTGGGCGATACCGTCGACACTGATAAAGGCTATATCAAGGTAACTGATAATACCAAGACGTCTGTTAGCGGGGTGTTTGCAGCCGGTGATGTGCATGATTATCGTTATCGCCAGGCAATAACCGCAGCCGGATTAGGCTGTATGGCAGCGCTTGATGCCATGGCCTATATGCGCGGTGGACACAGGGAAATAGGCACTAACTGGTAAATATTGATGATGTATGATACCATCATACTAGGTGCCGGGGCTGCCGGGTTAACTGCCGCACTGTATACCAGTCGTCGCGCACTGACTACATTAGTTATTACCCAGGACATAGGCGGTCAAGCTGCGACCACGCCGGATATTGAGAATTACCCGGGATTCAAGCATGTGGATGGCAGCGCCCTGACACAGGCCATGTATGAACAAGTCGTGGCGTTTGGGGCTAGATTTGTGTTTACACAAGCAAAAGACATAACCAAAACTGACAATATTTTTACGGTCAAGACTCATAACCAGTCACATAATGCGCGTACCGTAATTCTGGCCTTTGGCTTGTCGCGAAGGCGTCTGGGAGTACCTGGCGAAGAAGCGTTCCTTGGTAAAGGCGTATCATATTGCGCTACGTGTGACGCGCCGCTGTATAAAGATAAAAACGTCGCCGTGGTTGGGTTTGGCGAAGCGGCAAATGATGCCGCATTGCTCTTGTCCAAAATAAGCCGCTACGTATATTTGATTACCAAGCAGCCATCACTGACCGGTGATCAATCCTTAATCCAAAATGTTCGGTCGTTTGATAACATTGCTATTTTTACCGACGCTACTGTTCAGGCAATAGAAGGCGACACGACAGTAAAGCAGTTACAGATTATCCGAGATAATACCCGGCAAACCATTGCTGTCCAAGGCGTGTTTATCGAAGCAGGATTTACTATTGCCAGTGATTTTGTCGCTGATCTGGTCGATCTGGATGATCGCGAGCAGATAAAAGTAACGCGTCATGGCGAGACGTCTGTACCTGGCATATTTGCTGCCGGCGACGTGACGGACATGCCGTACAAACAAGTCGTTATTTCCGCAGGCGAGGGGGCCAAAGCCGGGCTGCAAGCATATGCCTATATTAATGATAAAAATCCCAATACTGTCGGGATAGACTGGGGAATAAAAAAATAACAAAAGGACGTATGGAAATTTCACGGCGCGCGGGGCAGACACCGGCCTCGCCGATACGGAAACTCCATCAATCCGCTGAAGCAGCAAAAACCAAAGGCACGCATGTCTACCATCTGAATATTGGCCAGCCTGACCTGGCCGCACCGTCGGATTTTTTTGATGCCGTCAAATCATTTTCCGGCTCGCATGTGGCATATGCGCCGTCAGCAGGATTTCCAGAAGTTATCCGAGCCTGGCAGGCGTACTACCGGCAGCACGGCATTGGGTTTGCTGAATCGGAAATTATTGTTACCACCGGCGCCAGTGAAGCTATTTTGTTTGCCCTGATGGCGATTGCTGATTGTGGTGATGAAGCCATCGTATTTGAGCCGCTCTATACGAACTACATTACCTTTGCGGCGATGGTTGATGTCCGATTAGCGCCGGTCGCATTGTCACCACGCCAAAATTTCCATTTGCCGCCGGTTATCGATGTCAGTAAGCATATTACTGATAAGACTAAAGCAATTATTATTTGCAATCCCTCAAACCCGACTGGGACTGTATATACCAAAGCAGAATTGCAGCGTGTCGCCGATCTGGCGGCAGAGCATAACTTGTTTATCATAGCCGATGAGACGTACCGGGAGATAGTGTTTGGGGACAAGCCGTTTGTCAGCATGATGGACTTTCCCGAAATACAGGATCGGGTAATTATAGTTGACAGCGTTTCTAAACGGTTTAATTTGTGCGGCGCGCGCGTCGGCATTATCGCATCACATTATGAGGGCGTGATGGCCGCGGCTTTGAAATTTGCCCAGGGCAGGCTGTCATCACCAACCCTGGACCAGCTCGGTGTTATTCCACTCCTGGAGCAGTCGGAAAAATATACGGCTCGGCTCAAGCATATCTATGAAGAGCGCATGCGGACTGTTACCACTGGCTTGAGTAATATTTCCGGCGTCCATTATGCCAATCCCGAAGGTGCTTTTTATACCCTGGCCCGCTTACCGGTTCAGGATGCTGAACATTTTAGCCGCTGGCTGCTGGAGGAATTTGATGGTCACGGCGAGACCGTCATGTTTGCTCCGGGTGAAGGGTTTTATGTTACGCCTGGTTTAGGCAAGCAGGAGGTGCGTATCGCCTATGTTCTCGACAGTGAGCGTCTCGAGCGGGCGATGGCCATTACTAAACAAGCATTAAGCCATTACCAAAAAAAATATGACTAACAATCCGTTTGCAAACGTATTACAATATTTTACTACGGCGGCAGATCATCTGGAGCTGGATAAGACATGGCGTGAACGGCTGCAGGATCCTGACCGCGTGATAGAGCATGAGGTGAGTTTTGAGCTGGATTCAGGAAAAAAGAAAAAAGTGCATGGGTACCGAGTGCAGTTTAATAATGCCCGCGGACCGTACAAAGGCGGTCTGCGATTCCATCCCGAGGTAGCTATTGATGAGGTAAAGTCATTAGCTTTTCTGATGGCGCTCAAATGCGCAGTGGCAGATATACCGATGGGCGGCGGCAAAGGAGGCGCCCAAGTCAATCCTAAAGAGTTGTCTGGAGCAGAGCTCGAGCGGCTAGCGCGGGGCTGGGTTCAGGCCTTTTATCATGATATTGGCCCGGATAAGGATATTCCCGCGCCGGATGTCTATACCAGCCCACAGGTCATGACCTGGATGGTCGACGAGTATTCCAAAATCGCCGGTACGTATACGCCGAGTTCATTTACCGGCAAACCGCTGGGTAAGGACGGATCAGAAGCGCGGGATTATTCTACGTCGCAGGGAGGTTTTTACGTATTACGTGAGTTAGCGCGCAAACTCAACCTCAATCCAGAGAAAACCACGGTGGCTATTCAGGGTTTTGGCAATGTCGGGTACAATGCCGCACGCATTCTGAACCAAGCGGGGTATAAGATTGTGGCAGTTTCAGACTCAAAAGGCGTCTTATACGACAAACGCCACCAGGGTATGGATCCGGACAATATCCGCAGGCAAAAAGAGGAAAAAGGGGTTATTGGGAACGCGTACTGCGTGGGAAGCGTGTGTGACGTTGAGCATTATACCGAGTTGTCGAATGGCGATATTTTTAAGCTGGATGTTGATATTATTATTCCTGCTGCCCTGGGCGGTGTATTGACAAGAGAAAATGCAGACACGGTTCGGGCCAAAGCCATCGTAGAGCTGGCTAACGGTCCGGTTACTCCAGAAGCAGATGCTGTTTTTGAGAAGAAAAATATTTTTGTCATACCTGACATATTAGCTAATGCCGGCGGGGTGATTGTCAGTTATTATGAGTGGTTTCAGAATAAACAAGACGAGCATTGGGATGAAGATCGCGTTCTCGACCAACTGAAAGCAAACATGGTCAAACAATTTAATAATATTTGGACTATCCACCAATCAAAAGGCGTACCACTGCGCACCGCCGCATATATACTAGGAGTCGGTAGGATAGTAGAAGCTATGCAATAAATTGACAAAATGCTGAAAATGCGCTATACTTAGAGTATAATGTATATGATTTGGTATATGCTGCTTTGCTTGTCATAACGTTGCCTATGCCTATGGTCAAAATTTTTTTTTCATATATTTTCCTAATACACGGAGGGGTATTAGTAGACCGCTTGTATCGCGGTTTTTTTATTCAAAAAAATAAATTTTAAGGAGGAAAGGAAACATCGTATGAGTAAAATATTAATCAAAATGCTCCGGATGAGCGTGTATGTCGTGGTTATGACGGCTATGGCATTTTCATACTCGTTTATGGGAGCAGTACCTGCCGCAGACGCGGTAGTCCAGACCGGCACCGTTACTGGCCGGGTAGTAGCCGGCGGCTCACCCGTGGGACAGGGTGATGTCGGGGTGGATATTGGCACTGGCAATGGGCCAGGCATAGGCTCGACCGGTACAGAAAATAACGGTACGTTTACCCTGGAAAATATTCCGGCAGGTACGTATACCGTCACAACGCACATTAATGCAGACAATTTGAGCAGCTACATGAATTCGACCGTAGAAAATGTTACTGTTACGGCCGGCAATACCACTGCTATGGGCGATGTTGCTTTGACAGCCGCGACTAAAACGATTTCCGGCACTGTTACCCGCAAAAGCACTGGCGCCCCGGTAGTCGGAGCACAGATAAACGCGTTTCGTATGGATGGCAGTCCGCTGAACAAAAGCGCCACGACCAATAGCGCCGGCGCGTATTCACTGAAGGTAACCGGCGGCCAGTGGGGATTAAGCGTTTCCGGCGGTTATGATAATGAAGGTCAGCAGGTTGAAGTAGACTGGATTTATTCCGGCATGCCAAAAGATCAGAATTTTGCCAATGACAATTCAGTAGAAGCAAGCACTGCAAATTTCCAGGTGGTGACGGCCAATTCCCGGGTAACGGGAAAAGTGCTTTATCCGGACGGTACGGCGGCAAATAATTTAGGCGTTGATTTATTCAGTTCGAACGGCGGTAATATGCACGGGCAAACGAGTTCTACCGGCGTATTTTCAATCCGCACGACGGCCGGCACGTTTGAATTGAATGCGTGGTTTCCGCCAGACCAGCAGCAGTATAATTTTCCCAACCAAAAAGTATCAGTCAGCGCCAATCAGACGGTGAATGTCGGCACGATCACGCTAGCTGTCAAAAGTTCACGAATAAAAGGACGCGTGATAACCAGCACCGGCCAACCGCTCGGCAATGTCCGGGTTAATGCTTTTAGCATGGGCGGCCCAGGCGGAGACTTTTCTGAAGCCATGACTGACAGTAGCGGGTATTACACGCTATATGTTTCAGGTGGTACCTATGGCGTCGAAGCGCGTCCAGAATTCGGTAGTCCGTGGGTATCAGGAGGCCATCCGCAAGATTTGACGATCAGTGATAATCAGACAAAAACAGGCATTAACTTTACTATGGTATATGCTGACGTCACCATTAATGGCATCGTGGTTGATACCAGTGGCGACCAGGTAAGTGACTTCTTTGGCTTTGCTAATGTGATGTCGGATAAACAAATGATGGGACCTGGCCCTGGTGAAATGTACGGCGGCCAGATTCATAACGGGCAATTCCAGGTCAAGGTTCCCTCCAGCCAATTAACTGATGTTATTGTCAGCTCATTTATAGAGCCGCGTTTCCCGTATTCTATCCGTGAGGAAGTGTCATTAACTATCAGCCCGAACGGCACCTATAATGTTCAATTAGTGCTGGTGCCAAATGACGCGGTAGTACAGGGGGTGGTAACGGATCAGGACGGTAATGTGATTAGTGATTATGAATTTGCAGAAGTATTTATCATGGGTAAAAAAGGCCAATGGTATGGCACCCACCTTGAAGAAGGCGGTAATTACCGGATCTCACTGCGCAGCGGTACATACGAAGGTATGGGCGCGCATGTGATAGGCGGCAGCTACATGGACCAGCCACCGCGGTTCGAAGAGGGCGGCCTGGTCATCTCGGCCGGCACCACGACCCGCGACATCACAGTCCGTAAGGCAGATGCCAAAATTAATGTCACACTTAAGAAACCAAACGGCAGTCTGCTGGACGGCCACGGTTTTACCTTTGCTCATGAGGAATTTGACGACCAAAAGGTTGATTTTAAGGACGTCATAGAGGGCGGCGGCGAAGTGTTTGACGGCCGCGGCTCGATCAATATTATTGGCGGTAAAACATATATAGTTGGTGCTCCGCCGCCGGCCGAATTCGGCGACCGCAGTTCCAACTGGATGTCTCCAAATGAGCAAGCAGTGTCGGTGCCAGTCAATGGTAGCGTCAGCGTAACACTGCAGTATGAGGAGGCTGACGGTACTATCACCGGCAACGTATATTATCAAGATGGCACACCGCTTGACTTCGGCTTTGTTGGGTCGTGGGCGGAAAACGGTCAGAATTCTGGTACGCCAATCTTTGGCGGCACGTATGAGCTGCCGGTATCCCGCGATACAATTTGGCATGTAAATGCCGATACGTTTAACGGTACGGACTTTTATAGCAGTGGCGATACTGTCATACATACTCCGGATGAAGAAAATTTTACCATTACCCGCGATTTTTATGTGGAAAAATCGCCATTTCATTTTCCACAGCCGAAATGTGATACGTGGGATTCTACCCAGCCGAAAGTGTTTAGTATTTCTGACGGCAGCTCGATAAATTTCCCTTCTGGCTCACTCGCCACCGAGGGAAATGTCACCGTCTGCGTGCAGGGTAATGAAAAGATAAAACCAGAAAAAAACAAAAAGCCAGTCAAGTTTGGCTACAGTATCACTGCCAAGGACAGCAATAATCAGTCAATCACCAACTTTAATTCTGCAGTGACTGTCAGCTTTAAGGCTGATCTCGAACAGATGCAGGAATTAGGATTAACTCCGGCTGATTTACTGCCCGCTTATTTTAATGAGACTACCAATAAGTGGGAGACAGTCAATACCTATTCAGTAGACAGAGAAAACGACCTGGTCCAGTTTACCACCACTCACTTTACTGACTTTGCTATTGTTACCGGTGCGTCCACAGCCAGTTTAGTACCTGTTGCCTCTGATATAGTCGTTACCCCGGCAGCTGATGGTGGCCCGCAGGTCGTCGTGTACGGTCATGACGGCACAGCTAAACTCAACTTCTTCGCCTATTCATCAGCTATGCGCGTCGGCATCCAGGCCGCAGTCGGCGATCTAAACGGTGATGGCACTAATGAGATTATCGTTGCGCCGGGCGCTGGCGCTGGCCCGCAGGTACGCGTGTTTGACATGCAGGGTCAGCCGATTAACCAGTTCTTCGCTTTTGCCTCACATCTCCGTACCGGCATGAACATTGCCGTGGTTGATGTTGACGGCGACGGCAGTGATGAGGTCATTGCCACGGCTATGGCCGGCGCTGGCCCGCAGGTTCGCATCTTCAATGCAGCTGGTGAAGTAGAGTCACAATTCTGGGCATACCCGGCTACGTTCCGCGGCGGTATCAATCTCACCACTGGCGATGTTGACGGCGACGGCACGCTTGAAATGATTGTTGCGCCCGCATCAGCCGGCGGCCCCCAGATCAGAGTTTTTGACTATGACGGTAGCGTAGTAGCGCAGTTCCTGGCCTATGCCGGCACAGTCCGCGGTGGCTATATGCTGGATACCGGAGACATGAATAATGACGGCACAGCCGATATTATCGTGGCGCCCGGCGAAGGGCTTGGACCGCAGGTGGCCACCTTCACGTACAGCGGTGATCTGATCAAGCGATTCTTCGCTTATGCTGACACGTTCCGCGGCGGTATTCAGGCAACTGTTGGTGACGTATCTGGTGATACTACGCCGGAAATTATAGTCACTGCACTGACAAATGCCGGACCGCATGTACGGATTTTTGATACGACTGGTAATGCGGTGTCACAGTACTGGGCTTATGCACAGACATTGCGCGGCGGTTTCAGCACGATGATCGCTGATGTGGATAGTGACGGTACGAACGAAGTTGTGACCGGACCAGGCGCCGGATTTGGCGCTCACATCAGGGCTTTTGATTACGACGGCACAATCGTCTCGAATTTCTTCGGCTTGCACAGCGGTTTTCGCGGCGGCAGCAATATTTCCAGTATTCCCACACTGCAATAGTAAACAGGTTAGCATACAGCAACCCCGCCAGTGGCGGGGTTGCTTATTTTTAAGCTCCTTGTTATAATCCGGTTAGCTTTTTTAGCATTAAAAAGAGACTATGGAAAAATCCTTACAACAAGAACTCCGTGATAAATTAGAAGAGGAAAAAAAGCGCTTATCGTCGTTATTACAGCGCATGACTGGGGATACGGAGTTTGATAAGAATAAAGTACAGATGAAATGGAAAGAAGTCGGCGATAAAGAAGAGGATAATGCCACGGAGTGGGCTGATTATCAGGACAGTATTTCTGTGGAACATAAACTCGAGGAAAATCTGGAAGAGATTAATGCCGCGCTCAAACGTATGGATGAGGGTACCTATGGCGTGTGCGAGGTTTCAGGAGAGGACATTGAACCAGAACGGCTGCGCGTCAATCCAACTGCCACGGTTTGTCTAGCCTGCGCTAAAAAGAAATAACATATGGCCGAGCGCCGTTTGTATATACGGGCCGCTATACCTCTCGTACTGTTTTTTATGATAGATCGGACGCTCAAATGGCTGGCATTGCATACCTTTCCGCGTGAGGGGTTATTTATTATTCCTGATGCCACTGGGCTCGTGCTCGTGCGCAATCAGGGCATAGCCTATAGTATACCGATGCCTATGGCGGCGCTCATTCTCGTGTCTCTCACGCTCCTGGCGGTACTAAGCGCTTTGTTGATCCGTGCTTACCGACGGCAGCAAACAAGGATTGTTATTGCGCTGGGTCTGGTGATGATTGGCGCGGCTTCAAACCTCGTGGACCGGATACAGTACGAGTATGTCATCGACATGCTGGTCCTGACCGGCTGGCCGGTGTTTAATCTAGCCGACGTATATATATTAGCCGGCGCGTTGTGGGCAGGAATAATATTTGTATTCCATAATAAACATGCGGCTGAATAAATATATCAGCCAATCAGGGTATACTTCCCGCCGTAAGGCCGATGTACTGATTCAGGCTGGCCAGGTTTTAATAAATGGTAAAAAAGTTGCCGCCTTGGGTATCCAGGTTGATTCGGCCAGCACGCCTACCTGTTTGCCAACATCGTTTATATAATATTCTTTATAAACCTGGTAGCCAGCTAGCTTCATTACGTTGCTCAGCACATCGCCGGTAAAGCCGCCTCGGTCATTGTCTAAGTGCAGTGGGCCCGTGGAATTTTCAGATATGAATTTAATCTGGACTTTTCCTTTCAGTCTTCCCCTGCTTTTTACCGTAGCTTCGAAATTCCTTCATTACTTTTGCAGGATAATTATTAAGCTATCTTTTACTTATAAAAAATTAATAAAAGCCGGTTTGGCCAGCTCTACCTTTTCCACTGTTTGCACTTTGCCCATTTTATCAATTATTGCCTGGGCGATTTCCTGGGGGTTGCGGTACAATACTTTAGCCAGCTTCATGGCCGCGTTGCACGAGTAGTCGCCGTACTTTTCCTACGGCGGATAGCCGATATCGAAATCAACCCTGTCTTGAGGCAGATTCGGTCACAGGGTCAATATGGTCTTGGCGACTTTCTTTTCCAGCTTCTGTTTGAAATTCATGCTATGAATTATACCAAAGCTGCCGATATAAAAGGATGCGATTATGTTTCGCATCCTTTTGCAAAAGAGCTTTCTTTAAAGCTTAAGTTTGGCTTCTGCCAAAACTTCGGCAAACGGCCGGTCTCCTCTGGCCACGCCCTTGGGCAGGCGCGGTACGTCCCGACAGAGAACGTCCCTGTCGGATTCCTGAGAAACGCGATCCCATAGCTCAATGCTGATATTGATCATAAATTGGGAGAATTCCACAGCCCGGTCGGTTGGGATCGAAGCCCCCTTGATAGGATTGCCAAAAGGCAGACAGTAAGGCACTGAAACCTCGGGTTCACACGGCCTGATTATGCCGTTTTCACGGTGCCCGGCTGTACGGCCGGACAAGGGCACGCCGATGTAAAAATCGCGTTCACAGACCCAGTCGATCACGTTGTCGAATTCCCTGACGGCAACCAGCGGCACCTGGGGGTATTCCTTGACAAAACGGTTGTCCGCCCGGTCAATCACCAGACCGACGATTATCTTGGCGACCTGGTAGCCTTTTTTCTGCAGCAGCTGGTAGATCCGGACCAGCGTATCGCCGGAAAAGCATCCGTCATCCACCAAGACAAGCGGTTTGCTCTGAGGCAGGCCGAGCACCTGATCTTCCAGCGAAGGGTGGCCGGGACGTTGGGCTTCGCCGATCACTTCCATAGTATCCAAGTCCGCGATGCGGTTGCTTTCCAGGTGATGGTCGGCGTTGTTGTAGATCTGGTCGATCGAAACGACCAAATGGCCATCTGTCTTGGCGATTTTAGCTTTCAAGCCGCTGCTCAGCTTTTCGATGTCCAGATGGATGACCTTAGGGAAGATCCTCGACAGGTATTCGACAAGCCTGCCCTGCAGGCTGTAGAAATAATTACTGTCAGGAATCCGGAATCCTTTCTTGCCAGACCAGTCCCCCATGAGATAGGCCAGGTCTTCGGTCACAATGTAAGATTTCATCAAACTTACCTTTCCTTTCTATTTCAGTAAACCAACTTTTTTTACGATTTCTACGACTCCGGCGGTTATCTCGCTGGAGGCCGTTATGTCAGCGACTGCTTTCAGCTCGTCGCAAGCATTACCAACCGCACAAAGCAGGTCGACATGCCCTTTCAAGAGTAAATCAGAATATCCGTCGCCCACAGCGATAATCCTATAGTCGCGATACTTTTCCCGCAGCAACGGAATAGCGTCGTGCTTTTCCACGTCTTTATCAGCCAGTATGGCCACCCCATAATCGGGATTGTAGTCCTTCACTAGCCTGTCTGAGACTTTCAGACATTCGACCGTTTCGTCAAGACAGCCGGTGACGCGCCCGAAAAACTTGTCGTCCAATACCAACATCTTGGTGTCGGAGCAAATCCTGCGAACGTGCAAACCGAGACTGAACCGGCGGTAGGGGTTTGCCAGGACCACCAAGTCTCTCTCGGGCTCTAGCCAGCGCCAGTTTATAACCTCCATGTAGTTTATCCGGGCAATCCGGCTATTAGCATTCCTCTTCGAAAGTAAGTCAGCGAATGATTGGCCAAGTGAACCCCAGTTTATACCATTTTTCCCAGTAGGCACGAAATTTCCGTCCAGCCAGGAAACAACCGCTCCCTTCTCGGATACGATCGGTCCTGTGAAGCCAAACCGCTTCATCCATTCTGCCAGCGTAATTTCCGGCGTATCTGAGATCAGCCCGACAATGTCGTCCTGCATGCCCGCATCGGCAATGGCTCGATTGACAGCGCCGTCTGCCAAGGTGGGCCCATATTGCTTGTCGATCAGTGTCAGGTCAAGATCCATCAACCATAAATTGGCCACTTTATTCCTCCGTATATTTTCAAACGTCTATTTTCTTTTGTTTTTATAAAATCCGTGCAGATTAATAATTTTTTCTGATTTTGTCAAGCTGATAAGCAGACAAAAAAACTCCCATTCCTTAATGTAAGTCCCCATACAAAAGACTTAAACTAAGGAACGAGAGTATCTCCCGCGGTCCCATCCTTATTCCCGGGCTTTATCGTATTAAACGCAACACCCAGGCACTTGATTCCAGTATTCACGATGTGTGACCACCGTCCCCGTTTATTATCACGGGGCTGCATTTCGTGAAGCTGTGTTCAGCTGGCTTTTGGCATCCGGCTTACACCGTCCCGGACTCGCTTTTATTGCCCAATTTCCAGCTTACTATGTCTTCCTAATTAGCGCATTTTGTGCTTAAATTGTTAAGGCTACTTTATCTTAATAAAGTGCAGTTTTATTGTCAAATGATGATTGTGGATAATCTTAAAAATAACTTGATTTTTTCATAAAAATAGCTAATTATATAACCATAAACATGAACCCAAATCACAACAATAAAAAAACACTTTTTGTTATTAATACTCATGGGGATGAGTCTATTGGCAATGCTTTAGTTAATAATATAAAAAATCAAAATACTAAATTACGATTTGACACTATTGTAGCCAATCCAAAAGCGACCAAACAAAATATGAGGTTTCTTAAAAATGACTTGAATAGAATTGTTCCTGGAGATATTAATTCCGATGATTATGAAACAAAAAGAGCCGCAGAACTAATGGGTATATTCAAAAAATATGATTTTCTTGTTGATTTCCATGAAACAAAAGCAAACGATAGAATTGTAATTATTCTTCCAAAAATTACCAAATTAAATCTTGCTTTAGCGCTATGCTTTGACATACCGGAAATAATTTACTGGCCACCATCAAATCAAAACAAAAAAACTGGTCCATTGGTACAATATGTACCTTGTGGCATTGAAATTGAATCCGGGACAAAAACATCATTTGAAAATACAGCTGCAAAATTATCTAAAACTATTAAAAATTTTCTTAATGAGGGCTTTAACAATTTTAACTTATTTGTAAAAAATCCCTTGCCATTGACAAAAAATAAAAAAATATATAAAGTATATGGAAAAATTCAACCACAAGATATGGTGGGAGTTACCCTCAAAGATTTTCAAGAAATTGAAGGTCCTACTGGAAAATTCATACCATTATTATTTGGAAGAAAACAAGGGTTACTAGGATATAAAATTAAAAAAATTGAACTAAAAAATATTTCAAATACATCTTCCATAGAACTTTAACAGTAGGAGGTAAATTGAATATTCGCAAACACCAGAGCTCTGATGCTTATGCAATCATAACACTTTACCGAGAATGCTTTTCGGGACCTCCCTGGAATCATCCAGTCTCAATAAATGAGGCGACTAAAAGATGGCAGGAACATAGCAATATGCCCGGATTTAATTGCTTTGTGGCAACAATTAAAGGTGAGATTGTTGGATCATCTTGGTATAACATCATTAGCATTGATGAGCTTGAAAAAGAACGAGGTAAAGAAATTGCGTCATTCATTGACAGCATTCCCACCTTTAATAGCTACATTTGGATAAGAGAAACTATCGTTGCCTTAAAACATCAAGGGAAAGCAATTGCAACAAGATTAAAGCAACACGTTATGGATGAAATTGCACAACACCATGCGCCTGTAATATTGATAACCAGAATGCGTGATGATAATACTAAAATCATCAGGGCAAACGAAAAGCTACAATTCCAAAGAACAGATATTAAGGTAAAATCGTCTTCTTTACCCGGCGTGGAACATGAATACTGGTACCGCACCCTTCACCCTAAAAGTCCATTATAAATGGACTTTTATTTTTTTCATATCAATAATCCTTTTTATACAAAAGGTAGCAATTGTAGAACACTTATTTTCATTCACAAAAATTGTTATCATCCCCAATTTCTTGGCTGGGATGATGTCAGTCTTTTCCTGGTCGCCAACGGATATGCAGTCCCGGGGCTTGGTTTTGTACTTTTTCAATATCCTCTGGTAGGCATTTCCAAAACCCTTTCTCATATCACCTTCTCCTGAAAAAATATTGTTTTTGAAAATGTCACTAACTTTGAGTTCTTTCAAAACGTTATTAATCCAGACTTTTGGAGCGTCGGAAACCAATGTCAGCCGATATTTTTTTGACAGACTTATTAAGGTCTGACGTAAATCATTATCTTTTCGCACCACTTTGCCGGCCGGGATATCCCAAACAGTATTAAAATACTTGTAGCGGTTGATGCCGTACTCCTTTTCCAGGCCCAGGCTGATTTCCGCGCCGTATTTTTTCTGGATTTTATCAAGTACCCCACGGGCGTCTTTTTTGGACAAACCAAGCTGGCTAGCGATAAAATCCTTGGCGTTTCTCAGGACATACTTTTTCAGATCAGACTTAGCATAAGAGCCTCCTTTAAGGCGGTATAATGTACCATCCAGATCGAAAATTATGGTTTTCTTCTTGGCTGGCATATTATTTTTCCAATCTTTCGCGCGCCAATTTGAGTGCCAGCTCTACTGCCTCTTCCGGCGTTTTGGCAGCCGCCACTTTACGGCGTTCCCGGGAGTCCAAATACTTGTCCGCCAGCTTATCCGCCCAGCCGTCAGTGCCAACCAGCGCCACCATGGGAATATTCTGTTGGTAGGCTACCGCCAATTCGGTCAGCGTTCCGGAACCTCCGGAAATTGCGATGACTGCGTCACAAGAACTGACCAAGGTGAATTCCCGGCCTCCGCCGCGCCCCATACCTGTAGCGATCACCACGTCCGTATTTCCCTCCTTGTCCCATATTTCCAGTCCGGTATCATAGGTAATGCCGACGGTCAGACCGCCGCCTTTTTTCGCACCGCGGGATGCCGCCGTGGACAGAGAATCATAGTCTTTTTCAGCGCCGTAGACAGTTGTATTTCCAGATTCCGCAATCAACCGGCCTACTTGTTCGGCTTTTTTCTCCATCTCTTCCGTGTACTTGGTATCAGCCGCTGATCCCATCACGCCTATTTGAAGTTTTCTTTTTGGTTGCATATTTATTTTTTTGAATTATTAATGCATTTGAGCATAAGCTGGTAACCACCTTTGCCGTTTTTTATCCAATTTTGGATACGGGCTATGGTAGTGGAACTCATGCCTGTCTTTTTTTCGATCTCGGTATACGGGATCTTGGCATCAAGCATCCGAGCGACCTTCCAGCGCTGGCTGAATTCTAGTATTTCATTTTCGGTCAGTAAGTCGCGCAAAAACTTCTTGGCTTTTTCTAAATTTTTCAGCCTGAGGATCGTCTGGAAAAGTTCCTCACTGTCCTGATAATCCCATTTTTTCGAATCTTTTATTGCCATATACTTTAGTAAGCTAAAGTATAACAACAGCCATATTTCTGTCAAGAAAAAAGCCGAATGCGTTGTGCAATCGGCTTTATACTGTCGGCCATTTATCCAGAGCTTGTCTGATAAACCCTTCGGCCGTGGCCGTATCATTCTCCCTTCTGACATAAGCGGAAAGTACCAGTTGGAGAGTTTCGCCCAGACAAAAAGCTAAGCGAGACAACTCCCTGTCACAGCCCAATAGCTGGGTGATTTCCCCAAGCGACAGGCCAAGCAAATATTCCCTGCATTCTTCTGCCTGCTTCATTCCGTATATCCGCATCAGCTGGCTGAACTGACCCAGACTGACGGCCGGATGGCCGAGAAAAGATGCCTGGTCCCAGGGATCGATGAAATACGCACCCTGCTCCGTGCAAAAAACGTTGTCCGGAGTGAAATCCAGCAGCATCAGACCGGCTTTGGGAAACTTTTTCGGCCAGTCAAATGCAGTAATTCTGCCTGCAATATCTACGTCGAAATTACGGCAGTATTTACCGATATTGCGGCAGACTTGCCCGACGAAGGCCGTGCCTTCCATTGTACGGAAAACTAATTTGGGGTATCCCAGCCACATTTCCCGGCAAGCTTCCAGTCCGGAGTTAACTTGGGTCAAAGGCATGCCAAGGTCCCGCATCACGAGCACCCGGTATCCCTCGGTTTCTACCAACTCCAGATCTGGCGGGATTATCTGACCAGCGCCAATCCGCTTCAACTTGTTATAGCCGCTGATATTGGCTGACAGGTCCCCCATGGCCTGCTGATCGGCAACTTTTACGACTTTTGCCACCAGCATCGTCTGGTCGGCTAGACGTTCAAAGCGAAGTATTTCCGCGCCCATATGGCCGGACTGGTAAGTACTTGTCAATATTGCCTGCAGCTTGTTGGCTAATATTTCTCGGATCATCAGATCTCCTTGTTAAATGGTTCTAGGTTTATAAAGGTACAAAATCCTTTTAACCTAGTTTGTTTAATCAAATATGTCAATACTTTCTAAATCCAATATAACATGAAAGAAAAAAAGCCGCTTAACGTAAATTAAACGGCTCATAGTAGACTAAGAAATTATGAAGACGTATTCCCCATAATTCGTTTCATCTTTCGGCCAGGTTTTCTCCAGCCGAAAATCACCGAATACCTCCTGAAACATCGCCCGGCTACGGCTTATAGAAGTTTAAATTTTTTATCCTCCAGGATGTCGCATACCATGATATCATACGCAATTTCGTTGATATCCTTGGGAGGATTATTTGCCTCGGTCTCTTTGATGACCCTGACACCGAGCCGCGCTGCTGCCAGCTCGCGGGAATGCTTGGCGCCAGCCTGATACTCGCCGATGTACGGATCGGCCACGATAACGGCACCGTCCCGCTTGACCATTGGCTTCAGCCTTCTCAAGAAAACAGGCTGGTCATCATGGGGCAGGTGGTGTAACCCTGCATTCACCAGCAATAGATCAAATACCGTATCGGGCTCCCATACCCTGGCGTCACCGTGGTAAAACACGATGTCTGTGTAAATACTCCTGGCGTATTCGATAGCAGGCAGATCGATAGCCACGCCAAAAATCTCGACCTGAGAAAAATTATCCTTAAGCTCGCGGCTGATATGCCCGGGTCCGCACATCATGTCGAGGACTCTGGCATTGGCCGGCAATTTTCCTTGGAGATGTTGGCCAGTGACTGCACAACGACCTTGAGGATGTCGTTGGCGTGGGCGATGTATTCGCCGTGGAAATTGCCGCCCGAAAGGGCCTCAAACTGGCCTTCCTTTTCATTCTCAAGACAGCGGAAAACCAGCGGATTGTCGGTCGAAGCGTTCATTTCGCGTTCCAAGACCTGGAAGACGAAGTGCAGTGCGTCATAGGTCGAACCAGCCACCTGAGGGTAGCAACGGAAGGAATACTGGTCCTGCACCCGGGGCATTTTCTTGTCCTTGTTCTTGCCGCCCTGAATGATATCAACCTTGACGCCGTTCAGATCCATTTCCTGGACTTTGCGGCTCATGCGCTTGCTGCCCGCAAAAAGCTTGCGGACGTGTTCGGCCACCGCGATCTGGCCTGGATGGTTACGCGCCTGGTGGATACGCTCGTCATAGGCGTTTTTCTCACCCCGGATAGCTTCCAGGGAAAGGGCAGTCGCCATATCTGAGTACTCCAGCAGGAGTTTGGCATCATGGGCGGCCAGGATAGTAGTCGCCAGCATGAAAGTGGACCCGTTGGTCAGGCCTATAGCTTCCTTGGCCTTCAGGACGATCGGTTCGATACCGGCCGCATGAAGCGCTTCCGGAGCGGTCATGACTTCGCCCTGATAAAAGGCTTTCTGCTTGGGCAGTCCGATCAGGACAGCTGACATGTGGGCGAGGGGGCAGAGGTCGCCGCTGGCGCCGACAGATCCCTTTTTGGGGATGTACGGCACCACGCACTTGTTGTAGCATTCCAGGATCTTTTCCAGCAGCTCAACACGCAGGCCGGAATTACCCTTGCAGAAGGAATTGACGCGCAGCACCATGGCCAGGCGAACAATTTCTTCCGGAAAAGGATCCCCGAAACCCACGCAGTGGGCCGGAATGTAGTGCGCCTGATAGGCGTCAATTTCGTCATCGGGGATGATAGTCCCCTTCTTGATTCCGCAGCCCGTATTGACGCCGTAGATGATATCTCCGGCATCCATGCGCGCCTGCAAGCCGGTGCGAAAAGCACCGAGCTTTTCTCTGACGTCCCCAGATATCTCTACCCAGGGGTAAGTATGGCCGCCGTTACAATCCCGGTGGCCCCGAGCGACGCTGACAGCATCGCAGACCGTGAGGCTTTCGCCATCGAGTAATACCTTGTGCATTACCCACTCCTAACGTTTGAATGTGAAATCTTTGCGCAGCAAAAATCCTTTTGCTGCCTATATCTTTGAGTTGCAGAATACAAAAGTTGAAAGCGTCCTCCTTTACATCTTCTTATGTTTTTCAGTTCAAATTAACCTTGAATTTTTGCTAATATTAGTAATTTTCAAGGTGCTACCAATTAATGCACAACCTTATCATGCTTTGATAAATTGTGCAAATAATAAAATTTTCCTAACACGATACTTGACTTAAAAGCCATTTTCTTACTAAGTTAACACGATAACATTGAACCTTTAAATAAAAAAACTAGGAGACACACACATGCAGACTGCATTGGATTACCTGAAAGAGGCCTGCAGGATACCCAGCTGGGTAAACAGTAAAAATCCCGAGGGCCAAAACGAAATCGGATATGCCGTTTTCATACAAGAAACACTGGAAAGACTGCTTCCAGGACAGCTGGAATTCCTGCGTATACCAGTAAGTCCGGATTCCCGGCGCTATTCTTTGTTAGTCAAAGGACCCGGTGAACCGGAACTGCTGATCGCTTCGCATCTGGATACGGTTCCACCCAGCACGGACAAAGCCACAGAGTATGAATCCTTCTCTGACGGAGACCGTGAAGAAAATGGCAGATACTACCATCTGGGATCAGCCGACACCAAGGCCGGAGCAGCCGCCTTACTAGCTGCTATCGAATCTGTCGGCAGGCTGAAAAATACTGCTCTTCTTTTTTATGCCGATGAAGAGTACGATTTCGCGGGCATCAATGCCCTGGTCAGCCAGGAATGGAGCACCCAGGCCGGTCCATGGCTGAAGGGCGTCAAACGGGCGATATTTCTAGAGCCCGCTGGCAATACTATCAAGAAAGCTCACCGCGGGCTGGTAGAAATGAAAATCCGGATTCATGGTCAAAGTGGCCATGCGGCAAAACCCGGGGGTAGTAATGCGTTAACAGCGGCCGCATTCCTGCTACAAAAGCTGGCTGAAAAGGTTGCAGCTGACGACCAATCCAGGTTAGAGTTACATCCCGAACAACAGAAGACATCAATCAACGTGGCTGGAATGTCCGGAGGCCAGCAGGATACTTCTGAAAAGGCCCAACGATACGATTGCAATGACAATACTGCCTTATTGCCGGTGGTAGTACAACCCAATAAGAAAGCAGCCGTGGCAGAAATCGTACTCGATATCAGACCCGGAGACCCCAATGCTCATGCTGACTACTTTCTCGACATTCTGAGTAAGGCAGCCTCCCGGTATCCGGAACAGCCCTGTTCGGTCGAAAGTATTAATATCAAACATGATTACGCCGCGCTAGTCACTTCTCCTGCCGCATTTCAGGATCTGGCTGATATTATGAGTCAGGTCACCGACCAGTCGGTCGAGTGGATTGACATGGAGGGATACAGCGACGGACAGCTTTTCGGCGAAGCGTTCAAAGTACCTGTGGTTTATACGGGACCGGCGGGTGAAAACACCCATGGACCGTATGAATACGTGGAAATTTCCAGCCTCAACAAGTTCGTAAAGGTGCTGGAAAAACTCATCTCCTGACAAAATGAATAAACCGGATGTTATTAAGATATCCGGTTTTTTACTAAATACCCAGATAAGATATACTATACCTATGCCAACACTCTCAAAAAATAAAAAAGCCCTGTTTGACTATCATATTTTAGAAAAATATGAAGACGGAATAGTCCTGACCGGCTGGCCGGTGTTTAATCTAGCCGACGTATATATATTAGCCGGCGCGTTGTGGGCAGGAATAATATTTGTATTCCATAATAAACATGCGGCTGAATAAATATATCAGCCAATCAGGGTATACTTCCCGCCGTAAGGCCGATGTACTGATTCAGGCTGGCCAGGTTTTAATAAATGGTAAAAAAGTTACGACACTGGGAGTCCAGGTTGATTCGGCCAAAGACATCGTCACCGTACAGGGGAAGCATATCCAGATGCACGCTAACCATGTATATCTCGCATTCCATAAGCCGGTCGGGTATGTGTGTACGCACGCGCGTTTTCAAAACCAGCAGTCGATTTTTGATTTATTGTCCCGGAAATATCAGCGCCTAAAAATAGCGGGACGCCTGGATAAGGATTCGAGTGGCTTGTTGATTTTATCTGACGACGGTGCGTTTATCGAGCGGCTTACCCACCCGCGATTTGAACATGAAAAAGAATATGAAATAGTGACGGCCGAACCATTAACTGCTGTCCAGCTGTCGCAGCTGCGGCAGGGCGTTTATTTGGAAGAGGGTATTGCCAAGGTGGACCGCATGGTTAGTATTGGGAATAATCAGTACGGTTTGGTTCTGCACCAGGGCTGGAAACGGCAAATCAGACGCATGCTCGAGGCAGTTGGCGGCCGGGTCGTCTCGCTCCAGCGCGTACGGGTAGGCCGGTATCAGCTCGGCGGCCTGCCACCCGGACGTTCTGTTGAAATAAGCAAGCAGGAGGTATTAGAAAAGCCGCTCTCATAGTGTGCTACGCGAGCGGCTTAGGTGCTAGTATCAGTTCACATACCTGCATAGACCGTGGTTTTTAAATCCTGGTTTTGATTAGCGGTTAGTTGCTGGATAATCACCGTGTCCGTGGGATCGATGCCGGGGTCTGTTTTTTCGTTGTTTGCGTTTATTTTTTTTTAGTTGGGAGTAGCATGCTTTGCAACGGCTAGGCCCAGCCGCAAAGCCGCGTTCCAAAAAATATTCCTGGGCGCTTGCGGTAAATACAAACTCCTCTCCGCAATCACTGCAGATGAGGATTTTGTCCTGAAATGGGAATTGACTCATTGGCTCCCCCTCTCGAATCAGATGTAACAATAGGTATGTGTTTATGAAAGAACTGATAATAGGTGCTGCCTTCATTATCCCTAGTTTTGTATGAGTAGTCAAATCCAGCTATGCGTCAGACCGGGGGGCGTACCACAATTAGTAAAATAATAAAAAATACCTCTCGTGTTTGCGAGAGGTATTGACATTGTGTAAGGAAAATCGCCAATCATTGGCGCGTGTCATTGCGCTCCGGATGGCAGAAGCACTGGGAGCCAGTACATGCATGGTGCCGGAGCCCCACACCGCGGCAGATTCTATTCCATGCGATCCACTGGCAACGCATACACCCTTTGTTTGTTAGCCCGTAGTCCTCCAGACACTATCTGCGTCTGCTAACACCATCCCGATTGGGCGGGGCATGATTCTCCTTAGTTCATATAGAAGTAGAAAAAGAACAGTGGATTTCCACAGTAGCACGTTGAGCTAACCTTGTCAATACGGCCGTAGTTGGTCCAGATAAATACAACGGCACTTGACTAAATAATCAGTTTTGTTATGCTGATGCCAGAGAGAATTAGAAAGCAAAACCTTCCCTGTAATTGCGGAAGGTTTTTGTTTTATGCCAAAGCAAAAAAGACACATATCCTCTCCTCCAAAAGTATTATCAGCCACGATTGAAGGGTTGTCCGCGGAGCTGGTAGAGGTAGAGGCTGACATATCACGCGGCCTTATACGGTTTTATATCGTCGGCTTGCCGGATGCAGCCGTGCAGGAGGCCCGCGAGCGTGTACGATCCAGTATCAAGAACAGCGGATTTGATTTTCCGATCGGTACGATTACCATTAATTTAGCGCCGGCCGACACGCGTAAGGAAGGACCCCGTTTTGATTTGCCCATTGCCATAGCCCTCCTGGCCCGGCGGGGGCATATTGATACTGCCAAGCTAGATAATACCATGCTGTATGTCGGTGAACTGTCGCTCGATGGTGCGACCAGGCCGGTCCGCGGAATATTATCCATTGCCTTGTTGGCCAAAAAGAAAAAAATAAAATATGTTTGCGTGCCAGCGGCTAATGCCGCGGAAGCAGCCCTCGTGCCCGGCATCACTATTATGCCGGTCCAATCATTACGGCAGTTAGTATCCCATATAAACGGCAGTGACAGTATTTCTCCGTACAAAAAAGAAAAACCAAGCAGCCCGCCGGCCGCTCATAACAGTCCGCATGATTTTAGCTATATCCGCGGCCAGGATCATGCCAAGCGTGCCCTGGAAATTGCCGCGGCCGGCGGGCACAACGTACTCATGACCGGGCCGCCGGGTTCAGGCAAGACGCTGCTGGCCCGCTCCATGGTCACGGTTTTACCGCCCATGACGGTCGATGAATCATTAGTCGTAACACAGGTGTATTCAGTGGCCGGTCTGGTGGCAAATGATGCTCCGCTCATTTGCCAGCGTCCGTTCAGGACGCCGCACCATTCTACTTCGGCAGTGGCCCTGGTAGGCGGCGGCAGTACTCCGCGACCCGGAGAAATTACCCTGGCTCACCGCGGCGTTTTGTTTCTGGATGAATTACCTGAATTTCCGCGTGGAGTGCTCGAAAGCTTGCGCCAGCCGCTGGAAGACGGGCTGGTAACAGTTTCCCGCGCTGCTGGATCAGTGCAGTTTCCCGCCCGATTCACCCTAATTGCGGCCCGCAATCCCTGTCCTTGCGGCTATCAGGGGTGTGATGATCGGGCCTGCACGTGTACGCCGTACCAAATAGCCAGGTATCAGAAACGAATTTCCGGGCCGTTGCTGGATCGAATCGATATGCACATTACCGTGCCGAAAATATCATATGAAAAACTATCCAGTACGACACCGGGAGAATCATCTACCGAGGTTAAACAGCGCGTCGCTACTGCCAGGCACATCCAGACACAGCGCTTTCAGAAAACTACAGCAGCAAATAACGCTGAGTTATCACTACGACAATTAGAACGATGGTGCTCGCTAGATATGCCAGCGAAAAAATTACTCAAGCAAGCAGTCAACCAGTTTGCTCTATCGCCCCGCGCGTATCACCGTGTTATCAAGGTAGCCCGGACTATTGCTGACCTTGCTGGTGAAGAAAATATCGCTGATAAACATGTGGCAGAAAGTTTGCAATACCGTCCGTTTCAGGAATAAAATACGCGAATTACAAAACCTTCTAAAGTTTCTAAAATAAAGCAAAAGAGCAGGTATACTTAGTGTGAAAACTAAACATTAAAACAAATACCATGCCCTCTTTGCAAAAACATCATATCACAGATCTTTATGTATTTGTAGATGATATTGTTGTTAATGACCCAAAGCTACATGGCGGCAGGCCAACTGTCTTACGCAACAGTGAAATTATTACCATTTTGCTATGGAACACGGTACCCACTAAACAAAAGACTCTCACAGATATTTACGAGTGGTTGCAATCTTATCATCGAAGCGAATTTCCTGATGTACCCACCTATACTACTTTTGTCAGGCACTGCCATAGGATTTTACCCCCAGCTGCTATTGGTGCTTGAACGTTTTCTGGTAGAAAAAGCACCCGTTAGATTCTTGGATGCAACTATGTTGCAGGTTTGTAAGTTAGTCAGGGCAGATACGCATAAAACCTGCAGAAAAATTGCTGATTTTGGCAGGAATCACCAGGGCTGGCATTATAGATTCAAATTACATGCTTCGATTGATCGTCAGGGCAGATTCTGCTGATTGGCTTTTACCCCTGCTAATATCCACGATGCCCAAAAAATACCATCTCTGGTTAACCAATATATTAGAATAGCCGTAGGTGATGGGGGCTACACCGCTTCGGTTATGAGAAAAACATATCTGGGAGACTTATGGTGCATTGATTATCTCACCCCTCATCCTAAACAGAACAAAAAACTATTAACTTGGTGCCAGCACCTGCTACCTACCATGAGATCGAAGATTGAGTCAGTATTTGGCTATCTCAAAGAACGTTTAAATTTAGTAACCTCTTTCCTTCGCTCAGTCAAAGGGCACCTACTGCATTACGTTAGAATTTTACTTGGTTATCAATTGATGGTTATATGAATGGGGTTTCGTAATTCGCGTTAGCTAACCTGAAGAAGATGAGATACATCGGTAACACCTCTCGTATTAGGGTAGA
>CAYPXF010000015.1:0-31449 GCA_964415025.1 uncultured Gammaproteobacteria bacterium | reverse complement strand
TCAATCTCATCTACCGCCACCACCACTTGTTACCGATGACCCCTTCTGATACACTCTTTTGATTTTTTGTATTAAATATGCTATAATATATTGGCTTGTCACTATTTGTGAGGAGGAAAAATGATACCAAACAAAGAAATACAAAAAATCGTATCCCAGGCTAATGCTGTTCCTGCTGAACAGCTAGCCGAGGTCGTAAAACGAGCGCAGGCCGAAAACGCGAATCTCGCCAAGTATCTGGTTAATAAAAACCTGATCTCTGAAAATATCCTATATGAAACCATAGCCGGCTATTATCAGCTGCCGTTTGTTGACTTGCGACGCTCGACTATTCGTAAGGATGTGCTCATGCTTATTCCTGAAACGATTGTGCAGACATACCAGATTGTCGCTTTTGAAAAAACCGAACACGAGCTCAAAGTTGCCACAACTGATCCTAAAAACCTGCAGATCATTGAATTCCTGAAAAAAAAGACCTCTCTCAAAATTGCTATCCATGTTACCACTCCTTCGAGCATTAAGGAGGTTTTATCAATGTTCCATAAAGGGCTGTCCTCGGAATTTAAACAGATTACAAAAGGTGAGCAGACCGATTCAGAGGAGCAGGACCTGAAGCAGTTGGCCCAGGATTTGCCCATCGTCCGGATTGTCGACAGCCTGCTGGAGTATGCTATTTTCGATAACGCCTCTGATATTCATATTGAGCCGACAGAAAAAGATATTGTCGTGCGGTACCGCATTGACGGCATATTGAAAGAGGTCATGCGTCTGCCAAAAAACCTGCAGCCGGGTATTACAGCGCGTATAAAAATATTAGCCAACCTCAAGATAGACGAACACCGTCTGCCCCAGGACGGCCGGTTCAAAATCACTACCTCCGACTATAAGATATCGTTCCGCGTTTCAATCATACCGGTATTTGACGGCGAAAAAATCGTCATGCGTTTGCTCAATGAATCAGCAAAAATTTTGACTCTCGAACAGATTGGATTTCAGCTGGCGGCACTTGATTATACGAAAGATGCGATAGACAAACCCCAGGGAATGATCCTGGTGACCGGTCCGACCGGTTCTGGTAAAACTACGACGCTCTATACGCTCATGAACATGGTCAATGACCCAAAGGTCAACATCGCCACTATCGAGGATCCGATCGAGTACCGCATGACACGCATCAACCAAAGCCAGGTCAATCCAAAAATCGGCTTTACTTTTGCCGGCGGTTTACGGTCATTGCTGCGGCAGGACCCGGATATTATTATGGTTGGCGAGATCCGAGACCCTGAAACCGCTCAAATCGCCACACACGCGGCCATGACCGGCCACTTGGTATTATCAACATTGCACACCAATGATGCTGTCACCACGCTTCCTCGTCTCGAAGAAATGGACGTGCCGCCTTTTTTGATCGCTTCAACCACGAATATTGTCATTGCCCAGCGGTTGGTCAGGAAAATCTGCATGAACTGCATCCATAGCTACACCCTATCGAAAAAAGCCATCGAAGAATTGCGTAAGAAAATTAATCTCCAGGCAATTTTCAAGGTACTCGAACACCAGGGCATTATCATGTCTGCTGACGCACCGATTGAATCGCTCCTCTTTTATAAAGGCAAGGGATGCAAACAGTGCAGTAATTCCGGATATAAGGGGCGTGTCGGTATTTTCGAGGTGCTAAAGGTGACAAAAGAAATCAGCAAAATGATTACTGAAAAATCCTCAACCCAAAAAATTCTAGAGACGGCCCGCGCTGACGGCATGCTCACGATGATTGAGGACGGTTTTATAAAAGCTAAAAACGGTATAACCACGCTCGAAGAAGTCCTGCGGGCAACTACCGAATAATTATTACCATGCCTGAATTCACGTATACGGCCCGTACACCGGACGGGCAGCTCAAAAAAAACCGGATAAAAATCAAAGACCGCAAAGCACTGTCCAAATATCTGAAGGACCAGGGTTTAATGCTGACATCTGCCAAACCGGTTAAACATGGCGGTAAATTTTCTATCGAAAAATTAGGCAGCATGCTAAGCACGGTGCCAATAGTAGAAAAAATATTCTTCACCCAGAATTTATCAGTCATGATTAAGACAGGATTTTCCCTGGCCGCCGCCCTCAAAACATTAGCCGAGCAAACCGACAACAAGAAATTCCAAAATATTATTTTAGATATCCAACACGAGGTTGAGAGCGGAGTTTCCTTTTCCAACGCCCTCGCAAAGCATGATGACGTGTTTTCTGAACTGTTTATCAATATGGTAGCGGCCGGAGAAATCAGCGGCAAACTTGACGAAATTATGGAAAACCTTACCAACCAGATGAAAAAGGATCACACCCTCATAGTCAAAGTACGCTCCGCCATGATGTATCCGGCAGTGATTGTGGTGGCCATGGTAGGTATTGGCATTGTCATGATGATCACCGTAATACCCCAAATGCTGGCTATCTATGCTGACACTGAAGCAGAACTGCCCCTGCCGACCAAAGTGCTACTAGTAATAAGCAATTCCCTCACCGACTACGGTATATACATCGCCGCTGTGCTTGTTGCGCTTTTCTTCGTCTTAATGCGCGCTCGCAAAACCGCCCAAGGTAAACGCCTGCTCCATAAACTTTTTCTCAAAACACCGATTATGAGCGGCATTATCAAAAAAATAAATCTTGCTCGTTTTACTCGTACGCTAAGCTCCCTGCTGAAGACCGATATCCCGATTGTCCAGACTCTACAGGTTATTTCGAAGACATTAGGAAACGTATACTACAAAAAAGCCATGCTTAGTGCTTCGGAAAAAGTAAAAAAAGGTATTACCATATCAAGGACACTCCAAGAGTCTCCCAAGTTGTTTCCGCCGATTGTAGTCCAGATGATAAACGTAGGCGAAGAGAGTGGTACGCTCGATACTATAACCGAGGAAATCGCAAATTTTTATGAAGAAGACGTTGACCAAACCATGGAAGGGCTATCCACAATTATTGAGCCGGTACTCATGCTGATCATTGGTGCGATTGTCGGCGTGATGGCGCTGGCAGTACTCATGCCTATGTACGGCTTGGTCGAGGCCATTTAGCTATGTCAATTCCGTTGCGTCAAAACAAACAGGGCTATTCTCTCGTCGAGGTGGTTATTATCATACTTATTTTTTCCAGTATGTTTCTTCTCATGCTATACGCTTTTCGTCAGTCGATCGGCCATCTCAATACCACCAAGGCAAAAATCGTTGGCGTGGAAATAGCCAATGCGCACATGGAAATACTGCATAATTTACGGTACGAAGACGTAGGCACGGTCAGCGGTAATCCTACCGGGACACTACCGGATAGCCGGGAAATCACCAGATCAAATATTACCTTCACCGTAGAAACAGATATTATTTATATTGACGATCCGTTTGACGGCTGTGTTGGTGAAGTCGTCGGTGAACCAGATAAATCACAATGTGCTGACGGCACGATCGTCGACAAACCACGAGATATCCCGGAAAACGAAAACAACCCGGCTGACTATAAAAAAGCTGACATCACCGTCACCTGGAATAATTACTATAATGGTCACCCTATTAAACTTTCCTCCATCATCGCGCCGAACGACCTCGAGGGCGAAACTGATAAAGGATTCTTATTAATCAAGGTTATTAACGCGGCAGGTCAAGTCGTGCCAGGAGCAGACGTCCATATCACTAACACGGATATCGACCCTCCTATCGACATAGCCCGCACCACCAATGACAGCGGCAGCGTTCTCCTGCTCGACATGGAGCCATCAAACCAGACATACAACATTACCGTTACGAAGGATGGCTATAGCCTGAACCGTACCTGTCCAGAACTGGCTGGTGGTACAGCCTGCACAGATGCTGCCGGCGTCCCTGATCCGGTACTAGGCAAGGTATCAGTCCACCAGGGCGAGGTCGAGACAGTATATTTTACCATTGATCAGGTAAGTCGAATGGTAGTAAACAGCTATGATGAAAATGGGGTTCCGCTGCCAACTATCGATTTTACGCTGGCCAGCTCACTTCGTGACGGCGAAGAAGGTAAAAAGATAAGCTATGAGCCTGCTCCAGACGGTATAGTAAAAACAGAAATAGATTTTTCAACTGACGCGTCCAGCACCTGGAATACCAATTTACTGGGTGACGCGAATCAGCTGGAATGGGATATCTATGACTTATTTATCCGCACTCCTACGTATTATATTGCCGGCATTAATCATAACCTGGCACTGAATATTCTACCAAACACCGATACCACGCTCAATGTGTTTTTGGATGATTTATCTGATAACAGTACTACAAACGCACTGCTCGTAACAGTTATTGATAATAACGAAGTCGGTGTAGCTGGCGCTGAAGTTGAATTACGGCTGGCTACTGACCCGCCTGGCGACCTGGTCATCGATCCGGCACCGCGTACTGGCGAAGGTTTTATCAGGCAAACCGACTGGTCTGGCGGAGACGGCCAGGCAGATTTCACTGACCAGACCATGTATTTTTCAGATAACGCCCATATTGATGAAGCGGCTACGGCTGGTGAAGTCACGCTCTGGCAAAACACTCCGGCGCTTTTTCATACTGAATCTTTTTCAGATGCCACGTATAAGGATGATACGAATACGACAGCGGATTGGAATACAGCTGACCAGGAACTCAAGCTGCCAACCAGCGGCTCACCCTATCCCACTGCTATGCACTATGCCCAGACCACGAAACTAAACACCCAACACGGTAATATCACATCCGCCACGCTGACTGCTAACGAAACTCCAAACGGGCAGACCATAGAGTACTATATATCAGCGGACGGCGGCACTAATTTTGAGCCTGTCACGCTCGGCACCGCGCATGTTTTTTCAAATGTTGGTGACGATATTCGCGTTAGGATTGAGCTGACTACAGCAGATGCAAACACGACCCCGCTCGTCTCTGATTTTACCCTAAACTACACCGTAGAATACTATGATCAAAACGGTGAACTTACCTCATCAACATTTGATCTAAGCGCTGCGGCCACGTTTACAGATATCCACTGGGGCCAGGGCTCCCAGCCGGCCGACACCACCCTCACCTTTCAAATAGCCACCAATACTGATAATGCTACCTGGAATTTTATCGGGCCGGACGGCACTGCCAGTACATACTATACCGCAAACAATGCCGACCTGCATGCCAGTCATGACGGGGATCAATATGTACGGTATAAGGCATTTCTCGAAACAGCGGACGTGGCCGCTACCCCTACTATGACAGAGGTGCGTATTGGTTATACGTTGTCGCATTTTCCGCCAGGTCAAGTGTACTATAACAATCTCGAAGCAGCTGATTACGGTATGGCTGTGTGCGTAGACGCTGATAATGACGGCACGTATTGTGATGGCGATCTCGATGATGTTGAGGAAACATATACCGTCACTGTTAATGGTTACACGACATATATTACTAATCCCCCGCTGACCCTCCCCTAATATGCGGCATAAAGGTTTTACACTAATCGAAGTTATCACCGTAACCGCCATTCTCTCGCTCATCGGCGTGATGGCTGGCACGTTTGCCTGGTGGGGTATGCGTCTGTGGAATGTTACACGCGACCAGGTCGCGGCACAGGACAGCGCCCGAGCTGCGGTCCAGGATATGGTCAGGGAAATCAGGGAAATGCAAATATCAGACAGCGGCTCACCGCCCATTGAATCGGTCGCGGATAATAAAATAGTGTTTTATGCCAATACCGATGACGATTATAAGCGTGAACAGGTGACCTATGAATTAGACGGCACTACCATCTATCGATGCGAGGTGGAATCCGATGACCAAGAACCTCCCCAATACCCCACGTGCCAAGTCAGCGACCGTCAATTCGTAGCGGATAATATTGTTAATACCGGTCCCCTTTTCCAATACTATGATGATACATACAATGGCGAAGATGGAGTTGGCCTATTGAGCGCGCCTATAGACAAAAGCGAAATCCGCTTAGTTCAGATAAACGTGCTGGTTGACTATGATCCCGGCCGTACGCCGACCCCACTCGAGCTCCAGACTAATGTCTCCCTGCGTAATCTAAAAATACGAGAATGAGATACCTGAACCAAAAAGGCAATATATATATTCCGGTACTGATTATCATCACGTTGTTTGTCAGTCTCGGTATTACTGCTACGACCTACGTCATGAACCAGGCAAAACTGGCTAATCAGTTCCGTGATAAGGAAATAGCCTTTCAAATGGCCGAGGCAGGCGTCGAGTATTACCGGTGGCATTTGGCTCATGATCAGGACGATTACCAGGATGGCACTGGCGCGCCAGGACCGTATGTGCATACCTACACCGATACGCTCGGTAATGAGCTGGGGTCATTTACCCTGGATATCACCCCACCGCCAAATGGATCTACTGTCGTCAATGTTGATTCTACCGGATCGCTGGTTGGCCAAACATCGCCGACCCGCACTCTGGCGGTGACCATGGGCATTCCCTCGTTTACTGAATTCGCCGTCGCGGCAAACGATAACATGCGTTTTGGAGAAGGCACGGAAATATACGGACCTGTTCATGCCAATAAAGGTATACGGTTTGACGGATATGCGCATAGCCTGATGACCAGCTCCGCTGATGTGTATAACGACACTGACTCGGATGATTGCACTGCCGAAGACGAATGGGCTGTCCATACCTGTCTCACTCCGGCCGACCCGGCGCCGCCGACCGAATGGCCGCTGCGTACTGATGTTTTTGGCGGCGGCCGGCGTGTAGACGTCAGCTCGATCAGTTTCACCAGTATTACTGATGAATTGGATAAAATGGAAAAAGCTGCAGGTACTAACGGCATATTGCTCGGTTCGTCAGGTGTGGAGGGGTATTATGTGCATTTTAATCCAGATAGCACACTTGATATTTATAAGGTTGACAGCCAAAAAACCTGCCGTCGACAAATCTGCATCTGGTTATTTTGCTGGTGGTCAAACTACACGAGTCATAATCTGTATTCATACGATGAGGATAATTTGTCGGCATTTACCATCGAGAGTCAAAGCTCGGTGGGCATGCCGATGCCTGATAATGGCTTAATATTTTTGGGAGATGACGTTTGGGTTGATGGCCAGATTAACGGTGATCGGATAACCGTTGTCGCAGCTGAACATCCATTGGCTACTGGCAATGCCAACCTTATCGTGAATAAGGATTTACTGTATACTAATTATGATGGTACCGACGCCATCGGTCTCATAGCTCAAAATAATCTGTTTGCCGGCTTTTTCAGCGAAGGTTCATTTTCCGGCACTGCTGATGACCAGGAAATGCGCATTGATGCGGCCCTGATCGCTCAAAACGGCATGGTTGGCAGATTGAACTACGGGAAAAGCAGTAACACGGATTATGTTGACGAAGATGGTAACTCCTGTGGTAATGATAACGCGCACCGCAATACCCTCACTAACTACGGTGCACTGGCCTCGAATCGGCGTTATGGATTTGCGTACGTTGGGAATAATTATAACTGCGGCACATTTGATCACGCTTCTGGCTACTGTACTCGAAACTTGCACTATGATGAAAATTTTTACTTTGGTCCGCCGCCATTTTTCCCGAGTACCGGACGCTATGAAATTATAACCTGGCATGAAAAAGAATAATGCGACTCAACCCATTCACCAATCCAATCGGCCTCGATATCAGTGACTATAAATTTCGCTTTATGCAGCTTGTACAAAAGCGTACGGCTTATGCTATAACTGCTTACGGCGAAATCAACGTTCCTGACGGCGTGGTTACAGAAGGCGAGATAAAAGATCCTGCCCGAGCCAGACAACTGCTTGATCAATTATTTGCACAGCCAGCGTACGGCAAACCTGCCAATAAATACATTAATGCTGCCCTGCCGGAAAAGAAAATTTTCATAAAGACGATTACCATCCCCGCGGTGCCTCCACCAGAAATTGCCGGTGCGGTTTCCTGGGGAATAGAACAAAACATCCCTGTTGTTGTCGATGACGTATACTTTGACTGGCAAATTATTCCTGCCGATAAGGGAAAACAATCAGATAAAATGACCGCGCTGGTATCCGTCGCTCCCAAAAAATTGGTCAACGCATACACAAGCCTGATTCACGGAGACAAACACGTCTTGGCCGGACTTGAGAACGAATCTATCGCCATTGCCCGCTGTCTCGTGCCACAAAACACGCCCTATGGTAAGGCAGTCCTGCTCATAGATCTCGGCCGCAGCCGTACCAATATCATGGTTTACCACCGTCAGGCAATACAGTTTAATGTAAGTTTTGACGTGAATGGCCAGGCCATGACCCGTGCTATAGCCAAGGCGATGTCACTTTCAGAGCAGGACGCTGAAAAAGCGAAGATAATTTGCGGATTAGACAGCCGAAAAGCACGCGGTGCCGTAAAAAAAATACTCGAACCGGTAATCAGCCGCGTAGTAGATAAAATCGGTGAAGCGGCTGACTATTATGCCCACTATATGAATGCCGATACGCAGATAAGTAATATTATCCTGACCGGCAGTGTCAGTAAAATGGTCGGCCTGCCTGACTACATTCGCCAGCAAACAGGTATTGCGGTCAGTATCGGCAATCCCTGGCAAAATATTCCCCTCGGCAAAAAATCAAAACAGATCGCGTCAGGTAATTTTCGTTCATACAGCACCGCCATCGGGCTTTCTTTAAAAAGATTTGTCTAATATGCAGCAGCTTAATATACTCTCCCCCAGACACAAAGAAATTATCAAGCAGATAAAATTATTTCATGTTTTCAAAAATACCGCCTTTATCATTGTCAGTATCATGCTTATCGTCGGTGTTGTCTTTTATTTCGGCATGCTATTGTTGCAGAATTATCAGAAATCGCTCGAAGAACAGATTGATAAAGAGCTGACCATCCGCGCCGAGAGCCAGGTGGCCTCCACCGAGGATGCTATCCAGGAACTCAATGCGCAGTTAGCTACCGCACAGCAAATCGATGAAAAATACATTTCCTGGCCCCATACGTTACAAGCGGTTACCGCCATCATACCTGATGGCATACAGCTCGATGCGCTTCAGCTCAATGCCGGCACCCGTTCTATGCGCATGAGCGGTACAGCCGCGCTCCGGGAAAATCTATTGGCGCTCCAGGCCGCCCTGGAAGAATCGGGGTTGTTTTCCAACATCAGCGCTCCAATTTCAAACCTAACCCAAAAAGAAAATATTAATTTCGACATAACCGGCTCCCTGACAGATTCTTTTTATGAAAAAAATAAATAACAAGCAAAAACTGTACACTGTTATCGGCGCCACGGTCGCGCTGATATTCGGGGTTTTAGTTTTTTTCATAGTACCCACCTATCAAACCATTTCAGAGCTACAGCAAGCAATACACGACAAACAGGTAGAATTAGCCAGCTTTCAGCAGCAACGGGAAAATATCGAACAGACGCGACGGGACTATAACGAGATAAAAAATGATATAAATAATATCTCTAAAACATTCATTGTTGAAGACGATCTCGTCGCTCTGATATCCACACTCGAAACTCTGGCCGCTGACTCTGCCATTACGCAATCGCTCGACATCGAGGGAACGGGCACGGATACGATCGGTACGAAGCTGAATATTAAATTAAAGCTTACCGGTGAACTTCCTGACGTGGTGGCGTATCTAGCCATGCTTGAGCGGCTTGATTATTATGTTGTCATGCCTGCTGTCGATATTCTGGACGCCGGTGATGAAGTAACGCTCTCTACTACCGCCTCAATATACCAACAACCATAACCATATGAATCCTAAATTATCATTCAAATCAATTACCGTCCCTGTGCTTCGGCACTTATCTCTTATTTTATATGTTTTTGGATTTATGGTGATGCTTTGGCTGGGGTATTTTTCATACGCTAACTTATATCAAACAGCCATCAATCCACCGTCGATTGACCAAGCAGAAATAATCGCCCGTCGCCAAAAGGTAAATGTAGAGCTTTTTACCAGTATGCAAGAGCACATTGCCGCGAAACAAAGCATAGACCCGTACGCATTTGCTGATATTGATAATCCTTTTCAAAACTAGCTTGACTGGCACGAAGATATAGATTATACTGCTATCCACAACCTTATCAAATAATATCGCTTTCGTATGGCCCACGTCAAAGGAACAGGCACTACCCATCTCGGTCGTGACAGCCAAGGCCAACGTCTCGGTATCAAGCTCTACGGCGGACAGGCTGCTAAAAACGGTAATATCATCGTCCGCCAGCGGGGTACCCAGTACCGTGCCGGCCAAAATGTGAAACGTTCACGTAACGATACGCTGTTTGCGACTGTTGACGGCACTGTCTCGTTTAAGAAAAAAATGGTAAAGCGGTTCAACGGCAAACTCAAAAAAACCACCTTTGTCAGCGTATTGCCGAAGTAACTATACCGCGTGCTAAAAAACCACTTAAGTTTCAAAAAGTGGTTTTTTTTAGTATATTATTTTTTCCTGTTTTGTAAACTGGCCCGTATAAATTCCATAAATAACGGGTGGGCCTTAGCCGGTTTAGACTTATATTCCGGATGGCCCTGCGTAGCGATGAAGAACGGGTGCATGCTTTTTGGCAGTTCGATCATTTCTACGAAAAAATCATCAGCCGACGTACCGGCTATCACCATTCCCTTTTCTTCTAGCGCGTCTCGGTAGCTGTTATTGAATTCATACCGGTGCCGATGGCGCTCTGATATTTTCACGTTTCCCTTTGCCGTAATTTTATCGCGTGATTTTTTTGTATCTGATATTATTTCACCCGTTTCGTATTTGAGGTAAATTGACGCAGTCAGGGATTTTTCCTGCAGATAGCAATCATACGCACCGAGGCGCATCGAGGTGCCTTTGCCTTTGATAGTCTGGTATTTGCTGTCCATAGGTATGCTATGAATAATGAGGTGCGGTGACTGCCGATCCATTTCTTCTGATGCCGCTCCTTTCAGCCCGACGACGTTACGGGCAAACTCCACGCAGGCTAATTGCATGCCATAGCATAAGCCGAGATACGGAATTTTCCTTTCCCGGGCGTACTGGATGGCCATAATCTTTCCTTCTGCGCCGCGATTACCCCAGCCAATGGGCACGATAATACCGTCAGGCTTGCCGATTATCTTGACTCCCTGCTTTTCCACGTCCTCGGTGTTGATTACCCGCAGGTTAAGCTCTGTATTGCTGTGCCAGCAGGCATGTTGTATGGCCTCTATAAGTGACGCGTACGTGTCTGTCAAACCATAATCACCGGTACTGTAATATTTGCCGGCGATGACGATTTCGACCTGTTTGCGCTTTTTGGATTTGATTTTTCTGACAATTTTTGTCCACTCGCCTAATCTGGGCTTGCGGTAATTCAGGCCAAAATATTTGAGCACATTTCTGTCAAAATTTTGTTTGGCAAATAGCAGCGGCAATTCATATACGGTTTCGAGATCCTTAGCCATGATGACATTTTCCCCGTATACGTTCGTCTTCAAACCAAGTAAATACCGCCGCCGTTTGTCAATTTCTACTTCACTGCGCAGCACTAAAAATTCAGGCATAATCCCCATACCCATCACTGTACGTATTGATAATTGCGTTGGCATGGTTTTTGGCTCACCCAAATGCCGCGGCATCGGCACATAGGTAACATGGATATTTAGCACGTCGCCAAACAATGTCGCCTTCATGATACGACATGCTTCATAGTACAGCATATTCTGGTATTCGCCGGCAGTACCACCCAGCTCTATAATCAGCAAGTCCTTATCCTTGCTCGCCTTTTTTATGCGGGTAATAATTTCATCTGATATATGAGGGATCGCCTCGACGTCTTCGCCGTTATAGCCAAATGACCGCTCTCGGTCTATAACCGTCTTATAAATCTGGCCCATGGTAGTAAAATTCCGGTGGCCCATTTCCTGGTTTAAAAAACGTTCATATGTGCCCAGGTCCATATCAGCCTCCAGCCCATCTTCGCATAAAAACGGATCGCCGTGCTCGACCGGGTTGATCGTTCCTGAATCGATATTGAGGTAGTTTTCGCACTTAATAACACCGACCTTATATCCCCTGTTTTTCAATAAAAAAGCAAGCGATGCGGCCGCGACTCCTTTGCCTAATCCGGATAAAACCCCACCAGATACGAAAATAAATTTACAGCTATTTGTTATCATCTGATTGAATAATTATTTTTATTTTATAGGTTGATTTATTCGCCTTGACGGTTATGGTGTGTTCGCCAACCTTTTTTAGCGGTGTATCGATAATAACATTGTCTGGCGCTATGTGATGGCCAATACTGTTTGAAACGTGCGCGGCAACCGTAGCAGGGCTAACCGCCTCAAATAGCGTGCCGTTTTCATTTGCTTTTGCGGGGATTGATATCGCGGTCTGCTTAAGTTTGGCGGCTAACTGCTCCTGGTCTGCAGCCTGCTGTTTTTCAGCCTGACGTAGTTTATTGCGCTCACTGGCAAATTGCTGCTTCAGGGCTGGGGTCGGTATAACGGCCAATCTATTGGGAAATAAAAAATTCCGAGCATAGCCATCGGCCACGTGCTTCACTTCGCCCCGCTTCCCGACATTTGTAACATCTTGTAAAAATAATACTTCCATATTCCTATAGTTTAATACAAAATTGAAAAATCGTTAAATGTGCCACTACCGTGCTCCCCGGTTGCCTCTTCGATTTCGCTGACTGCTGAATGTCCTGGGCTGGTACTGACCCATTGTACCAATTCATTTACTGCCTGCTGCTGGCCCTGGACGTGAATTTCCACGCGGCCGTCACTCGTATTTCTAACAAATCCCACGAGACCGAGTTCTTCTGCTTTTTCTCTGGTCATATATCTGAAATTAATACCTTGTACCATGCCGTGGACGTAAAAATGCCTATTGGTTATATCCATATTTACTCCAATAATAAACGCACTGCGCTTTCGAGCTGCGGATCTGCATTAGCGTCATAATCTTCCTGTGTTAATCCTACCTGAATATCCGGAGTAATGCCATTGTTCTCGATAGATCGCCCTTCGGGCGTCAGCCAGCGCGCGACGGTTAATTTCAGAGAAGAACCGTCAGAAAACTCCTGAAAATCCTGCACTGATCCTTTGCCAAAAGTCTGTTCACCAATAACAGTTGCAATATGATAATCCTGCAATGCACCAGCTACTATTTCAGCGGCAGACGCGCTACCGCCGTTTACCAGCACCGCCGTGTCAATACCGGCCAGGCTAGCGTTACCGCTTGAGCTGTACGGCTTTTGCCTATCGCCAAAATCCTCTATCACGATAACATCCTGCTCGATAAACTCACCGGCTATATTGACAGCGCTGTCCAAATAGCCACCGGGATTATTTCGCAGATCTAATATGATACCGGCCGGATCCTCGAGGATGATATCGTTTGCAATTTTTTTAAAAGAAGTATCTGTATCTTCGTTAAAATGAGACACTTCCACATATGCGATATCATTATCGAGCATCTCCCAAGTGATGCTTTCCAGCTCTATAACACCGCGGGTGATACTAATATCGCTGGTTTGCTCCTCCCCCTGGGACCGGATGGTCAACACTACTTCTGTACCCTCTTCACCACGTATGTGCTGAATAGCCTGTTCCAGTGTCATGCCGCGAGTATCAGCACCATCAATAGCAAGTATTGCGTCCTGCGATCGCAGGCCGGCCTTTTCTGCAGGCGATCCGGGTAGTGGCGCTATGACAGTCAGCGTTTCCTCCTTAATGCCTATTTCAGCACCAATCCCCTCAAAACTGCCCTGTAACTCCTGGGTAAAATCTTCGGTTTCAGATGGATTCCAAAACACCGAATACGGATCGTCTAAACTGTCAACCATGCCTTTGAGCGCGCCGTAAAACGCCGTTTGTTCGCCAGCCGGAGCTATATGTGTTTCAGTGACTTCTTGCCATATTTTCCAGAACAACGCGGTATCGACCGTATCTTCAGCTAAATACTGCGAAGCTTCATCGGCAATCGAAAAAATCGGCACATCATACTCGTCTTGGATAGTTTGCCACACACCAAAATAAAACCCACCGAAAAAACCGCCAGCTGCGACAATCACTATCAGTATAGCAGTATAAAATTTAGCAATTGGTGATAACTTGGTCTGTTGATCCATGTTTATATGCGTTTAATATCTGCCCCGAGCTTGCAAAGACGTTCCTCAATATGTTCATAGCCGCGGTCAACAAGCTCCACCCTGTCAATAATACTTTCTCCTTGAGCGATAAGCGCCGCGATGATAAGCGTCGCGCCGGCTCTAATATCAAATGTCGTAATATGTTTACCATAAAGAGGTGTCGGACCGTGCACAATCAAGGTGTGCGCATCAGCTGTAGAGACATCAGCGCCCATTTTTGCCAGTTCAGTGGCATAGCCCAACCGTCCATCATACATCGTTTCAAATATTTTACTGGTGCCCTTTGCCTGCGTCATGAGCACTGAAAATGGAGCCTGCAAATCGGTCGGAAACCCTGGGTAGGGCCTGGTATCGACTGATACGGGATTTAGGATGGTTGTCGGCTTAACATGCAGTACCGTGCCATCATCTTCGAGTATGTACTGCACATTGGCTTGTTCCATTTTTTTTAGTACGATCTCGAGGTGGTTTGGATTAATATTTTTTATCCTCACCTCTCCGCGGCTGACCGCAGCGGCGATCGCAAACGTACCGGCCTCGATACGGTCAGGGATAATGCCGTGTTCAGCGCCGGCGAGCTGGCCGGCTCCCTCTATCCTAATAATTGACGTGCCAGCTCCTGAAATTCGTGCTCCCATTATTTGCAACAGCTCGGCTAGATTGATAATTTCCGGTTCAGACGCGGCGAGATGAATTTCTGATTTTCCTCGGGCTAGAGATGCAGCCATCAGGACATTTTCTGTCGCCGTTACGCTCATTTCGTCTAGAATCACTTTCCCGCCCGTCAGCGCGCCCTGCGGCACAGCGAATTCGAAATAATCACCATCCTCCAGGCACGTGACGCCAAGCTGTTCGAGCGCATGTATATGTGTATCAATAGGCCGGGCGCCAAGCAAGCAACCGCCGGGCTGCGGTATCCTGACTGAACCAAAACGAGCTACCAGTGGGCCGATAATTACTGCCGAAGCGCGCATATGTTTGACGAGCTGATAATCCGGCTTACCAGAAATATCCGCGCAGTTAAGCGTGACCGTATGGTCTGCCATGGTCACTTCGCCGCCCATGTCCTGGATAATATTAATCATGGTGCGGATATCACGGATATCCGGTACATTATGCAGCGTTACTGTTTCAGGAGTCATCAGCGATGCCGCCATCAGCTTGAGTGCGGCATTTTTTGCGCCGCCGACCGTGATTTCACCTTCGAGTGACTGACCGCCTGTTATTTTGAACTGGGCCATATATACGTTAAAAAAGCGTTGCTGGATTATGTGAACAGTATATAGTATACCAAACTCACTACTAATAGCCAATATAGACAAAACAAGCCGTTGTCCTATACTATACCTATGACACTGAACGTCAGACGAATATATTTTGTCCTGATTATTATACTTTTTGGGATATGCGCTCCGCTCCTTACCCTGTATGCCGCGGGGTGGCGTTATGATTTTAGTAAGGCGCGCATTATCCGTGTTGGTTCCATCGTCGTCGAATCAGAACCTGATAAAGCTGCGATTTTACTCAACAATAAACTCCAGCCAAAAAAAACACCGGCCACCTTTAATTCAGTCTTCCCCGGAGACTATACCCTGTCACTGACTAAAGATGGCTACCGTCCCTGGCAGCGGCAACTGGCCGTCGTTCCGTCCAAAACAATCTTTGCCCAGGCTTCCTTGGTTAAGGATAGTGACATCACGCAGCTTACGGACAGTACTCATTATTCGATTTCACCGCACGGCACATACTATGCACTGGCAGAATCGGATGGCCAAAGCATAACGCTTTTGCTACGCGCGACAACAGACCGTACTGCCGCGACTTCCCTGACCTTAGCAAGCCTGCCATCACACCTGGCCTGGTCAGCACAAGAACAGTATGTAATGATAGTCCACGGCCACGACATAAGCTTATGGGACTCGAGCAATGACAATGTCACCGAAAGATTAGCTGACTATTTTGGGATGCCGTTCTCCTTTATCCAGTGGAGCGACGCAGAAACTGACGTTTTTTACGGTCTCGTACAATCAAATCTTTACCGCTTTAACATCCGCCAAAAAACCGCAACTCGTTTACCGTTTACCGGTACCTTAGCCGGCCACAGGAGTGATAATTTTTTCGTGCATGAACAGAATGCGCTCTATGTATATACGAGCCAGGGTGAATTACAAGCATCGTTAGACGTTTTACCATCAGCGCGCATTACTGTACTGGCCCAACAAGACGAAAGCATTCCAATACTCGACACCGTACACCAACGGCTGTATTTTTATGATACCCGGGCAAATATTTTTACGCGTTATCCTGATCCGGTCACTGGATATGTCTATGATGAAAAGACGAACATTGCCTTGCTCTATAACCAATATGAAATTTGGACCGAAGATGACCGTGGCGGACAGCGGCTCATCGTCAGAACTTCAGATCATATTACTGATGCTGCCTTGTTATTGGAAGGTGTTTATATTCTCTACACTACCGGTAAGGGACAGCTGCTGCTACGGGAACGTCTGCCCCAAACACAAAACATATACCAGATCTCAAAAACAGGAAGCGCTGGTATTAGGGCGGTTGCTCCGGAAATAAGACGGGCGTATATTGAATTACGAAACGGCCTTGGCCTGGTTGATTACTAGCCTATTTGCTGGCCCAGCCAGCGGCGAGATTTGACGCCTTGAGCAGCGAATCAAAAGACTCGCCGCCGTCTCCCCACCAACCTTTCAGCAGCTCAAACGTCATGGTGCCTTCCTGGATGTAAAAATTATTAATATCAGTAATTTCCAGCTCGCCGCGGTCAGAGGGCTTTAAATTTTTTATTTCTTCGAATACCCGCGAATCATACATATAGAGCCCGATGACTGCTAAATTACTTTTTGGCTGTTCTGGTTTTTCTTCGATGCTGACGATTTTATCACCGTCTACTTCTGCCACGCCAAATGATTTTGGATTATCGACCTCTTTGAGGAATATTTTTGCTCCTTTTCCCTGCTTGCCAAAATCCTTCACTGCGGTACTAATATCGTCCTGGAGTATATTATCCCCCAGCATGACGACCACGTGCTCGTTATCAGCAAAGTCTTTTGCCAGTCCCAATGCCTGGGCAATGCCGCCGGCTTCCGCCTGGACTGCGTATGACAGGCGCAGACCAAGCTCTTTACCATCCTCTAGCAGCTCGAGGAAGTGCCCGGCATGCCCTTTGCCTGAAACAACCATAATATCTGTCAGACCGGCTTGTTTGAGCGTCTGCAGCGGATAATAAATCATGGGCTTGTCGTAGATAGGCAGCAGGTGCTTATTTGTCACTTTGGTCAGGGGGAAGAGACGTGAGCCTGTTCCGCCAGCTAATATAATGCCTTTCATCGTTCTATATTTTAACAAGTTATTTCTTATTTAGGATTGTATCATTTGAATATGCAATTGTAAATCATAAGCACGAATATCTCCCACCACAAATATCTATTTTCAAAATAAGGAGGGCGGGATCCCGCAGAGGCGGGAGAAATCCTAAACAATAGCAAATATTAAAACTATAAATTTAAAACAGTTTGGAATATTTTAATTTAGAAAATTAGAATTTGCTTCGGATTTAGAGATTCGGATTTCGTATTTAATCAAACGGTGTCTCAAATCCGTCAAACTGCCGTAATTGACTGTCTTTTTTCGAAAGTACAGGATCCTTAACAGGCCAGTCAATTTTTAACGTCAGGGCATTCCATATAATGCCATCATCATAATCCGGCGCGTAATAATTATCGACCTTGTACATAAATTCCGTATTTTTCTCAAGCGTACAGTAGCCGTGCGCAAATCCTCTGGGCACAAAGAGCATCAAAAAGTTATCAGCAGTCAGTTCAAACCCCTCCCATTGACCATAGGTTGGAGATTTTTTACGTAGATCAACAATCACATCATACACTGAACCGGCAGTTACTCTTACCAATTTAGCTTGCGTCATGGGCGGCCGCTGGAAATGGAGGCCGCGCAGTACCCCACGTTCACATGATTTAGAATGGTTATCCTGGACAAACTTGATGTCAATACCTTTTTCGTCAAACCATTTATCACAGTACGTTTCCATGAAAAATCCCCGCTCATCCTGAAATACGTTCGGCTCGAGCAGCCAGGCGTCTTTCAATTTTGTTTCAATAAATTTCATATTGAGAATAGTTTATGTTTACGTTGGCGTTTTAGCCGCGCGTATCGGTTTCGTTTGCGGCTTTGCTTCGCCAGACCGAGAACGATATCGACACCGATACGGGCCGCGTAAACAAAAACACTGAACGAAAACGAATATTCCTATGTGTCTTTTAAAAATGCTTCTAGTGCTATCTGCCACGACCGCTGTGCCGGCAACTTCGTATTACGCAATACCGAATACATCGGCCGTTCAGCCTCCCGCGGAAAGACTTCACCGCTGACTGGTTTTAGTTTGACATCAATATCCTTTATCCTGAAAATTTCCTTGGCAAATCCGTACCACGTGCACGCGCCGGTATTGGTGGTATGGTATATACCGAATGCTTTTTTTTCTTCGATTATCTGCTTGGTCCGTTGTGCTAAATCCAGAGCATATGTCGGGCACGACAGTTCTTCGTCCACTGCCTGGATCGTGTCATGCTTGGCGGCCAGTGACAGCATAATGTCAACAAAGCTTTTTTTACCCTGTTGGCTGGAGGCGGGCTGGCCAAATAAACGAGAGAGTCGTAAAATGTAATATTTATCAGTTTGTGCCTGTACTTGTTGTTCGCCGAGAAATTTTGAACGCGCATATGCTGATTGCGGATCTGGTTGATCGCCCTCACTATAACCGGCTTGCTTGTCGCCCTTGAATACGTAGTCAGTGCTGTAATGCACCAGAATGCCCCCAGATGCTTGCAAAACCCGAGCTAAGTATCCTGGACCATGTCCATTAATCGCGTCTGCCACAGCTTGATTATGTTCTGCGCCATCAACATCATTATAAGCCGCGGCATTGATCACCAAGTCTGGCTGTTGCTCAGTAATCTTGCGCTCTACATCTGCCTGGTCAGCTATATTAATTTCGTCTCGATCCCACTGTAAAGGTTTGTCGTCAGCAAACGCATGTGCTAGTTCCTGGCCCAGCATGCCTTTGGCACCGATAATAATTATTTTCATAATCGTTCCCGTTCTTCGTATTGTTTTTTCAAATATTCCATGTGTTCACGCTTATCAATCAGTTTTTCCCACCAGTTCTTATTATCACGGTACCAGGTAATTGTTTTCTGAATACCAGCTTTGAAATCAGTTTTTGGTTTCCAGCCTAATTGCCGCAATGGCTCGCACGCGACAGCATAGCGCCAATCATGCCCGGCCCGGTCCTTCACCGGTTGAATATAGGAGTCGTCTTTGTTTAGAGATTCCAAAATTGTTTTAGTCAACTCCAGATTTGAAATACGATGGCCTGTGCCGATATTATAAATCCCACCGATTTTACCCTCGTGTAAAATAGTATCAATAGCTCGGCAATGGTCTTCTGTATAAATCCATTCACGGACATTACTGCCGTCACCATAGAGCGGCACTTTTTCATCTTGCAGCAGATTGGTGATGAAGAGCGGAATGACTTTTTCCGGATACTGGTACGGACCGTAAAAATTACAACTATGGGTAACGATGACCGGTGTGTTGTATGTCTCATGGAACGCGCGGCACATGTGGTCGCCGCCGGCTTTTGAAGCTGAATACGGGCTGTTTGGCTCAAACGGACTGTCCTCGGTAAACTCCCCTTCCTCAATACTCCCGAATACCTCGTCTGTGGATATTTGAATGTATTTGGGAATTTTATACTTTTCTACTGCTTGGAGCAGTGTCAGCGTACCGATCACGTCCGTCACCGCAAAATCTTTAGCCTCCATGATTGAGCGGTCAACGTGTGTTTCTGCGGCATAATTTATAATAACGTCAGCCCCTTGTATAGCGGTTGCGACGGCACGGGCATCGGCAATGTCACCTTTGATAAATGTATAGCGTTTATTGTCCTCAATGTCTTTTAGATTGTCTACATTTCCGGCATACGTCAGCTTGTCAAAATTTACTACTTCATACTCTGGATATTTTTCCAAAATATAGCGGATAAAGTTCGAACCCATAAATCCGGCGCCACCGGTAACTAAAATTTTCATAGCTTTGAATTATTTAATATATTGTTTAGCCCGGACAATGCCGGCCACAGTTACCGCGTCTTTAATAGTACCCTCCAGCGCCTGCTGATACGCCTTTGTAAACGGTATACTAAATACTTTTTGCTCTCCCTCTTCCGACGGGACGATTGGTTTTCCGAATGTTAGATCACGGGCTAGATACAAATACGCGTATTCGTCGCCAATACCTGGGATATCGGCAACCTTACCCAATGCTTTCCATATGCCAGCAGTAATGCCTGCTTCTTCGCGTAATTCGCGCTTACCCGCTTGTAAATAAGATTCTCTATGCTGTCTACTCCCCCAGGGCAGCTCTACTGTATAGGCCTGCAGCGGATAACGATATTGTTTGATCAAATAGAGCTGTTTTTTATTATCAACAGCGACAACAGCCGAGGATCCTGGCAATTCTACTACGCCGTAAATCCCCCTGGTACTGTCCGGCCGGATAACTTTGTCTTCACGTACCCGAATCCATGGATTTTTATAGACATACCTGGACGATAGTTTTTTCCATGGCTTATTTCTACGCATACTTATTTGGAAAACTTTTCGCCAACCTTGTCTAGCATTACTTTTGTCATTTTCTCCAGGTCAAACTCATGCCGCCATTCCCAGTCTTCCCTGGCGCGGCTGTCATCGATTGATTGGGGCCACGAATTAGCAATATCCTGTCGGAAATCTGGCTTGTATTCTACAGTAAAATCTTTTATATATTTTTTTATTTCTTCAGCTAATTCTTCTGCAGTAAAACTTAGTGCGGCAAAATTATAATTCGTCCATACGGTAATTTTGTTTGCTGGTACTTGCATTATCTCAATAGTACCGCGAATAGCATCGTCCATATACATCATGGGCAGCATAGTATCCCTACTGACAAAACAGGTATACGGTCTATGTTGCACAGCGTGATAAAATATGTCTACGGCGTAGTCAGTCGTACCGCCGCCCGGCTCTGTTTTATAGCTGATCAACCCTGGATACCGCAAGCCGCGTACATCTAAGTTATATGTATTATGATAGTATAGGCACAGCAGTTCACCGGCCCGCTTGGTAATGCCGTACATGGTTGTCGGCTCTATAATAGTTTCCTGCGGCGTATTCTGCCGAGGGGTGGTGGGACCGAATGCCGCGATCGAGCTGGGCCAGAACACTTGCTTGATGTGGTGTTTGACTGATAAATCCAGTACATTTTTTAGTCCGTTTATATTAACATCCCAGGCCAGCTGTGGGTTTTTTTCACCGGCAGCAGATAAAACACCGGCTAAATGATAAATAATATTTATCTCATGATTTTCAATCACTTGTTTGAGGGCCACTTTGTTGGTGGCATCGATAAATTCATACGGACCGCTATTTAAAATCTCTTCGTCAAGCGGTTTTTTATAGACCGTCGCGACTACATTTTCATTACCGTATTTTTCACGGAGAACCGGTATTAGTTCTGATCCGATTTGGCCAGTCGCACCGGTGACTAATATTTTTTTCATAGTAGCTTATTATTTATGCTCATTTGTCAGATATTAATATGCTTAATGGTTACTAGTTTGTCATCCTGAACTTGTTTCAGGATATAATAATGTAACGTTAAATGCTGAAATAAATTCAGCATGACAAAGTAGGGGGGTTAAGTGCCGATCCGCCAGCTGGTCAAATACTCTTTCTGCTCTGGAGTAAGTGTATCTATGTTGATGCCCATCGTTTTCAGCTTAAGCGCGGCAATCTGTTCGTCTATGTGCTGTGGTACAGCATACACGCCAACTCCTATGGTTTTATAGTGCTTGGCCATATATTCTGCTGATAACGCCTGATTAGCAAAGCTCATATCCATAACTGAAGGGGGATGGCCTTCTGCGGCTGACAAATTAATCAGTCTACCCTCAACTAGTACGTTGATCGCTCGACTCTTTGATAATTGATACTGGGTGACATGCTCACGTACTTTGATTTTTTTCTGGGCCTCCTGGCGCAAACTTTTCAGATCAATCTCCACGTCGAAATGTCCGGAATTACAGACAATAGCTCTGTTCTTCATTTTACGGAAATGTTCCATCCTGATAACGTGTATATCCCCAGTCAGGGTAATAAATATATCCCCCAGTGGCGCGGCTTTAGCCATAGGCATGACCTGGAATCCGTCCATCACCGCTTCAATTGATTTAAGCGGATCGACTTCTGTCACGATGACGTGCGCACCCATACCTCGAGCCCGCATAGCCGCTCCCCGGCCGCACCAGCCATAGCCGGCGATGACCATGGTTTTCCCGGCCAGCAGTACGTTGGTGGCCCGGATAATGCCGTCTATGGTTGACTGGCCGGTACCGTAGCGGTTATCGAAAAAGTGTTTAGTCTTGGCATCATTGACCGCGATAATGGGGTACTTCAGCACTTTATCCTTAGCCATACTTTTTAGCCGGATAACACCGGTGGTTGTTTCCTCTGTCCCGCCCCAAATATCCTTGAGCTGGCCCTTTCTTTTCTTATGAAGTTCTGAAACCAGATCAGCGCCGTCATCCATGGTAATATGCGGCTTGGTATCCAGTGCTTTATTAATATGCTGGTAATACTGCTTGTTTGACGCGCCGTGCTTGGCAAATGTGGTAATGCCGTATTTTTTATTCAGTGCCGCAACGACGTCATCCTGGGTAGACAATGGATTTGAAGCACACAGCGCTACCTGGGCACCGCCCGCCTTCAGCGTGCGCATGAGGTTGGCTGTCTCGGTAGTCACGTGCAGGCACGCGGCGAGACGGACGTCTTTGAGCGGTTTTTGCTTGGTAAAACGTTCACGGATTATACGGAGCACATCCATCTGGGATTCTGCCCAGGTGATACGGTTATCCTTATTATTATTCATGCAGCTTTGCTATTATCAATTCCTTCTTTAATTATATAAGTGATTGTTAATAATACAACTATACCTACGCATAATGCTACAATATACGCAATAGTTCCAAATCCACGCAGTTGATAATATATAATCAAAGCTGAAATAATTGCTACAGTAAATATTAATAAAATCATCTTCTTGTCAATCTTCATAAATTGTAAAGACCTTTTTTTATCTTCTCTTTGCATAGAAAATGTTACAATTCCGCTCGCTAATATAATAATTAAAAATATTGATAAATCAATCTTCCTACTAACAAATCCAATAACCAACTGGTCTAATAAAAATAGAAATAAAAATGTAACTAACGAAACTTTAAATATTTGCTCTGTAACTTCGTTTACAAAATTAATAAATATTTTTCTTTTTTCTTCAATTAATTGCATCATACTATTTTAATATTTTATTTTTTATTTTTTCAACTATATTATTCAGCTTGATTGGTTCCTTATGAAATACGACGCGTACTTCTTTTACCTGGAGTACGCGGTCATGTTCCGGCAGCCCCGGCATAGTGATAATAAAGTTAGCAGTCAGATCTATGCCTTCATGGAAATAAAGCTCGGGCACCTCGACATGAGCAGCAGCAATATACCATTCCCCTTGTTGTTTTGCCTTTGGATATTTGGCGATGATATATTCATAGCTATCAATAATATCTGCCTCTGCCACATCTGTTGCCAGACCAAACGTAGTATCAAACATTTGGTCTCGACTAAAAGCAAAAAAACCTTTGCCGCTGATATACACATCGTTCTTCGGTGAAACAATCGGGGTAATGCCGGATAGACCATCTGCTTCATACAATAAATGTGTTTCATTAATGTTAATGTTCTGCCTGCCAACCCGAAGTACCTGGTACCCATCGTCATGCGCAGTCCGCGCTTCAATGCTTTTAGCTGTTGTATATAGCGTGGTCGGGCTGAATTCCTTATCCAGAAGTATATCGCGATATTCGGCATTATCTGCTAAATATATATTACCCTTAAACATTAATAAATGCTGGTCTGTTTCGATTTTCTTGATAAAAATATCATCATCTGGCAAATCGATTTTTAATCTATAGGTACCATGTGGTATATCTTCTATCAATAACTGATGTCTTCGTTCAGGAAATACTCTGCCCGTACGCTGATCTTCTCCGTCATCCGGTGCAGTAACCTCTTCTATGAGGTTACCGAAAATATCATACACTTGTACTGTAAATATATCAGCACCGACATGCCGGTTTATATCCTGAATGGTAAAGGTGAAGTCAAGATTTTCGCCCTTACCCACATACGTATATATATCGTGCGGTCCGCGCAAGGCGTGTGTGATGACAGTCTTTTTATTCATTGTTTCATACCCCGGTAATTCAGCGTTTGTTATCAGGTCATAGTTATATTGGAGTATTTTTTCTGACGAAGGGGTTTTATCAAAAAAAGAATCAATAGATTCATATTCAGGTTGCGCTTGCTGGTTAATTGTATACTGTAATGCTAATGCTTGTGTTTGTTCTTTATATTCTTTTTGTAACTCCTGCAATCTTTTTTGGCGTTCAGCTATTTTTGCTTCACTTATCTCCTCGCCATATTGTTCCTCAATACTAGCTACCTGAATTTTGTATTCTTCTTCTAAATTTTTTGTTGCCTCAACATGCGCCGTCTGATTTGCTTTGAGGATTTGTTCATATTCATTGTCTTTTTGCCATAGCACTAGATCATTATCACGCATCATGTGCCAGTATGGCGGCAAGTTTTCCAGGACCGGATTGAGAAATGCCATATCAGTAAAATAATAGCCGCCCGTGGGCTGCTCCACACCGAGCCGCATCACCGGCTGGCTGTCCGGGTTTTGGTATTTGAGATATACATCAGCACTGGCAAACGGGCGCGGTACGATGGTATTAAAATACAGCGGTGATGTTGTGATGAGCTGGAATACGTCTGACGCACCCGGCGTGTTTTCCGTACCCAGCAGCTTGTACCGCTCTTTAGAAGCAAAGTTGGTAAACACGTTTGATTCCTGGTCTACCTGGTATACCATCTCCAGCGTACCGCCGGGCACAAAGTGCTGATTGAGCAGCCACCCAAAAATCCCTATTGGCACCAACCACAGGATAATTTTTATTAGACGAAGTGTTTTATTTTCTTTTTTAGAGCGAAAAAACATGGTCAGTAGACGTCAAGTATGATTATTACTATAATAAATTTTCATGATTAATGCAACTGGTACAGGACTGAAGCGTTATTTGGGTATTGAACTGTTTTTGTTATTATAAAACCCCGCTCCTCGAAAAATGCTTTTGTGTCGGCCGCATCAACATCGAGCGGATTATAATAATAGTACAGAGGGTAGTGCGCCTTGAGCGAGCGAACAAGTTTTTCCCGTGCTTCACTATCATTCGGTAGTGCGGCTATGACGTTACGTTCTGGAAAAATTGTTTTATCCGCATGACCCGAAATAATAATTGCATCCTCTGGTGTAGCATCGACGGTTATATCATTATGCTGTACGGCCTCTGCAATATACTGACGCAGCTGTGCCAGTCCCTGCAGAGGATCGGCTACTGTTTTTGATACAGAAAAAACTATAATACTAACGAATAAAAATAGTAGCACAAACTGCTGTATTTTTTTATGCCGGAAATATAATGCAATTCTATAGATTGTTTTAACTATTAATGGTAATCCAAAAACAAAAATTGGCAACCAATACCTGGCGTATGACGAGCCGAGTATGATGGCGCTCGGGTCGGTGTGTTCTGTGAAAGAAAAAGAACCATAATAGATAATCAGCCACACGCTCACTGCCACATACAGTGTATAGTACAGTCGCTGCGTTTCTGACATATCCTGATAATATTCCTTGAGCTCGTGGAAAATACTGGCTCCTTTTTTTGCTACGGTATTTTTTACCAGCCAGGTGACGCCTAATACCAGCGGCAATCCAATCCAGGGGAAAAGCTTGATCAAATAATCCCAGACTGCTGGCCCGAGAATATCAGATTTAATACCAAATGGCAGTATCAACCTATAAACGTCTGTTATTATATTGCTATTGCTGGTTGTGCTACTGCCGCCGTCTGCTGTAGCTGTATACCCGAAGCTGAGTGGATTAGCGTAGAGTGAATAATTTGCTATAAAAATCGGTATGCATAGAGCGATAAAACACAACAGACCATAACCCGCGTATTTCCATATAATATTTTTTCTCATTATTATGAGTATCACCGCGACTACCCCGCTAACCCATAACAATTCTGACGTGCGGGTAATTATTGCCAGACCAATACACAATCCAGCACCGACCCAGTGCCAAACCTGTTTCTGGCCTTGTATAGCTGATACTAAAAAATATAACCCAGCGATCAAAGCACTGACAAACAAAATATTATGAAACATTCCCCGGCTGGCATAATACCAGTACGGCGGCATTACGGCTAATAATGTAGCTGACAAAATAGCTACCTGGCTACTAAATATCCTTCGTACTAATAGATAAAAAAATACTATGCCTGCAGCCGCAAAAAAAGGTGTAAAAAATAATATGGCCTTGGTACCAAATATCTTTGCTAGACTGCCATATAATAAATGGATGCCTAAAAAGCTAGCTGGTGCTATGCGATCATCGCTGGTATAGCTCGTGCTGCGCGGCCTAACATATTGTTCATACTGTTGTATAGTCTGGCTGACCGGACTGCTAACCGATAGTTTGTTTTGTTCAGCAAACAGTGTGGTAAAGTAATAGTTTGCTGTTTCGTCAGGTGAAGTGAATTTGACTTGATCAGCGCTAAATGGCCAAAATAACCATGAATAGATGATAAAAAACAAAAAAGCGAGTATCCCGATAATAAATACTGGCCTTTTTTGAAATGTATTCACTATTTCATTCATAGTTAGTAAAATTATACCATTTGACGGTCTACTTTTCAAAATACAATGCTTTTGATACCATTATATTAATTAACACCATTTAAATATGCCAAAAAACTTCGCACTTATCGGCGTCGCCGGCTATATTGCCCCCCGCCACCTCCAAGCCATAAAAGAATCTGATGGAAGTCTGGTAGCCGCCCTTGATCCGCATGATTCTGTGGGCATTCTGGATTCGTTTTTCCCGAAAACGCATTTTTTTACAGAATTTGAGCGTTTTGACCGCCATATTGAGCAGCTTCGCCGCGAAAACAACAGCCATGCAGTTAATTACGTGTCTATTTGTTCTCCAAATTATTTGCATGATGCGCACATCAGATTTGCTTTACGTGTCGGTGCCGATGCGATCTGTGAAAAGCCGTTAGTGCTTAATCCTTGGACCATAGACGGACTAAAAGAAATTGAAAAAGAATCAGGCAAAAAAGTGTACACCATATTACAGCTCCGTGTCCACCCCGGCCTGGTTGCGCTGAAAGAAAAACTGGACAAAGAAAATTCAAGTACCAAGAAAGACATTACACTATCCTATATTACTTCCCGTGGTTCCTGGTATTTGTACTCGTGGAAAGGCGATAATAAAAAATCCGGCGGTGTGGCTACAAATATCGGCATTCACTTTTTCGATCTCCTCATCTGGTTATTTGGCAAGGTGCAAAACATTGAACTGCATCTGAACCAAGAAAACAAAATGGCTGGATTTATAGAACTAGAACGCGCCCGGGTTCGGTGGTTTTTGTCCGTAGATAAAAACGACCTGCCAGACGGAATTACTAAAATAGGACAGCCCACTTACCGCTCGCTGACTATAGATGATGATGAAGTGGAATTTTCAAAAGGGTTTACTGATCTGCACACTGTCCTGTATAAAGATATTTTACAGGGCAAAGGATTTGGCTTGGATGACGCATATCCGTCTATCAAACTTGTCCATGATATCCGCAATAGCCCTGTTAGCGAAAAGTCAGACAACATTCACCAGTTTGTAAGACAATAATCTATGAACATCTGTCTTTTCGAAGATAGTAAATTCGACCACTTCTATCCCCTGTCATTGACCAGGCCTGTTTATGATTTGCGGACAGGCTGTTTTAGCATGAGTGAACGTATTGCCAGGCAAATGCCTAGGGCCAACTACTATTTCCATTGCCGTAAATATTTACGACCGCTGCTCAAGCAGGAAAATCGTAAGCAGATTACATCACTCCATCAGTCAGAATCGTGCCTTTTTATTAATGGGCGATTACTGCTTACTCAACCGATAATAAAAAAAATAATCGCACTCAAACAAAACACTGTTGTCAGGCATAAGGGCGATATTGTTGCGGCCCATATCCCATCTGATAAATTTAGTCAGCTTTCGTTTGAAGATTCTTTTTTGATAAAGACACAAAGTGGACTAAAAAAAACAGAACTTAAATGTATGTTAATCGATTATATATGGGATTGTATCCAGCATAATGAAAAACATATATCAATCGACGCGATGCAGTTTCCGCTTGGTACTTTACAGAGCAAATATAACCAAGGCGTCTATATAACAAACAAAAAAAACATTTTTATTGATAAAAAAACAGTTATTAAGCCTGGCGTAGTGATAGATGCTGACAAAGGTCCTGTAATTATTGGTCATGATGTAACCATCTTGTCAAATGCGGTTATTATTGGCCCGGCATATATCGGATCTGGCTCAACTATTAAGGCCGGGGCAAAGATCTACCCCGGCACCACCATTGGGCCGGTCTGCAAGATTGGCGGTGAAGTCGAGGAATCAATTGTTCATGGATACAGCAATAAGCAGCATGATGGATTTCTCGGTCACGCCTACCTCGGCTCATGGTGTAATCTCGGCGCTGATACGAATAACAGTGACCTGAAAAATAACTACAGCACTATCAAAATATCCCTCGACGGTAAAAAACAAATCGACACTAAAATGCAGTTTCTGGGATTACTCATGGGTGATCACAGCAAAACCGGTATCAATACCATGTTTAATACCGGCACGTTCGTGGGAATGGGCTGTAATATTTTTGGCGCAGGCTATGTGCCAAAATTTATCCCCTCGTTCACGTGGTATAATGCTGATGATAAACCGCAGACGTATGATTTAAATAAGTTTATCAGTACATCGCGATCCGTATGTAAGCGCCGTGGTAAACGTTATACAGTGGCGGATATTGGCATCGCTCAATATATATATTCAATAACAAAAATCGACCTCAGCAGCTAATGATACAGCAATGCCGAATGTGTCTATCCAATCAATGTTCCTTGCCGGCGGCAAAAGCAGACGTATGCACCTCCCCTATCCAAAATACCTGCTTCCTATTGGCAACTATACGTTAATTAAGGAACCATTGGAAAACTGCAGAAAGGCTGGCATAAAGCAATTTGCTGTAGTCGTTCCGGCCGATGACCAACTGATACGGAAACGGCTTGACCCGTCGATTAGAATAATTGAACAGTCCCGACCACTTGGCAACGCCCATGCCTTAAGCGTAGCGCTTGGGCAGCTCACTATTGATTCAAAATACCTACTTGTCGGCCACACTGATAGCACGTCCGGGATTCATTTTTTTACGATCAGAAAATTCATACATCAATTCTCACAACAGTCCACTCCTTTTGGCCTTACTCTGTTTTCCTCAATGCACAAGCATACTTAAATCGGACGCATTATACTTGATAAGTCTGGAGCATATGTTGATTATCATCTTCTCCAAGAAACCAAACAGTATGAGAATGAAATTGTATACATCCAGGGAGGATATTTATTCTTTAACACAAAATGGGTGCGAACCGCATTGCCACACATCATACAATCAACCATTAACAACGATATAACTGTGAAAATTATATGATAATGTCCTAGTACGGGGAAATAGAAATGTCCTACCCAACGTGTTAAGGTGTTTAGTCATTTAATGGACTAAACATCGAATCACTATGGATATATACATTACTATGTCCCAGGCAGAGGTCAGAAAGTACGATATTATCAAGAAATTGATAAACAAAGAATTTAACGGCTCAGAGGCCGCCAGGCTGCTTGGCCTGACCACCCGCCATATCAGACGGTTAAAAAGGAAAGTTGATAAAAACGGGATTAAGGGGCTAATTCATGGCAACCGAGGCAAACCAGGCAATCGCTGCCTGGCGGACAAGGAAAGGCAAAAAATAGCCGTTTTACTGCATACACACTATCCTGACTTCGGGCCACTCTTGGCTTCCGAGAAATTGGATGAACGGCACAAGATTAAGCGGGATAAAGGCACCATCCGTTCCATTATGATAGCGGAAGGGCTCTGGAAGCCGCGGCAGAAGAAGAAAGAGACACACCGAGAATGGCGCCAGAGAAAAGCCAGCTGCGGTGAAATGGTCCAATATGACGGCTCCTATGAACATTGGTTTGAAGACAGGGGCGGGGAAACTTGCCTGTTAGCCGGTATCGATGACGCTGATAGCAGGGTTTGGGCAAGATTTGACGAACATGAAGGGGTAGAGCCTACGTTTAGCTTCTGGAGGGGATATATTGAACGGTTTGGCAAGCCATATTCGATATATGTCGATAAATTCAGTACTTATTCGATGAACCACCATCTGGCCAGGGAAAACCCGGATACCCTGACTCAGTTTGAAAGAGCCATGGGGAAAGATCTGGGCATCAGCATAATCCATGCCCACAGCCCGCAAGCCAAAGGCCGGGTGGAAAAACTCTTCAAAACGCTGCAGGACAGGCTGATCAAGGAATTGCGCCTAAAGAATATTTCCACAATCGACGAAGCTAACAGATTTTTAGAAGAAGAATTTCTGCCTACATTCAACGCCAAGTTTATGGTGGAACCCAGAAGCAGGGCTAATCTCCATAAACAACTAAGTACGAGGGAAGAAAACAGGCTAGATTCGATCTTCTCGCGGCAAGACGAGAGAGTAGTCAGGAATGATTTTACCGTCAGCCACAAGCAAAGTTGTTATCAACTGATAAAGGAACAGCCGGTAACAATCTACAAGCAAGATATCGTCATGGTGGAAGAAAGAATGGATAAATCCATTCACTTCAAACTTAGAGGCAAATACCTCAATTACCGGCTCCTACCGGAAAAACCAAAGAAGATGAATACGATTACAAACAGCTTAATGTGGGTTATTCCCAGAACCCCAAATTACAAGCCTCCAATCAACCATCCCTGGCGCCAGATAGCCAATGCCGAACACCTTAAGAAATCAACCAAAATATCCCAAGTAGGACATTTCTATTTCCCCTTTACAAATTTGATGCTCTCCCCTGCAAAAGATGAGATACATTTCGGACACCCCCTGTTTTAAAAGTTTTGGTAGAAT
>CAYPXF010000014.1:0-33963 GCA_964415025.1 uncultured Gammaproteobacteria bacterium | reverse complement strand
GATCAATCTCATCTACCGCCGCCACCACTTGTTACCGATGACCCCTTCTGATACATAGTATTGACAAACTATAATCGTCATGCTATCATAGTCAGTTATTAGAATAAAGCGCAATTTAAAAAACCAAGGAGGGCAGGATGCCTGATATGATAATTGGCGTGCTGATTATTGTCGCGGTTATTATGGCGGGGGCTGGTTTTTGTGTGTTGCAGCGCAGGGCGCAGCGGCGCATGCTCGGTTACCGGCCGACGAACAAAAAAGCTCGCCGGGAACATCGGAAACTTTTGCAATAAAGGAGGAATATGGATCCAGTAGTTATTGTTATCATCGGTATCGTGTTTGTGGCAAGCATTATTTTTGCCACGATGAGTAGTGCGCGATCAAAGCACGCGGCTGACGAAGCTGAACACCGGCTTCTGGGGCAGGACTATATTGACCCAGAAGTACAGCGTTCATTAAAGCGCTAAACAACAGCACAACCGTTCTCTCGAGCAGAGGACGGTTTTTTATATGTAAAACGTTTGATTCTGGTATGGCTTTTCAACGAAGTACGAACCTATTTCTCCTCCGAAGGCGGATCAGCCTCTGGCTGAAAGGAGAATTCCTGATTTGACTGCGGGGCGGAAGGGGGGTTTGGGGGGAATTCCGCCCCGCCCTCTTTCCGAAAATTCATTTGGGGGGGTTCTCAAAAAGCCAGAGATTTTTCGTTGCGCCGATTACGGCGCGCGCCGTTCAAATTGTATAATGCAAGGCTGGTATTATGTTTTTACAACATGCCATTTTTAGGCGCTTAGATCAAGTCCAGATAACAAATTGGGTGATTAGGGATCCCAGTCTGCGATGTCTTGTCCAAGGATTATTTAAAGTGGATATTAGTTCGTTGAGCCGACCACAGTATAGAGATTCTTTGTCAGCGCCCACCACAGTGACGTTTTCATTATCCGTGGTAATGACCCCTCCGAATCCTGTGGAATTGTGAGAACGTCATTTAATAGCTGCCCTTGAATATACCGACCAGGTGTAAAAATTGAAACCTCGATTGGAGACTCTAGATTAGGGTGGGTTAGCAACGTAATCCGGCCATCATTTTTAAACACCTCTCGCATCATGAGTACATTGCCCGCATACCCATCCGATTTTAGGAAAGGGTCAGCTTTTGGTGCCATGGTCGAGTATGTATAAAATCGAAATGTGGTCGCAAAAGAAGGGCTCAAGTGATAGTAGACGCATAGCACAATAACACTGAATCCAATATAAGCAAAAAAACCAACGGCAATCATAATTATCTTTTTAGCAGATGACCAGTTCGTTTTCAATAGATGCCAGACAAGTCCAGCTGCGGCGATTACCAATATCGGGAAAACAACAAGCCAGGTGATTAAATTTGTTCCGAGATGTGTTTCCATATAGATATTTTGTTAATGCTTATTATTGATTGTTATTATATCATCTTTTTTATAAAGAAAAAGCTCTGGTGATTAATAAGTCACCAGAGCTTGATACTACACGGCTCGTCCATTATTACGGACAATTACCGGTCCACGGTTGTGGCTCGCCATCATATCCGAACTGCAAACAACCAAGATGTGTTGTTCCGCTGACACACTTTGAGGGCCAGGTGTTAGACTGCGTGCCAACACCATTGACCCAGGCTTTAGCAATGTAGTTGCATCCCGAAGGCAGACCAGAAACGGAAATAATCCGATAGCCCAAGGGCAATGTGACGCTTGTATTCTGCCACCTCACAACACCATTCTGGATGAACTGGACAGTGTATGTGAATGAGGTGGGACCCTTGAGTGACATCTGAGCCGTATCAGCCATTGCAGGGCTTGCTGACCATGCGGTTACGATCAAAGCAAAAGCCAGTAATAACACGATGTTCATCAGTTTCTTCATCTGAGATCTCTCCTTGTGTTTTGTGCAATTTATAGTTCTGGCAAGCTAAATGGATGTAATGAGCAAAACACCTCCTTTCTGTTTGTGTTTGACTTACAATTTACACCCCTACAAGTTGATTGTCAATAGAAAAAGAGCTGAAAATGATTTATAATAACTACTCACGAGGCACTTTCTCTACTCGATCGAATATGCAGAATAAGTAAGTAATTTAGAACTTATGCCCGATGAGGGAAAAAACATTAAACGTATAGTCTTAGTATTTGTAATTTTAATGGTTGCTGTTTTATTACGTGTATTATACCTCGGACAGATACCGCCTGGTATCCATCCAGATGCAGCCGCAAATGCTATTGATGCTTGGCATGCTCTCACTACTCACCATCATCAGATTTTTTATGAAGCCAATTTTGGACGGGAAGGACTTTTTATCAACTTAGTGTCGTATTCCTTTCGGTTATTCGGCCCGACGCTGATGGCATACAAATTACCCGGGGTACTCATTGGGGTTTTTTCTGTGCTTGGAATGTATGCCCTGGGAACTGTAGTGGGACGGCGACGATCGCTCGGATTGTTTGCCGCTTTCTTCATGGCCACTTCGTTTTGGATGATACTATTTGAACGGACGGGTCTACGGGCAACCGTTTCTGTTGCATGTGTCATCTGGACGTCCGTTTTTTTCTTACTGGCGCTTCAACAACGCCGGTGGTATTGGTACATTTTAACGGGACTTTTTCTCGGTCTAGGCCTGAATACTTACACTTCTTTCCGGCTCATGCCGTTTATTCTACTGGCTGGATTTTTCTACCATACTTGGCTACAGCGAAAAATTGGTAAGGCGCCAATGCGGGCGACCTGGCGTAACCATATTGGGATTGTCTGGACAGTGCTTATTGCCATTGTCGTAGTCTTACCATTGGGTCTGTACTTCTTTCATCATCCGGAATACATCATGGGTCGCGCGAATGAAGTTTCCGTGTTCAGCCAGCCGCATTCCCTCGGACTCCTTGTTAAAAGCACAATTGCAAATTTATCCATTTTTTCATTTTTTGGCGACCCAAACTGGAGGCACAATATTGCAACGCAACCGCTCCTCGACCCTCTTCAGTCGATACTTTTCCTGGCTGGCGTTTTTATTGTATGGCGCCGGATTCGTAGAATTATAAAATCTCGCAGTATAGAAGGAATCTATGATGCGACTGCCGGTGCCTATCTGTTTATTCTCCTTGGATGCATGATTATTCCCGCGGCGACCACCTACTCTCCGGGAGGAATACCCCACGCCTTGCGAATCATTGATACCGCCCCGGCCGTGTATTTGCTGATTGCCATTGCAGCATCCACCTTCTTTGAGTGGTGCTGGCGCACTTTCATAAACCATAAAAGGATCATCATTTTGACAACTGGTGTGGTATTGATTTTTATGACCGTCCTCACGTCAATAAACTATTTCTCTACACGGTGGGGCCTGAATCGTCAGGTAGCTCATGAGTATAGTCAAGACTATACAAACTTATCCACATACATTAATAAAAACGCAAAGGCTGGCTATCGTATCTACTTGGTTAATACGAGCAGTGAGATGACATTCTTCACTATCGCGACGCCCAATCTTCTCCAATCCCCTTCACTGCTTTTATCAGACATATTATCTTTTCATCCAAGTATTATTGTGGTGACCACCGATCAGCTATCAAACCAAAACTATATCAATGACCTTCGACAGCAGAACTGGTCTGATGTTGATGACCTTAGCCTTGGTGAAGGAGGGCACCAAATTATTGTGTTGCGAAAATAATAATAGTGAATATTAATTAGGTTGTGAAAATTACGAAAAACCTTGCCTTTGTGCACTTGCTGTCTACTTTTTTAGCTATACTACGAATTTTTTGGTTGACTCTGGTTCCTATTTATAAATTACTAGTTAGCTCGTGAATTTTTAAATTAAGGGCACGAGCTATTTTTTCAATGTTACCTAAAGTAATATTTTTTTCCGCTCTCTCAATCATACCTACATAAGTTCGGTGCACTTTCGCTTTTTTTGCAAGTTCCTCTTGCGACCAGCCCCTTTTTCGGCGCTCCTTGCGTACTTTTTGCCCAAATGCTAATAAAATACTGCTTTTCATATATTTTTAGTATATACACTTGCTAACTTTAGTTCTACATACTATAGTTAGCATATAGATTGGGGGCAACTCTCGCCCGCGCATGGGCGGGTGGGGCAAGGGCAATCCCTTCCCGCGGCGCATCCCGCCTTTGCGGGATTACGAAAAATCTCCGGCTTTTTGAGAAACCCCCCAAATGAATTTTCGGAAAGAGGGCGGGGCGGAATTCCCCCCAAACCCCCCTTCCGCCCCGCAGTCAAATCAGGAATTCTCCTTTCAGCCAGAGGCTGATCCGCCTTCGGAGGAGAAATAGGTTCGTACTTCGTTGAAAAGCCATACCATCAACAAACTTTGCGAAATTTTTCCGATTTTCTCTCTGGCGCTGGGTACGGCAAACCAGTGATTTTGTGGGCGGAAATTCAGAACAGGGCGGACTTTCCCGAAAGACAGGACGAGGTTCGAGCCAAAGATTTCTTTGGCCGCGACCTTTTTCTGAAACAGGTCGCTCTCCCGCGCGATTTTGAAATTCTGTCTCGTTTTAACTCTTAATAATTAATTACAAGAATATATGACCATTCAAAAGTATTTCCTCTACACCCGCAAGTCCACCGATGTAGAAGATAAACAGGTTTTAAGCATTGAAGCGCAGATCGTGGAATTGCGCGCCTTTGCTAAAAAAGAAGGACTAACTAACATTGAGGAATTAGTGGAAAAGAAATCAGCCAAAGTGCCTGGTCGTAAGATATTTAATTCAATGCTGGACAGAATAGCCAAAGGCGAAGCGCAAGGTATTATTAGCTGGCATCCTGACCGGCTAGCGCGCAATTCGGTGGACGGCGGGCGGATTATCTATATGCTGGACACTGGCCAGATTGCGGCTTTGAAATTTCCCCAGTTTTGGTTTGAGTCAACGCCGCAAGGCAAGTTCATGCTCAACATCGCTTTTGGGCAGAGCAAGTATTATATTGATTCACTAAGTGAAAACGTAAAGCGAGGCCTGCGCCAAAAAGCCAGGCGCGGAGAGTATTCGGGCATAGCCCCGCTTGGCTACATAAACGACTTACGTACCAAAACTGTAGTGATAGATAACCAACAGGCGAAAATCGTGCAACAGGCGTTTGAGCTATACAGCCAGGGAAATTCCCGATTGGAGGACATTTCCAGCTTTTTGGCGCAGCACAATATTACCTCACGCAATAACAAACCATTAAAACGAGACAGAATTTCTTTTATCCTTTCCAATCCCTTTTATGTTGGTTTGTTCAGTTACGCCAAAGAACTCTATGAAGGCAAGCACCACCCAGTCATTTCAAAGAAAATTTTTGATAAAGTGCAGGAAGTATTAAAGCAGAAAAGCAGACCGCACCACAAAACCAAGAATGATCCGCAGCCGTACTGCGGTCTGCTGCGCTGTAATACCTGCAACTTTATGATTACCGGCGAGGTCAAGACAAAGCACCAAAAGAACGGCAACGAGCACCACTACGTTTATTACCGCTGTACTAAGAAATCCAAAGTGATTAAGTGTAATGAGCCGTGTATAAGACAAGAAGCATTGGATAATCAAATTACCCCACTACTGCAAAAATTTTCTTTGGAATCTGGTTGGGCGGACAGCTTGTTACAAAAACTAGAGCAAGACACTACCGAGTCTGCCCACTCCTCTGTCGCTTTTGTTCAAGAGACGAAAAATACCATCCAAGCCATTGAAACCAAGCTCCAACGGCTTTTAGACAGCTACCTGGAGCAGGATATTGACCGTGACACCTACCTGGAGAAGAAAGCAGGACTTCTAGGCGAGAAAAAGTCGCTGACGGAGAAAATAGCCCGTCTTGAACAAAAGCGGACTGGCTGGGTCGAACCGATGCGGAAATGGATAAAAGCGGCAGAGAATCTGCCGAAAATCGCACGGGAGAGCGACCTAATTCAAAAAAAGGTCGCGGCCAAAGAAATCTTTGGCTCGAACCTCGTCCTGTCTTTCGGAAAAGTCCGCCCTAATGAAAATTTCCGCCCACAAAATAACTGGTTTGCCATACCCAGCGCCAGAGAAAAAATCCGAGAAATTTCCGAAAGTTGTATGTTGGTAGCGCCTACGGGATTCGAACCCGTGTTGCCACATTGAAAGCGTGGAGTCCTAGGCCAGGCTAGACGAAGGCGCCTAAAAGTATACCCCATACTAACGTACCGTACTGGTTTCGTCAAGCGATCATTGGCCATCAGCGGGGAAATATTGTATAATAAATTATACAACAATTTATAATAGTACTATGCTCAAGCAGAATAGGGTAAAAAACACAGAACATGAGTTTGATTTTTCATCATTTGCCAATCAGGCCGGTTTATCAACGGGCAATCAGCAAGAATGGCTGACAGATGAGGACGACTACGCCGGACAGTTAGCTGTTGACGTATTCCAAACAGCTGATGATATTGTCATTAAATCCACGATTGCCGGGGTGCGGCCAGAGGATATCGATATTTCCATTAATAACGATATGATCACTATCCGCGGTAAGCGCGAACAGGAACATACAGTAGATAATGAAGACTACTATTATCGCGAGTGCTACTGGGGTGGTTTTTCCCGCTCAATTATCCTCCCCTGCCAGGTCAAGGTAGACCAGATCAAAGCGACTATGCGCAATGGCGTGCTGACTATTGGACTGCCTAAGGCAGAGGAAGTGAGTAAAGTAACCGTGGTCAAAGTAGAGGAAGAATAAGCACTATGGCCGAGTATGAGGCACAAGTCCGCGTGGTATCGTTTGAGGGCACGACCGCTGTTTTGGAAACTGAAGACGGCCAACAGCTGCGCTGGTCTATCAAAAAATTGCCCGATGATGTCAAGGCTGGTGACACCTACCGTTTGATTTTTTCCAGCGATCGGACAGAGATCGAATCGCGCGAACGGCTAGCCCGCAGTGTATTAAACCATTTATTACAGACCTAATAATTATATGGTCACATCGTCACCTATTAAATCTTTACCAAAGCGCGAACGGCTTCTGTTACTGTCTTCGCCACACGTTGGGTCCTGGCCAGCATATTTACTGATTGCCGTACCGGTGGTGTTTGTACTGGTGTATGCGCTCTGGCCGTGGTTTACCATCTCTGACAGCGCGGTGACGGCGATTGTCATTATTGCCACTACCCTGTTTTGTGTAGCCGTGCTGACCTTGCTCTATTTACTCATTCGTGTTTTTGTCGGTTTATTGCGGGCGCGGTATGATATAGCGCAGCGCTATATTGGTCCCCTGTTTTTAGTGCTCGTATTGGTACTCGGGATCGTATTTTTCAGCGTAGTCATCATGATTGTCCAGCCAACGTTTTACTAAGTTATGCCACCAGCTAAATCAAAACAGCAAAAAACAGCTCCGTCGTTGCGGCCACGGTCCGTTTCTTACAGGGGTATTTTTATCACGCTTGCTGTTTTGGGCATCATTGGAGCGGCGCTGATTGGTTTTGTGTTTGGGTTTAGCGCCTATTACCAGGGGGTCATATATCCTAACACCGCCCTCGGACCGCTTGACGTGAGCCGACAGTCATTTGCTGACGCTGAACAGGCCCTACGCACAGCTTCGCAAGCATGGCTTGATGCTGGTTTGCAGGTAACGTATGGCAAACAAACGTTTGTTATCGATACTGTTATCAGCGATCCGGCTAACCCCGAGCTGTCACAGCAAATTGTGCGCTATGATATAGCCGCAACCATGCAGCAGCTGCGAGCCGCCCTGGCGGCGATGAGCGAGGCTGAACACGTGTATTATTGGCAGACGGGGTATACTGCGTATCCAGTGGTCGAGATTGATGAGAGCGCGCTGATCACTGCTTTGCGAGAAGAGCTGTCCCAATACGAACAGCCCGCAATTGACGCGCAGCTCGTTATTGATGAGGACGATACATTTTCTATTATTCCAGAAAAAGGCGGTTTAGCTTTTGATTATAATGATATTGCCGCGCGGGTATATACAAACGCTCGGCGGCTAAGCGCCGAACCGGCGACTGCCGCGCTGGAGCCGGACACGCCGGATATTACAGAGACAAAAGGCGAATTAGTTTTGCCATTAGCTGAACAGGTATTGGACAGCTCTCCGTATACCGTGGTGTATGATGAGTATGCCTGGCTTATATCCGAGGAACAGGTACGGGATTGGCTGTCGTTTGTGTACCGTGACGGCGAAATAGCCGTTGGTCTTTCCGCGGAAAGCATGAGGTCGTATATGGAGGAGATGGCAGGTATTATCGATATTTCGGTGCAAGAGGCAAAATTTGCCATGGAGGGCGACAGAGTGATCGAGTTTCAGCCGTCACAAATCGGCCGCGCGCTGCAGATCGAAGAATCGATCAGGGAAATAAATAAAAAAATCGCGCAAGTTGGAACTGGTGATATTGATCTTATGGTTGAGGAGATTGTCCCCAACACCACTACCGAGGAGGTAAACAGCTATGGTATCAGGGAGCAGATTGGCGAAGGCCGGTCAAACTTTGCCGGCAGCCCGCGCAACCGGCGGCACAACATCGCGGTTGGCGCTGATACGCTGAACGGCATTATTATTGAACCAGACGAGGAATTTTCGCTGGTACAAACACTGGGCGCGATCGAAGCCTCGACCGGATATTTGCCTGAATTAGTCATCAAAGGGAACAAAACAGTACCGGAGTACGGCGGCGGATTATGCCAGATAGGCACGACCGCGTTCCGCGCCGCACTCGATACCGGGTTTCCGATTACCGAACGCCGCAACCATTCATACCGCGTGTCGTATTATGAACCGGCTGGTACTGACGCTACGATTTATGATCCTAGTCCGGATTTCCGGTTTGTCAACGACACCGGGCACCACGTCTTGCTCACGACGGAAATCGATGGCAATGAGCTGATCTTCCGTTTTTTCGGTACTGACGACGGCAGAAAGGTCGAACAGACTGACCCGTATATTTATAATATTGTGCGGCCTGGAACGACTAAGCTGATTGAGACAACTGACCTGGCTCCGGGCGAGAAAAACTGCCTCGAAAGCGCCCATGCCGGCGCTGATGCCGAGTTTACACGGACGATTACCTACACTGACGGTGAGCAGACATCAGAAACATTTACCAGCCATTACAAGCCATGGCGCGCGGTATGCTTAGTTGGCGTTGAAGAGCTATCCGTCGACAGTGAGGCGGCTGAATAACTATTGTTAATGTGTGAGGCTCCTGCGACAGTTTTAGGAGATTTTCAGTCTTACTAAAATAAAAAAACCCGAGACACATTTCTATGTGATTCGGGTTTATAATGTTTTGGTGGGTAAAAGAGCGGGTGTCATTAATTCTCCCTATGCAGATAGTTAGAAAGAAGAACTATGGGGTATTTTTTTCCTGGTGGCTGATCACAGCATCTGTTTCTTTTTTTACTTCAGAAACCCATTTTTGCCCTGTTTCTATGGTGGGCTCAGTCAACCGCGTTCCGGCATTGAGCCAAGAAGAAAAAAGGGGCGTGCCGGTGTTATAATAGTTTTGTGATCCGGCATACACCGAAACATATACTATTAACAGGACACCAACCAGCGAAATAATTAATTTTGTCGGGATGTTGGGAGCCTTTTCTGATTTAGCTGCCATAGTTTCTACAGAGTGTAAAATACCCTGCAACATCGCGAAAAATATCAGCGCTGCAACAATAATCAGCAAAATCATTCCGCTTGAGTGCGTCTCGGCAGTATAACCAAACAGCGAAATGGGTTGTTCGAAGCTCGCGACGTAGTATTCTCCGTAGGCAGCAGCAAGGACCATAGTCACAACTATTAAGGCCCATCCAGCTTTCCCCCATTTTTTATAAAGGAAAAAAGCACATAAGGCTGCTAATCCGAGCGTGAGCGTTACATGAGACATGATGCCTCCTTATTTAAGTTTTTTGTTCGCGTCTTTTCGCAGCTGGCCGGCATACCACATGGCGATCGGCACGACCACACAACAGCCAATTATGGCTAAGCAAAATTTTGCCAACGGCGTCAGCATTTCCATATAACCTCCTCTATAGTGTGATTGTAAATGTACTCTTGTTAAAAAATCTGCCGTATAGAGCGAGCAGATTTAATCACTATATATGATTCTGATGAATAGTACAATATCTGCACAAGGATCTGCACTTCCCGTACGAAATTTTCAATTTCTATCGGGGCAGGCAAGAAGATTAAAGCATCACGTATTACAGTATTGTTTTAGCCCAAGCGTGTCCTGTAGATCATCCACCAGGATCTGCACTCAAGAAGATTGTTCGACGGAGTATGCGAGGCCGAAGCCCTTCATATCCTGACGAACAACCCCCATGCTTGTCGTGAGTGCAGGTCCTGGTGGGGAAACAATTTTTAAACATACTTAATTCGATTTGTTCCTGAAAAACATATGGAGCGCGCCATACTTGTCCGCCGCAGCGAAGCAAAGGCGGCAGTGCAGGTTTTTTGCGGAGGGACTCTGTATATGTCTGTCAAATAGCGCAGAAACAGGCTTTTTTGGTATAACAGAGCATCATAGCACGCATTTTTCTCCTTGTCAAGGGGTAGTATGAATGATACAATTTGTATACTAATACCCTAATTTTTTCATACATATGATGACCATCAAGCAAATTTATGATCTGGCTATCAAGCTGGGTACCAAAAACGATCTGCGGGGAGAGGCGGCCGTCAAACGTAAACTCAAGCGCGAGCAGGAGCACTATGATCGGCTATCGCCTGAAGAAAAAAAAGAATATGATACTGAGCGGCTGACAAATCCGTACTCGGATACCCGCATGTTTGCCGGCAATCCGGACAAGCCGGTTAAGCGCATATTGACCGGCATCGATATTGATACCGGCGAACTGATGCTGGCCAAGGAACTGTCAAAAGAAAAGTCAATTGACTTGGTGTTGTCCCACCATCCGGTCGGGCCGGCCCTGGCCGGACTCCATGAAGTCATGACACTGCAGGCGGAGGTGCTGGCTGGCTACGGCGTGCCCATCGCTGTGGCGGAAAATCTGGTGCGCATCCGGCTGGAAGAAGTGTCTCGTTCGGTTTCTTCTGCCAATCATAACAAAGCGCTGGACAGCGCCAAACTGCTCGGTATTGATATGATGTGCACGCATACGGCTACTGATAATATGGTCGCCACCTATCTGGATAAATACATTAAAAAAGAAAAGAAGAATATTGAGCTGGTCCGTGATCTGATGCGGGTGCTGAAAACTATCCCTGAATACCAGCAGGCCATGAAGCTGAAAGCCGGCCCCATGCTGTACGCCGGCGGAGAAGACCGCTTTACCGGTGATATTGCCCTGACTGAGATTACCGGTGGCACAGAAGGATCCAAGCAAATGTATGAGCGTCTGGCCCAGGCCGGTATTGGCACGATTATCGGTATGCACTTGCATGAGGAGTATAAGAAAGAGGCTGAAAAGCACCATCTCAATGTAGTCATTGCCGGCCATATGTCGTCTGATTCGATCGGCATGAATTTATTCCTGGATGAGCTGGAAAAGAGAGGTGTAGAAATCATCCCCTGCTCCGGACTGATCCGCGTCTCCCGTCACAAGAAAAAGAAGAACTCCCACACAAAAAAGAACACCCGCCGCACCAATAAACGCTCACGCCGAAAAAAATAATCTATGACTGAAGATAGTCCACGCATAGTCAACGCTGCGCAAAAAAGGGAGGACGCTTCTTTGGATATTACCTTACGTCCCCGCTCGTTAGCAGAATTCGTCGGCCAGGATAAAGTAAAGGACAACCTGTCGGTGTTTATGCAGGCCGCGAAGAAACGCAATGAAGTGCTCGAACATGTATTGCTACACGGTCCGCCAGGCATTGGCAAAACAACGCTCGCCCATATTATCGCCGGAGAAATGGGGGTTAATGTCCGTGTCACGTCAGGTCCGGCCATTGAAAAAGCCGGTGATCTGGGCGCTATCCTGACCAATCTGGAGGACGGCGATGTGTTGTTTATTGACGAAATACACCGTCTACATCGTACTATCGAGGAGGTATTATATCCGGCAATGGAAGATTATATGCTGGATCTGGTAGTAGGCAAAGGACCCTCGGCTCGGACACTGCGGCTGGACTTGCCCAAGTTTACCATGATCGGCGCGACAACACGGATGCATTTGCTCTCTTCCCCGCTGCGTGACCGCTTTGGCACGGTCTATCGTCTGGATTTTTATGAGCATGATCATATCGGACAGATCATTGGCCGTTCAGCAAAAATCCTGTCAGTCGGCATAGAGCCATCGGCATTAGACATCTTGGCTCAACGGGCACGCCGCACGCCGCGTATTGCTAATCGGCTGCTCAAGCGGGTGCGGGATTATGCCGAAGTCAAATCAAACGGAATCATTACACCAGCAGTAGCCGAGGACGCGCTGCATCAGCTGGAAATCGACCACTATGGTTTGGATGAGCTTGACCGCCGTATTCTGGAAATTATTATTGACAAGTTTGGCGGCGGACCGGTGGGATTAAACACCATTGCCGCGGCTATTTCCGAGGAGCAGTCCACGCTGGAAGAAGTATATGAGCCGTTTCTGATGCAGGCCGGTTTTCTCGCTCGCACGCCGCGCGGCCGCGTGGTTACCGCATTAGGCTATGAGCATTTGGGACGCCAAGCACCCGCTGATTTGCAACAGCGGTTGGTGTAGGGTGATCAGTAATTAATTAAGGGGAGCGGTTGTTGGCAGCGCTTTTGTTTTAGGGTTGGCTGCTTCCTGGGCCATAGGTCGCTGACTCATCCAGCTCGGCGACAGCGATATAGCGCTTCCAGGCAGTGTTAAGCGGGTATGAAGTCTGTAGTGTTAGCAGCTGGCGTTCATAGTTCTGCTGGTCCAGCACCGAGACCTCTTCTGGTCCGACGATTTTTGTTTCAATAACTTCGTAGATGAATTGCTCACCCTCGGCATTGGTGGCAATAATCTGCGTGCCGACAGAAATATCGATCAGGTTTTTGAAAACCTGTTTATACTCTCCCGGTTTCCAAAAATAGTCAGATGAATGGCCAAAAATATACGGGTTTCCGTATTCTCCGATGTCTGCCGTGCCGGGATAGTGTACGACGCCGTTTGCCAACGCTTCCTGGTATGCGGTTTCTGTTTTTTTATCGACATAGATGATGGGCACATCAGTAATGTCGCGATCAGGGATGCTGATGCGGTTCGGGGCCTGATCAGTAACCAGCGGTGTCCGTATTGCGGCCCGCTCGTTAGTAGTATTCGCCTGCTGCTCTATCACATAATCTCCCTGGTCAATAATTTCTGTTTGTGAGCGCCAGTCCATAAACACAAAATAACCAACCACCAGGACAATACTAATCAGTCCGAGGCTAATAATCCGTGTGCGTTGTTTTGCGGGCTGTTTAGGCGGCATAGTGGGATTATTGTACCAGCCAGTTGGTTAGCTGGCAATAGTATATTGGGTTCTGGGCATATGTGCGCTATACTATAGTATATGACGTATGCTATTTTGCTGTATATATATGGTGCCGGGGTATTAGTGTTTTTTATTCTGGCCGCCATTACCGTATACCATATTTTACGGTTTGGTTTTCTGCGGGCACCAAGCGTTGTAGCTACGCTTGTGTTTTTTGTTATCTCGGTCGGCATTATTGTCAGTACATTTGCCGTGCTGCAGGATGTTGTCTGGTCGCAGGAGATTAGTATCAGTATCCCTTCATTAAACAGTACAGTCAATGGATTCTAATTCATTACATTTTCCTGGCCAAGAGCCTGATGAAACAGTCGTCATGGCGCTGCGGCGGCATACGGTTGCCCTGTTCCGGCATATTGCTTTGTTTATCGGAGGCATTGCCTTACCAATACTTATATATTTGTTGCTCGCTTCGTATACTGCTTGGTTTGAGAACACGACCAGTTTTTTTTATGTACTGTTTGTGCTGGGGGCCAGCCTGTTTTATTTGTATGTGTTGTTTTTCATGTTCCATGGCTGGGCGGATTATTATCTGGATATCTGGATTGTGACAAATGAACGTATCGTGGCTATTGAGCAAAAAGGCATGTTTAACCGCGTAGTTTCAGAATTGCGTTTGGACAAAATTCAGGATGTGTCCAGCGAGGTTAGAGGCGTTTTTCCGACCATGTTTGACTACGGATCTGTCCACGTTCAGACGGCGTCAGAAGTGAACAAATTTATTTTTAGCGAAGTGCCGAGTCCGGACAAGGTATCGAGCGCCATCCTGGAAATGCACGAGCAATACGTGGGCACAGACCAGCCAGCAGTGTCAGCGGCCGCGCACCAGCATGCCACACATAATACAACGCACCCTGATGAAGCTTGAGCAATTTAATTATTACCTGCCGCCGGATCGTATTGCCCAGTCCCCGGCTGAGCCGCGCGACAGCTCGCGGCTGTTTGTATATGATCGCGCGACAGCAAATACAACACATGATACATTTGAAAACCTACCGTCCTACCTCCGGCCAGGGGACGTGTTGGTGTTTAATAATACCAAGGTGTTTCCGGCACGGCTAAGGGGCCGGAAACAAACCGGCGGCAAGCTGGAAGTGTTTTTATTGAAGCCGACCCAGAGTAACAAATGGAACGTTTTAATCGGCGGCAAAGCCCGGCGGGCAGATATGGATATCAGCTTTGACCGCGGGTTGCGGTGCACTACCATGCGGCAGCATGATGATGGCGTATGGGAAGTGCGTTTTAATATGCCACCGACCCAGGTCATGGCAATGGCAGAGCAAATTGGCGCTGTGCCTACCCCGCCGTATATTAAAAAGATCGCCACAAAACAGGAATACCAAACAGTATACGCGCGTAAAATCGGTTCTGTAGCCGCACCCACGGCCGGCTTTCATTTTACTAAATATTTGCTCGACACCCTGACTAAAAATGGAATACAGCTGGAATATATTACCCTGCACGTGGGGTTTGGCACGTTCCAGCCGGTTAAGGAACAGGTTATTGAGAAGCACCGCATGCACGCTGAATACGCCGAGGTGAGCGCAGCGACGCTAAAACGTTTGCGGCAAGCAAAACAACAGGGCCGGCGTATTATTGCAGTAGGCACGACGTCAGTCAGGACGCTTGAGACGTTTTGTCCTGGGGCTGGACAGACAGATCCAATCCCCTCGGGAGCACGCACGGGATGGATTGACACGTTTATTTACCCGGGCTATGAGTACCAGTTTGTCGACGCTATGATTACAAATTTTCATTTGCCCAAATCGACACTTCTCATGCTAGTATCCGCGTTCTTGCCCGGGAGCCAGAAACAGCAGATTGCAAAACTCCTTGAGCTGTACCAGCTGGCTATTGATAAGCAATACCGCTTTTACAGTTTTGGTGATGGGATGTTTATTATGTAATATCTCGAGGTACCTGGCGTCTGCGCAGCGACTTCTGTGTCGCCACTACCACGCGGAAGACAATCACTCCACCAGCGAACACCGATAATACTAGCCGTGGCGGGGGGACGCTAGCCATGTTTTGCCACCAGCCGGTCCACATGTCCCATTCCAGTACTATGCCCCGGATGATTAATAAAGCATAGGCAATATATCCGAGGCGCAGGCCCCAGCGCCATTTGCCGGGGCCGAGTGTTTTAATACCCCAGGTATTGGAAATCACGGCCATAAAAGTAAGTATGGACATGGCCATAACACCAAGCACGATGTCCACGCTGCCGAGATTGCCAGGCAAATTGTACCAGTAGCGGTTTGGGTCCACAGTGATAAGCAGCAATGAATACGCCAGCGCCAAGCAAAATCCGGCCAGGCCGATGTATTTACGATAGGCGACTCTGGGGCTTAATTTTTTGTAATAATACGCCAGCGGCCCGAGTAAAAAAGAAATCCCGATCATAAACCCAGCCGTCCCGGCCACCGCCTGGCTGATGGCTAGCAGCGACAGAGTATGATTGTATAGATATACATACACCAGTAACACGACGAAAATGCCGGCCGCCAGTGTCAGCGCGGTCAGCCACATCTTCTTTTGTATCGGCGTGAGCGGCATTAATCCAATAGCGTTTTTATTCTACTCGCCTGTGCGGCGAACGCGGCCCAGTAGTTTTTATCACGTTTGGCCTGGAGCTCATCTGCAATTTCTTCCCAGTCATGGGCGGTGATACGCACTTCTTTATTAAACCGTTCTGGGTTGATCGACTTCATGTATGACGCGTGCTTGGTGAATTTACCGCGGATATCCTGTTGGCGGTAATCTTTGAGTTTACCGATCATGCCTGACCAGGCCTTATCCTGGATATCGAGCTTGGTAAACCGTTCCGGATCAATATCTTTCATATGGTGGGCGTGGGAGGCAAAAATTATCCAGTTGTTTTGCATAATGGTTTTCTTCAGTACGGCTACCATCTTGTCCCATTGTTCATCAGTAACCTCGATATTCCGTGCCCGCTCTGGTGAGATAAGCTTCATCCGGGCAAGTCGGGCGGCAAACGCGTCCCAGTTTTCCTGGCGATGGTATTTTTCTAGTTCCCGCAGCATGCCGATCCATTCATTGTCAGTGATGAGCACATCGCGGAATTTTTCCGGATCAATCACCGCCATGCGACCGGCGTGCCAGGTATAGTCTTTCCAAAACTTACCCAAAGCATAATTGCGCAGTTCGGCAACCATGTTATCCCAGTCTGATTCAGTTACCTCCATGTTAGGGCCAATGGTAATCATAGGGTAATTATACAGAATCTTGACCTATTCTGCCACCTATGTTATGATCAGCTGTTGTTTTTATATTGCTTTTTTAAAAATACAATACAGAGGCGAGCGTTTTGAGGGTTATTGGAGATAACCTTTAGTACGCTCGTCTCAATTCCGAGATACGAGACCGCACCCTGACGAATTGGGGGAACATCTCCAGAGTTTCGCGCAGCGGAACAAGGAGAACAATCAATGGAGGTACGTGCTATGGGTAGCACAAACCAAACAAAGAGCGGTCTGTGGACTGCTGGTTACGGAGAAGTAGGCGCGACGTTGAGTGCCCTCGAAAAACACGGGGTAACTCCCGATCATCTCGCCCGACTTCGCCTACGCCAAGCGTGTTGCGGAGTTTATGCTTCGTGGCGGTTTGGAGGGATCGGTGCACCAGAGGCTCGCCCGTGCCATTATGGGCAAAAACTTCTTCGGCATCGAGGACTGGTCGGCGCTCTACGGCGTCAACTTCTCCCAGAAGCAGCTTCGCGCCATCGCCGAGTTTCCGTGGGGCGAGGACATCCTGAACTCCCCCTGCCCGTTTCACAAAGGCAAGACCATCAGAGAGACGCACGCGGTGTTTCTCGGGCTTGACCGCTTTATGGGTAAATCCCTGACCATTATGAAATGGCAGGAAATCCACCCGGCTGACGGCCAACCCCGCTTCTACTCGTACCCGCAGGACTGCTGGTACAAGGACGAGAAGTTCGCCAACAATCCGACCTGCAGTTTCCGCTGGTATCTGATGCCGCTCCTGATCGTCCTCAACTCCGAGGGCAAAACCTACCAAGATCAGGTGGCATTGCTCCCGGCCGAGTACGAAGTGCCCTTTGCCATTGCGGAGGTCGGAAAATGCCTACTCTACCACCGCAAGAACGGCACGTTCCTGAACTCTAATCGGTATGGCAGATGTCAGGACGTTGCCTCGGACGGCTACCGCGTGCTCGTCGGTGGCTTCGACTCTGACGGCCTCAACGTCGACTACTCGACTGATGGCCACCGCCATGACGACATCGGCTTGGCCGCCTCTCGGAAGTATTTGAACCTTGAGAATTAGGGGACTTGTTCCTCTTGTCTCCTTGAGCCTCCGGCGTGATTATTTTCGCACTGGAGGCTCTATTTTTTTACCTTAATATCTGCTAAAGTATGTGTACTCTGCTAATGCAGGTCAGGCCACGGTTTGGGCTCGCAGAGCTTCTCATCTTTATTGAGACATCACCAGAGTACCGTACTCCACGCCCGCCTGCCATCGCCGCCATTTATTTGGTGGTAAATGCAGGTTAGTCTCTCGTCGTAAAATTGTTTGAATATTAAGTCAAACAGGCAAACGGCGGGCAGGGAGTCCGGTAGCGCGTGATCAAAGATGGAGACTGAACTTCTTGCTTGCTTTTAGTGGAGGTCTCCGTATTATGCGGGGCGCTCCCGAATGAAATACACGCCATATTGATCATCACGCGTCAGGTGGAGGAGAATTTCAGGATAGAGACGTGTTCCTTCTTAGAAGGTTACTGGAATTTTCGCAAGAGTAATAGGCACTTGATATGATAGTCAAACAGAAGCGAACAATTAAACTAGTCGAACTCTTCAGTATTGTTTTGGCTGTGTATATACTACCGGTCATCCTGATTCTCACAGGTGTTATCTCTTTCGAGTACAAGTTCCATATACTCATTGCTGGAGCGGTGCTGGTCTTCGCATTTCTCCGCTGGAAGGGTTTCGCTTTGAGCGACGTAGGGTGGCCGTCATCAGGTGGCCGTCAGTCTCTCTACGATGTTATCCCGCTCACGCTCATTCTGGTTACAGTAGCGCTCCTTGTCTATGCCTTTGGGAACGTCACCCGGATACCGAATGAACGGTGGCCGTTTTTCCTGTTCTATATTTTCATCTCCTCACCAGCACAGGAGTTTCTATTTCGGGCGGCGCTGCACCGGGTGTTTACGACTGTTGGCCTGCAGCGAACAGCCCAGATGATTCTCTCGGCACTTTTGTACTGTTTCATTCATGCGATCTATCACGACCCCTGGACACTTGTCCTGACGTTTGCTATAGGTATCCTATGGTTCCGGCTTTATACAAAGACGCAACACTTGCTCGGTGTCTCAGTGAGCCATGCTGTCTTGGGCGTCATTACGATTCTGCTGGGGATTGTCGATTGATCGTCTGTAAGTGAATAGGGACACGAATGAACACACTTCTATGGTTCCGTGCTCGCGGAGTTCTTGTGGCCATTTTGCGATTAATATATTTTTCCAACCGCCACGCCCGTATAATAATGCTGCAAAATCCAGTCGTACGTTTTATTTTCCTCGGTTGCATAGCCGCGGGCGCCATTGGCTGACATGCCGACCATGTGGTTGCCAATCAGCGTGTGGTAATTGTTGATGGCGCCATGCGGATCGTCGACTGATAGCAGCCAGGGAAAACCGTTCCCGCTCCAAACCTCGGTCCAGCCCCTGGTACGGCCGTCGGTACCGGACGAGTACGGCGCGAGCGCAATGCCATGGGGATTGTCAGCGGTGACAGCTTGCGCGTGGGTAATGACGGTGCCAGCCGTTGCCCGTACAGCGGCAAGTGGATCTTGCGAGCGTTGTTCAAAACCATAGCCGCGGTATATTTGGTCAGTGGTGGCATTAATATCAAATCCCTCGTCCGGGTGTTTGCCGCCATGAGCAATATGCCACAATGCATACGACCGGGCGGCCGTGATCAGGGCTTTGAGATATTCAGTCGGCTGGCCGTTTGATACCTCGGCCAAGCCAGCCAGATATGATTCCAGCGGCAGTTTGTTAATCACCCACATGCTGTTGGTCATATCTGCGTAGTGGAGCTCAATAGTGCCGCGGAAAGTATTATCGTTGAGGTCGGTATTCCAGGCTGGGCGATTATCATAGCTGGTTATTTGTAGGACATTCTCGCTGCTGGGAGTAACTTGCCAATGATTTGTAGCGGAAAAAGTAAGGGTAGTGTCAGTGCCGGCTTTTTTCCGTACGGCGGTATTAGTATTCAAATCAGTCACGGTATAGTCAGCGGCCGAGGTAATGATTACCGGTTGGACCGTGTCGTAAAGTCCTATCCTGATGTCAGGACCATTAATTCCTATAGACGTGGTAATGACTTGCTCGGGTTCTGGATCGCCAACCTTGAACCGGAGGGTGAACTCTCCGCCAGGCAGCCAGGAGTGGTTTTCCGCTACCAGGGCAAAGTGTTCAGTATAATACCCAGGCTCGTCAGGCGCCTGCAGGGCAAAGCGGAACCGGCCTGTTTCACCAGGGTAAATGCGAGCTTGGGTAAGCCGACCTGGTCGGTAATAGTGTTCGTGCCAAAATTCATGCTGAAAAACGCTATGCCGTCCGGATGGATGCGTGACATTGACAGCTAAAAAATTACCAGTGTCACGGTACCAGTTTTTCAGTCCCGTATTTTCGAAATCAATCCAAAACGTAAAGGCTTGGCCTGGATCAATCTCGAGCAAGCCGCCATGGCTGCGCCCTGTCTCTGTTGCCTGATAGTCAGGCGGCGGCGCGATTTTTTCTCCGACTCCGATAATCAGTTCAAAATAGCCGCCCTCGAGCCATAATAAATCTTCTGCAACTAGATTGAATTTTTCTTTATAAACGCCTGGCTCGTCAGGCGCCTGCAGGGCAAAGCGGAACCGGCCTGTTTGGCCCGGCTCTACCCTGTTCTGCAAGAGTTTGGCAGGGCGGTATGGCGCTAACCAATAATCATGCTCAAACATACTGTCGCGTCCAGCTGGCTCGGCCAGATTCATGGCGATAAAGTGATCGCCGTCATTGGTCCAGGTGGTTGTGCCGACGTTGAGAAAATCAACCCAGACCGTAGCGGCCTGGCCCGACTGAAGATTAATGACCGAATGACTGCGGTTGGTTTCCTGGGACGCAAATCCACCCGGCGCGCGGCCCGTGCTCACGCCCAGTATCCGGGATTTTGACACGGCCGTCAGGTGATAATGGCCAAGGTATCCCTGGCTAATGATTTGTGAGACGGTCTGTTCATTACTGCTGGCGGCGTCAGCAGCTGGTATGCCGAGGGAATCATGCTGGTCAGCGTTAAAATGCTCCTCAATATAGGCCGGCCCAAATGGCACTAAGAGGAGCGCCATAATAACCGCAAATAATGCGGTAAAGTTTTTGTCGTGCATACAGATAATTTTTTATTTTTGATTTTTGTTTTTCCAGACAAAAAAATCGACAGTCCTGACCACTGTTGCCGTGTGCGTGCATAATAATGATATTGGTTTTTGTTTAGTAAAGGGCAACAAATAGTCTGGTAAGCTCCGAGAATAATCTGGGGAGCCTTTAATTTTCTTTTTATTTTTGTCTGGTATGCCTTCATAATATCATATTTTAGGCTAATTGTCAATCAGGTTTGAGCATGGTAGGATTGATAATAGTTTGCATAATAATAACTTGACAGAGCACAATTATTGTTCAAATAAAATGTCCCACACCAGAAAAATCGCTCACTCCGTAAAGCAACGTGGTATCGCTTCCCGCGGTATATTAATACACTGGGCGAGGGCTTAACAGCCTCTTAGCTATTCTTATGTCATATACTAGAAAAATCGCTCACAATACTATTATTCAGATGATTGGCAAAGGCATCAGCACAATAATCGGTGTGGTAGTGATCGGCATGTTGACCCGGTATTTGGGAGAAAGCGGTTATGGCCAGTACATAACTATTATGGCTTTTCTCCAGTTGTTTGGCGTGTTGGTCGATATGGGGCTGTATATTGTGCTGGTGAAAAAGATTTCTGAACCAGGCGCCGATGAACAGCGGCTAACGAGCGCTATTTTTACGCTCCGTCTTGTTTCGGCGGTTATATTCCTCGGACTGGCACCGCTCATAGTTTTGTTTTTCCCTTATCCCGCAGTGGTAAAATGGGGCGTATTAGTCACTTCACTCTCATTTCTAAGCATTACACTGAATCAGGCATTGGCTGGCGTATTCCAAAAACATCTGCGTATGGACCGGGTTGTGATTGCTGAAGTCCTGGGCAGGATTGTACTGGTTAGTGCCACCTATGCCGTGATTCAGGCAGGGCTAGGGCTGCTGTGGGTGATGGGTTCGGTCGTGATTGGCAGCGTCACAAATTTCATAGTCACCTTTTTCTTCAGCCGGCAGCTGGTGCGGATCCGTTTGCGGTTTGACGTGGCGGTATGGAAACAAGTTATCAAGGAGTCATGGCCTATTGCCCTTTCAATTGCGTTTAACCTTGTCTATTTTAAGGCAGACACAATAATATTATCGCTATATAAATCCGCCAGCGCAGTCGGTATTTACGGCGCCGCTTATAAAGTATTGGAAGTACTTACCACTGTGCCGGCTATGTTTGCCGGGCTGGTCCTGCCGCTCTTGGCTACCGCCTGGGCCGCGGCTGATACAGAGCGCTTCCGGCGCGTGCTGCAAAAATCGTTTGATGCCATGGCTATGATCGCCCTGCCGCTAGCAGTAGGTACCATGTTTATTGCCCAGCCGGTCATGGATTTAGTTGCGCCTGATTTTACAGATTCGGCAGCTGTGCTCCGGCTGTTGATTATTGCTACAGCCACTATCTTTATCGGTAATTTATTCGGCAATACGGTGGTAGCTATTAATAAGCAAAAGACCATGATGTGGCTGTATCTGGGAGTTTCTATTGTTTCGCTGACCGGCTATCTTATTTTTATCCCCCGGTATTCATATTTTGGCGCGGCCAGCATGACAATCGTGTCCGAATTGTTGATCACGATAACTGCCGGCTGGATCGTGCTCCGCTACAGCCGGACGCGGCTTTCTGGCAAGGTATTTGCCCGCGCGTTGCTGGCAACAGCCAGTATGGGGGCGGCGCTGTGGCTTACGGCCGGTTTGCATGTTATAGTCCAATTGATTATAGCAGTAGCAGTATACGGAGCTGTATTAATTGCGGTTCGCGGCATAACCAAGGATACGCTGCAGGAAGTTTTACGTTTGCGCTAATGTTTTTCACTTATCGAGAAGCGTAGTATAATGAAATAATTATGCGCAATCATGTTTTAATTCTGAAATTTCCCCACTCTTCGCTTTTTGGGGGCGGCGAACAGCATACGCTATCACTTGTTGCCGGACTGCAGCAGCGCGGTTTTGTTTTTTATTTGGCTACTTCGTGCCGCGTGCTCCAGCGCGAGTTTAAAAAAAAGAATTGGCCAGTACGGCGTGCCTGGGCAGGGCCCGAGCCAGTAACGAAGCTGGCAGTGCTGCTATGGCCTTTGCTCGCACCGTTTGCCGGCCTGAACCTACTGCTTACCGTACTGTACTATCGTTTCTGGAAAAAAGTGCGCGTGTTGTATTGTTTGTCGCTTACTGAAAAAATATTAATCACCCTGCCAGCTCGATTACTCGGTATGCGAGTAGTCTGGGTCGAGCATGTGACGTTCGATCGCTGGCTGGATAAAAATCCGTTGCGGCTGCTGTATCGCTGGTATGCGCGTTTGAGCACTATTGTGGCTATTTCACAGGTTATCCGTGAGCAGCTTATCATTGATATCCGCGTCCCGTCAGATAAGATCACGGTAATTTATAACGGGATTGACACAAGCCAGTTCCAGCTCAAGCCATTCCGCTGGCAAAAAACCGCCCGGTTTAATGTCGGCTGTGTTGCCAGGATCGAATCAGAAAAAGGCATCGAGTTTCTAATCCAGGCAGCGAAAATCGTCCGGGAGTATATCCCTACGATTCGTCTGATTATAGTCGGTGAGGGCAGTGAAAGGCGCAAATTGGCCTGGTTGGCTGACCGACTCAATCTCAAAGAAATTATGCAGTGGGTGGGTCACCAGCGGCGTATTGAGCGCTGGTATCATTACTTCGACGTGTATGTACTGCCATCAGTGAAACGAGAGTCGTTTGGCATTACCTTGGTTGAGGCCATGGCCAGCGGCGTGCCAGTGGTTGGCTCTGATTTGGGGGGCATTCCAGAAATTATCAGCCATAAACAAACCGGTATGCTGGCAACCCCAGGCAATAGTCAGAGCATTGCTGACCAGCTGATTTACCTTTATAATAATCGGGATCAGGCGCGGGAAATGGTACTGGCAGCGCGCGAAAAAGTTGAAACACGCTTTAGTCTGGAGCGCATGATTGAAGATTTTTATCAGGTATTGACCGCATAATATGGTATTAGAAAAAACTGCCAACGCATTAACACCCAAGCAGCGTAATAGCATCCTTATTATGCTGGTTATAGCTGCGGTGGGCTTAAGCTTTCTTACTGCGTATATTGAGTGGTTTGTCGGTCTGGGGGCGGCGCTTGTTTTACTTGTCGTTGCTTTTATTGTCCGGGCGCCGGTCATTGGCATCCTTATCATTGCCTTTGCCCTGCCGCTGGAGCGGATCGGGGCGTACGAATTTGGCACAACCACGATCCGTATTACCCAGGGAGTACTTATTATCACCATAGTGGCGTGGTTGGTTAGAAAAATTTTTCAGCGAGATTATAGCTATGCGCACAATCCGTTACTGCCGCTGCTGGCTGTTTTTATCGCGATTAATTTCATTGGCTTGCCGCATTCGCTCAATTTCCAGCGCTCGGTGACTGTACTCGCCTATATTATTTTTACTGTACTGCTCGCCTGGCTGGTGCCCAATATTGTTACCAAAAAAGAACACGTCCAAAAAATCGTATTAGTGCTGTTGGTGAGCTTTATCCTGGTGGCCGGATTTGGACTGTTTCAGTTTTTCGGGGACATGACCGGACTGCCAACCGAGGTGACGGGATTACGCGACCTCTATACAAAAGACGTACTCGGGTTTACGCGCGTGCAGTCGACAGCCTACGAGCCACTCTATTTTGCCAACTATTTATTACTACCCATCAGTGTATTATTTGCTCTATTTTTATCCAGAAAGAATATTGTTAAGTCTGGATGGTTGGTGACGCTGTTTGCGCTGGGCATGGTTAATCTGATTTTGACAGTATCACGCGGTGGCTACGTGGCGCTATTTGTTACCCTGGCAGTGATCGGCCTGTTTTACCTGCGCCGGCTGTTGATCTTCCGAAATATGCTCGCCTTTATTATCGGCATAGTAGTTGTGTTATGGGTAGCCAGTGCGGCGCTCGGTACAGGCGAAGGATTTTTGACTAAGGAGAAGTTTCAGGAACACGTCAGTAATATTTTTTACGGCGCTTCATACAGCGAGCGTATTTATACGTTTGAGCAGGCGGTCGTTGCCTGGCGCGAATATCCGCTGACTGGCATTGGCCCAGGTGGATTTGGACCGTTTATGGCGCCGCATCCGAGCTATATACCCGAGGACGGCTGGCGGATTGTTAATAATGAGTATATTGAGATTTTGGCAGAAAATGGGATTATTGGCTTGTTAATTTTCTTGCTGATGCTGGGCCTGCTGGTGATCCGTTCAGTCAAGGCGATTGCGCATACCCAGGATGGGTATTTGCGCGCTATCATGGTCGCCCTGCTCGGAGGATTCCTCGGAATTTTAGCGCAGTATATGACGTTTTCCACGCTGTATATTATTCATGTCTGGTTTGTGATCGGTCTGATGATCGCGGTGCAGAATATTATTTTCAAACGATTACAATCGCTTGACAATCCCTCATAAAACAGTACAGTATATTTATGCGTTATGAAAAACTAGATATCACTTTCAGGATTATTAGCATTGTTCTGGTCAGTGCGGCCGGCATGGCTTTTTTATGGCAGTATGCCGTAGTGAGCCAAAAAACTTCAGCAGCTGCTCATGCCCCCCACCCCCGCGTGTTAGGTATCGCGGCTGAACGCAACGGTGCGCAAGCTGGAGTAATTGAAACATCCCTGGCCGGCGAACCGGTGAGCGAAGCGTTGTTTTACGCTGAAACAGACATGACGCCAAGCCGGATAAATGAGCTGTATTTGTCTGAATGCCGACGGTCAGCCACCTTTAACGAGCTGGATACATGGACTGGCCGGTCATATGCCGAACTGCTGCGCACGCTTCAGCACAGCTGCCAGTAATTGCCGTTACAGTCATCAGCCCGCATAGGGCTGTTTTTGATTGTATGATACAATATAAATATGATTGAATGGATTTTCATCAGTATTTTTATCATGGTATTCATCTACCTGACGTGGCGGCGTTTGGATTGGGCAATTGTGATTACCGTCGCGGCTCTACCAGCGTATTTGTTGCGGTTTGAATTAGGGCTTGTACCGATGACCGTATTAGAAATAATGCTGCTGACAGTCATTGGCGTATTTGCCGTACGGACAGTGCCGCAGGGTCTGCGCCAGCGGACGTGTCCGGCATATGTGCCGTGGCGGTGGCTTTTGCTGCTGTGGGTGTTAGCTGGCGTTGTGGCGGTGATAATTTCGCCTGACATCCGTTCGGCGCTGGGTTTATGGAAAGCGTACATTATCGAACCAGTACTGTTTTTTATCGTATTCGTGAATATTATCAAAACACCAAAACAAGTTCGCGCTGTACTCTGGGCGCTGGGCGCGTTAGTCGTGTTAATTGGCTTTGGTGCTATGTTGCAGTATCTGGGCATTGCCGGAATCCCGGCGCACTATGGCGACGAGGTGCCGCCGCGGGCGACGGCCATGTTCCCGTTTCCGACCGCGGTCGGTAAATTTGTTGGTCCATTACTTGCCTTGTTTTTAGGTTTATTCCTGACACGTCGGCCGGTGCAGGCAGGCTCTCCGTCAGGCGCGGCAAACCAGCGGCTCGCTCAGATGTGGATGATCGGGGTAATCGGGTTTGGCGCGCTGGGACTGATCTTATCTGTTTCACGTGGAGCTATGCTTGGCGTGCTGGTGGCACTTATCTTTATCAGCTTTTTCTCGGTCTGGAAAAAATGGATTTGGTTGGGGCTGGCCGGTTTGGTTATTGTTGCTTTTTTGATTGCTCCGGTGCGAACTAATATTATTGGCGTATTCCAGGCCAGCGACGTCTCGACTGACGTGCGGCTCGTCATGTGGCAGGGTGCCTGGCGTATTATTGAAGACAATCCGGTGGCCGGCACTGGCCTGGCCAGCTTTCCGGTGGTATACGAGGATTATAAGGAGGCATCACATACCGAGTTTTTTCCTAATCCTGACCAGCTCATCCTGACATTGTGGATCGAGATGGGACTGGCCGGATTGACCTTGTTTATGTGGTTGGTGGTCAAGTTTTTTACGGCCGGCAGTAATTATCTCCGGCGTAATCCGTACGTGGTCGGATTATTCGCGGCCATGATTGCCTTGCTGGTGCACGGCATGCTGGATACGCCGTATTTTAAAAATGATTTAGCAGTCCAGTGGTGGATATTGGTTGGGTTGTTGCTTGTCATTATCCGCCATAAATACTTTATAGATGAAAAAGTCTTGTCCGAGGACAAGGCTTGCTAGTTAGCGCTTAGGTAAAAACGAATAATTTTCTGGCACGATGAGCTGGCCATTGGTCAGGCGGATATTACCATGGGCCACCAAATTGGTGATATATAACTGCCAGATGTGTTCTATTGTATTGGTCCGGGCAGCCAGCGTTTCCGCGGTATCATCCGGACGTATGAGCGCGGGGTATTCGAAAAATACTTATCCGCCATTATACGCTTCGTTGACAAAGTGCATGCTAACTGCCGAACGTGTCAGATCCCCGCGCTGAAATGCGTCGATTACTGCCTGGTGCGCGTGATGGCCGTACATCCCTTTTCCGCCGAATACAGGCAGCGGCGCCGGATGGATATTGATGATCGGGATATCGCCGATGCATTCAGCCGGAACACGTTTGAGCTAACCGGACAAACAAACAAGATCGGGCCAAAAATGATCGATGCTTGTTTGGTAACGGGCGGCAGTATACGGTTTTGACATGAAGACAAATGGAATGCCGAGTCGTTCAGCGCGCTGGTACACGCCACCTTCTCGGTGGTTAAAAATAACTGCGGCAATATCCGCCTGCAGTATGCCGGTGCGTCTGTTTTCTACCAGTTCCTGGAATCCAGAACTCCGCCCTTTTTATCGCCTGACACAAACACTAAAATTCTGGGAAAGGACATATTTACCTCCTCTAGTCCATTATTTTTGTTTTATTATTGTTGTGTTTCACTTGATCAGGAGACAGTTAAGACACCTTTACAAAAAGCTAAAAATGCGCTATAATAATAGGGCAAAAGAGGCAAACAGCGCTATTAATAGAGCGCTTAAAACCTCTAAAAAAACAAAAAACCAATATACAAATTATCATGCCAAACGGCTCTCATAAGATCACATTTTTTAGTGTCACCGCGGTAGTGTTGACGCTGGTTTATCTTTTTTCAGTACGTACTATGGCTGGGGAAACGACCGTCATAATCCAGGAGCAAACCACACATGCTATTACTAGCACTGAATTTATCTCGCCTGTTATTACGACTGACTTTCCCAGCACAATATTTGGTTTAGCCTGGCAGGGTCGTGGTACGCCAGAAATTTTATTGCGGATTTACGAAAAGGATTCTGGCTGGACCAGGTGGTATGTTCCGGAAACAGACCATGTTATGGTTAAGGACGGTTGGCACTATATGACCGAGCCGGTTATTGCTAACCACGGCGTACAGGCGCAATACCGCCTGACCAATGCAGCCGGCATATCTACAGCCCGCTTAATCTATCTCGGACCAGAGCAGGATAGTGCCAATGATTTTGACATTTTTAAGTGGCTTTTCGGTACAGCCAGTGCGTCAGAAACAGTTTCAATAATTTCTCGTGCCGACTGGTCGGCTAATGAAGACTGGCGTTATAAAAACGGCGAAGAAATTTGGTCGCCAGAATACAGCCAGCCGCAGGCGTTTGTGATTCACCACACTGCCGGCAGTGACGGGGGATCTGATCCGCAAGCAGCCATCCGGGGCGTATATTATTGGCATGCCAAAGTGCTTGGCTGGGGAGATATTGGTTATAATTATATTATTGACCAGCAGGGTAATGTATATGAAGGCCGGGCCGGCGGCGATGGTGTAGTTGGCGCCCATGTATACCGCGATGCCCACTGTGCTGCCCAGCGGTTTGGGGGGTCTGACAACGAGGCCAGCTTTAATCCAGGCACAATCGGCATTGCCGTACTGGGCGATTATGAATCAGATCTATCGCCGAATACTAAGGTAAAAAACGCATTAACTAACCTTATTGCCCAGCTGGGTGTGGAATTTGGCATACCGCCGGACGGCGAAGGTTATTTAGTCGACGCCGTCTATCCCAATGTCGTCGGCCACGGTGATTTGGACTGCACTGACTGTCCGGGAAAAAATCTCGATGCGGTGATTGCCAGTATTCGCACTAATGCCCAGGCCCTGTTTGCCAGTAGTAGTGGCACCGTCACGCCAGTCGTCAAGGCCACGCTGATCAACCAAAGCGAACAACCAGTCCAGGTGACCAAGGGCCAATCAACTGACGTCTGGGTCGAATTCCGCAATGACGGCAATGTGGCCTGGCGCAGTTATGACCAGGACGGTCCCTCTGTCTTGGCCCTGGATGGCACGCAATTACTGCACATGGCCAGTAGTGACAGCCAGCCGACCGCGCGATTAGTCACGCCAAACGTGGCCCCAGGCGCTATCGGCCGTTTTGTGCTGACGATTACCGGCCCGTCGGATCAGCTCGAGGTAACGGAACGATTTTCCTTGTCATTTAATGGGAGCACTATTACTAATAGTACATTTTCTGTCACTGCGCAGGTGACTGGATTTGAGTATGCGGCTGATTTGGATAACCAAAACATATCCCCTGCTACCTTCACAGGGGCACGGGAAACCGTCCAGGTGCAGTTCCGTAACCGCGGTATCGCCGCCTGGCAGCGCGGAGACGTGAAGCTCTATATCTATGACCTGGGTGACGGTATTAGTCGGTACTATGATTCGGGCTGGCCAGAACAGCACGGCGGCTTTGACTTTAGCGAATCATCTGTAGCACCTGACGGATTAGCTACGTTTTTCTTTACCTTCCGCAGCCCGTCAGAACCAGGACAATTTTTAAATATATACCGCCTCGGCGGCATTGACGGACTTGTCCAGATTGATGACCGTTCAGTAACGCGCGTTGATTCTCCGCATCAGGCAGAGCTGGTGGAATTTTCCATGCCACCGGCCGTATTGCAGGCCTGGCGGCCTATCACCACCTTTACGTTTAAAAATACCGGCATCAGTACCTGGAACCGGAGCTTTGGACTGCAGGTGCTCGACCTCGGCGGTGCGGTCAGCCGGTTTACTGACAGCAGTTGGGATGATATTCGCATGGCGGCTCATCTGAATGAACGGAGCGTGGCGCCAGGGCAGACCGGTACGTTTGTGCTCCGCATCCATCCTCCCCAATCAGTTGGATTGTATTTAAACCTGTTCCGCGTGTTTAAGGACGGCATGCCAGTCCATGGCAGCGACTTTTCCATGATTACCAGGGTTGATTAGCGATTGCCATTGACCTGAAAATATATTAGGTTATTATAGAGTGTTTATTATTTTTCAACACCCTGCGGTCTCTGCCGCAGGGCTGTTCACAATTGAACTATAATTATATGAATTTAGAACAAGGCTCAGACATAAATCCAGAACAAACAGCAACGGCTGAGCATACAGCTAAAGAAGTTGAAGAGCAGGCTGGTGATTTGTTGAAAAAAACAAGAGATTTAAGAAACAAAGCAGAATCCATTAAGGAAACAATTAATCAGCAGGCGGATTTGTTGGAACAACTGATCGAAGCTGAAGAGCAGGCTGGTGATTTGTTGGAAAAAACAGGAGATTTAAGAGCAAAAGCAGAATCCATTAAAATAAATTTTGATGAAACAATTAATCAGCAGGCGGATTTGACGGAACAACTAATCAAAGAACGCACTGAGCTTGGTCCGCAAATCAAAGAGTGCGTCGAAAAGGCACAATTTTTACAAAATCAAAAAAACATGCCCGGGGTCGACGAGGAAGAACGACATGATCAGCTTATCCGGGCTAATGATGCAGTTATTAATCTGCAGGAGAGTGCTGATGCACTGGAAGATTCTATTGATGCATTAGCTGGTAACCCGTATATAAAAAAGGAGCTCGGCCAGAGAGCCGGTCTGACAGATAAAGTTAAATCTGAAATAAAGAGTAACCAGGAGCACCAAGCCGACCAACAGCTTGTGCAGGAAATAAAAGAAAACTATAAACAACAAATTAATGAAACAGCTAAGCATGTTGTTGAGTTACAGCGGTTAATCTACAGAGCTCAATTTGAGCAGGAAAATCTCAAGTATAATACCATCCGGCATAACAGATCTAGTCTCCTGGAAGCAGTGCGACAGAGCGTCAATCAGCATTTTAAGAAAAAAAAGCAGTCAGCAGCCAGTGATGAATTACGTATTGAAAATTCAGAATCAGGGCATGAGTATGCCCAGAGAATGTCAGCGCTAGCGGATCAACAAAAAGGCTGGGGCAAAGGAGATTATCGCAAGGCCTTGGATGAAATAATCAATTCAGAAGCGCTCAAAACTTTACAATCAAATGAAGACCGACTACAGCAGCTGAATGAAAAATCATTTGATACAGAGCTGAACCATGTTGGCGCAGAAGTAGAAGCATTATTACAGGAATTGCATGATAATTATACAGATAAAATTAACAACCCCAGAAATATGCAGCGTGTTTTAGATGATGTTAAATATACTATAGGAGCACATTTACATGATGTCGGACTGGGGCAGGCCGAAGAATCACAGCCATGGTATGACGAAATTCTCCAAAGGCCGGGTATTCAAACATTACTCGAAAAATAAGATATTCAAAAAACTCCCCGGTTATATAGGGAGTTTTTTGGTATCCTTCGGCACACTTAGCACACCATTTGATTTACCGCATTACGTCAATCTTGGTAGATTATTTTTGTGAACATAACCATGAGCGAGCTACAGAATGTGGCAAGTCGAATGGTGGACCCGAGCCCCTGCCTGCCGGCAGGCAGGGATTCCCCGCAAAATTTCTCACTATGTTCGAAATCGCGGGGCAGGCGAACCGCTGACCTCCTCGTTGTGCCGATCGTCTCCTATGGACCCTACCGGGCTTGAACCGGTCACCTCCGCGTTGCAAACGCGGCGCTCTACCAAATGAGCTAAGGGCCCCCAGGAGACGATCGAGCATCCCTGATGGAGTCTCGGGACTCACATTGAGAGTCTCGGACCTCGATGCTCCAATATTTTTCTTGTTAATAAACCTCTACCAAATGAGCTAAGGGCTCCTAGGAGATGATCAGGCCATAATTATTGATCGAGCGTTTCGACTGACGAGCTAAAAATACCACGCAGTATGGATTCTAGTATGCCGCCCATGTACAGGAAGGTTAAGATAATAATCAAGATGCCGAGTAGCTTATAAAACATACGGGTGCCTCCCTCGGTTCCCAAATGTTGCTCTGCCCAGGGAATGCGGCCGAGGTTATTGACCAGCCATTCTGCTTTCCAGGTGACCAGAAAGCCGATACCGATAATAATTATGCCGACGACGTACCGCATAGTAAATAAAAGTAATTAGTAACGCGTAATAAGTAATTAAGAGAGTCTGGTGGACGATGTAGAATTCGAAGTCCGCGACTTCGCTCGGGACAGGCTCTATGACCTTCTCGGTGTCCCGCTCCTTATTCTTTATTAAGACGGGCAGTGTCGCGGGATTCCGCCATCGAGGCGGAATAAACGAAGCGCTCCCGCCCGCATCGCTTACGCGAAGCGTGGCGGGCGGGCTAACTTCGCCCGGCCCCTTCTGGTGGGTCCGAAAGGATTCGAACCTATGACCTCTTCGGTGTAAACGAAGCGCTCTAACCATCTGAGCTACGGACCCGGATCAGAAGGGGCGGGGCAAGATTGAGCTTATCGTCCCAATATATAATGGTGCGGCTGGAAGGACTCGAACCCTCAACCTTGTGGTCCGAAGCCACACGCTCTATCCAATTGAGCTACAGCCGCAGGGATAATGATTGTACAGCGTACCATAACATGACGGGAAACACAAGTATCCCCGCCCTGAAAAGATTTACTGCCGCTTTAGTTCAGCAGGGTCGGCGTGACCATGTAACTCTGGGCCATTTCCTTGGTAATGTAGCCGTCTTCGTATAAGCGTTTTAGATCCTGGTCCATAGTGACCATGCCTTCATCAGCGCTAGTTTGGATGACTGTTTTTATCTGGGGGATTTTGTTTTCCCGTATCAGGTTGGCAACTGCCGGAGTATTGACGAGTATTTCGCGTGATGCTATTCGTCCGCCGTTTATCTTTTGCAGGAGTTGCTGGGAGATAATGCCTTTAAGGAACAAGGATAATTGTAAACGCACTTGCGATTGCTGGTACGGCGGAAATACGTCTATGATACGGTCCACAGTTTGCGCGGCATTATGTGTGTGTAACGTAGCTAATACGAGATGACCAGTTTCAGCTAGGGTAATAGTCGCCGCGATAGTTTCGAGATCGCGCATCTCGCCTACCAGAATTACATTAGGATCCTGGCGCAGCACGTGCTTCAATGCTTTATTAAAGCTTAACATATCCGTGCCATGCTGTCGCTGGACGATCAAACTTTTGCCCGAGTCTGCCGGGTAGACAAATTCAATCGGGTCTTCCAGGGTGACGACATGGGCCCGGCGTTCCTGATTGACGAGGTTGATCATAGCCGCAAGCGATGTTGATTTGCCGCAGCCGGTCGGGCCGGTGACCAGCACCAAACCTTGTTTTAAACGCATAAAATCAAAAACAACTTTTGGCATGAGCAGGTCTTCGAGGGAGGGTATGGTGGCGGCAATGATACGGGCAGCCAGGCAGAGGTTGTCACGCTCCCAAAAGCAGTTGACACGGAAACGAGAGACGTCCTCAATTTCATATGACATATCCAGGCCTCGTTCCTGTAGTAGTGTGTTTTTCTGTTTTTCAGTAGTAATACCGAAGATGAGCGCTTCAAGGTCTTTTGGGGTCAGCCTTTTGGCGTTATCCATGTTGACCAAATCACCGTCTATGCGGAAAATGGGAGAATGTCCGACGGTCAGATGAATATCAGAAGCTTGGCGTTCAACGGCTTGTTTGAAAATTGAATCAATATCTGGCATATATGTTTTAATTACAAAACCGCTACGTCAGCTGACGCACGGCCGCGGTAAATGATTTAGCCAAACGATTATTTTCACTAAGCTTTGGGTTGAGGTAAAGCACTGGTTATGAAATAATTTTATTATTTTTATTTATGATTATATTGTAGCATATTTTTGTGCCTATGTCAATAAGAATTAGAACCCGCCAGGTACATGGGGTACACTTTACTGCCATCCATTGGCATAAAACAA
>CAYPXF010000013.1:0-34301 GCA_964415025.1 uncultured Gammaproteobacteria bacterium | reverse complement strand
TAATTAAGGTTATAAAAAAGAGACACGTTGTGTCCATTTTTCGGGGTACAGATCAATATTTGACTCATTTGGCTTACTTCAGCGTAATGTCGTCTATTGAAATAATTGGACACAACTAGCCTATCTCATACTTCACTATGCCGGCCAACGGTAATACAAATTTAAAAAAATCCTCTTCAGATAGATCAGGATGAAAATATTTGTTAACCACCTTGGCGATAAAAGCATGCGTAACTAATAAAATAGTTTTGCCTTGGTATTTTTTCTTCAGATCATTAAGGCCTTTAAAAACTCGTTCCTGAACTTGCTTAATTGTTTCGCCTTGGGACGGTGCTTCATTGAAGCTTCTAGTGATATTTCTGCTATAGAGATCAGGATACTTACTTTTTGCTTCCTGTTTAGTCAGCCCCTCATAAACGCCAATAGAACGTTCAATAAAATGGTCGTCCTTGATTATTTCCCTACCAGGCGCGATAATTCGCGCCATTTCCATAGTACGCTTCAATGGCGAGGATATTACCACGTCAATTGGCAGATCCCTGACTTCTATAACTAACTCTTCAGCCTGACGTACACCAGATGAATTCAAGGGAATATCCGTTCTGCCCAAATACCGACCTTGTATATTGTAATCTGTCTCGCCGTGGCGGACGATAAATAATAAAATCATGCTTACTTGGCTTATTTAATAATAAACTCACCCGCACTTTATTGATTCAGATGCATCCGCATACCCTCCAAGTTTCCAGACTTAAGATATTGCTCTAGTTTAACATCATACGGATTAACCCATATAAAACCGGTATGTTCTCGACTAACGGTAACTTCGCCGTTTTTGTATAACCCCTCATACAATAAATACAAGACATGGACATCACGTTTATGCACTGAGATACTGGCAGGTATTAAATGGCGAGCAACGGCCACGGGACGAGGATTGAGATCGTATTTAACATCTCCAATCTCTTCCCGCACCTCTCGCCGTAAAATATCCGGCAATAGGACTTCAAATTCGTCGACGTTGATCCGACCGCCGGGCAGATCATAAAAACCGGCGTAAGTATCTTTGTCCTGGGCTTTCATCAAAAGCACCTCGCCTTTACTATTCTTTAAAATTAATTTAAGGGAAATCTGATAAAAATCTCTTGGGGTTTTGTTCATAAAATTTATTTAATATCTCCCCCGTGAAAAAGCAACTTGTATACCTTTTTCTCCCGCCAAGAGATTGCTTCATACCCGGAAAAATCATTAATCGATCCTTTAACCACACAGGCGTACTTCCATTGGCCAGACACAAATGTTCTTGAGCCACGATAAGGCTTCTGTTTCGTTACTTTTTGTAATGCCTTTTTTAAAAAGGAATACACCTCATGAGAATCAAATGTTTTGTTAATAACCCCTCCATAATAATTCATGCCCCATATAGTTTTTTTATTATAAAAAATTATCTCCTGACCGATAAATGGATTGGAACCGAAATAACGGTCACGGTAAATATATAATCCTTTTTTAAAAACAAATTCCTTAGTGCCATCGGATAACCGCCGTTCCCCGCCCTCGCCGGATGTGGCGTAGGTTGCTTTTTTGGCAATGACTAAAAAATCTCTTAATTGTACTTTATTATGATTCATATTTAAGGTAAGTATACCAAAAAAAGAAGCCACTCACCAGTTATTGATGAGTGGCTTTTAGGTACCATGAGCAAAGAATCCTTCTACCGCAACACCATGACGTTTACAAGTCTCACGGAACTGCTGCTCGATGTCGTTCCAATACTGCCTTCTAAATCTTTTCTGATACAAACCCAATAATTTGGGGTGCTTTCTAGAAATGATTTTAAGCATTTTGACACGATCTCCAGCTTTGAGATTCAGTGATTCTGCCATGACGTAATCAACCGAATGAGCAAGTTCAGACACAATCCGATCAATCTCAGTTAACCCTGGAAAAATCGGACCGATAAATGCATACGTGCGTATTCCCGCGGTGTGCAATTTCTGCAATGCTGCCAAACGTTCATTGGGCATAGAAGAGCAGGGCTCAAAATCACGGGCAATGTCTGGATTCAAAGTAGTGATAGTGAGTCCCACCTCACATTTGCTGAATTGCCGGAACACGTCGATATCCCGAGTGACCAATGCCGACTTTGTCAGCACTGAAATCGGAAAATCAAATCTCGCTAACAGTTCCAGAATCTCGCGAGTCAGACGATAGTTGCGCTCTACTGGCTGGTAGGCGTCAGTGACGCTACCGAGCAATACCGTGCCTTTTCTCGGATTCCGACGCAATTCCCGTTCGAGAATTTCCGGTGCGTTTACCTTTACGTCTAGAAAGCGACCCCATGGTTCTGAATGTTTAGTAAACCGTTTCATGAATCGCGCGTAGCAGTACACGCAACTATGCAAACATCCGACGTACGGATTGATACAGTAATCGACTTTTGGCAGATTACTGCGCGTGAGCAACGACTTGCATTGTATTTCACGTATGTTCATAGGCTCTCCTTTCATTTTGAACGAAGACCACAATGCGCGCAACGGTGACCATGTGCACCCAAACGGAAAGCATCCTTCTTCGCAGCAACGACGGCAATCTCAGCAATGTGTTTAGTTAGCACATTACCAAGCGATATATATTCATGTGCGGGTTGCGCACGCCCATCGAGGGCCCAAGCACAGGCGACTACCTGACCGTCGGGCAGAATGCCAAGCGTCCTGTTACCGGCCATGCAGCTTTCGTTTTCTTCCAGCATCCGCAAAGAATGTTGAAACATGATTCGCGTACTTCCTTGAAAACCGCGAACAAAATCCATCACGCGCAGATAGTCGTCAATAGACGGTTCAAGGTGCGGCTGGTTGTAGGCACGGCCGACCGGATAGAATCGAAGCAATTCCCAACTCGTCACTCCAATTTCGCACAATTTCTCATACACGCGAGTCAGGTTTTCTTCGGTCATTGTTAACGGGTACAGAGTTGTCACCGCCTGCGTCGCTACGCTATGACATGAGCATAGTTCCAGTGCAGTAAGTGAACTGGCATGAAATCCTGATGGACGCCACGGGTTTTCCATTTCCGGAAGCGTGTCAAGCGTAAATTCCGCCAAATCAACATTCTGCAGCAACTTCACTTTTTCCATACCAAATTCTATACCCGTCGTGCTGACGCTGATCCGCTCTTTGGGAAGCAACTTCGTCGCCTCTCTCACAACATGCAAATCCTCGGGAAAAAATAGCGGATCCCCACCGGAAAAATCGACTGAGAAATCAGTTTCGGCAAACTGCCTGACGACAACAATTTTTTCATCAAACGACAATTCCTTGCGTTTAATGGTTTGATGCTCCTTGGACTTTGGACCTGCGGCATTCGCGCAATAAAACGCGTTCATGCAACAAAATCGACATGCCCACGGACAAAATCGAGTGAGATTCCAGATGACATTCATGACACTTCTCCTTATATTGTAAAGGTCTGTTTTTGTTTGATTTTAATGTTACTTTCTAATATACTTAATAATACATTTATGTTTTATAAAATACATGGGGTACGGACGCTCATCTATCGTCAGGATAGATTGCTTATCCTGCATAGATCAGCGTCTGACAAGGAAGATTCCGAACTGTGGGATATTCCGGGTGGCGCGATTGAGCCCGGTGAAAATCCTCGCACCGCGTTAAAGAGAGAGGTCCTTGAAGAAACAGGATTAGATGATAGCCAATGCATCATCAAGGACCCCTTTGGTTTAATCGTGAGCGATTTTCGAAAAGGAAAGCTGGTGATTTTGGTCTATTCCTGCCTGGCCAATACAACCAGCGTAAAGCTTAATGCCGAACATGACGACTACCGCTGGGAAACGATCTCCAAACTGTATGAATATCCAATGGGAATAATTCTCAAAGAACTGTACCCTCAGTTAGAGCATTAACCGACGGTTAATCTCTTTGAGTATTTCCTCGGAAATAACTGTAATCGGCTGTTGACCATCAATCACGGTAAAGCCATATTCTTGAGCAAGCGCCAGATAGTGCTGGCGGACTTTGTGCAATACGGCAGTCGGATGAGGTGATTGACGGCTGACATTATCCGCAATGCGGCGCTCGTATTCCTCGACGGGTATATCAAGATAGAAAGTCATATCCGGATTAGGGAATATCGATGTCACGGCTCTTATCCATCCGTTCGACAATCCTTGCGCAACTCCGTACGACTCAATGGAATATACATATCGATCGCATATCACCACAGTGTTAGTCATCTCCAGCGCCGTAAAAGCCTTGGCTTCAAAAAACTCAAGCAGCTCGGAGGCAAACAATAATGTCTGCCGTGCCGGATCAAAACCTAGTTTTTTGAAAGCGTCAACTAATACTTGATGAATCCGCTGTGACGATGATTCGTTTCGTAATACGTTCACACCACGGTTCCTGAACGCCTCGGCAATCTGCACACATTGCGTTGACTTGCCGGAGTTGTCCAATCCTTCAATCGCCACTAGAAGTGATTTTCCCATTTAAGCCTCCGTCTGATTTCCTTGATTGCCTTCAGGTAATACTGGCAGTCGCCCCCTGTCTTTATACGTATTAACCACTTTGCTGGTTTTATCGTACGTGGACAATTCTCCGGGACGCTTATAACCCGCTTCCTGTAGCCTAAGGATAAACGTGTCGATGATCCGTTCTATTTCCTCATGGCTCAAATACCGAAAGTTCAAACCAATCTGCCGCGGCAAAGCGTCCAAAGAAAATGACGCTAACAAGCGATCTTTGTTGAAGCTGATGCCGTATTGCTCCGGATGGTTCCAGTATGGTGTCCCGGGCATGGGAATGAAATGGTGGATGGTTATTTCATCAGGCTGCAGAGCCAGCATGACATCCAGCGATTTCATCTGCTCCTCGTATGATCCTGGCAAACCAATCATCCAGCCGGTTTTGACACGGATCCCATGGTTTCTGCACGCCTCCACCGCGCGTTTCATTTGGCGTAAGGTGGTATGCTTATCAATCGCCTGTTGGATTTCGGGTGATCCCGTTTCAATACCAAAGGAAACAACATCACAGCCGGCACGAGCCATGAAAAAGGCAGCTTCATCGTTGATGGTGTCCACGCGTGAATTAACCGACCAGCGTATGCCGAAATTGGCATCGCTAATCATGGCGCAGAGTTGTTTGAGGCGTTTATGGTTTAGCGTAAACGTATCATCAACAAACACCAATCGCTTGTAGCCAAACTGGTTGACCGCACGATCGATTTCCTTGAACATACGTTCAGCGGAGTGAAAACGAGCACACTTACCCCAGATCGTCTTGGAAGCGCAAAACTTACAGCTGAATGGACAGCCGCGTGAAGTCATTAAAGGATACTGTGTATACTTTGAAAACTCAAATGCTTCCATTTCCGGAAAAAAAACGTCATCCAGATTCTGAACCTGCTCAATCGGATTATGGATCAAACCCGATGGAGCGGAATCGTCAAAGTATGATATCCCGGGAACGACGGTAAAATCTGTCGCTCCGCCCGTGATCTGACGCAGTAATAGTCGGAGGGGTAATTCTCCTTCACCACGAACGACCACGTCGACACCCAGTCGCAAAACCTCAACTGGCTCGACTGTAGCATGTGCTCCTCCGGCGATGAGCAAGCTTTCTGGTGCAGCCTTTTTTATCTGTGGTACAATCGCTTGTACTGCCAGATAATCAGCTGAAAAGATGCTCAATCCGATTATATCGGGCTGGTCGGCCGCAATTCTTTCGATCAGACAATCATCGACGAGCATGTCATGGACGTCGACTTCACAAAACTCACGCGCAACCGGCACCAGATACGCCAAGCCCAGCGGGATCTGCCGGAAAGCATAAATATCCCGACGCTCGATATCCAGGCACTTCACAAACAACAATTTCAACCTTTTCTTCATGATTATTCTCCTTTTTCCTCTTATTTTCAAAGATCAAATCACTACAGCTTACTATTCAATGAAGGCTAAGTCAAGCGGTATGCTGATACCGCTAGGTAGTCTTGTTTATTTAAAATTTATTTGATTATTGTTTTCACCTTCTCCACTACCTCTCCCGGCTGATAATGCGCTTTCACCCAGTAGTCTACCGCGCCTAAATCTTTGGCGCGCTCAACATTTCCTTGAGTCTTTTCATCAAGATTCGTGAGTATGAGTACAGGAATTTCTTTCGTATCTTCTGTCTTTTTTAGTTCCTCCAAAACGTGAAAACCAATCTCCTTATTTAGATTCCCGAACGATTGGGCGCTCTTTGGTAAGACGAGATCAAGCAGAATAATATCAGGCTTTGTTTCCTTTGCTAATTCCAGTCCTCGCTCCGGCGTATCAGCGGTTAGTAGTTCACAACTGCCATCTATGGTGAACTTAAGTGTGTACATGTGGATTAACGAATGGTCGTCGTCAATCAATAATACTTTTGGTTTTGTTGGCATAATTATATTGTATTGAGTCTATTAGTCACGATGGCAATGATTTCATCGGGTGTCTGCTTGGCTTTCATCACATAACGCTCCGCGCCAAGTTCTTTACCTTCTTCTGACGCTTCTTTTTCACTCATATTGGTGAGTAAAAATACTGGGATGTCCTTAACTGTCGGATCGGCTTTCATTTTTTTTAATACTTCAAAACCATCCAGATCATCCATTTTTATATCGAGAAGTACCAAATCCGGCTTTTCTTTCTTAATCACATCAAGACCCTGATACCCTCCGGTTGCGATCAAGAGATTAAGCCCGGAGATTTTAAACTTAATCCGGTACATATCTATTAAAATATGATCGTCTTCGATGAGGAGAATTTTGGCTTTTTTTGAGTCCATATGATTATTTTTCGTTATGTTGTGGTTGTGTGGCGGGTAGTGTGATAGTGACAGTCGTGCCTTTTCCTTCTCCTTGGCTTTCTACTGAAATATCTCCGTGGTGTTCTGTCACCACATTTTTAGCGATAAAGAGGCCAAGGCCAGATCCGTCGGTATGTTGATACGAAGATTTTTCACCACGAGAAAACTTTTCAAACAATCTTGGCTTGTCTGTTTTGGGGATGCCGATGCCGGTATCTTTGACCTCGATAATTATATGTTTATTCTTCTTGGAAAATGTTACGGTCACGCCCCCTTTGTTAGTATATTTTTCCGCGTTATCAATAATATTTTCCAAAGCTTCGTGCAACATTTTCGGTTCAGCTTCAATAGCTGGAAATTCTTTGGGAACATCTATGGTTAGGGTAATACCTTTCTTATCATAGTTTGGTTTAAGATCCTCCGCTATTTGATTAATAATTTCTACTAAATCAACCTCTGTGAATTGGAAGTTTAGATGTCCTCCTTCAAGCTCCATGGCACCTAACAAGTCATTTACGATATTTGATAACCGATTAGCTGACTCCAACATATGCTGCTGTTCTTTCTTTTGCTCTGCTTTTGATAATTTATCAAGATCACCCTCCGCTTGCATGGCAAGAAGCCCGCGTATGGCGGTTAGTGGGGTACGCAGTTGGTGTGAAGCGATTGATAAAAAGTCAGATTTCATCTTGAGAAGTTGTTGCAATCGTAGATTCTTTTCTTTAATTTCTCCGGTTTGTTCTTCGACACGCGCTTCTAATGTCTTGCTAAATTCCTGGATTTCATCATACAATCGGGCATTCTCGACAGCTATGGAGGCTTGAGAGGCAACCGCTTCAAGTAACCGAATATCTTCCTTAGTATACGCGTCTTTGCTCACTTTTTGTCCAAGTACGATGATACCGATAAGTTTATCTTTCACCAAAAGCGGCAAACAAATGTGCGCTTCGATCCGTTGCATGTTGGTCTTTAATTTAGCTATTTCTCCTCTGTCACCATTTCCGTTTTCCTTCAGTTGTTCCAGTTCCTGATACAATACCGACTTTCTGGTTTGCACCAAATAACTGGTCAAGAAATTATTGCGAACCAATGAAATGCCGTTTGATTCCGTAAACCCCTCGGTGCGGTATATCTTGTAGTTAGACGAACGCTCATCGTACAGCAGCACACCAGTCCTATCCAGTTGCATGGTGTCTTTAATTGTCTTGATGATTGAATCTACAATTTCAGCAAGATTGATGGTATAAGTAAGTTTTTTTTCCGAGCTGTTCCAACGTGGCTTGGTAGTTGTATAGGCTGGTAAAGAAATGCTTATTCGCGATGTCTTCAAATCGTTTTTTTATAGGGTTATGAATGATTAGTCCGATCAGTAGTACGATCGGACCCCAAACGCCCGGGCCGATCGTCTCCTTAAAGAAAGTAATTTCCAGCCAATAGAGTGCTAGCGCGATCAGTAACACGCAAACAATACTGGACACATATACAGTCGTTTTCTTGATAATTATCCGAATGTCCATCAGACGATGTTTGATAATGGCATACGCAACAATAATTGTGAAAAGCAAAGGAGCAATATTCGTTAAGGGAACTAATGTCGAAGAATGAAATACCAAGGGCGCAAGAACATTAAATATAATAATGATTGCGAAACTAACAATGGTCGCAATTAGTATGTAGATTAATTGTGCTCGCTCCATTCCCCTATATGACCGAAATTTATGGACAAACTCTTTGCCTAAAAGAATAAGATAAATTATAAATGCCAAAAAGAACAACGGTAATCCAAATCCTGGCTGTGGGGAAATATTTCCATCTGTTATAGTGACACCAGTAAACATCCACGGACTAATCGCCAACAGCATAACAATAAGGGCTGATACGGAAACAATAATGGCCGATCTGCGGGGAATCACGAGGCTGCGTTTAGGGAAATTACGTAAAAATAAATACCAACTCGGTATGGCTAACGCTGCAAAAAACATTGTCCAACGTATCCACAACAGTACGCGTGCGCTGTCTGTGTAATACGTGGTGAAATAATTTGATCCAATACTTCCGGCTAGACCGAGTGAAAGCAAAAACATAAAAACATGCAGAGCCGAACGCCTGTTGTTTGAAAACACAATGCCAGCCAGGGCAATTGTGCTAATAACAGAAAGTATGGTAACAGTTAAACCAAACATAAATTAATGGAATAAATCATTCAACGAGACCTCTACTCGCGGTGGCAAATTATTGTTTCCCAGGGCAATTTGTTTAATAACATAAGTAGTAAGGGATCCGCCGAGAAAAGAGGCGAGGGCTAATTGAGGATATCCTGCAATTTCCTTACCAAGCACGCGTATCGACGCCATCATGCGGTCGGGCGGATTTTGAACTCCGATCATTTTCATGGCAATCTGCGCCATATCTTTAATCTCCACTCCCGTGGGCAAATTATCTAATTCGTGTTCGTCGATACGTCCACCAAACATTTTTGCATCTGAATTTTTATCATATCGATCAATTTCAACCACCGCGCCGTCCGCAACATCCGTGGCCATAATAACAGGTATTCGTTGCTCGCGAGCAATTTTTCGCAAGAGTACTTTCATACGCACATCGTCAAAAGCATCTATGACAACATCGAGTTTATTTTTTCCAACAAGAAAATTTTCTATATTTTTTTCTGTGATTGCTTCAGAAAATAGTTCAGGATCGGCAAATGGATCTAATTCAGTTATAAGTCGGCTTGCTTTTACCGTTTTCCGTAAGCCAATATCGGCTACGCTCGCATGAATGCGATTAAGATTTGTTACTTCAATTATGTCAGGATCAGCTAATCGTAATTGCTTACTAATACCTGAAATAGTTAAGGTTAATGCCGAAGCTTGACCGACACTCAAACCAATAATACCCACACGAAAATCACGAAGGAGATGTTGTTCATCCTGATTTACCAATAAATGATTACGCGCTGTACGTAATCGGTAGTATAAATCTTCCGAGACAACATGTACTAATTGTCTCCTCCAAGGATAATAAGCCCAAATACCACTACGAGAAAATCCCCCATCTTCATCATGCTGTTTTTCGCACCACGGTTCAAATTCTCGCTTAAATTTTACCTTATCGGTCTTAAGGTATGGATGCTCAATCGTAAAAAGTTCGCGTAGTATATCCTCATAGCGATCAACAACCTCAATGCTTTTATCGCTTTCAAGAAGACCCACTAAAGCTTTCCGTGACGATACATCATCAGCTTTGAAAAGCTTTGGTTTCGTTGATTCAATATCTGGAACCAGGCGATTTTCTTGTATGAGTTGCTCAAGCATGGGGGGTTGTTATTACAAATTTTTGTTTGTTAGAAGAAAAATATCTTTTATCTTGAAATTGACGGGGTTGAACTCGTACCAGCGGGCGATTGATTGAATTGTTCAATCTTTTAAACTCACTATTAACGGTTTGTAAATGGCCGGTAATTGCAGTGGACAGTTCATCCGCTTGGACATCACTCTCTTTTAACTTCGGGCTTAACTCGATAAAGAACTCAAGATATTGGTTCTGTGCATCATCAACGTTTGACTGCATGCTAAAACGACCTGTGAGCTTATCATGAAATTGCGGCAAAAGCAGGAAGGCTTTAATACTCTCTGGATATACATTTACGCCGTAAATAGTCACTGTGAGGTTGGATCGACCAAACACATAAACAAACGGCAAGCTCCACGGCTCATCACCAATGTCAGTGACGACATCATCCATCGAGATGTCTAAACTGACTAAATGCTCACGAATCTGATCAAAGCTCATAATTCCACCTCTATCCTTGGTATTAAATCGAATTAAAGGTAATGCTCCGGGACTAGTGAGTACAAGATCCTGGTTAACCGCTTCATAAAAACGCGCAATTGGATTGTACTGAACAATTGAGGGAAGGTTGTCGTCTCCAAAAAAATGCTTCTGTATCTTTTGGTCGCTGTGACTTTTACGTCTTATATATACACTCAATGGTGTTTCAATACCTATAAGTCCGCCTTCGGAAGAAGCAAGCACCGAGGTGATATCTTTATATTCATTTGTCATCCCTGCACGAGTAATTAAATAATCACGCCATTCTTCAGTATAAACCTCCCCGGCAGTAAAGACTTTCAGTTTCATCTTCGATATATCAACTTTATCGGATACGAGACAATCTATAACATCTTTTACGAACCCTGGGAAGCCAACGAGAATGGTCTGCTCATAGTAATGCGCTACATTCTTTAATACTTTTATCGTTTCTTCTAGATCAATGCCCGGCGACATGATTGTGAGCGGATAATCTTTTGCTGCGACAAATCGACTGGCTGTTAACATATATACCCCTGCCGTCCAAACACCCAGACCAAAACTTACAACCATCAGGGTGTTCTTTTTTTCGATCGCAAAATTTCTGCGATACATCAACTCAAGAATCTTTGCAACATTTATATCCTGTTCCAAGTTACGTGGCCAATAAAATGGTTGTCCGGTAGATCCAGAGCTGGCTGAAATAAGATTTGTCTTTGATACATCACCAGCAATACATAATTGATCCAAAGGGTACTTTGCTAAATAAGATTCTTTATCGGTCTCTGGAACCTTAATAAAATCCTCAAAGGTTTTTATCTTTGAGTGGTCAATCTTATGTTTTTTTAAAAAATCTTGATAGGCTGGTACTGTTTCCGCTGCGGTGTGAAAAGTCTTTAATGCATTCTCTTGCCCCTTACCCATCCACATAGCACCAGGTGCTTTTGACAGAGCTATATTATCCTGCTCCGCGTTTGCGTTAAAAAAATCTTGAAATTGTTCGTTTGGGGTAGGCATATTTGAATTTTTTTAGGCTAATTAGACATATTAAAACAGTCCAATTATACCATAAATAGGGCATTTTATAAAGCACAAAAATATGAAAATAAACCAAAAGGCGCTTCCGTTCTTCGGGCTGAATATTTTTATCTTTTTCTAATAAGGCCTTTGTCTGTCAAACAGCTTTTCATCGCTTCGGCATCTCTTGACGGTGAGGTGGTCATATAGATCTTCGTAATATATTTTATCTTTTAAGCAATTCATAAGGTAAAAAGTCTAACAAATAACTTGCCTGTGGATAAACCACAGAATCCATATATTTAGCTTAAATAAGCTAAAAAAATTATTGAAAAGTATTGAACAGTATTGAAAAGTCTAACAAAGTCTTGAAAATTTTGGCTATAGTTAGCCCTTTACAGTAAATGTGCCTATATTTATACTAACACTGTATACAAAACGTACCTAAACAAATTAGTGATCTGTTAACTGATGCCGGGGATCCAACCCCGGCGCGCCGATGAGCCAAAATTATACCCGAGGATAACCTTTAACCTTCAGGGTAATAGGCATCATCTTCCCGTTCGAATTTGGAAGGCCCAAAATGACTTACGACGATCGAAAATTATTCAAGGGACGTATTTTAGTCGAAATATCGTTCCCTAATTTTCGTCGTGGTTATGTATGGCTTTCCAATAACTAATTATTAACCTACATACAAACTTAAGGAAACCATGAGACCAACGACTCATGGTGTCTTTGTATGTACAAAATTAATTAGTAACGAACAAAACTATGTCACATGACAAACTTCACATCACGTATGTGCCTCTAAGCGCACTAAAGCCAAGCGAGTATAATCCTCGCACATGGTCAAAGGACCAGCTTGAACAAATCAAGCAGTCAATAAAAAAATATAACGTCGTGGATCCTCTGCTTGTCAACTCTGCAGAAAATCGACACAACATTCTAATAGGAGGACACCTCAGATGGCATGCCTGTAAAGATCTCCAAATGAAAGAGGTGCCGGTGGTCTATCTAAACATTCCGGATGTGCAGAAAGAGCGCGAACTCAATATCAGATTAAACAAAAATACGGGCGAATGGGATCTAGATCTCCTCGCTAAATTCGATGAGTCGCTCCTCAAGGACATCGGCTTTTCATCGGAAGAACTGGATGATGCATTCGGCATTGATGAGAATCCCGAAATCTTTGATCTCGAAAAAGAGCTCAAGAAACTCAACATTGACAAAGTCACGGTGAAAAAGGGAGATATCTATCAGCTCGGAAATTCGAAATTGATGTGTGGTGACTCAACAAACGAAAAACAAATCCAAAAACTAATGGGCGGAGAAAAGGCGGATATGTGTTTTACAGACCCGCCATATATCCTCGACTACCTAAAAGGAAAAAAGAAACACGGCAAGACAACGGAAGGATTTGGGTATCGTAGGGACAGAAAATACCTTGAAACTGATTCTTTGCCAGAAAACTTTTCAGAGTTATGGATGGATTGCATTGCTAAAGTTCAGAAACAAGACTTTGCGATCATCATCTATGAGAACTGGAAAAACATTCCTGTCATTTGGCAGGCAATGCAAAGGCACTGGAAAGTAAAAAATATGCTGGTATGGCATTTGCCAAACCGAACGCAAGGATTTGCTGCAAAATACAAGTTTTTTTCCAAACACGATATCGCACTTGTTGGTGCCGATGGAAATATCGCACTTAATCAAGAGCCGGAAGAAGAACTACTGCAAAATGAGTACGAAACCGCTCTGTTCGCTATTTCAGGAAAACCTCATTGGGAGGGGTACAAAAAAGGAAGTATCTATACGCCAACTGATTTCATAAAATTCAACACTGACGACGTAAAACATTCCGGCCAGTCTATAGTGTTTGGAACAAAACCGCTACAAATTTTAATTCCCTACATTAAAGTTCTTACCAAACGTGATGACATTATAATCGAACCATTCTGTGGCTCGGGTAGTATGTTACTCGCATCAGAAAAAATGAAACGACGGTGCTTTGCTATGGAAAAAGTCCCGGCCTACTGCCATGTCATAATGCATCGCTGGGAATCTTGGAGCGGAAAAAAAGCTAAAAAACTAACCTAAACGAATATGTTGAACAAAGAAAAAATACTCCAAATTCTCTACGAAGAACTGCGCCAGCGTCCTATTGTTCAGTTTGCCGTCAAGAAAGCAGGCATTAGCCGAGCGCAATACTATCGCTGGATAAAAGAGGACAAAGTATTCGCAGACAAAGTTAGCGAGGCACTGGAAGAAGGCACGGCCGTGATCAATGATTTTTCTGTCTCTAAACTCCTAACTGGCATCAATAATGATAACCTATCGGCAGTGTTTTTCTGGCTACGCGCTCGTCATCCCGACTTCTCCAACCGGCTACAAGTAACCACCAAACAGGAAATTAGCTACACCTTAACTGATGAACAAAAAAAGATCATCGAAGAAGCACTCAAACTGTCCGGTCTCACAAACGACGAACGACAAAGCTTGAAAAATATCCTTAACCACGACGGCCATGAAAAAAAATAACATCTACCAACAAGTGCTTGAACACCCGGGTATACGTGTTGCGACTGCTAAAGAAAGTTTTGAGTGGTTTTTCTGTATCTACCTGAATGAATTCATGACGTTTGAAACTGCACCTTTCCAGAAAAAAATGTTTGAAATAGCTGAAAATAAAAAGGAGCTTCTTTCAGTTATTTCTGCATTTAGAGGATCCGCCAAAAGCACCATTATGTCGCTCGCCTTTCCAATCTGGTCAATATTGGGTAATCCCCAAAAAAAGTTTGTGGTTATCATCAGTGACACGCAGGAACTGGCAAAACAACGGCTGGCAAACATCAGATCGCAGTTTGAAAACAACACCCTGCTCCAACGTGAACTCGGACCGTTCAGAGACGATACCAGCCAATGGGGTGCCGGATCTATCGTGCTTTTGAAATACGGCGCGCGCATCACTGTGGCCTCGCGCGAGCAAAGTATCCGCGGCATTACCCATAATCAACACCGCCCTGACCTCATCATCCTTGACGATGTGGAAAATCAAGATTCAGTCAGAACCCTGGAAATGCGAAATAAGATGCACAGCTGGTTTCGTAAGGATATTATGCCACTCGGAACACTAAGAACTAAGATGATTGTCATTGGGAATCTTTTACACGAGGATTCTCTCATCATGCGCCTTAAGCGAAGCATTCTCCACGAAGGCATGAGTGGAGGGTATTATCAATTTCCTGTGTGTATCGGCAATACTATTCTCTGGAAGGGTAAATACCCAGATCACTTCGCGCTCGAACGGGAGCGAAAAAAGCTGGGTGATGAGCGGGCGTGGATGATGGAATATGAACTTATTATTGTACCGGAAGATAATCAAATCATATTCCCGGAATGGATTCACCGATACACAGATATTCCCATGGCTCCACTCCGCTCTCGTGTGTTTATCGCAACCGGTATTGATCTGGCCTCCTCAGACGGTGAGGCGGCTAATTTCACTGCCATGGTATCCGCTCAGGTAGTCATTGATGAAAATGAACATATTACATTACGCATTCTGCCGCATCCTATCAACAAACGACTGCTCTTTCCGGAACAAGTAGATGAAATACAACGGCTATCTAATTCATTTAAAACTGATGGCCTGGCGCATTATCTGTTCATCGAGCAAGTCAGCTACCAACGGGCACTGGTCGAGGAGCTCAAAAAGCAGGGATACACGGTGGAGGGCATTGTTCCGCAAGGATCAAAACGAGAACGACTGACCTATGTCAGCAGATACATTCGAGACAAAATCGTGTTGTTCCCCGATCATGGTGCTGAACAGTTAATTACCCAGCTTGTGCATTTTGGCGTGGAGCGGTACGACGATCTAGCCGATGCTACCTCTCTGCTGATTAGCAGCGTTGTGGAGAGGAAAAAAGATCTTACACCCCTGCCTCGAATCAGTTCCTTAAAACACAATCTCTATGATAGACAACGTACATCATCGACTGACTGGGCGGATCGAGAGGACGAAGCGATATTTAAGCGGTTAAAGAGACGAAGGCGGAGATAAAGTTATCTACAGTTTACCTACTCTGGACTTCTGTGGGCGTAGCGGTACTGTGTTCCCTGAACTAGCTTACTCACCTACTAACCTAGAAAGGGACACCTATGCCAAAACTCAACGTATACACCTGCACCCAGCCTATTGTCTTGCCTACATGGGAAAATGGTGCTCTAACAGCACCGCCCAAACCAAAGGAAAAACCGAAAGTTATCCGATACTGCCTGTATGCCCGGAAATCTACCGAGGATGATGAACGCCAAGCCCTGTCCATCGATTCGCAGATCAAGGAAATGCAGGAGCAGGCCAAAGCAGAAAAACTGAAAGTAATGGAGGTCAGGCGAGAAAGCTTCTCGGCCAAACAATCAGGATGTCGCACGGTGTTCAATACTCTGCTCCAAGACGTGACGCGAGGTAAATTCCAAGGAATCCTCACCTGGGCTCCTGATCGTTTAAGCAGAAACGCCGGAGACCTCGGCTCAATCGTTGATCTCATGGACCGAGGTTTGCTAGCGCAAATCAGAACACACGGGCAAACATTTACCGGCAACCCCAATGATAAGTTTCTACTGATGATCCTTTGCTCGCAGGCCAAGCTGGAAAATGACAACAAAGGCATCAACGTGAAACGTGGTCTGCGCGCTAAAGCGGAAATGGGTTGCCGCCCCGGCGTTTCTCCGCTTGGGTATCTCAATGACTATACCGGAAACAAAGGTGAGAAAAAAGTGCATCTGGACTCGGAACGCGCGCCGGTCATCAGAGAAATGTTTGAAAAAGTCGCCTACGAAGGAGCTAGTGGTCGGGATATATATACATGGCTACATGAGGTAAAAGGATTTAAAACAAGAAATGATAAGCGGGTGACGTTGAGTATGATCTATGAAATGTTGAATAACACTTACTACTGCGGTATGTTTGAATATCCTATCGGCGGAGGTAACTGGTACAAGGTCAGTCACGAATCAATTATTACCCGCGAGCTGTTCGAGCAAGTGCAGGTACGCATGAGCGTGCATCCGAAGACCAGGCCTGGCACCAAAGAATTTGACTTCACCAAAATACTGAAATGCGGAACGTGCGGAAGTGGGGTGACGGCTGAGGAAAAGTTCAAACGGTACAAAGACGACACCATCAGACGATACGTGTATTACCACTGCAGTCGCTCACGGGACATGCGTTGCCCGGAAAAATACATCCGGGAAGAATTGTTGATTGAACAACTGTTTAAAGTGATAGATAAAATCAGCATGAATAAAATCGCCACCCAAGAAAAGCTGATCCGAGAAATGGAACGGTATAACCGATTTAACTTGAACGTATTAAAACAAAATCCGGATGAGCAAACGAAAATACCAAAGGTCGACATCCGCAATTATGCCAAGTACGTCCTGGCAGAAGGATCACGCGATGAAAAGCGCGAACTTTTGTCATGCCTCAAAACAAAACTGTACCTCAAAGACCGGGAAATACTGACCGAAAAACAGCTCAAACTCGTTGACAAAGCACCTGAAATGAGCGAAAATGTACTTAGACTACAGGCAACAGTCGCAGCTTAATAACTCTTAGCCTAAACCCCGCTTCGCGAGGCATGGCTTCTTAAAACCCATCCCTGATATTGAGCTCCTCGCTCGGTGACTCAGGGATGGGTCATGGCTTGAAAAAGTCATGTGCGGTCGAAAGATCGCTAGCCGACGGGGAGCTTTGTGTATCCGCGTCGGAAGACATTAAATCCCATCCCATATATGACCTTAATTATCACCCACAACGGCAAAGGAGCGGAAAAAGTTGATCCCTCATCATTCCCCCAGGAGGATTCGTTGCAAGAATACATTTTCAACAATCCTGAAAGCGTCCCGATCTACGACATCCGGGACGATATTAAGTTGCTCATTCTCGCACGCGAATATGAGACCGCCAGCGGGCCTATTGACGCAGTCGGTATAGATAACGCCGGGGACATTTATCTCATAGAAACAAAGCTGTATAAAAACCCGGACAAACGCAAAGTCGTCGCCCAAGTATTGGATTACGGCGCGGCTTTATGGCACAACACGCGGGATGCCGGCAACTTTTTAGAACAGCTCAATACGTATCTAGTAAAACAAAAACTACCTGAGCTACCTGTACATGTCCAGGAGTTCTTTGGACTGACCGATGAAGGCCGTGATCAATTATTACAGCAAGTACAAAGAAGCTTCCAAGACGGCAGCTTCAAGTTTGTGGTACTTATGGATACGCTCCATGAACAGCTGAAAAATCTTATTCTCTATATCAACCAAAACAGCGAGTTCGATATCTACGCCGTTGAACTCAAATACTACAAACATGCATCATACGAAATAGTCATCCCTAGATTATTCGGCAGTGAGGTAAAAAAAGATCTCACGCCCAGGACAAAGCCAGGGCTGCCATCGGACAATGACTTTATTTCCGCATATGCGCATGCCAAACAAGATACACAAGCGCAGGAATATCTGAATATATTCCATGACATTAGTGAGGGGCGACTGGCTATACCCGGCCTTTCCGCGCATAAGACGCCTAAGACCTGCACGATAACCCTCGAGCATGACAATGGAAAAACTACGTTTTCCCTCTACACTAATCCAAATTATGAAGGTGGTGGCATACACTTATGGACATATGGTAGAGAAGCTTGGAAAAAAGCGTACGACTCAATCACGGATTACATTCCTGATAAAGAACGACCGGCTGATATTGAAGAAAAGCCGTATGCGCGATTGGGACAATGGAAACTGGCTGATTTCAGCCGTGAAAAGTTTACTAATCTTATTAATCAATTAACTAATGAATAATTCTATGGACCAAACTCAAACACCACAACCGGAGCCAAAGAAGAAAAGCCGTAAATGGCTCTGGATATTAGGAGGACTATTTTTATTTTTTTTGATAATAGGGATTACCGCACCTGAAACCGAGGACAGTGGCAACACAAACGATGTTGCTACAAATACGGACCAAAGTGCAGACGTGAACGACAACGGCCTACAAAACGAGAATGCCGATGACAACACCGGTGAAAATACCGAGCCTGCAAGTTACTCGAAAATTGAGCTTACGGACGTTGATGTTTCGAACAGCAACGTCGTAATTACTGGAAGCACTAACTTGCCTGACGGCGCCACTGTAACTGTCTGGCTGGATCCTTGGGGCAGAGAAGAAACCGAATTATATATCGGAGTCAACGAAAAAGTCAGCGTTACTCAGGGTGGCTTTACGGCAGAACTTACGCCTCCCCAGCGGGAAGAGTTCCAAACTAATTCATACGCCGTAAAAGTATCTTTTACGCCCCGGGGACAATCTGAGGATGTCCTCGCCTTGGTCGGAAACGACGGAGAAAATCTTTCCGGCGACCTGGTGGACGAAAGCGGAAGTTTCAAAACAATGGCATTGACGGAACGTAGGGAGTTGCAGCTCTCGATCCAGCTGCCGGATTATACGTTCCAAACGCCTGCTGATTTTGACCAAGGATCTGCGGAATACGCCTTGGCGGAATATGTCCAAGCATGGAAGAATCAAGATTGGGAGAAAATGGCGGAATATACACAGCTCACATGGAAATCTGAAAGCAACGATCCTGCCGAGGAGCTTTCATCCTGGTTCGGATTCAAGGATCTAAAGGGATTCGAAATGACGGGCACCAATACTGTAAGCGATGTAACCCGGGATATTACATTTGTCGTCCAGTACGAATTTACGACAAACCAGATCTCAAAGAAAGAAATCACCGCAAGGGTAATCAAGGAAACGTCAGCTTATATGCCGGATAATAAAGGCCAATGGGGCGTAAATCCGATTTCTACTTTTTCTGAAAATGACTTAGACTAAACTTTTTAAATAGCATTATTTAATTATTAATTTAATATTTCAATGTCTAATGAAAAAAAATTATTGCAACTCGCACAAGAACACCTAGATAAAGAAGAGGTTATAAAATATTTTATCCTCGGTTATTACGAAATAAAACTCCTTTTCAACAATTCGGTGAGAAAAGGCATTTTTCTAGCAACAAATAAAAGGTTGGTCTTCTTTGCCAAGAAATTAACCGGCTTTGATTTAGAAATATTCCCTTATGCTAACATCTCTTCAATCGAAATGAATAAAGGATTTACTGGTCATAGTATTTCATTTTTTTCTTCAGGAAATAAGGTTAAGATGAAATCTATTAAAGAAAAAGAAAGTGGGGATGTACAAAAATTTATTGAGTACATAAAAAATAATCTTGGTAAGAAAATAGAAAATCCAGAACAATTACCTGATATTGCAGAACAGATAAAAAAACTAGCTCAATTAAATGAACAGGGTATTTTATCAGACGCAGAATTTCAATTAAAAAAAACCGAACTTCTATCAAAAATGTAGTTTTAAGTCACAACACACGAAATCTTAAATAACAGCAAATACCACTTTTTGAAAAAGTGGTTTTGTCATATTTACTACTATCACCAGCGCCCAACTCCGCGAGTCAGATTCGAACTGACAACCTACCGGTTACACGTAATCCATATGTTTCCATACGGCATGGACTATATCTTTACCCACAAAGGGTATTCCGGTATCTAGTCTCTACGGCGCCCCACCGAAGCTTTAGCATAGGTGGGTTCCCACGGTATTAGCATACCCCGCTTTAGCGGGGTTTAGCCTTCACCGTTATCCCGGAAAGTTCATCCTGAAATTTCTTTCAGGAGCTGCGTTTATAACCTCACAGCCGGTTGCTCTACCATTGAGCTATCGCGGAGTTTGATGCTTGTGCGTTGTAAATGGACTGAATAATATTATTTAGTTCGAATCTCTTTCCCGGGTTGCTGATTTTAGACATTTTTTCGGACAATCACCGGACTCGAACTTTTGGATTTTTGGCTAAGGCTGGTTCTTGGGGCTTGACGGGGGTCGGTCTCCTGACAACTTCGCAGAATACCTCTGGGACCTGGTCTCGAACCAGGATCACTACGTTAACAGCGTAGGGTTTTACCATATTAAACTATCCCAGAACAAAAAAACCGGCTCAATGTATTGGCCGGTAGCTGCTGATAAATTGCATTACAAACTACATCGGCCAGAGTCGGTTATTATTTACATTCAATTGTGCCAGTCGTAATTGCATAGCACTATTAGTATATCGTATATGTGCAATATTGTCAAAACTATTTAACATATTTTTTGGAAATATATTTTTCTACAAATATAGCACTCAAAATCAAAGCAAAAATACCTACCATATACATAATCCGTTCCACTGTATCTGCCCGGATAAATTTATCCCCCACATAGGTTAGGGCGATAATATTGACAGCAAATCCAACTGAAATAATTGTTAAAAACCTTTTCCATGAAATATCTGACAACCCGACCACAAAATTAATGCCATCGAGCGGAAAAACAGGAATCATATAGATAATCCAAAGCATAAACCGGTTGCGCCGGAAAAACGCGTCGTACTTACGGATAAATGAATCCCGCACTATACGCTTAGCCAGCTTGCGGCCAAACTGATGCATTAGGTAAAAAATTATGATTGATCCCAGCACATTGCCAATCCAACCGTAGAGTGCCCCGGGCCAGAGGCCGTACAGCGCGCCCACGGCCATGGGGATAATCGTCCCCGGCAGTGGCGCAATAACTGTTTCCGCAGTAACAATGCCAATAGCCGCCATCGCGCCGATATTGCCGATACGCGCCGTCCATTCAGTCAGCTCCTCCTTGGTTGGCAGGTTTGGCTGGTATAGGACAAACACGGTCATGAATATCATGACAAAGGCGATGATGATCAGGTCTTTCTTCCATTCGTTGTCGTCCTGACGGAACAGCCAGCGGTAAAGTCGACGCAAATAGTTCATATTCCCATTGTAGCGTATTTTCCTAAAAACAGCACCTTTGGGCATGGGTGTAGGTTGTATGTTGAATGAAGACAGTATAGTTATAAGGTTTAGGTTGAAAGTAACTATTCCCTATGACGGTAAGCCTAGTTCCATACCTTCCTCTTTAAACCTTAAACATAAAACTTTCTTTGCAGCAATTACCCGAACGACAGCCACTCCGGCTTGAAAAGAAGCAGTAATCCCATCAGGATAATTACCAAACCGCCGACCAATGTGGCGTAGCGGCTGTATTTTCCGGTAGTACCGGTCACTTTCAGCGTAATCATCGCGATGATAAAAACAAACAGATCATCCAGCATGAAGATGAGTACATAGAGCAGCAAATAACCGTAGTACTGCAGCCGGGACAAATCGCTCAAAGATAACACCTGCGTGTAAATAGCCGGCAGACCGGCCGAGCAGGCTAGTTCGATGAGATTAACTACAAATGCTAATCCAATAATACTGGGTAAAGCAATCCACAGCGCGTTTTCCTGTACAATTTTTTTAATGCGCTCGGAAATCTTACGCCGCTGTTCGGGATTAGTCACCTCGCACTGGCCCGGACGGGATTTCCAGAACCGCCTGATATAATACACGCCCGCGCCGGCCGCAACCAGGCCGATAATGACTTGGACTAAGCGCACCACGCCGATAAATTTAAAAAACTCCAGCCAGGCCGCCAGGAATATGAAATATACAAAAGCCGAAGCCACGATAAAGCTGATGCCTAACAGCCACATCCGCCTCCGGTTCTGCATGCCCAGCAGCATACCGATCAGAATCAGCAGCACCCACATGGCACAGGGGTTAAATCCGTCAATGGCCGCGACCACGGCCGTCAGGCCAAAGAGGGAATAATCAGACAGGTCAGTTTCACCGAACAACGGCAAATCGACGACCAGCGCATTATCAAACGCAGGCGCTGGTTCAGATTGCGGATCCGGCTCAAGTTCAGATTCCAGGCTGGCAATCAGTTCACTGCCCACGTCCGGACAGGCGCCGGCCAGACAGCGGTCAATCACCGTGGTAATCTGCTCACCGGTGGTACCGGCCGTACCGAAGCCAACAATAACCTGGTCACCGATAAACGTGGCAGGCACGCCGGTAATCGGCTGGCTGGATACAGCGGCAAAGCCCCGGAACAGTTCCTGGCTAGTTTCATCTTTTACCACTTCATAGCGATTAATAACCACCTGTTCGCCGTACTCCTGCTCAAGTTCGTCAAGAAATACCTCTTCCTTGGCGCAATGCGGGCAGGAATCACTGTAAAAAAAATACACACTGACCGTATCGTCGGCCCGGCCCGCCTGCGGTACCAGCAGTCCGGCACAAACGAAGAGAAATACGATCGGAAGTAGCACGCGTTTAATCATTGGTTTCTCCAAAACTAATTGCCATCCCTTTAGTCAGGGCGTAGCTTACTTTATAATTGGCTGAAGATAATATCCGCTGAAACGTGCTTTGCGACGTGCGCATCCGTTCGGCACAGGTATGCTGGTCAAGACCCAGTACATTTTTCAGGCGCAGTACCTCAACCTCTTCCGGTGCCAACTCGACCACCCGCAGGTGCCGCATCGGCACGCCGCGCGGTTTATAGTATTTGACTTTTGGCTTGAAATGAATTCTCCGCCTTCCTCTAGGTCTGGGCATGGTTAGTTGCTTGATTATGAATATATACCACTATAACGCTAATTTAATTAATTTGCAAATGTATGCCGGGAGACAACCGCATAATTATCATTAAAATAATAATCGTCCTCCTTGATAAATTATAAATGAAACTGCCCATGCGATAACGCAGGTATAGACAATCATGAAAAGAGGCCATTTCCACGAATGAGTTTCTTTCTTACCCGTGGCAATGACCGCCAATAACAATACTGCCCGCCGTTGGTTTCACAATACCGGTAAACATCCTAATCGTGGTTGTTTTACCAGCGCCATTCGGGCCCAGCAGTCCGAATATTTCCCCTTTTTTTACCTGAAAACTGACAGCATCAACCGCTGGCAGCACGTCAAACTTTTTTTGTGATATTGCGTGCAATAATCATCTTTAACAATGCGTTCCTTTCATATATGTTCCGCATTTCGGACATTGCTTTTGGCTGCAGGGTACGCTTCGCGTGTGTTTTTCTCGATATCCGCATTGGGTACAAATACAAATAGCCGAACCGGCCAGACCCTGACCGCGTCCAATCAGTGCCTCGTTGGTATTATTTTTTTGTATTGACATACAATAGATATACAAAAACAATTAGCACTAACAAGGGCACAAGATAGTCCCATTCAGTAGCCAGATACAAGCCCTTGTTTTTTCATACAATGGGACTATCTTATTTTTTTGCAGACTGGAGCTGCTGTTTTGCACGCTGAATAGCTTCCAGTTCTTCTTTCAGCGCCGCTTCTTCATCATCTAGCATTTTCTTTTCTTCATCCTTACTAAGCTGATAACCATAATTATAGTCATGCATACGGCCTGGCGTATATCCCCAGCCGCGGCCAGCTACTCGTCCCCGTCCTCTGCCGCGGAAATTACCCGCGCCACAGGGGCCCATGCCCCAGCCAGCACCCGGTCCGCCGCCCCAAACAGGGCCGTTTCCGTCGTATTGTGGCATAGTTGTCACCTCCTTTCCAATAATTTATGAATATATACCCATTATACTACAGCCCGATTATTTGTCAAGGTTATAGCTATCATGCTATAATAGTTTTATGCTAAAACAATTCCAGCGAACAATCGAAAGCTTTATCTGCGCTCACTGTGGCACGACCGTACGAGGCTCTGGATATACTAATCACTGTCCCCAGTGTTTGTGGTCCCGTCATGTAGACATTAATCCCGGCGACCGCCGGGCTACGTGCGGCGGCATGATGGAGCCGATTGCCATCACCCAAAAACACGGCGCGTACATCATCACCCACCAGTGCCGGGACTGCGGTCATAGACATAATAACAAAACTATATCAGAAGATAATATAGACACGATAATCAACATCACCGTTAAGTACGCATAGGTCAACGGTGTCATAGTATTATGCGAGTATCATAAAACCACCTTTTTTATAAACGGGGTTTACTACTACCTGCTCAACCACGGATGATTGGGCGGGATAAAACGTACTCGCTCAAGTCATTCACTATGATTAACGGGCGAATAAAAAAGGCGTACAGTAATAGCACTCGATATCTAATAATCATAGCTTGGAGTCAACATACGAGCCCCAACTATACTAGGGAGCTTGGACAAAGTCTATCGCATTCGGTTTTTTGCCCGCCTCCGCCTGCCGTGCCTGTGGCACTGGCGGGCAGGCGCCATGCTTCGCATGAACGAATATGACAAGGCTTACTTCAGCGTAATTACCCAAACATCAGCCACTCTGGTTTGAGGATGAGCAGCAGGCCAATAATCAACATGAGAATCCCGCCGATCAGATGAGAAAATCGCGCGTACTTGGTGGTAATGCCGGTGGCTTGCAATGTCTTCATGGCCACGAAAAAGACGAAGAGATCGTCGATCATGAAAAAGAAAATATAAAGCAGGATGTAACCATAGTATTGCCAGGTGGCCAGGTCAGAGAGGGCCAGCACCTGCGTGAACACAGCCGGCAGTCCGGCGGAGCAGATAAGTTCAACGAGATTCACCGAAAAAGCCAGCACCAATATGCCAAGCAGCCCCAGCCAAAAATTTTTCTGCTGGGTAAACTCTTTCAGCCGGTCAAACACCCGCCGACGCTTTTCCGCGCCCGTGACTTTACAGGTGGCGTCTTTATTCTGAAAAAACTCTCGCAGATTATACCAGCCGCCCCACAGCGCCAAAAAACCGATCAAGGCCCGCACCCAAAATACCACACCGATAAAAAGAAGTAGATTCAGCCAAGCCGCCATAAACATGAAGTACACGGCGGCCGACCCGACGATAAATACCGTACCAAACACCCACATCCGTTTCCTATCTTTCATGCCAATCAGCAGGCTAATGAGAAACAACAACGCCCACATGGCACACGGATTAAACCCGTCCAGCACGCCCAGCACTACCGAGAGGGTGGGCAGGGAAATATTTTTTGTTTCCAGCTCGCCCAGGATGGGGACGTTGATAGTTTCCGGAATGGGAGAATTTTTCGCAGCGTTCTGCTCGGTCTCCTCTTCTGGTGGAGCTGCGGTCCCTGTATTCCTCTCGAGTAGCGACGCAACCACGTCACGATAATCTCCGGATAAAGCGCGGGCAATATACCCCTCGACTTCGGCACCAGTAGTATGGTCGCTGTACCAGCCGATCACGTAGTTTTCGCCAATAACGGTAAAGGGAACGCCGCTGACGGCTATGCCAAGCTCGCTACCCACATCCTGCAGCAGCTTACGGTTTTCCGCGTCATACCACACCTCGAAATCACGCACGGTTACGTCATCATGCCGCTGCTCCAGTTCGGCGAGAAACGGCTTTTCATCCGCGCAATGCGGACAGCCCTCGCCCCAGAAGAAATAAACGGTGATTTCGTCTTCGGATGCAGTACTATTGCTCTGTGCCAGGCCGATTTGAAACGGCAAAAATAATAACGTGAGTAATAGTAATGGTAATATTTTTTTAATCATGAAACGTATCATTATTTTTTATTGCTTTAAATATAAAGCCAGTTCTCGCGCTTGCTCGCCACAAACATTCAGACAATACACCGTCGGCCGGCGGGACAGCCGCTCTCTTTGGCCGTTTTCTTCCAGCACGTGGACGATCGCGGCCCGGGTGTAATCAGTATTTTCCCAAGAAGTAATAACGATACCTTGATCCAAATAATCATATATATTATCAACGTGCTCGATCTGTTGCATAGGAAAAATGTTTGTAATAATTTCCGGGCTTATATCAGTGTACATTGGCTCATTTTTGATCTGATCAATGTACACGACTTGTTCGTGGCTGCTCAAAAAAGAATATCCCTCGTCTATCACCATATAATCCAGCTGCGGCTCGTGGGGCTTGAGCGTCCGGCCGGCCAATATCATGTCTACCTGCCCACTCTCCAAAAGAGCTATGCTTTGGGCGGTAGATTCTGTCGGTATGACGTGATATTTTTGCGTATCCAATTTGTCGCTTAACGCAAAGCATGTGGGGCACGCGGCGATTTTAATTCTCTCTGGAGCCGGTGTTTGGCTAATGCCGACCGTTGCGTCATCTCGTTTATCAAAATTAAAGGCTACCCATATAACGGCAATAACAATAACAGAAAATAATATAATAAGCGTCTTTTTCATAGACTAATAAAGTATTTAAGCAAATACTGCATGTAATACACTCCGGTAATAATAAATACCGAAGCCACGATATAGCGCATTACCTTTTCCACTTTTTGCACGACCTTGAACGCCTGGCTGACCTTTTTCATGGAAAAGGCAATTAAAAAAGCAAATACAATGACCGGCAAACCCGTACCCAGGGCAAATAGCGGCGGCAACACCAGGCCTTCGGCAGAACCGAGTACCAGGGGTATCAGCGCCCCGAAAAACAACACCCCGCTGTACGGACAAAACGCCAGGGCAAACAGCGCGCCCAAAGCGAGCGACCCAATATACCCTTTGCGGGACAGCCATTCTTTTATCTTTTCAATTTTTTCGCTTTGGCCGCCAATTTTTATTTTTATCACGCCGAACATGATAAGCCCGATGATAATCAAAACCGGCCCCAGCACTTTGTCGCCCCAGCCCTGGAAAATGCCTGAAATCTGAAATGAAGAAAACCCAAAATAGATCAGTATGGCCAGCGCGGTATAGCTCACTCCCCGACCGAGCGTGTACATAAACCCGTTGAGCAGGGTATTTTTAACCGTTTTTATCTCCCGGGAAATATAGGCGATGGCCGTGATGTTGGTAGCCAAAGGACAGGGGCTAATGGAGGTTAATACTCCCAGCAGAAAAGCCGATAGCAAAGGAATATTATAATTATCTATGAGTGTGTTTATGAAATCCATTTTTTTGTATTATCTTTTACACCGCGAGCAACAGTCGGAAATTGTATCGTCTTTTTTCCGTTTTTCAAGTTCCTGGATATATTCGTCAGACGGATGGGAAATAGCGCCCAGGGGACATACGGTCTCGCAGCCGCGGCAGCCGACCACGCAGTTTTGCGGATGTTTGACGACTGGTTTGCCGTCTTCGACCGCGTACACGCCCTGTTTGCAAAAACTAACGCAGGTCAAGCAAGCAGCGCACTTTTCGCGGTTAATACTCGGATGCCAGTTGATCTGATCCCGCGGTATGCCGTACCATACTTTATCTTTCTTAATATTCATAATGTAACTTGTCAGATTATAACTTCACCAGTTGTTTTTCCGGAAATTCCGGCCGCGTTGGCCTCATCAGTATCGATTTGAAATCGCCAAACATACGAAGGATCAATCCGGACAACCACTTGATGGAATTCCAGGCTCCGCGGCCCACCGACCTTGACTAAAACCTGCTGGCCGTCACGCAAACCGTAACGGCGAGCGTCAGTGGGCGAGGCGTGTATGTGGCGTTGCGGAATAATTACGCCTTTGTTTAAATTTATTTTCCCATGATCTCCAATCAGTTGTAGTTTTGCTGTCTTTTCCAAACCGCCGGACCTGCGTACTGGCGCATTCAGCCTAAGCTTATGGGCATCAGTCATTGAGATTTCCACCTGGGTCTGCTGTCTAATGGGACCGACTATTCTAACCCCCTTAATGATATTTTTTTTCGTTTTTAGGGTTGCTGTTTCGCGGCATGAAAATTGACCGGTCTGTGATATATCCTTTAATTTAGTCAGTTCGTGTCCCTGGCCGAATAATTTTTCTAAATCATTTTTAGATACGTGTATATGTCTCGCCGAAACTTCAACCGGCACTTTGATCATATGCTTATTTTCCCAAAAGGGTATTTAATTTATTTTGAAAATAGTTGGTAAATTGGCTTTCGTTGCCGACATACCGCCACACGTTCACGTCTTCCGTGATATTGTCCTGGCCGTTTGCTATGGCATTGATAAACAGGGATGATCCGCGCGCCTGGTATTTAGTGACGATTGGGCTGTTTTCCGGCAGTTCGCCGTTTACGTCCTTGTAAACAATCGTGCCGTTTTTATATTCCTCTGGAAACTTTTCCTTAATTGTCTTCAGGGCGTATTCCCCGACCGTAATACACGACCAACACTGCTGGGTGCCGTGAAAATGCACGACTTCGATTTTATCAGCTGCCGCTGGCGCCGCCTTTGACATGAGTTCGTCTCCGCCCGTGGCTGTGTCAGTTGCATTCGTGCATCCGGATAATACTACCGCCGCGACGGCCATAAAAGGCAAAATCAACAATATTTTTTTAAGCTTGTTATTTTTGATTGTGTTCATTGTTTATTGCTGCAAATTAATGGTTATTTGATCAGTGGCCAATATTTTTTCCTCGTGCATAGCAGTAACGTCAATGTTGTAATCACCAGGGACAATACCAGAACAGCTGGAGCATGCCGGCAACATTGCAATGAAGTTAAAATTTGTCGGCTGATTTTTGGTCACCTGAATAGTTTTGGTCAGGTCAACATATCGGTCCCCCCATCTGCTTTCAATCCCGCTAGCGCGTACCACGATGCCGGATAAATCCTGGTTACTCATCAAAGTAATAGCCAAAGTAATACGTTCATTGGAATAATACAAACTTTTATCCGCGGTCGCTTGGATGACTACGTTTGGTTCCACCACAACAGGATCAGGCACTTTGTTTACAGCCGGCGCGGTCGTATTGATATTTGGAGCTGAATTAACATTATTAACGTTCATATTCGCCGCATTTAGTATGTTGCCTCTATTAGTATTGGCCGTGTTCACAGTATTGAGCGCGTTATTAGTGTTTAGGTTGGCCGGGGCATTGATTAATGCTTCACTATTGGCAGTAGTAGGGTCCATGACCGTATTTTTCTGCGTGCAGCCAGACAGGACAAATCCAACGGTGAGCACGACTATACTAATGAGTATTTTTTCGCGCATGTTATAGTATTCCTCCAAAGATTAATCCGGCTGCGGTCGAATAGGCCACGACCAGCAGGATATACACGGCAGTTTTTTTATTCCCCAGCACCCTTCGCACCACCAGCATATTCGGCAAGCTTAAGGATGGACCGGCAAGAAGTAGGGCTAAAGCTGGCCCTTGGTTCATACCCTTGGCTATCAGCGCCTGTAGAATCGGAATTTCAGTCAGGGTGGAAAAATACATAAACGCGCCAAACACTGACGCGACTAGATTTCCAGTCAAAGAATTAGAGCCAACTATTTTTTCTATCAGATCCTGCGGCAGATACGGCATGATAAACCCGGCGATAAACACGCCGATAAACAGCAGCGGCAGGAGCATTTTAGTAAAAGACCAAGTCTCACCAAGCCACTGTTGGCGGACGTCTTTTCGAAAACGAAAGGCCACCACAACCACAAGAAGTGCCAATAACGCCATTAGGCCATATTTCAACGCGGCGGCAATTTGTAATCCATTAACAACCAGTACTCCGACCATTGATCCAAAAAATATAATAACCAGCGGTTTGGGTATAGTAGGAACATTTTCGTCAGGAGTAACCAGATTCGCCTGCTCGCTCTTTTCCCTGAAAATAAAATGCATGGTCAGCCCGACCACGATGGACAACGCGATGGCAAACAGCGCGCGTGCCAGGCCGATCTTCACGCCAAGCACGGAAAAGGTTAAAAATATGGCGGCAATATTGATAGCCGGACCAGAGAAAAGAAAGGTGATAGCCGGACCAAGGCCGGCTCCACGTTTGCGGATAGAGGCGAACATTGGCAGGATGGTACAGGAACATACCGCCAAAACCGCACCGGAGACAGAAGCAATACCGTAGGAAATTATTTTTTTCGTACCCGCGCCGAGATATTTCAAAATCGCTCCTTGGCGCACGAATACGGCGATGGCTCCGGCGATGAAAAACGCGGGCACTAGGCAGGTCAGCACGTGCTGGCGCGCGTATTCATTGAGCAGGGCAAATCCAGACAAAAGCGCTGAAACAAACGTGTCGTTTGACAGAGGCAGAAAATAAAAAGCGAGGAACAGGCCGGTAAGTAACAGAAAAATATTTGTTTCTTTTTTCATATCAATAATTGTTGATATTCAGGCTAAAAAAAATTATATGAGCCACCCTTTGATCTCTTCCACTTCAGGGATCCGGCCGGAAGACTTGACCTGCTCGTCAATAACCAGGGCGGGCGTGGACATCACGCCGTAGGCAATGATTTTATCCATGTCGTAAACATGTTCTACTTTTACATCGTTTTTTTGTAATTCATCTACAGCCTTAATTGCATTTTTTTCTAATTCCTGGCAATTAGGGCAGCCGGAGCCCAGTATTTTGATAATCATAATTTAATGATATTTATTAATAATTTTTGCAAATCAGCTATGTTTTGTTCATTTCTAAAGTAGACGACTTTAGTTCCTTCTTTTTTATAGTCAATCAGCCCGGCGTCGCGCAACGCCTTGAGATGGTGGGAAACGAGGTTTTGGGGCAATCCGAACGGCTCATAAATATCGCAGACACAGCGCTCGCCCTGCTTGAGTAAACAGAGAATTTTCAGCCTATTCGGCTCATTCAGAGCGGCAATAAAATCAGATATCTTATTTATGTTTTTACCTTCCTTAGTATGCGGCTCGCAGCAAGATGATTTCATATAATATCAATATATGTTGATATTCTAACAATCGAAAAAATATGTGTCAACTCCTTTTGATCCACATTTGCCATATAACGTCCGCGTTTTATGTGTCCTTAAACAAAATGAGAAAAAGCGCCACACTTTGCCTACCTCTCTAACCAGTCATACCACTCCGCCGTTTTGAACTTATCAGGTCTATCAAATCCTTTGACATACGGTTTGATATCTAAAACATTTGTCCCGTTAATAGCATCTAGTCCTTCAACAAATAAAACATTTTTTTCAATTTTTTGTAATTGTACCAATCTTAATGCTATGTGGTTTGGCCGATATTGGCTTCTTGATGCGAAAACGCCAACTTTAGGCAAATCAAGTTCATGCGGAGGACCAGGATGAGTTATTAATTCTATTTTATCTGCTTGATGTAATAAATAGATTACAAAAATGTGAGAAAATTCGTTAAGTTTATAAAGGCCTTTTTTAAACTTTTTATCAACGATAATTTTAGAATTAGTTTTCGTATTAATGCCCTTTTCACAGGCAAAAATCAAATCTTTAGGATTCTTATATTCAGACTCGACTTTTCCAATTGGTTCAAAACAAATACTCATATCATTATAAAGTACTAATTAATTTGTTTATCCCTGGTAGACTTCGGCGTTTCACTTAACATTCGCGCAATATGTAGTGTTACAAAATTATCTAGGATTTCATTTACCCCGAGGGGCTGGCTACTCTTCAATTTATTCTTTATATATTTAACACTTCATCAAGATCCGTTGTATTTATAAACAATGCTTATATTGAGTTTTTGACAAGGATGGTTTTTCTTTAACCAAGACTGGCTGATCCAAAGAAAGTGAAAATAAAATTATAAAAAATATACCTTTTTAAAAAATACTCATAGCTCTAGTAATTAATCCAGCCTGAATACGCTTGATCAGAATCGATATTTGTTTGTGTTATCATAATAAATTAAGTTAACTAGTCATTAATTGTAACACACAAAACACTGCCTGTCCTCTGCGAGTCACCCCGCTATTCCCCTCATTTCATTCGGGGTCAGCGTGGTCTTCGAGATTCTCACTGTGAATACAAATATGCCCCCGAAACTCCGAGGATGAGACTCGCCGCGTCCGCCATCGGCTACGCCGAAGGCGTTGCGGGCGGGCGCACCAGCACCCAACTCCGCGAGTCAGATTTTCACCCCGCCCGAATGGGCGGGGCAAGCTGACAACCTACCGGTTAACAGCCGGTTGCTCTTCCTGGGTGCAGCGGCGGTTCCCGCATCACTGTACCCGCCTCGCCCTGCGCAAAGCAAAACTATTTGCTTTGTTTGTTGGCTCGGCCCATTGAGCTACTTCATAACAATAAATCCCCACACTCACCTGGACGGTCCAGAACCTTTTGGGGTCTTTTTCAAGGATTTTTAGGGGGCTTTTCAAAAGGTGAAAATGAGACAGTACAGAGAGGTGTCTCATTCAGATCCGTACCCCGTTTAGCGGACACTATTTTTTTCTGCAATCTTTTCAACCTGTGTAAAAAATCAATGATTAAATCCGCACTTTTATTGGGTTTGGTTTTATTGGTTATTTCTATAGTTATGTCTGGTTTATTTGGTTCCTCGTATGGTCGATTTTTATCTTTCGGTATTTCTCTCTTAAGATATACCCATACTGGCTGCGCTATCTCATCAACCTTAGCCCGAGTTTTCTTGAAAGGTGCAATTACCGAGACGAACACGGCTAGTGAAAACACCAATCAACAAACAGAATATGCTGTCGGTGATACCATCAAGATCAGCGACTACACCATGACCGTAAATAAGGTGGAACGAAACTGGCAAAGTCCGGCAGACTACGACACGCCTGAATCAGGCAAAGAGTATGTGTTAGCGGAAGTGACAATTACCAATGAGGGTCAAAGTTCTATATCGTACAATACCTTTGACTTCAAAATGCAGGACAGTGATGGCGTACAAAAAAGCGAAGCTATAACCATGTCTGATAATAAGTTAAACAGCGGTGACCTGGCACCAGCTGGTAAAGTTACCGGAAACCTCGTCTTCGAGGTGCCAAAAGATGATGCTGGGTTGAAACTACTCTATAGCCCGACATTCTGGGGAAAGACGGTAACAGTAAATCTCTAATCACCAAACCAAAAAACCACCTTCGAGTAAGAGGGTGGTTTTTAATTTATTTGATTAAGCGGAAACTGGCGCGTATTCTCTATACAGCATCTTCGCCTGCTGAAAAATAAGATCAATCAACCGCTCACTTTCCCGCGCAGGAAATTTATTACGTAGCAACATCAAGCGTACGTTAGCACGAATACGCGCCTTAATAATTTCACTATCAGACCAGTCGACAGTTAAGTCACGTTTTATTACGCTCACCAACTCCTTTACAAATGCTCTCAACTCACCATTTTTCAAAGCAGTCTTGCCGACGACAGAAATCGCGTCATAGAATGCAACTTCTTCGTCACTCAGTCCTAAATTTTGCCCGGCTAGTTTTGGCAACAACTCGAAAAGCCGTTGCTTCAAAGCAATATTCTTTTCAAAACCGTAAGATGATAAAATAATCTGCTTCATATAGCGTAATAGTATGATAATTTGGCGAAAAATAAAAGGGGAGGCGTTCTCTCAGAAGAACTTCTCTACCCCAATTTGCCAAACCTCAAAGGCCAATGCAATTGATTGACCGAGAGGTTATTAGATAAAAAAGCTGAGACCAAATGTCTCAGCTGAATTTTATACACTCGACGGGAATCGAACCCGTGACCTACGGATTAGGAATCCGTCGCTCTATCCAATTGAGCTACAGGCGCATTTATAGTTAAAATGAACGGAAAAATATACACCTGGGGGGACTCGAACCCCCAGCCAATGGATTAGAAATCCATTGCTCTATCCATTTGAGCTACAGGTGCAATCAACATCATAAAAAATTATCACAGCTACTAATGCCTGTCAAGGGAATGAACTACCACCGGCAAAAAGCCGGTGGTATCCATACTGCCCGCCTATGGCGG
>CAYPXF010000012.1:7194-38274 GCA_964415025.1 uncultured Gammaproteobacteria bacterium | reverse complement strand
GATCAATCTCATCTACCGCCACCACCACTTGTTACCGATGACCCCTTCTGATACAATCGCTTGACAAAAAACAGGCCGGGGTGTAGTATACAATGTTATTTTATTGGTTGTTTGACAAATAAATATATGACCCCTCGGTAAACTCAGGGTCTTCGAGGAGAGAAGAGAGAGCACACTTTTTTGGTTGAGCCGTATTCCTCAAACAATTGCGCGTGCTCTTTTTAATTAAAAATAAATAACTGAAATACAGGAATCTGAAATGCTCCATATTGATTGGAGCGGGAGGAAATGATGAAAAAGGTACGTCTGGTCAGGCACTCCGTCACTGGTGACGGTAAGAATTCAGTCGCTAGCTCGAAACGTGGTTACGGCATCGCCTGGGTAGCTGGTGCGTTCTTCGCGCCAGACAACATAGTCAAGGTGGCATCCAGTCCGGCACTACGGGCTGATGAAACTGCGAAAATCTATATGCACGCGGCCGGTCAGCACGTGACTACGGATAACCGCATTACTGATGCGGCATTCGACCAAATGCCTGACCCTCTGCCAACCGGCGAGGCAAAAGCCGATGCCGTTCAGCGTCTTAAGGATATCGGCAAACAGGACGGGCTGACAGTGGAGGAGGCTATCTTCCATCCGGATTCCTGTCTGCTCGATTTCGCGGCAGAGCGCGGTAAAAACGGCTTTGCCCGATTGACCGCCCTCATTGATGATATTCCGGACGGTAAGACTATGATGGTGTTTTCTCACGGTGGCATGATCGAACCGATCGCCATCACTGCCAAGCGCACCATAGAAGGCAATGCTCACAGCACTGATTCGTTCAGCCTGGATGAGATTGACGGTGCCTTGTGGGAATGCGAGGCCTATGATATTACGTTCAATGAGAATAATATTCCCGTCGAAGTAAAAAAGGTTCCGCTGCCGGATGACTTCATCGAGTTGATCAAGCTGGCCAAAAAAGATCGCCGCTAATACCGCTATACCGCTCTTTCAATCCAAACATAAGCGCTAGGCCATACAATGACTTAGCGCTTTTTTTATTATAAAAAATAATTTATACTAATACTATGCCGACAATAATGCTAAAGAACAAAAAAATAATTAGGCTTTTCGGCCAGACCACTAATTTCTACACTGTCGGACCGTTCCAGACGAGCGGCGGCTGGTGGACGCCGATTTATCCTGATATACGCAAAGTCTTTACCAAGCCAGGCAATTTGGAGACTATCGCGGACGAAATGATCAAAATCATCCGCAAGGAAAAAATAAAATGCGATCTGATCTGCGGCTGCGCTACGGCCGGCATGCCGATCGCAACTATGGTAGCGCATAAACTAAAAAAACCGTTTATCTATGTGAGAAAAAAACTAAAAAAAGGCGGCCTAGGAGTCGCGGTCGAGGGAAACTGGCAGGCGTATAAAAAAGGTGCCCGCGTGCTACTGATCGATGACGCCACCGCCAACGGTACGTCGAAAAAATTTTTCGTAAAAAACCTGCGTGATGTCGGACTCACAGTCAGCCATCTGCTCGTAATGGGAAAACGTAACAGTCCGGGCAGCGACCGCTGGTCCAAGAAATTCAAAATAACAATTTACGCTATGTGTACCATAGATGATTTTGCACATGCCTCACATAAAGCTGGAAAGCTGTCCGAAGCTGGACTACGATTACTTATCTGGTACGAAAATTTTCCTAACAAATGGCATCTGGATAAGGGTAAAATGAAGTTTGCCAGACAATACTATAAATCACATAAAAAAGGATCGCACAAAGCATAATGCCGACCGACATCCGACAATTCACAATCCGCCTTTCTGAAAAGCAATCTGGGGGCCTAGCCATAAAAAATAACGCCGCCGGGATTGATATTGCACCGAGTGAAAATAACACGGCTACCTTTTCATTGCACGGCCTGGTGGTCACGTTCAACGGCGGCGCGGACGTTAATGAGGACGATGCTTTGTTTGCAGACGCGGAAAAAATCGCGCGGTCCATAGTCCAGCGCGGCGGCATCGTCATGAACGGCGGACGCAACGGCGGCATTATGGAAGCGACCTGCCGCGGCGCACGTGACCATTGCCTGGGCATACTGTTCCAAGAACAAACAGACCGCTGTAGCCAGTACGGCCAAAAAGTAATCGTGAATTCTCCGACAACGCGTTTGGAAATACTGTCTTCATTCGCGCCGCATATCATAGTGTATCCTGGAAATATTGGCACGCTCCAGGAGCTCGTCTTCGGTCTTATCACCAGGAAAAATTCGATATTATACGGCGTCAATCATGCGCCACATCTAATCCTGCATGTATCATGGCGTGAAATACTGGACTTTTTGGTACATAAAGAACGTATCAAAAAACAGTACGTAGATAATACTGTCTATTTTCATACAGCGGACGATATTATTCCGTTGCTACGCTAATCCGCCAGACGTAAATATTGATCCAGCTCCCATTTAAACTGCGGGTAGTTTTTCACATAAATCGTTCTACAGCCCATGGCTTTTGGATCGACTAGATTGCCCTGCTGGTCGTCCGCGTATATGATTTCTGCTGGCGTGACCTTGAAGCGCTTCATGATTACGCGAAGCGTTTTTTTGCTGGCCTTGGGCAGATTCAGCTCCCATGTATTCATGATGTGGTCAAAATACTTGTCCAGCTTGAATTTCGTTACTGCGTAGTGGAACTGACTGCGGGTATTTTTGGACAGCATGAGCGTGGTATAGCCTTGCTTGGATAATTTTCGGGCTAATCCAACCGTGCGTTTGTCTATTTTCATCAGATTATAGTGCTTGTCGCGCAGCTCTTGCCACGTAATAGGCAAATCAAAGTAGTCGACCGTCTGTTGCCACGCCTGCTGCTGGGTGATGTCCCGCATCGCAGCCTGGTTAAAATAACGCCGGTACATGATGTCCAGGTATGTTTTCCAGGTGCCCCCGTATTGTTTGGCCAGCCAGCGGGCGGTGTTGGGGTAGCCTTCGTTTAATACCAGTCCATAGCAATCAAAAATGATGAGTTTTATTTTCTGCTTCATATTTTTTTTAATAATACCCTTATCAGCATCAATCTTCACCCGTTGTCCTGTTTTCAGCGCGCGGGTGGCGATGGTGGTGCCGATCACGCTGGGGATTTTGAATTCCCGGCTCATGATGGCCGCGTGCGACAGCGTGCCGCCTTCGTCAGTGATGATGGCTTTGGCTTTTTTCATGGCCGGCACGTACTGCGGCGCGGTAGCGCCGGTCACCAGGATATGGCCTTGTTTAAATTTTGCTATTTTGTCTAAATCATTGATCACAAAAACTGTACCGGTAACCTGGCCCGGATACCCTGTTTCGCCGTGAATCACTTTTTGGGACTTAATTTTTTCCAGTTCTTTTTTGTATGGCCGGGCATAGCGCTCATAGGCTTTGCCTGAATACACCGTAATAGTTTCATTTTTCAGGACGATAGCATTATGGCTGATCCGGTCATTGATTTCCTGGCGCAGTTTTTGTGACAAGCCGCGGGTCAGACCAGCACTTACTTCCTGGTTGCGCATGTGGAGCAATTGATTATACGACACGCCGAGCTCCCTGGCTATGGCCATAAACAGGGGCCGTACGCGCGAACCAATGTACGAATAGTATTCATCAGTAACCATAGATAAATTGATTACTTCTCGTATGTCATTGATCAGTCTTTTTTCTGCTGGATTGAGATTGTACTGCTTAATAAGCCGGCTGACTTGTTTATTATTTTCAGAAAATTGCTGGCGGATTTTTTTTCTGGATTGCTCGAGGCTGGCTGTGCTCTTTTTGGTCAGGCACTGGAGCTGCTTGGCATAATATCCAGGTCCATATGGAGTGCCGTCATAAATATACATGCCCAAGTACCCGTATTTGTCAGCGTGTTTGTGCAGTAATTTATTTTCTGTTTTTTTTGATAATCCTTTTTTCCGGCGCAAGGCTATGGTAATGAGATCTATTTCTTCGTGATGCATATCAATCGGTTGGGACAGGGTTAAAATAGCTTCCACTACATTTGGAATCTGCTTTTTCGGCATACCATGATTATCAAAAATACTGCTGATATCATCACCGACAAACTCCGCCACAAAACGGAAATCATACGGTGACACTAAGGCATGCTGGTAAATCGTATAAAAATTATAAAACGTTTTTTTCAGTTCCTGTTTGCTGTACGAAGCGACGGGCAATAAATAGATTTTTTTTACCAGCCGGACAATACGCGTAAACCGCCGAAACCACTGTTTGGTCCAGGGCAGAATCTTATTACGGTTGCGCTCAAACATAGCCACCAGCTCATCATAATTCTGCCGGTTAAAGCTCCGGGCATTAAACGCCTGGCGGTAGTGGTGGATCCTCGTTTTGCCGTCATGGTAGGACGGGTAGTACTGACGCATGCCCAGCATGGCATTGTCGATCAGAATCATGGGCATAGGCCGTGACTTGCGGGTGACTTCTATCCATTTTGTTTTTTGTCTGGGTGTCATAGTTTTTTTATCATCCCTGCCGATTTTGTCGCCGAGGCCAAGCGCGAGCGCCGGCCGAGGTGATCCAAAATTGAACATCCCGAGCGCACAAAGTACGCGAGGGATCTCATGATTTTAATTTTTTAATAATACCCTTATCCGCGTCTACTTCTACAGTGTCACAGTCCTGGAAAACATCAGTGGCGTTTTTCGTGCCGATGACACAGGGCACGCCGAGCTCCCGTGAAGCTATGGCAGCGTGGCAAGCCAGGCCGCCCTCATCAGTCACAAAAGCAGCGGCTTTTTTCATGATGGGGATGAAATCCACTGAAGTCATTTTAGCCACCAATATATCCCCTTGCCGAAACTTCACAAAATCCTTTGGCTCGTACACTACCTTTACCAGGCCCGTAGTTTTGCCGGTATTGGCTATAGTGCCTGAGACCTGCTTTTGGCCCGCAATTCTGGGTTTAAACCTGTTTTTGAATACTTCTACTTCTGGGCCGTGTAAATACCTGATGCCTGTCTGGCCCACGCTGTACATGAGCCAGTCGCCGCGCCTGGATATAATCAATTTTTTTTGGTAATCATTTTTACCTTGGAACAAATCTAGTATTTCACATGTCGCCAACAGGTTCAGGTCTTCCCAAGTACCGAGTCGAAATTTTTTGGCGATTTTACCAAGCAAAGGGCGGATAATATAATTGCTCCGGGAAAAAACAGACTTGCGGTATTCATTGAGGTAAGCAATCTCTCCCAATAGTTCCAGATAATACATCAGTTTTTTAGGTACCTTTGCCGCCGGCTTTTTCAGAACATATCTTTTTAAGGTCTGGTAATCTATTACCTTCTGCTTGAAATACTTCAAGCCCCAGGGGCGACCGATAAAGCTGACCGGTATCCAGCAGTATTTTTGATGCAATGACCTGGCCAGCTTATTTTTATTAATTTTATTTTTTATCCCACGCGCCAAATCAGCTTCCAAGCGCTGCATGGGGTTCTTTTTCTTCATCCTGCCGTAATAAGCGATTATTTCCGTAGCTTCGGGATGGCCTGCCAACTCTTTGATAAGATAATCAGTCAGCAGTTTGCTGGCAGTGGCGGTGGTATCCAAAGTGGCTGCCATCAGGCCGTATTCACGGAAATATTTTTCCAATTCTACTGGTTCCAGCTTCAGGCTCTGCGACATTTTTACCAATCGCTCGCCTTTTTCGAGGTAGTACCTCTCCAAAAAATCCACATAGCTTTTTTTGGACAAGTTCTTCCACAGCGCTTTGATAAATATCCTTTTATTGGCCGGCCCTTTTCCCAGATGGAAAAAATCAGCATGACCGGCCCTGTTGATCCTGGCATAGTGGAAATTGGGTAGCTTCAACCGGCGAAAGCCCTCCTTACCCGACCTGATAGTCAGCTCATCATGCCAAAACTGGACATTACGAGAAATGTCATATACCCATTTTTTTGACAATAATTTTTCCAATTCTAATGACATACTTTCTCCCCAATTATAGACTACTATCATATGATTAGGCAACAACAATTCCCATCTTGACTAAGTATTTGATAAGTGGTAATATCAGCAATCAAATCGCACTTTCATAAAAATCTAAACTATAAGGAGTCTAGATGAAAACAGTATCTGTTGAATGCGGGCATAATGACACGCTGTCAACTATCACTGGCACAATTTATATTGTGCTGCATGGCGACAAAGAAACCGGTGCAAATCCTGAACTGACAAAACTCGGCAATGAACAAATGAAAGACCTGGCTCCGGCCGTGCCGAATAGTCCTCCCGTGGTTATCAGCGGTACTGGGAAACGCAACATACAATGCGCCGCGCATCTCGGCTTGAAAATCACTCATTACTCTCCTGTAGCTGGTCGGCCTTCCAGCCTGCAGCCTGACAGAAAAAATATCATACTGCCGGACGGCGCCAAAATCGAGCGCAGCGAGCTGCTTACTACGGGAATTCCGGAAGCTATCGTGGCACTTTTCCGATCTTGCCCGCCCCAAACCGTCATCCTGGCCGGCAGTCCGATTCTAAGGTGGTTAAAACTGAAAAACGTGGATTCCCCGGGTGTTTACACCCTGGAAAACGGCACTTTTACCAAAATCGCTTTACCAGATCCTGGGCTGATAAAAATAGTTCCTTAGTTACCTGTCCAAAACCCGTGATTGTATATCCCGGGTTTTTTATTTTTTCGTGACAATACCCTTATCCGCATTCACTTCCACCCGGTCGCCGTCTTTCAATACTTTTGTAGCGATTTTTGTGCCGATGACACAGGGCTTCTTCATCTCCCGCGCGACGATAGCAGCGTGGCACGTCAGGCCGCCCATGTCCGTGACGATGGCTGCGGCCTGCTTCATGGCCGGGACGATGTCCGGATTGGTCATGTGTGAAACCAGGACATTATTTTGCTTCATGTGTTTCATATCAGACACATTGTTTACGATGCATATGTTGCCGATAACTTTACCTGAATATACCGGCTGACCTGACAATTCATCTACATCAGTATCATGCTTGCTCATAGAGACGAATCGCAAATTGTTTTTCAATTGTCTCGCTTTTTTGCCATGCCAATATTCCGTCGTACCGCGATGAGATAAATGGATACTGTAGCGCTGTCTAGCAGTAGTTATTCTGTCATATTGTTTTGGTGAACGGAGAGCCCTGGCATATTCACCCGGGCCCAGGAAACGCATTTGCTCGAGCGACAGCCCAATCCGCTGGCCGAGCTCTCGCAGCACTGGCTCGATACAATAAAATCCACAAAACTGCGCGTACTTACTGTGCAGGCGCAGAAAATTCGAATCCTGGACTATACGGAATACTTCTCGGTGTTTCATATCGATACCGTATTCTTTCATGATGCGCTGTTGTTTTTTGACGGTTTTCCGCGGCTCCGACTGTATTTCTCTGATGGTGCGCGCATATCCCTTTTTCTGGATAGCGACTAACTCCTTTTTAAAATGCGACAGCGACAGGATTGATCCCTGCAGGCCGTATTCGAGCCAGGCGTATTTGTCAGCATGACGTTTGAGCGCGGCGGTTTTTTGCTGCTGACTACGGATTTTGCCGACTGTGGCCAGATCAATCTTTTCCTGGCCCAGCAAAGTGATAGCGCGCCAAGAAACCATGATTTGGAAGGCACGGCGCGGATTTGTCTTCACTCCTTTGCGATACTGGTATTGCTTAACCAGATAATCCTGCAAATAATTAGTGGCGATGTTTTCCGGGGTTTCTAAGAGCCACATGAAGCCGCGTGGCACGTGCGCTCGGGCCTGCCGCGTTTGGAATTCATCAGCCCGGCGGATCAATTGGCTGGTGTTGGCAGTAGTCACGTCCTGCTGTCGCATTTTTCTGCCCCAGGCAAACAGCTCATCAGCGTCTTTTTTGTGCGTGCGGTGGAGCGCGTCCCAGCGCTTGGGCTGTTTGATCAGCAAGCGCAGACTCTCATCAGTGAACCGTTTCCAGTCTGTATACAGAATCCACAGGTTACAGGCTTTATCAATGTATTCTGCGCCGACCCACCCGGCATTGGGAAATCCCTGGATATGGTTAAGCGAAATGCCCTGATAATTAACCACCACGTACAAATAGTGCGCGTAATCCTCCCGTTCGATGACAAACCATTTTTTAGTATGAGGAATTTTCATATTATTGTGTTCCTTCTCCTTCTGCCCGGCTTTAGCCGAGGGTAAGGACTTATCCAAGCTCACATCCCCAGATGGTTTAGCGCTAGCTATCCGTCTGGATTTTCATCAATCTTTTACTTTTTTGACCACGCCTTTGGTTGCGTCGACCTCTACTCTGTCCCCGTCTTTCAAAACTCTGGTAGCGACCTTCGTACCAATGACGCACGGAATATTCAGCTCGCGCGAAACAATGGCCGCGTGCGAGGTAACGCCGCCCTGCTCGGTGACGATGGCGGCGGCCTTTTTCATGGCCGGGACAATGTCCGGATCCGTAGCAATGGAGACTAAAATGTCGCCTTTGTTCATTTTAACCATGTCCTTGGTCCGAAATATTTTTTTGACTGTTCCTGTAGCTTTGCCAACGCAGCCGACCTGACCCTGGAATTCCTGAACTTCCTGGATATAAGACTTCTCTGCCTTTTTGACTAATTCTTCGGCTTTAGAACCCGTAAAAACTGCTTCCTGCCCCTGCTCAAAATAATAAACCCCCAGCTTGGTTCGCTCACGCAGGCTTTTCCGGCTGATTTTACCCTGCAACAGCGCCTGCTTAACTTCGCCATTCAGCATCAGCCTGACTTCTTTTAGCGATAACTTGGTTCGTTTGGCAATCTCTTTTAACACCGGCTGCATGCGGTAAATAGCGTAAATCTGGGCATACCGGCGGTAAATTTTCGTCACCATGAAATCACCCCATTCTACGAAAACCTGCTTCCAGGGATTCTTTATCTTCAGCTTTTTGACCAAAGCCCGCTGCTTAACGATTTGCTGCCTTAATTCACACTGAACCTTTTTTAACTCTTTGGCTGGATTAATCCCACGACCGATTAATTTAACTAATTCTTTTAAATAATGGTCAAAACTGTACACCCCATCCTTGCCAAGCCACATGAATTTTACGTAAAAATACCGCTGGTAATGCTGCTGGACTTTTTTCAGAATTGCCGGCCTGATTTTATCTTTGGTTCTTTCCGTACGTTCTTCCAGAAGCTTTTCATATTCAGGCGTGTGGGTTTTTAATCCGTACGGCGCAGCCTCTTTTTCCTCAAATGTCTTATAAAGCTGGCGGAAAACTTTGCGCTGTCCAGCGTCTTTGTAAATATAACCGGCCAGCTTGAGGAAGTCTTCCTGTTCTTTCTGGATCAGGGATTTTTTCCGGGGCTGGGTCAGGATCACCAGATATTCGTTTATCTTTTCTTCCGCCACCCTGGTGCGCAAAAACTGCTTCAGCTTATTAGTCAGATTATCGTGGAACATATCCGCCCCGACCGGGATCCAGCACCACTGGTAATAGGCAGTATGCACCTCATCATGCCGGGCATACCATTTCCAGAGTTCACGATTTGACAGCTTTGATACATGTTCCTGGGGCACTTGCTCGGCAAAAGCGCGCAGTTTATCAGCCCAGACGATAATCTGGGTATTAACACGCGCCGCAAACTTCGGATTCTGTACTATGCGATTAGCAATGTGTTCACCAACTTCATACGAGTCCTGCTCACCAAAATAAAACCACAAATGCAGCCCACGCTGGACATTAAGCAGTTTTTTATACGCCCGGCCGCTCGGCTTGGCAAATTCATTAGTAAAACATGACTGCCAGATCTGGGCAAAAAACATATCAATATCCGGGATGTCTTCGGCCAGCATCCAGGGATCATTGTCGTGTAAATATCGAAATGCTTCCTTAGCCATAGGACTTAAACTTAACAATTATTTTACTTTCCTGATTATACCTTTACCCGCATCGACTTCTACCTTGTCACCGTCTTTCAGTACCTTGTCCGCTCCGGGTACGCCGACCACGCTGGGAATGCGCAGTTCGCGGGCCACAATGGCGGTATGGCAGGTCAGGCCGCCCGCCTCACTGACGAGCGCGGCCGCTTTTTTCATGGCCGGCACCAGGTTGGGGTTGGTGTTGTGGGCCACCATGATGTCGCCGGATTTCATTTTCTTCATCTGGGACGGGACGTTGATAATTTTCACCCGGCCGGTGACATGGCCGGAGCAGGCCGGCGTGCCGCGCAGTTCACGGGCCTTTTTCTGGGACTGCTTTTCCATAGTCACTTTTTTCAGGAACTGTTTAACCTCCTGCCCGGTGTAAATAACGTACTTGGTACGGTCAACATAGGCTACGGCCAGCTTGAGCCGCTCATTTAGCTCGTCTGTATCATACTTCCCCTTGAGCAAAGCATCAGGAATTTCCCAGGTCGACATGGCCCACATCTGGTTAATCGTTAGTCCGAGACGGCGGCCCACCTCGATAAACAGGGGTTCGTAGCAGTACATGGCGTGGTACAGCGCGAATTTCCGGAAATCCTTGATAAAAACTAAACGCTGGGCCATGGTAATAACATCCCGCAGATAACTGTCAAATTCTAATCCAGCAATCAGTTTTTTTTGCTGGCTTAAAACATTCCGGCGATCGCGGATTATTTTATCCAGCATTTTTTGGGGATCTGACTTTTGTTTTAGCAAGGCCTGCCACCGGCCAATATATTCAGATAATGGCGTGGCCGGTCCTTTGTATTGGTAGGCCAACCAGCAATATTTTTTATGGTGGCGCAGTATCGCCTGGTGCAGTTTTTTGTTTGTTTGCTTAACCTTTTCCGGAATGTTTCTTATCCTACTAGCAGTGAAAATTCTCTTTTCTTTTGAATTTTGTTTGATGCGGACGGCCAACCGCAGAAAATCTTTTTCTTCGAGCGCGGAATGGCTCTCCTGCTGTGGGGTAGTCAGAATACTAAAAATATCTGCCAGCTCGTGCTTGGTATCAATTGTGTGTAAATGTTTTTCTAGCTTGTTCCAGATGCCTTTGGTGACGCGCTCTTTTTCCGCGTCAGCCTGCCAAGAAATCGATGCCCCCACGCCGTGCGACTGGCGGTGGTACGGCCAGCAGTTTTTGAAAAGCCGCACCAACTCCCGATCGGTCATGTCCCGGAGCGGCGAGCGCAGTATAGTCTTTGACTCGCGCATAAAATCACGGGACCAATCCTCGACTTTTTGGATCAACCGCAGGGTCCAGCGCGGTTGACGGATCATTTTGGCCGATAAAAACTCGGCCTGGGCATCAAATTCTCTACGCACGAATTTCATCTGGGTAAAATCACCGACAAAATAAGAAAAATACTCGGTCAGCTTGTCGCCGAGCCCGAGCCGTCCCCAGTCATGGATAAAGTATTTGGTCGGTTCGCTCATCATGAACAGTGTGTTTTCCGGAATTTCCGCGGCCGTCATCCAGACTTTTTTTGATTTATTTATTTTGCCTACCATAATACGCTGGTTTGATTGTTTTATTTTGCCTTATTTTCGATAAAAAATCAACCCCTACTGAATAGCTATTGGTTTAATATTAAAAAAAGTAAGTAAGAGAGGGTAGTTTTTAGTTGTAGGTTTTTAGATAAATGATTTTGTCATTAGTTGTTAGATACTTGTTTTGCCAATAACTAAAAACCAAAGACCTGACCAATAGCCAACGATTAATCTATAGCAGCTGAAAACTCGTAGCAATCCGGATTGTCAGGCTTTAGCTTGACCAGAAGTTCACCGAGCTCTAGTAACATCAATTACCGGATAACAATGCTCCGCGTTCTGCATAAACTCATTTCCGAGTTTGTCTTTATAATAATTATAACTCGAAAATTGATACTCTCTGTTTACTGTTACATATCCGTGTTTTACCGGGTTATGATGAATATAATTAAACCTGATATAAAAATCTTTTCCCCCACAAATACATCGAACCCAGTAATTCCACCATATTTGCCTGCCAGGCATATTATCTAATGTATTTAATTCATACGAACTGCCGCCATTAATGTGTTTCACAATCTCACTTAATATATTTCCTTTGCACAATGCACATAGTAAATGATAATGATTTGCTAGCACCACCCATCTGGATTAGAAAACTCACAAAAAACCTTCCCGAAAAATTTGGAAAGGTATTAATTTATTGTAATTCAATCAATAATAAACTGCCAAAAATCAGTAACCAAATTAAAGCCCGCTCACCAGTCGTCCCTTTACTATCCTGTGCTGTGCCCAGGTAAAGCTGCCGGTCTCCTGGTTGCCATAGGCAATGCTTTGGTAGGGCTGGCCCAATAGCTGGCTGATCTCTACCCCGACCAGCGCCGAATCATTATCTGACATGCGCAGTTTTTCCTTGAGCACGTACTGGAGGAATTCAGTGACGACCACTGGATCTGTGGGGCGAGTCTTGGCATCGGCCGCTGCCTGCTCGGCAACCTGCTGACCGTAATCCTGTGCGTATTTCTCACCAATATAATCACTGACTGCCTGCTGCCAGGCCGGGCTGCTGCTCAATGCCTTGACCAAGACGTTCTGGCGGGCCAGTATCTTGAGCGCGGCCATGGCCCTGGTCCGCTGGCCGTCGCGTACTGCCTGGGACAGGGTTTTTTGAATCTCCTCCATATAGCCTTTTGTCTGGACAAGTAATTCGTCCTCTGCCTGCAGTACGCGGTAACGCTGGGCGCGGTACTGGCTGTATTTTTGCTTGAGCATTTCCAGCGGATCGATACTGGCCTGTGGCGGCGCTGTCTGTGCTGCGGCCTCGCGTTCCTGCTCCAGTTCGAGCGGTGAGCGGAGCGACGTCTGCGGCAAGCCTCGCTTAGTAGTCGTGGCAGCTCCGGATTCTGTTTGTTTTAGCGGCGTCACGATCATGTTTTCTACGATATCCTGCACCGGCGGAAAACGCAGGGTATCGTATATTTGGAGAATTTTCAGTGCTTTTGCACGCTGACCAGGAGTAATTGATTTACTGAACGGCCTCGAATCCATATATCGTACTTCATCCAAACTGCCGTGCCGCGTGTCACTGCCGTACTCACTGGTATAATCCTGGATCAGACGACTGACTGTCGCCGGCACTGTGCTGCCTCCATCGGTCATATTAAAATGCAGTTTTTCGCTGTTCTCCCGCAGGGCGCGGAGCATCATGGATCGCTTTTCGCCCTGGAGAAACGGATCCCATGAGTACTGAAACAGTTTTTTAATTTTATCGCGTATGGGCATATCCATAGTAATGCCCAGTACTAACTTCTTATTCAGCAATGTATACAAATCCTCGCCTAAAAGCACGTGGAAGCTGATATACTGCAGCCATATAATCAGCGTACGGTACTGCTCATACACGTCTGGATATGACTGCTGCAAATCCGGATGTTTATCCAGATACTGCCGCAGGTAGCCGGACAAACGCAACGCCTCATCTACCCGGTCAGTGCGCTCAATCTCCAGTACCCGCTCTGATATATCAGCGTAAATATCAAAATCCTTGAGCTGGTCATCGTCCAGACTCTGGATCACGTCTTCGATTGGATCCTTGAGAATATCAGCCATGCTTATGTCGTTGTCTTGTTATTAGTTTCATCGTCTGTTGCCTCGTTATCCTCTTTTTTAGCATACAGATACGGATGCTGTGTCGCGTATACCACTGCATCAACCATATCCTTAATACTTACTTCCTTTTCATTTTTGTTATTCAGCTGCTTAATCGTCTTAGTCAAAGCGTAGAACTGGTTAATCATGGCTTCTTTTTCTCTTTTGGTACCGGTGAGACGGCCATGCTCATCTGCCTTTAAGCTATTTTTAATGTCATTGAGTGTGGTTTTGAATAATTCCAGTGCCTGGTCATCAGGCTTGTTAAGCTTGGTCGTATCAATCTCCTCAACCTGATCGGTAAATGCTTTGGACAGATTTTCCAGGCTCTGCCGCAGATCTTGTACAGCTATATCAAAATCCGGACCAACGCCTGCTACCTGGTTCTCAATATGTCCCACATTATCCTTAATCGGCGTTTGATCAAATATTTTTTTCGCGGTGGTACGGGTATTGGCATTCATGATGTCATCGACTATGGCACCGACTTTTTCCTGGATGCGCTCGTTGGCACGCTGTTCACCCTCCTGACGGATCTGCTTTTCTTCTGCAGATGACAGGGATTTGCCCTCATTTTTTAGCTGCCCGCGGCGTGCCTCTACCTTTTTCTCGGTCTTCTGTTTCTCGTCCTGGCGGATTTTATCTTCGATGTTCAGGTCACTGCCTTTTTCATGCAAACCTTTGATTATCTCGGTCAATTCCTGGCGTACTTCTTCCTGCTTTTCTTCTTTTAATAGTTTCCGCATCTGTTTAGCTGTATTTCTTGTGCCTTTAGTCCAATCTTTTTGGTATACATCCCACCGTACATAATCGCCGTATTCGCGCGCTTTAGTGCTCACGTTTTCATTGGCATGCAGGCCGCGCCAATCCGAATTTTCCGGGTCGTGTACCACGTTTTTCAGCTGGGAAAACTGTTTGCTGTTTTTCGCTGCAATTGGATTGATGTTGTATTCTTTATCTAGTTTATTACGCATAGTCTGAGCCGGCAAATACTGTTCCATCTGGTCGCGAAACCTATCCAGAGTCTGGGGATTGATTTTTACCTGATATCCGTCCTCCCATGGATAATATTCTCCTTTTCCTTTATCCGGCCTGTTATCAGGCTTGCCGCGGTATTTCCAGTTCCACATGGATTCGACAATAGCAGCATTGCTCTGGTGCAGTTTTTCAAACGAATCTTTGAGCTTTTGCCTGGCCGAGCGAATCGTCTTTTGATTTTCGTCCACATCAGGCTCAAATCCTTTTTCTACAGCCTCGGCCTCGGTATCGATAAAATTACCAAACTCGTCGAAATAATGCGAAATCAGCTGGTCAGGCACACGGGACTGCATTTGGCGCAATTCCGGGATATGCTGGCCGCCGAGCAAACGCTTAAACATTTCTTCTTCAAACGACCCGACATCAGGCACCTTAGCATCTGGAACATAGTCCCATTTACCGTCAACCATCTTGCCCGTGCGCTGGCGGAATACATGCGGTGCCACGCCCTTGAGAAAGTCGCGCAGACCGCGCTTCTTGGCTTCTCCCACGATTTCCTCGCGGCGCTCTTTTTCATTCATCACGTAATAATTACCGGTCTTCGAATCTTTTGCGCCAAAATACTGCTCCCAGTGGCCGACATCCTTGGCTACTTCTGAAATACTGGCCAGGGCGCGCAGGCGGTCCTTATCAACATCATTAGCGTTTTCAGCGCGCACCTTGCCCTGTTCCTCGTCCAAAAAACCTTTGTCCAAACCAAGGTATGAGGTAGTAAATTTCTTGACTGTATCAGCATTATAATCCTCAAACATATTTTCTATTTCCCCCTCACTATGGCCCAGCTTGCCGAATTGTTTATTGACACGCTCACGGAATTCGATATTATTCTGATCCTTATACATACTGCCAAAAGCCTGGAACACGTCGTCTAGGTTGCCGCGCTCGGTAGCCATCTCCAGGAAGGCCTGTTTGAGCAGTTCACCTTCATGTCCGCCCGTAGCAAACACGCGACGGGATAAATCCTCCATAGCCTGCCTCGAATCAGCGGCCTTACCCATTTCCTTACCCATGTCGCCTTTTTTCGTATTGATGACATTACGCCTGGCCATTTCCTCACGGTCCAGTGCTGCTTCCTCCCCTTTAAACATGCGTTCAGCGCGGAATTCACCAGCACCGGCAGCGAGCTGTTTAGCTTCATCGTCCAGCCGCTTACCGCGCTGGGAAAATCCTTTCCAGTATTCGGGTGTAGTCAATTGCAGTTTCTTATTCGTACGAGCCAGACGGGCAATCCTACGACCGCCGCTCTGCACGCCGTACTGGGCCGCTTTATACGCGCCGGCAAACGGCGATCCGGCTACCCGGAGCCCCTTGGCGCCCATGGCGCTAATCCTTCCTGACATTTTTCCGGCAAAGCTGCCGGCTACGCCGCCGAGCGAACTGGCCATGGACAGCCCGACCACGAAAAAGCCGATAGCCATCATGAAACCGAGGATGGCGCCAGAGCTGGACACCTTGCTGATACTGGCCGCGACCAGGCCGGTGCCAGAAACTCCCGGCGTGTCCGGATTGCGCACAGCAATGTCCGCGGAATCAGCTACGGTCACCGCTAGGGCCAGCCAGATGAAGAAGGCCAACGTCGGCCCGATGCTGGTCCACTGGCCGAATTTTGACCACCACTGCGAGGCATACTTCTGGGTCATGGGAAAGGCGGCAAATAAATACGCCAGCGGCGACAGTACCACCAGTACCCACAGCATGATGATACGTACCAGAAATACCACCACCATGGCCAGCATCGTCATGATCGCCACGATTAACATGATGATGATCAGGATCGGCAGTCCGACCATTTCGGTCCGCGACGGCGTACCCAGATCGGTAACACCCGTATCAGTAAACCCGAGCATGTCCCGCAGCTGCAGTATATTGGTAAAGTTAAGCGCGGCCGTATCAGCAAACGCGTTCACGAACGTCAGCATGACTACCTGACTGACATCGATGAAAAATCCGGCGATTGTCCGGGAAAAATTGATGAGCAGGGCCATCAGCACCAGCTTGCCCAGCAGCCTGTTATATTTATACGTTTCGATGCGCAGTATCGTGCCAAAGGCGATGACCAGCAGTATCAGGACGAAGAACATGTTGCACAAATCTCGCACCACTTCCCAGCCCGTCTCCACCGCGCTGGCGCCGATAAAATCATTATACTGCACTATACCGATTAAAATATCTATAATCACTACGAGCAGCTTGCCCAGCAGAGAAGCAACGGCTAATAATAAAAAAGAAATTGTTTCAGCTATCAAATCCATGCCCCAGGAAATAATACTTGCATCAGCTGGCTTAGCGCTGATAGCAAATATAACAATACCAACCCCTATCACGCTGCCCGTCACTAAAAGGATGCGCCCAATGCTTGGTCTTGCGGATATGAATTTCTGAAAAAAGGATTGTATACTATGCAGTACAGTTTTCATGAAAAATGGTTTAATACGTGAAATTAATGCCCGTATCAATTGAATCACAGTCACTGCCATCAACACTGTACCGGCAGTCTCCGCCGCACGATTCGCCAGCCTTCACGCCGCACCAGTCCCAGTTGTCGATAATTTTTATCTCAATATTGGATCCTGGTGGATTAGTCGCCATATTATAGGCATGGGTCAGGTAAACCGTGTTTGAATCATAATTTCCCTGCAGGGTAAAGTATGAAGGATAGGCTGTCTCGCCCCAGTCAACCTCGATATATTTAATCGGCTTTTGGTCTGGGTCGGCATTGATATTAAAGCTTAAATGTACCTCATTGCCGCCGGATAAATCAACCGTGGCCGGCGCATTGACCATGTTTTCCTGGGTCGTGCCAACCATGATGTCGCTGACCGTGGGCAGCACGCCGCAGTAATCATTTGGATAATCACAGCGTTCATTGGCGCCACACTTTGAGGCCGCAAGACACATTTCCATGTCATGATAGTCTTTTTGCCATGTTTGCAGCCATGAATAGCTTGATGGAGGGTTATTGGGATCATACAAATCATATTCATGATATACTGCGGTCGAATTATCCCAAAACCAACCGGATAAAGGATAGGCAAATAATCTGCTTAAATGATACGTGGCATTATTAGTCGTATTATTTGATGCCCAGATTCCAGCCATCGAAGTATTACACGTGTTTCCGGTTCCTGGACAATCGCTGTCGCTGGCACAGCGTAACGTTTTATTTTCCGAACAAAAACCAGTACCTAGTCCCTTACATACCCCATTATTTTGGTCTTCTCCATTTACAGTATGCGTAATACAACGTTCAATTTCTGTACTGGTCCGGCATTTATTATCTTTATCCCAGCTACATCCTCGTTCTGAACAGTCTGCATCACAAGAATACGGACTGCCTGAATGGGCGTAATTAGTTGTCAATTCAATACTGCGCTGTTCCGCATTAATAAGCGGCCATGTGTTTGGATCATTTTCATTCACACCTTGTTTTTCACCTGGATTCACTATACCACCAAACGGTTTATAGTTCTGGATGTATTCGTATTGTAAATTATTTACTTCATGTGCTGTGCCCGAATTTACTCGACTGGAAAATATAATTGGCTGTTCAGTCAAATTAGCTGTTTTGACAATATTAGTACATGGTTCTTTCATGTAAAAATGCAGTTGAAAAGCGCCTTCCTCATCATTGCTGCCTGTAGCATCCTCGCCTATGGTTCTAATCCGCAGCAACCTACCGGTACTCTCGTCAAAATATATATTGAGATACATACATTGATATCCGGCACTACCGTGACAATTAACTGTCGGGTATACTCTCCATATAATTTCATTTGGTGCTGGGTTTGTATCAATTACCCGATCCACCCAGCTTGGCGCAGCAACAGGGCCACATTTAAATGGTGCGGAATTCTCATTACACCGGTACCCTTGTGCGGTCATAGTTTCTGGAGTAAAATATCCAGTAAAATCACCCCAGCCAAATCCATCATCATATTCCCAGGTAAAATCAATCCGCTCAATATCTTTCTCAAAAATATTCGTACTGGTGACAGTAAGATCAACAACCTCTTCATAGCCACCCCAATCACAGACTGGAATTGGCGCTCCGCCAGGTGGTTCTGTAGCTCCGTCAGGTTGGCATGCAACATCAGCGTGACTTTTTACAACAAATCCATTAACATAATAATCTATATAAATTGTACGCTTACGTATTTGATTTACATCTGGTAATACATAATATCCTTCGCCAGTCTCCGGACCAGGATTATATTGCGTCCCCCATGAATAGTAGTCATTGTATTCGACATCTACCATGGGTTTGGCATTGCCTCTTGACTGCACACAATAGTATAAAGGTCGACGTTGGTCATACGTTGTTGTTTTCAGATCGCCGAAAATATCTTCCTCGCCATACAGCAGGTCGACCGGCCACCAGTTGAGGCAGTACTTGGGATTATCAGGATCGCGCTCCACGCAGTAGCCATACCACCCCTTATACGTGGTATTATTCTCGTCCGTATACGTACAGTACGGCGCCTGGGCATTAGGATACAGGCGGCAGTCGCGGGCAACATCGTTCCGGGTAAAGCACTCGCCGCCCGGACAGTCGGCATCAGCAGTACACACATTGCCGTCCTCGGTGCCGCCATAGCACTTCTGCTCCTGAATTTCCAGAATCGGCTTCATGGACACATCGTCGATATACATGTCCAGCGTACTGAATGGCGTGCCTGTAGTGCGATTATACACGATATTTAACTTTGTCTCACTATAACCAAACGGCTGGTTGTTCTCGTCATATCCGCCGACTACGGGACCCAAGGCAAATGTCTGCCACTCGAGTGTTGGCACGATCGTATCAAGGGTCTGGTATATAGGATTGCCACTGGTTTTATACTCGAGCTGGACCAGTACCTCATCATCCTCACGGAACAGCTGGCCGGACTTCATACGGAATGACACCACATACTCCTCTCCCTGGAATACATTACGGCCCAAGTCATAGGTAATGCCGGTAAATGCGCCGGCTGTGGCTATGTGCGCTACGTTGTTTTCATCGAAATTATTATTCGGCGAAGGTATCAAGCCGTTGGATGCTTCCTCGGTCAGGAATATTTCAGCCGCCTTGCCGGCGTTCTGCCGCGCTTCCCAGTCGCCGACATTTTGTTCGGCAGACAGCTGCTCGAAGTTTATCTCCCTAGGCCCGTCTGGCTCGCCGTCCGCGTCCACTGACGATAATTCCTCGGTCAGGGCCGCGTTCTTAAAGTAGTCACTGTCACCGAAATCGCCGTACTCGATAATGCTGCCGGCCGGCGTGACTGATCCGCGCTGGCGCATGGACTGGTATGGATAATACCCCTCGATGATCTGCGGGTCACTGCACTCACCATTACCAGCACAGTCAGCATCGACTTCGCAGGAAATATCCGGATTGCCGGTACAGCGCTTGCTCCAATCCAGTCCGGCCACGACCATACCGGTCAAATTCTCCACCTCGCTGGCAAAGTTCGGCGAGGTAAAGGTCTGGTTCACGTATGAATAATCGTCGAAGTCTAGCCGCTTGGTACAGGCGCCGGTCTGCGGATCCATGGCATCGCACAGGTACCGGCTCGAGCACAGGCTCTCTACCTTGCCATTGGCGTTTTTCACCTGCCAGCTGGAGCCGCACTCCAACCATTTGTCACACACGCGGTCTGGCTTGACCTGCAGCACGGTATTGGCATTGCAGTCGCTGGTGACGTATTCTGGATCTGGCGCCGGACCGGGTGGTACTCCATTGAGATAGGAATCTAAATAAGCATGGTCATCGACATTGACATTGCCGTCATTGTTTACGTCAGCTACTTCGAGCGGATCAGGCGCTATTTCCTGGCCATTCAGATAATCCAATAAATATTGCAAATCACTGCCGTCCAGACCGCCGTTAAAATCCACATCGCCGCGCAAGTATTGCTCGCCATAGGGCACTGTACAGAGCGACGGTGATTCATTATTCTCCGTATCCCTTGAATCATAGTTCGGATCACTGCCAGACGTATCATAGAACAGCAGGCAGCCAGACGGTCGGTTGATCAGGCCGTTACAGCTGGAATTATCGGTAGTGTCGGCGAGGTAATAATATGATTTACAGTCAAACGTGCTGGTACCGTTACCGCCGCCGTCAGCCAGAGACACGTCGCAGTAGACCGGATTTTCCGGATCAGTCGTATCTATCGGATCTTCTGGGTCACGGTACTCGGTACAGCCGGCCGCATCAGTACCGCACAGGCCTGTCCATCCCTGCGCCGGCTGGGCGACGATATTTTCGCGAGCGGAGCAAATACCCCAGCCGGGCCATTCGTCACATTCATCCCCAGTACTGCAGGGTTGGCCTTGGTTTTGGCCGCGAATGCAAATGCCTGTCATCACCGGACAGTTTGGCGCGCCCTCGGTCGTGCCGAGCTGGTACCAGCCGGATACATCCTGGCCAGGAATTTTAGTATAGTTGCATATATTAGCTCCGGGATCACGGAAATATGATTTAGCTCCTGTGCTGGTAGTATACTCCTGGCATCCGCTCTCATTAAACAAGCACAAGATCTCGCCGTAGTTATCCGGCTGGTCCTTGATATAGATATCGTCAAATGACGAGACATTGCCGTCCGCGTCCAGCGACGGTAATCCATACCGCACGCAACCCTCATCTGCCGATGAGCAGTGCTTGTCCTGATCGTTTACCAGCGCTACAAAACTATCTGACAATACCGAGTTATTATTTGTATCATATACATACCGCGGCCGTGGCGGCGGACCGCCAGCACTAGCATACTCTATAATATATTGCCAATCAGCTTGATTTACCTGACCGTCATTATTCGGATCAGCAACCTGGATAGGTTCTGGACAATTATTATTAATAATGCAGTCTTTGATAGCCACCGAATCGGACATATCCACTGACCCATCGAGATTAATATCACCGACCGTGCGCCATGGCACCTCGACTAATGGATAGGTCACATAATTTACCGTATCTGTATTTTGCGTATCAATCATCAGCTCACAGCCCACATGGTCGTCGCGGCATAGCCTGGTAAATGACTTCAGATAATGGGTTTGTTGGCTGCGATCCTGATACTGGTCACAGCCCTCATATCCAGAGCAATCAGTGTATGAATCCTTTATCCGGTAAATACTATCCGAAACTTGATTCAGCTCAATAGTATCGATATAGAACGCACTAGTACCGTACACGCGCAGCGGTACCGTAGTCAGGTCAGTACCGGCCGGCACGGTCAGCGGTCCGAGCTCGAACCTGTTCCACGAATCAGCCCGGGCCGGTGCCTGACCGGGGAATATCAGCGGATCAGCCGTGGCAAAGGCAAATGAAACAGTGGTGTCAGCACTGGCTCCCTTAGCCCAGAATGAGACGGTATATGACGTGTCAGCCGGGACATCGTAGTCAGCGCCGATATTGGGGATTTCCGTGGCCGGATTGACCAGCATGGAGTGGCCGCCGACATACGTGGATTCATTACTATACGTGCCGCCGACCCACGGACTGGTCGTGCCGCTCTCAAAAGTCGTGGCATAAACTGATCTGATATTGTCGCCGGCATTGCCCTTATACGCGCGGCAGCCGGCATATTGCGAAGCGCAGGATACGCTCTGGCCAGGCACCATATGGTAGAGCACGTCATTGCCAGCGGCTGTATCGACGCTATTACGGTATACTTGGCAATTATCAGAAGCGTACACCAGTTGTGATTTCAGCATATAGTGCGTATTGCCGCTCGAATCATAAAACTCGGTACAGTCTGGATTTTGGCCAACATCAGCGGCCGTACACGAGGCATAATCGAAAAATTCGTCGTCAACACCGTCACCATCGCGGTCAACCGACGTATTATCGATACAAGTCGGCCAGTCTACGCCCAACTGGTTCAGGATGATATCATCCCCCTCGGCCGGGACATTGGTGCACGGACCAAAGTTGCCGTCACCGTCCGGGTCATGATTACTGACCTTGAGGAAGTAGCTCTTCAGCTGGTACCCGTACTCTTCTGATCCTTCCCAGGTATAGAACGTACCGGTATCCACGTCAGTATCCTCCACGCACATCCGGATATAGCTATAGTATTCCCTGCTCTCGCCGCCCTGGCCAGCCGCAGCCATATTAGTATATTCTTCGCAGCCGACAGCTGACGCTGGACATGACTGCCCGCTGTCCGGCATGAAGGAGACGGGATCGCGCGCCGGCCGATACGGCATGCGTTCGATCGGCAGTTCGCGGAATGCCTCGCAGCCCACGTACTCTGACGGGCATTGGTCGCAGGATGCCGGATCGCCGCTGACGCAGGATGCCGGATTACTGATCACCCCTGGTACGCTTTGGCCGTCAGTCTGTGACGTATACAGCTCACAGCCGACTTCGGACAGTGAGCAGGATAGGGCGTACGGCTCGCACGCGTCCTGGTCCGGGTTTGCGTCACACCCCAGGTAGCTGGGTGCTTTCTTAATATATGTTTTGGGATTGTCCTCGTACGTATTATAATTTGTCACGCTTCCTTCCTCGAGCTGCACATCGTCAATCAGTACCTCGCACGAATCCTGCAAAGAAAACATAGGCAGCAGTGCGGTCATTAAAAAATATGGATCACCAATAGTTCCATACACCATTAATTCCCATGCATTTGCCGGTATGGATTGAAAGTTAAACGTGCTCGTATATCGCGTCCAGCTATCCCCGACAGTGACGGTCGTCTCGTGTACATCGAGCTGTGAGTATTCAAGGCCGTCAGGAAACGTCATCCCATAATTTGCCTGTATTGGCCGGTACACGCCGAAGTTCAGGTCTCCGCCCGCACAGGTTGGATCATCTTTCTTGGCATAAAAGGATAATGTGAAACTACGGCCGTCAGTTGGGTACCCAGTGATAAGTGGCTGCGCAATACTATGTCCGCCGCTAATAATATCATACGCCTTAGGCGCGCAATCAGCACCAAAACGACTTAAGCGGCCGCTGGTAAACCCGGTATGCGCGTCAGAATCAGCGTACACCACCTGGCCGCAATCAGGGCCAGTTTCACCCTGGATATACCAATTAAAATTGTATTTGTCCGGTATACCGTCATCGCGCTGGCCATTACCGCCATATCCTGCAGTGACCTGCTCAAATCCGGTATTCAACATCGCGTTAGCGCCGCTGTCTGCATATGATACGTACTGATGGCAGCCCTCGGCTGTCTGGTCGCAGGCTTCAGCCTTTGCATTGAAGCTTATTTTTGTATCATCACCGTCTATTGGCGTACTCGCGTCGCACGTCCATGCTTCGGCCGTGGCATCCCAATCCTTACAATACCACTGACAGCCGGCATTAGCGGCATTACACTCCTCGCTGTCCAGCGTATTGGCCAGATAGGCAGCCTGGTTGCCGGCTGGATCCTGGTACAGCTCGCAGGTATTATATTCTGGTTCACATGACGTACCATTGAATTTCCAGATCGGCTCTTCCTCGATACAGTAGCCGAACTTTGCGCATGATCCGTCACTAGTCTCTAATAAACACATCTGCTCATCAGCGCAATAATTATTATCACGCTGTATCAGCGTAGTAGCTGCATCCTTGATATCTATTTTATTATCGTCGTTCGTATCTTCATTGCGGACAGCTTGTTCTGTCAGCATTTTCGGCCCAGAGCCCTCGCGCCGGCAGTACAGCTCGGGCGACTTCAGCACCCAGTTCGGATTAACCAGCTTATAAAACGGGGAGTCAATATTATCGTATTCGGCTATGACTTGTGATAATGAAAACGTCTGCTGCGCATAATCACGGATATATTTGGCGGCCAGTTCCCAGCCGACCGGCAGGATGCGGTATTTACGCAGGATAACCAGACTGCGGTATGGATAGCCGTTATAATATTCTGGCTGGCTGCCGTCGCCATAAAAGCCGAGCGGCTTACTGCCCTCGAGCAGACCCTGATCCAGCGCTTCCTGTACAGTCAGTTCCTGCTCGACCGCGGCGCGCAAGCGGTTGTCCATGACGCACGTACTGGGCGTGGGATCGGTACTATCCGGACAGCTGGCCAGCTGGCTTAGGATGTCCACTTCACCGCCCACAATATAGTCAGTCTTCTGGATATCAGAGAATAGCAGCTTGGCGGCGGTAATGCCGGGTGATGAACCGCCGAACAAATTCTGGAAAAAGTTGCCGCTGCCGCTGGTCGAGCCGCGGTTAGACACAAACGGATTCCATCCCTCGTTGACCAGCCGGTCAAGCAGTTTGCTGGTTAGGGTGTTGGTAAACACGCCCACCGCGTCAGCGATCGCACTGCCGGTTTGGACTAAATACTGGTCTATAGATTTACTTACAATGACACTTTGGGTATCCTCCACAAATGCAGCCGGTGTTTTTTTCTCCTCGCTTACTTTTGTTTCAGGAGCATTTAGCTCACCTTCTTGCGACTTTTTGAATGCTTCTTTTTCTTTCGCAGTCTCCTCCTCTTCACGCGCATTACTAATGATTTCTACATACGCACCAAACTCTGTATCCTCTGGATTAAATGATTTGGAAAGCTCGGCCAGAAAAATCCTGTCTTTTCTGCCAGCTAAAATATCCCCGGCCGTTTCTCCAAAACCCTTTTCACCTAAACGCTCGATATCATCGGTAATATCCAGCTCCTCGTAATTATCCAGGATATCAGTCAGTGAACACTTGGTCGTGATCTGCGCTGGTGCGCCGCTGATGTACTGCTCGGCCTTGAGGCTGATGTACTGCTCGGCCTTGAGCTGGATGTTAATTTTTTTCGTCAAATCACGCGGTTCACACAGACTAAAATTTTTCAGACATTCGTCTTTGACGCTGACAGGAATATAGCTTGTCCGCGTCGTGGTTTGTCCGCTGGCAAAATCCTCTGCAGCGGCTGAATCCGTACAGCCGAGAGCTAAACACGTGGAATACTGTCCGGCATCCCGGCAGGCAGTATAAAGCTCCGATGGACAATTCACTGCCGTGGTCTGGGTGCAGTCGGAATCTTTGAAACACTCGTTACCCGTGGCTCGGCAGGTGCCCTTGGTCCAGCTCTGGGCCAGTCCATCCAGAAAATCACCGGCCGCCGCGTCTGCTGCCTGTTCCAGCAGGTCCTGCGGCTTGGTCGGGAATAGCGGCTTTTGGCCCGGCGAGCCCGTGGCTACATCGACCGCAAAATTGTACGCCAAATTATTCAGGTAATTCCGCAGTACGTTTTTAAAGGCAACATCAGCCGCTGTTTTCAGAGCTTTGCTGATTGCCTCGGATATCTCACGCGGTATATCACCGGCGGTAATCGATATATCGCCTACCCCAAAAACCGCTTTCGCCTGATACGGCATGAGCAGCGCCGGAATAGCTAGCTGTAACGCGAAAAATACCAAAGCACCGGTCAGTATCCACTTTTTGTATTTTCGAATTTTGTTTTTATCAGTCGCCATGCACTCGTTACACTGGTTTAGTTAAGGCTGATATCTTAATTGGATTGATCTAAATTTTGCTCAAGGCTTTCTAAATACACCTGCTGGAGCGTTTCGTCATCGAGCGTGTCGAGCAGTGATTCATCAATGCCGTTTTGAACTAATAATTGGCGGATCTCATCAGGGGTTAAATTTTGTAATTGTTCGTATGAAATAGCTGACTGTTCTCCGGTATTAGTGTTGCCCGTGGCATTGGTGTTGGCGGTGGGTTTATTTGCCAGCTCCTCTTCCTGGAGAATGTTTTGATAGGTTTGTAATAATGTTTCATCGTCCAGCTCCTGCAGGCTTATTTCAGATACACCGGCGTCCCGCAGAATATTCCGCAGCTCATCTGCGGATAAATTTTCAGGATCCACAATCGAGGCATTGACATTTATCGGCGTGAGCAAGCTGTCGGCTAACGCGTCGTTCGTATTACTGTCAGGTGGTACAGTGCGGCCGCAGTCTGTGCCCTCTGGGCAGTTGGGATCAGTTCCCTGGTCAATTTCCATACCATCCTTGATCGTGTCACTGTCACTGTCGTCCAAATACGGACTTGTTTTATAAATATACAGCTCGTCATAATCACTGATACCGTCATTATCTGTATCTTTTTCACGTAGGCTCTCCAGCTGGCCCAGTGTGGCGGCATTAGTAGCTTGGTTGGCGCCAGCGGTGGCAGTAGTGGCAGTATCGGTATCAGTATCGGCTGTGGTATTTTCAAACGGCTTTGCTAACTGGCCCTGGATAAACCATACGCTAAAAACAATCGCTGCAAGACTGAAAATAATCAAACCTCCCAGGGTTCGATTACGTACTTTTTTCTGGGTATTGTCAGGCTGTGGCAATGGCACGGATGATGGTTTTTGAATGTATTGTTTTGTTTGAAATTTTTGTTGCAACTGTATTCCTTTGGCCATTCCATTATATCATAATCAGCTGGTTATGTCAAATATTGCTCCTGTGATACATGTGTTATTTTCATGGCTAAGTTTACCCAGTCCTGTATACTCAATTCCTGGGGCCTGGCAGCCGGGTCAATACCTGATTCTGCGATTATTTGCTGTGCCTGTTTGCTCGATAAACGCAGTCCGGCAGCGATATTATTATGCAGTTGTTTGCGTTTGCCGGAAAAACCAATTTTTACCACACGAAAAAATGATTTATCACTGACCTCCCCTAATTGCGCCTGGTACCCATATACATCCTGACCAATGTTAGTACTAGCCAGCACAGCTGAATCGACCCGGGGTTGTGGCCAGAAGTATTCCCGCGGTACCTGGCTGACAATCTCGGGCTGCGCATAAAACTGTACGGCCACAGACAGCAGGCTCATTTGTCCTGGTTCAGCGACTACTCGTTCGGCCACTTCGCGCTGGACCATCACGACCAGACGTTCTGGCCGGGGGGATTGTTCAGTAAACTGGCGCAGGACGAGCGAGGTGATATTATACGGCAGATTAGCGACAAGCTTATACTTCTGGTCGGTCAACTGGCCGGATAGTCCGCGCCAGGCGGTTTTTATATCGTCGCAGACGGGTATAATGCGAGGATTGGCTTTAGCGAGCTTGCGGACAGCCCGGCAGAGACGACAATCCTGCTCCACCGCCAATACAGACGCGCCGGCATCAGCCAGCGGCTGGGTCAGCGTACCAAATCCGGCTCCAATCTCCAGCACCATGTCCCCCGGGTGTATGTCGGCCGCATCAATCATGGTATTGAGCGGCCTGGCATTGATTAAAAAATTCTGGCCAGAGGAGCGTGACGGCCAGCATTTATATTTCTCGCACAGATATTGAATTGTTTTACGTGAAGCAAGCTCCATACTATAGGGCTAATGGTGAGGCGCTTTTTCGATGTCCGGCGCATTTTTCAGGAACATATACAGCAAGGAAAATAATCCAGAAACAATAAATAGCGGGAGCCACGGCTCTGCGAAAAAGCTAAAAATAAGCAGGGCCACGAATCCGGCCAATACTTTACCGACAGACAATGACTGCTCAAAAAATACCGCATGGGTCAATACCTCGGTCTGTCTGGCCCGGGTATAGGTAATGGACTGCAGCGGTATGAACAGCATTTCCTTGGCAATGCGCGACCCCGTATCCAGGCTGACCACCTGCCAGGCATTACGTGCCAGACCGCGGATCAGCCAGGTAATAAAATAAAGGACGCTGCCAAACTTAAGCAGGGAAACGCGCTTATATGAATCAGAGAATTTACCGAGCAGCAGCACCACAATACTGGTGGCAAACGTAGCGACAGCGGCCAATGAGCCGACCTCCAAATAATCCCCGATGACTAGGTAAATAAACACCGGCCAGATGGTCAGCACGATGAGCTCTTCACCAAATCCCAGGTACGCGAAAAAACTTCGGCGGTGCTCCTTATCCACCATGCGCCGGAATACTTGGCGGTATCGGAACTGCACGCGGCTGTGCACTTCTTTTATACGCAAAAGCGGTAAAGATGAAAGCACGACGATTATCGCCACTATGCTGAAAAGGATGGTGAAACTGGAAATTTCAAGCACCAGGCCGCCCATGACCGGACCGATGATATAAACCAGCATGTTGAGTGTTTCAATGCCGCTGACCTCCCGGCCGCGCTGACCGTCCTGTGAAAAAAGCACAAAATCAGCATGATAGGCCGGCCAGTACATTGATTTATACAGTGCCATGGCTATGGGTGCCACATAAAAAAGCTCTGGAGCGGCCTTGATAGATAAAAAAAGGATAAAGTAGGCCACCAGTATAAACTGGCTATAAAAAATCGAATGCTCAAAACCAATCCGTCCGACCAGGCGCACTACGAGCGGCATTATCAAAATATATATGCCGTAAATCAGTATGTAAAAAAGAATTATTTTGGAGAGCGAATATCCGAGCGTATATAGGAAAATCGGCTCAAACAATGTAAACGCGGCCAGGCCCAATCCCTTGAGCCCGACAGACCAGTACAAACCTTTCAGTCCGCGCGACGGGTGCTTGGAAAAATAATGCGGCTTATCCTGTTTCAGCTTTTTCAGCATAATTACAGTCGTACCTTTACCGATCCCTGGCGGATAATCTTTATCTTATCGTCCACGACCTGCGCCACGGTCGAGACTGGCACTTCGGGCAATTCATCAGCATCGAGCAGCAGATCTGGCTGCATTTCTGAATCATTAAACATCCGCTCGACGCATTCCGGAGTATAGCATGCCCCCTTGCCCGAGATATTTGCGCTGGTTGAGGTCAGTGGACGACCGCACGCCTTGACCAGCTCCTTACACACCTTATTGTCCGGTATTCGTATGCCGATCGTGGGCAGGCCCAGTGTCAGGAACGGAGCGATCTGCTTCTTTTTCTTAAAAATTATTGTCAGGGCGCCGGGCCAGTATTTTTTCATCAGTTTTTTCTCGGCCGGCGTCACCTCGGCGATTGTTTTTAGTGTCTTCTCTGAATCAATAATAACCGGCAAGGGTTTTTGCACCCGCTGTTTGAGGATAAACAGCTTGCCGATCGCTTTTTCATTGAGCGCGTCGACAGCCAAACCATAGGCTGTGTCTGTCGGATAAATCACCACCCCGCCGGCTAAAATCACGGCCGCGGCGCGTTTTATTATCGCTAATTCTGGCTGCTGGGAATTAATTTTTACTGTTTCCATATTATGTGCGTAAATAATTTTTTAATGGCTGCTGCCGGAGGTCCCGGGCGTGCTCTGGGACGGGTTTAATATTCATGTCAGCCAGCACATAATCAGTGACCAGCTGCAGTGCCTGCTGTTTTTGGCCCTCATCAGTAAACCCTACATACATATTACGATGAACCAGCTGAAAAACAAAATCTTCCAGCATGCTCTGCGGATCTGCCTGTACCGTAATAGTCATCGGATGTGGGAATGATTGGCCGTCAGCCACTAAATATATTTGGATAAAATCCTCACGATTATCAGCCCAGCTATAGCCTGAATATTTTTCTATGGCTGCCAAGACATGGTCGATATACTCATGGTAGACTTTTTCAAAATCAGCGCCGATGCCGATAATACTCCGCCACACATCCTCGAAATGCCCTTCCCCGCGATATAGCCGCTTGGCATAATCGTGATTATACATGATGTCGGTTTTTGGTAGCATAAGGTTTGTTTACTTATCTTCCTTCTCCTTGGGGAGAAGGATTGAGGTTGAGCGAAATTCTATGATGAATAACTACTGATATATCGATAAATCTCTTCCACCACTCCATCTAGATTATCATATAAATCATTTGACCAAAATCTTAATACAGTATATCCATGTTGCTCCAAATAGTAATCCCGCGCTCTATCCTTTGCTTTTTACTCTTCATATAAATGACCGCTTCCATCAATTTCAATTACCAGCTTATATTCCATAGAACAGAAATCTGCAATGTATGGTCCAATAGGATGCTGACGGCGAAATTTTGCATTTTGAAATCTCCTATTTTTCAAGAAAGACCACATTTTTGCTTCTGACGGCGTTTACCGCTTGCGCAATGAACGAGCTCGGCAAATCATATTTCTAGTCATATGCCCACTTAAATAACTGCGGTAATCTTTTCTTCTTCCTCTCCCGCCCGCTTCGCCTTGCGAAGCATGGCGCCTGCCCGCCAGTGCCACAGGCACGGCAGGCGGGAGTGGGCCTGTCCTCCGCGTTACTGCAGACATCCTCCCCATTATAGAGAGGAACTGATTGGATTATTCTGAAGATTAACCTTATTTATAAGTCTTTTTTCCCCAGCGTGGGAGGAATAGTTGGAGAGGAAAAAATTAAATAACAAAATTAATTAATTTATTCTTTACAAAAATAATTTTCTTGATATCACTAGTTAGATATTTTTGTATTTTCTTGCTAGCAAGTGCGAGTTGTTTAACCTCTTCCTTTGGAGCTTCAACATTAATAACAATATTGTCTCTCACTTTTCCGTTAATTTGTATTACATACGTTACTTCCTCTTCTTTAATTAATTCCGGGTCATACTCTGGCCACGGCTCTTTTGAAATACTTTCATTATGTCCTAATTTTTCCCATAGTTCTTCGGAAATGTGCGG
>CAYPXF010000012.1:0-7094 GCA_964415025.1 uncultured Gammaproteobacteria bacterium | reverse complement strand
TATTCAAAAAACGATAAATCCCCTTGATCCCATTTTCACTCCACGGCTTAGCGTCCTCAAACGGGCCCATAAACATTTCATACATGCGCATGGTATCAGCGCCGTACTTTTCAATCACCTCGTCGGGATTGATCACGTTGCCGCGGGATTTGGACATCTTTTGTCCGTCCTGACCCAGGATAATTCCCTGGTTTTTCAGCTTAATAAACGGTTCGTCGCCAACCTCTTGCGGTACCGCGCCAATATCGAAAAGAAATTTATAAATAAACCGCGCGTATAATAAATGGAGGACAGCATGCTCCGCACCGCCGATATACACGTCCACCGGCAACCAGTATTTGAGCTTTTTTTTATCAGCCAGCTCTTTATTATTATGTGGATCGCAGTAGCGCAGCCAGTACCAATTTGACCCGGCCCACTGTGGCATAGTATTGGTCTCGCGCTTGGCCGGGCCGCCGCATTTCGGACATTTGGTATTTACCCATTCATCGATAGCGGCTAGCGGCGACTTGCCGGTACCGGTCGGTTCGTATTTTTCCACCTCTGGTAATTCGACTGGTAAATCCGCCTCCGGTACGGCTACCTGGCCGCATTTCTCACAATGAATAATCGGTACGGGCTCGCCCCAGTACCGCTGTCGGCTGAACAACCAGTCGCGCAATTTATAATTAACGGCTTTTTTGCCCAAGCCTTGTTTTTCCAGCCAGGCAGTGATTTTCTGCTTAAACTCCTGCGAATCCATACCGTCATACGCTCCGGAATTAATCACAGTACCGTCGCCGGTCCAGCACTTGCTCTCAATATCGCCCTGCTGATGGCCAAAGGCGGCGGCGCTGGCCATGCCCTCGAACTTTTTCTGCGGCATCACTCCCTCTGGCTTGATAACAGGCACGATCGGCAGCTTATATTGCTCGGCAAATGCATAGTCCCGCTCATCATGCGCCGGTACGGCCATAATCGCACCCGTACCGTACGAGCTCAATACATAGTCGGCGATCCAAATCGGTATCTTCTTATTATTGACCGGATTGATAGCGTAGCCGCCGGTGAAAACGCCGGTTTTTTCTTTAGCTAAATCCGTTCTTTCTAAATCAGACTTGGCCGCGGCTTCTTTTTGATACTGCTCAACAGCCTGACGCTGCTTGTCTGTCGTGACCGCGTCAACTAATTCGTGTTCCGGCGACAGCACCATATAGGTCGCGCCAAACAAGGTATCTGGTCGGGTGGTGAATACTTTAATTCTGTCATTGCGAGAAGGAGTCAGCGATGACGAAGCAATTTCGAGATTGCCGCGTCGCTCACTCTGTTCGCTCCTCGCAATGACAAAGTCAATCTCCGCTCCTTCTGATCGACCGATCCAATTACGTTGCAATAATTTAATTGATCCCGGCCAGTCTAGCTCCTCCCTGTCCAAATCATTGAGCAAGCGTTCGATGTAGCGTTCGTCGGTTATCTTCACCAGCCACTGCTTGATTTGTTTTTTCGCAACGTCGGTACCGCAGCGTTCACATGCGCCGTTAATTACCTCCTCGTTGGCCAAACCGGTTTTGCAGGACGGACACCAGTTGATCGGCGCGTCTGCTTCGTAGACCAGGCCGTGCTTAAACAGCTGGACAAAAATCCATTGCGTCCATTTATAATACTTCGGGTCCGAGGTAATAACTTCCCGCGACCAGTCATAGGAAAAGCCGAGCGATTTGATCTGCCGGCGCATGTTGTTGATATTGTCGGCGGTTGTTTTAGCTGGATGCGTACCGGTTTTGATGGCGTAATTTTCCGCTGGCAAACCAAATGAATCAAATCCCATCGGGTGCAGTACGTTCTTACCTTTCATCCGTAAATATCTGCTGACAATATCAGAAGCAGTATAACCCTCGGGGTGGCCGACATGCAGGCCCTGGGCCGAAGGATAGGGAAACATGTCCAGGATATATGCTTTATCTTTTTTACCGTTATCAGCTGAAACTGAAAACTGCTGGTATTCGTCCCAGCGGCCCTGCCATTTTTTTTCTGTTGCCTGATGATCGTACTGTTCGGTCATAGTTTATTGTATATAGTTTTACATCGAAGTTTGTATTTTTTTCAAGTGAAGAAAATCTTAGGTTTAAGGCTGAAGGAGGAAAGTACGGAAATAGGATTAAGATTAAAAAGTCTATTACCATACAACAAAAGATGGATACCTATGACTGAAAACCTTTCTCCACGCCTATCGCATTTAACCTCCAACATATGACTTGTTTTCATGCAATCATCTTGGCCTGACTGCGAGACGAGAAATATCCTTAAACTGACAAAATAAAAAACATTGTAACTACACTCTACCACTCAATACAGCCATATTCAAGCTGTCCCGTCGCATTATTGACAGTAAAAAGCGACTATGATATATTTTGCAATTGAATCTTAATACTATCAGGTAATATCTAATATTAGCATTTTTTACCCTTAATTACACGCCCTATCACGCTCCATGTTACATCATATCTGCTCAAAGCGCTGCTCGTCTTGCTGGAGCTGCTCATCTATATTGGTCGGGGATTAGAACTCGTGTTTACCTATGTATTTATCCAGCCCGGATTATTCGTGGCCCGGTTAGTGTTTCGCCATGTTGGCGTGCCGCTGTACCGATGGTATTTCGTAGCCAAACGCGGGGTATTGAAAATATTTGCTCCGGCAAAGAGTAAAATTTTCTACCCCCTGCTCAACAAGTCGACTATCCACGCAGCATTATTAATTATTGCCATCGCAGTCATCGCGCATAATTTCGCTGTCAAGGAGACACGCGCCGAGGAGTTTGGCAAACAAACAGTCCTCGCTGCCATGGTAACCGGCGTCCATGAGATAGAAATCGTGGAAACAGCCATCACTTCCACCCCCACAGCAATTAATTATCATAAAAAAATCGGCATGCTTTCACCGGCCGACGCCGCCCCGGTACAGTCAGCGGTTAATCTGGCAAATGTTGATGAAGAAGTGCTGACCAGCGAAAGCAGCGCCGCACTGGTAAAGCCGGCACTGGCCCAGACTAGCGTCGATGATATGGCCAGAGAAACAGTAGAATCCTATACGGTCCAGCCAGGCGATACGGTCAGCACAATCGCGGAAAAATTTAATATTTCTACTAATACGATTCTCTGGGAAAATAAGCTGGGACCACGGGACTATATCAAGCCCGGCGACAAGCTCACTATCCTGCCGTCGTCTGGTGTTTCCTATAAAATACAATCAGGCGACACGCTGGATGAAATCGCGGAAGAATACGACGCTGATGTAAACGAGATTATGGAATTCAATAAACTGGCTGACGCGGCAGCTATTGAGACCGACCAAATCCTGATCATACCTGGCGGTATCGAACCAGCTCCGCCAGCGCCAGCGCCTGCCCCTTCGACCCGGAGCGGAGGCAGCAGCGGACTGGCACTCTTTAATATCCCGGCTCCGTCATCTGCTTCCAGCAGCGCGACGTTGCTGTGGCCCACGACCAGCCGCCGTATCAGCCAATACTACAAGTGGGGGCACCTGGCAATCGATATTGCCGGCAATTACAGTTCACCCGTATATGCCGCGGATAGCGGTCGCGTCGAAGCAGTCGGCTGGGGCACTGGCTACGGCAACCGCATCGTCATCAATCACGGTAATGGCATCAAGACGCTCTATGCTCACGAATCAAAGTTGTTTGTCTCTGTCGGCGATTACGTCGAGCGGGGCCAGACCATCGGCATGGTCGGCTGCACGGGCTGGTGTACCGGTCCGCATATTCACTTCGAAGTTATTGTCAACGGCAGTAAACAAAACCCGCTTTCCTATTTATAAAATTTTACACAAAAAATCACCGGATTGTATGCGGTGATTTTTGTTATTCCAAATGGTGATTATTTGTCCAATGTCTTACGGATTTTCTCAATAATTTCATCGATAGTAAAATTTGATTTGATCAAATAATCGTTAGCGCCAAGCGCCTTGCCTTTTTCAATATCCGCTTCCTGGCCGAGGTTAGATAGCAAAATAACTGGCGTACGCTTAATATCCATATTGTCATGCGAGCGAATTTTTTTCAGGATTTCAAATCCGTCGATGCCGGGTAAAATAATATCCAACAGAACCACGTCAGGATTCTCGCTCACGATTTTTTCGGCGCCGCCCGGACCATCTATCGCCGTCGTTACCTGGAAGTTTTCTTTTTGTAATTTCGTAGTCAGCAAATCACGTAAAAACTGGTCGTCCTCCACCACCAGCACGTGCGCCTCGGCAGCAGTGTTGTCAATTGGCTTATCCTGCTCCATGGCCGCTGGCGTGACTGGTTTATCTGCGGGCTGTTTAGACTTGCCCATAAACTTATTAACCTTGGTGATGACTTCCTCGGGAGTGAATTGCGCTTTGATAATATAGTCTTTTGCTCCTAAATTAATAGCTTTATCAATTTCTACCGGCTGGCCAGAGTTTGAAATTATAATCACCGGCGGCATGGTTTTGCCAAATTTTTGCTGCAACGCTTCGAGCACTTCATAGCCGTTCATTTTTGGCATGACAATATCCAGCAGAATCAAATCTGGTTTTTGTTTTTCGATGACCTCTAATCCTTTTTCTCCATCCGCAGCCGCAACCACGGCATACCCCTCTGTTTGGATTTTTTTGGTCAAGACGTCTACGAGTATCTCCTCGTCCTCGATGATGGCGATAGTGCCTTTTGAATCTGACATAATATAAATGTGTTACTTATCATGGAATGGGAGTAACGCGTGGGCGCCGTTCCCTCTTATATACTATACCGAAAAAGATAATTAGGAAAGAAAACAGCGAAAATACATCCGAAACCAGGGCCACAACCTGTGTTTCTGCGGTATAATACAGCGTGGCTGTTACTATCAGGAAGAGCAATCCGATCGCCATAATCCTGGAGCGAATCCGTACCACATGATCTGACGAGCGCGCCCCCTGGTAAAAAAAGAAGACCATACTCGGGATCAGCACACCGCCAAAAATCAAAATGCTAACCGCGCCAACAATCGGGTGGATGCCCCAGTCGGTGATACTGGTGGCAGGATCATATTCAGGATAGCCAAAGTATATGATGCTAAGAAAGATTGCGGCAGCGGCCAAAAAAAGTACCAGGCCGAATACGCGGGGTACCCAGGTAATACTGATAAAAAAGGTGGTTACTTTTGCGAAATAAGCTATGGCTACGAACAGGAATGCCTGGGCAATGATAAAAGCAATACCGAGATACAGCGAATTCTCTGGCACGACTATCCGCGGTATGGAAAAGAATAAATACGCGAAGACGAGGGAGAAATATCCTTTTGAAAAAAACAGGAGCACCGGACTGTGCTGCGGTTCACGCTGATACGAACGGAATAAAATATAGCCGCAGAATCCTGTCAAAATGCTGTTTAGCAAATCAATAAATGGCGTAATGGGCAAACCCATAGCTACATGCTTTTAATAAATTTTTCAAACTGGGTACCGTGGTAGCCTGACGTCTGCACTGGCAATGAAAAATAAAATTTCGTGCCCTTGCCTTCTATACTGTGGAACCATACCTCACCCTTATGTTTACTGATAATATTTTTGACTATGAAGAGCCCTAATCCTGAACCGTCTGTTTGCATGCGGATCACATTATCGGCTCTGAAAAACTTAGAAAATATTCTATCCTGCTGCTGTGTTGGTATGCCCACGCCAGTGTCAGTGATACCGCACACCACCTTACTGTTTTCATATTTCAGTGCCACAGTGATTTTGCCTCCGGTGGGAGTGTATTTGAGGGCATTGTCGAGGAGATTTTGGATGACCAGCCGGATTTTCTGTGGATCAATGTTCACCTTTGGCATTGGCTTGGGCGGCCGCCGATAATCAAGCTCGGTGCCTTTATTCTTGACTACATTATACATTTCCTGGATAACACTCTCAACCACTTCTTCGAGCGACGTATGTACGAAGCGATACTGGAACCGGCCCTCTTCGATACGTGACACATTTAATAAATCATTAATCAGCATAATCATCCGCTCATTAGTCTGATATCCTTTGGCCAGCATTTCCCGCTGCTGGGGATTAAGGGTGCCCAGATCACCGTCCAGGAGCATGCGGATCACCCACTTAGTAGCAGAAAGCGGGGTACGCATCTGATGTGAGGCTACAGAAATAAACTCCGTCTTCATCTGGTCGATTTCTTTTAGCCGGCGGTTTACCTTAGAATAAATTTTATTCAGACGGATGAGCTCTTGGTTGGCTTTTAATAATTCGAGTTCGACGGTCGATAAACTGCGCACGACATAGCCGCTGCGATAGGTACTGATGCCCATCAGCGAGAGCATGGTGAACGACACGCCAAACAGATATATTTCATTGAGATGAATTCCCCGCGGCAGCACGTCCGTTGAATTATGTGGCAGCACGCCATAGTATTCAGCCACGACCATGGCCACAAACATGGAACCGCCAAATATCAGATTCAGCGGAGCGGCCAGGGTACTGAAATGTACATTTGTTCCGACGAGCTGCAGTAAATACAGGGGTAAAAATATGCTCTCAATACCGCCGGTCGCATGCACGATCAGCGTGATCACGATCATATCCAGGAAAATCCCCATATACGGCCAAAAGCGAGGATAGTAAATCGTCCGGAAAATCAATCCGGACGCCAGATTAAAGATAAACGCAATTGTGGCCCCGACCAGTACTCCGACCAAATCAAAACCAAAGCCAATCTCGTGAGCAACCAGTACAATTAATGAGACGACGGAGATCATGATGTAGCGCACAGCTACTGACCACCGTAAACGTTTTAGTTTTTCTTCAGCACCAAGACGGACAATGTTCTGACTTAGCTGGCTAGCTATTTCACTGTCCTTCACCTCTTCTGACGCAATCGCATCTTCATCTGCACTAGTATTGCTTTTCGTTTTTTTTGTCTCCGGCTTTATCTGGTTTTCTGTATTAGGGCGTTGTTCTTTTTGCTGTGGCATTAGTTCATATGACCAGACTATAAAATGCTTGCACTATATATTGTAGCATTTTTTCAACAAAAAGTCAACGTATTGTATCAGAAGGGGTCATCGGTAACAAGTGGTGGCGGCGGTAGATGAGATTGA
>CAYPXF010000011.1:0-39156 GCA_964415025.1 uncultured Gammaproteobacteria bacterium | reverse complement strand
CATCGCCATTTCTGATTCAGAGTCAGACAGGATACGAATATTTGGAGATAACTGATATCTTTGCCTTTTCACGATTTCATCCTCCTCGTTTTTGATGTTAAAGAACTAATGACACCTTATCACTACCCCCCATTTTGTCAAGAGTTTTTGTAGTAAAAAAATAAAAAATAGCCCCAAATAATATCCCGCCAACGGCGGGATAAAAAACTTTTAACTATTTCCGATAACTCGTTTCTATGCGAACAAATGACTTCAAAAGTGCATGATCTTGCATAATAAACGAATAGCCATCATACTGGAAATCAACCTTCCTATAGCTAATTTTATGGTAATTTTAGTAAATATGCAAGCATTATGAGTATAAGTTAGATACTTACTTCTTTATCCAGCGCTGGCCATATATGAAATACCGGAAATTCGTAAACCAGGAAAACGTCCTTGGTTTTAGTAAAATTGATATGTACCCCAGCTTATGCTTGTGGGGTATTTTTATTGCCTTTCGTGCTTATTCATAGTATACTATGTGATGCTATACTAAATAATTATATGGCTATACTTAGTATAATAACTCATCCTCATACAACTCTGCGTACAAAATCAGACGATGTTCCTGTGTCTGAAATTCCCAAGCTACAGCAGTTTGCTCGTGATCTGGAAAAGACCATGCTGGCCAAGGACGGACTGGGACTGGCAGCAAACCAGGTCGACGTGCGTAAGCGTATTTTTTGCATCAATACTAAGGACGGTCCGATCACACTGATCAACCCGAAATTCTCGCGCAAATCACTGAAAAAAGAAGAAGCAGAAGAAGGCTGTCTCTCTATTCCCGGTGTGTACGGTATGGTAAAACGTCACCACAGCCTCAAGGCAACAGCCTATAATAAGCGCGGCGAACGGATTGAAATAAAAGCAGTGGGCCTGCTAGCGCGTGTGCTGCAGCATGAAATGGACCATATTAACGGTATTTTGTTTATTGACCGTACTGATAAGCTAATCGACAATCAGCCCGATGGCGAAGCATAAGCATTACCGCGCTGTATTTTTCGGCACTCCGGATTTTGGGGTGCCTGTTTTGCATACCCTAATTGCCATGTCCCAGATAGACGTGGTCGCTGTTGTCACCCAGCCTGATAAACCAGTTGGTAAAAAACAAACCCTTTCCCCGCCTCCGATAAAAATAGCCGCTCAACAACGCCAACTGCCGGTTTTACAGCCAGAAAAAATCAAAACCAAGGTATTTTCTAGCCTGCTACAGCAATATAAACCAGATGTTTGTATTGTTATAGCCTACGGTAAAATTATCCCCGCCTCATTGCTCCAAATACCTCGCCATGGGTGGGTTAATGTGCACGCCTCACTATTACCGAAACATCGTGGCGCCTCACCTATCCAATCGACAATTTTATCAGGTGATGCAGTAACTGGTGTGACACTTATGCAAATCGACAGCGGGCTGGACACCGGACCCATTATTGCACAGCTGGAGATGCCGATCGCGGCCAGGGAAACATGCGCCACGCTGCATGACGCACTTGCGAACCAAGGAGCCGAAATTATTAAACAATATTTACTACCCTACCTAAATGGTGATATTAAGCCCTCACCACAGGATAATACGCGTGCCACATTGACACGGATCATTTCCAAAACGGACGGACGGATTGACTGGTCATGTTCAGCCGCATATATTGACCGTCATATCCGCGCCTACACGCCGTGGCCCGGTGCATTTACCTATTGGGGCGCTAAGCGTATCCGTATAATAGAAGTACTGCCACATACAATCACGTCTGGTCTGGCTCCGGGGCAGATCAAATATACCCGAGATAAACTATTGGTCGGCTGTGGTACTGGGGCGTGCCACATCACCAAACTTCAGCTGGCTGGGAAAAAACTATTACTGCCTGATGAATTTATCCGCGGATATCCCCAATTTACCAGTGCGCGACTACGCTGATTTTCTGAATTTTTCAGTAACATTAAAACCAAGGTACTTGCCAAACATCAGCCTGGTCTGCGCATCAATAGCCGGTATAGAGCCAAAAACAATGAGTGTTACCGGCACCAGCGCCCACTGCAACACCATGATCAGCAGCTTGAGCTTGTTATAGTGCCGGGGCATGGGGGGCAGCAGTGTCGTGCTTAGTACTGACTGCACCACCAGTCCAATCATACCAACAGTCATCAGCGTCTGCAGTACATTGGGGGCGTTTTGAGCTACTACTGACGTATACCCCCTGGAATTGGCTACCCAAATCGGTAGATAGCCCAATAAAAATATGAGAAGCGGCGCACTGGCCCATGAATACACTCCCTCGAGCTGATTAAAAATATATCGGAATTTTTTCAGGAATCTAATTTTTTTATTCCCCCCAAAATTCCAGACCATAAAAGCAAAATTTTCTACGCTGTATGCCCACCGCCGCTGCTGGATATACTGCGCTTTTAATGTCTGCCGCATATTTTTTCCTAAAACTACGTCCATAGACACGGGGATGTAAAGCGGTATGACTTCATAATCACCGTCATATTCCATGATGCACTGCATACTGATGCGTGAATCTTCGGTGACCACGTCGTTTTGCCAAAAGCCAACGTCGACGAGCGCCTGGTAACTCATGCTATGTGAGGAAAAACTGAAAAGCCGCTCTGGCCGTGACTGGTCAGTCATCAGCCAAAAGGTCGTACTATAGGATATCACTCGAGTGATTGCGGGCGCATCCCAAATATTGTTATTAAACACGGCTAAGGGCTGGTATGACGCACGAGTCGGACGCGGATGAGTTGCGTATCGATATGTTAAGTACGCAAAATAGTGATAATGAACGCAGGTGTCAGCGTCAAATGAAGATACAATAATTTTTTCATACGGTATCTGAAGTCCGTCGATGAGCTGCTTGCTTTGACGGCCAGCGTAGTGCATATTCGCTCCCTTACCAGCGATCTCGTCAGGACGATCACTGGGATGCACCGTGATTAAAAAACGATAAAAATCCTGCCCGTATTGTTTTTGGATACGTTCGGATATTTGGCGAAAATTGCGCACATCCCGCTCTTCACCCGCCAGGACTACGATCATGCGTTTCAGCGGAAAGCTATTATGGATAAGAGAATCAAATGTTGTTCGGAGCACTTCATATGATTCTCGATAGGTAGGTATAAAAACTATATGGTAATATGTCTCCCAGTCCGGCAATTTGCGGATGCGTTCGAGCCAATTAACCCGTATGGTAGTACGATAGCGCCGATACGAAATTATAACAAAAAACAACATATAGAGAATCCGCAGCACCCAATACGCATCAAAAATAATAATAAAATATATCACCCAGATCGGAGCGATAAAAGAAAATACGACCGCGCCGAGTATGGTCGACCATACCAAAAAGCCTGGAATAATCTCCAGTACGCGGTATTTTTGAAAATTAGTAATGCCTGTATATAACATATTCAAAAAAAACAGATACTGATAATTCGGCCACCCTATCCGTTATTCGACGATGATTCTTCCCTGTCGGCTGGTATGCCGGCTGTCATAATACCGCCAATCCCCGGGCAAGGGAAAACTCAAAGTAAACGAATCGCCGGGTTCGATAATGCCTGTATCCAGCTCGGGCAAATACCTTGCCTGACGCGGCATGGAAATAATCCGTACCGCTTCCAGGCCGTTATTATACCACGTCACCCTATCACCCACCCTGATAATCAGCGTGGCTGGCTGTAGGCCGCCAGCCTCCATAATAACAGTACGCTCATGTGCAGTGGCCACGCGTACTGGCGCTGGCGTTGCGCGGAATTCCACTGCATTTATAAAATACCATACTAATAAACCTACCACAGTAACAGTCAGCATCGAGGTCAGGAAAAAAACAGTTACTTGTGTACGTTTAAACGGCATATATATTAATTATTTTGAATTGATGTTTACTTTTTTCAGTTTGTCATGTTTTGATAGCAATCCGTGTTTAGCGCCGATTTTTTTTATAACAGCAGCGGCATTATTTGAGGCCAGAGTAATCGCTTGAGGGATGTTTCCTTTTGATCTAATATAGCCCGCCAAAAAACCAGAGCCAAAGGCGTCACCAGCTCCGGTACTATCGACGGCTTGTACTGGCTTGACGCCGATCGTATACTTGTTTTTCGGGGTGCCGATTACCGAACCTTTGGCGCCTTTTGTAATAATCACGATTCCCGGGCAATACGATCTGACCGCCTTAATCAACTGTGCATCTGAAGTTGTTTTTGTTTGTGCGAGCATACGAGCTTCTTCGCGATTGAGGAGAAGTATCGAAACTTCCTGAAAAATATTCTTGAGTTCTTTTTTTGACAAGCGCAATTCTCGCCGTCCCGGATTAACCATAGTGCGCACGCCGTGAGCAGAAGCATGCTGCAGTATTTTTTTTAGCAGCTTTATATTGCCGGCCATAGAAGTAATATACAGCCATTTTGACCGCTGTATTTGTTTAGTGTCTATGACTGATGCATTAAAATGATGAGACGCACCACGGTATACCAGGATAGTACGTTCTCCTTTTTCTGCTAAAAAAACTACTGAATGGGCTGTCCGCCGCTTGGCGTCGGTCTGGAGGCAGTCTTTTATTTTCTTTTTTTTGAGCCATGCCAACACCTCTTTGCCAGCAGCATCATCGCCTACCCGGCTAATACAGGCGGTACGCAATCCCTGGCGCCGAAAAGTATAAGCAGCATTAGTTGCCCCGCCACCAATTTCAAATAAAATATCATCGAGCTCGATTTTAGTACCAAATGCAAAACATTCATATTCTCCTGTTTTTGAGCTCGGATCTTTTTTTACCTTAAACTGCTTGCTGAATACGTAGACATCACGGAAAGCAGAACCGATCGTGGTGACATGATATGGTTTTTTGCCTAGCATAGCATTGACGCGGTTACTTATTTAGGAATTTTATCCCAATGCGCACTGTAGGATGCCATCCCCTCGTCTGTGGCTTTATGACGATACATTTGCACTAACACAGCAAATGGCACGGTGGCGGCTTCTGCGCCCTCATGAGCGGCCTGGATTATATCAGCAGGCGCCCTGATCCCGTCAGCTATAATATACGGTTGCGTTTCTTCATTTTTGAACAGCGCTGCGGTTTGCTCGATAATGCGGCCGTTCTGCTTAGTATCATCCTGGTGCACGGTGATAAAGGTAGTTCCTGCCCGAGCTGCGAGCAATACTTGCGCCGCGCTGTATATGAGGGTGATGTTTGTCCGAATGCCCTTGGTATGACATTTTTTTGCCGCTGCAAGACCAGCATCACTCATCGGTATGGATACCACCACCTGTTTGCCTAGTTTGGCGACAGTTTTGGCCTCATCGAATAGGTCTTCTGTTGTCTGTGAGACGAGCGTGATGCACACCGGCCGATCATCTACAATCTTAATTATATCCCGCACTACCTCACCGAGCCGCCTATCTGTTTTTGACAGCAGGATTGGATTTGTGTCGATTGCATCGATCAGACCGCGTTCCTCCGCCCATTCAATTTCTTTTACGATAGCGCTGTGTAAAAATAACTTCATATGTGCGCGTTAATAGTCTTTTGGGTTTTCATTAATAGCGACAATCGAGCACGCCTGGACAGTATGCAGCCCAAGTTCTGATGCCTTGGCTACCAAGGCGGCACTTTCAGAACCCGGATTCAGATATACTTGTTGCGGCTTCTTGAGCGCAACTTCGCTAATAACGTTCATGCCAATTTCCGGCGGCACATATATGCTCACGCGGCTAATAGGCTGCTCAATATCCAGAATACTTTTATACGCGGGCAAGCCCTCAATAGTGTCATGGTTTGGATTTACGGGAAATACGACCCAGCCCTGGTGTTGATAGGCGCGGACTGCCTTATTACCGAATTTGCTGGGGTTTGCAGACGCCCCGATAATAGCCACTGATGGTGTTTTGGATTGTGTCATAGTACTACTAGTATATCACAGCTGGCGAACTTTATGAATTTCGCGCTCTGAAGCTGTATATACAGCCACAATAATCCTGGCGGTAAAAATTATTTTGTCTACTTATGCGCATTGCTTTTTTAAATCCGTCTTGTTTCTTAAAATTTGCGGGCAAAAAGTCTATACCGTATTGTTCGGCTAGGGCATGTCCGAGTCGGTTAATCCGCTCTGCATCCTTATGCGGACTGATAGTAAGATCAGTACCAAACATCTCATACCCATGCCGCTGTGCAAAACTCGCCGTACGCTCCAGCCGCATGCGGTAGCATATAGTACAGCGTTCGCCGCGTTCAGGGTCCTGTTCATGGCCGCGTGTCATGGCCAACCACTGTTGCCGATCTGGCTGTTCCTCGATAAACGGAATATCGACCCGGGCGCACCAGGCAGCCGCCTCATTCATACGGATATTATATTCTCCGTCAGGGTATATGTTCGGATTGTAATAAAAGGCAGTAACGTTATATATCGTACGGAGTTCTGATAATACATAAGCGGCGCATGTCGCACAGCAAATATGGAGTACTACTGTTTGTTTATGATCAGGCATATGCTATTCAATCTTTTGTTTACGTCGATCCATGATATATCGCTTTATGTCCCTGATGTGGATAATAATATGGTTAAGCGCCGCGAGGATAAAAATAAAACCAATGAAGGAGTGCCAATATCCTGCGGTCTGATTTGCAGCGCGTAGCTCAAAACCGAACATTTGTAATATACCTGAAATAAACAATACCACCGCCATCATAAACAAGGTAATACTAACACAGCGCATTATAAAATTTCTGTTACATATGGGTCGACGTGTTTTTCCGCAGGAAGTATAAAAAACCAAATAGATAGGTAGCACAAACACGAGCAACCAGCCGATACTGACAGGAATAACGAATGGATATTGTTCCAACATCTTAATACGGTTATTTCTTGGTATGCTGTTTTTTGTACACCGGCAGCATAAATGTTACTTCAGTACCGGTTCCTTCGATGCTGTCAACATAAATATCGCCCTTCATGAGCCGTACTAGCTCGCGAGTTATCCACAAACCTAATCCGGTCCCAGACACTTTATCAGTTTTATCATTTCTGACGCGGTAAAATTTTTCGAATAAACGCTCCCTGTCTTTTGCCGACATACCGATACCAGTATCCTTTACCTTGATACGTACGTATTCTTTCCCTTCGGTGCGTTTGATATCTGCAGTAATGCTAATGCCTCCGTGATCAGTGTATTTAATCGCATTACTAATAATATTTACCATAATCTGACGGAGCTTTGCTTCGTCCGCGTAGATAGTCGGCAAATCCGCAGGAACATTTGCCCGCAACGAAAGCCCTTTTGCTTTCGCCTGCTCGCTAAATGCCTGAACCGTGTTTTCGATGGCGACGGAGGGTAGTACTTCCTGCGTTTCCAGCTTTAGTCTGCCCTGCTGTATGCGTGATACGTCCAATAGATCAGCGACCAACTCATTGAGATTGTTTGTCTGCTGTAGAACCATGGTCAGCTTTTGGTGCGCTTCTTCTGGCAGTCTGCCAAATGAATTCTCGAGCGTCATCTGCAAATACCCGCGAATACCTGTAATCGGAGCTCGCAATTCGTGTGAAGCCATGGAAATAAATTCATCTTTCATTTCATCGACTTCTTTGAGTTTGCGGAACAGCAGCGCGTACTGGAACATGCGCATATTATTCAGCAGTAGTAAAACAATAACTATAATCGATGCGATCAGTACGATAACAGAACGTTGGATATTCTGCTGTGCCAGCTCATCAATAACCGCTGATGATATTTTCATGGAGACAAGGGCTATCTTTTCGCCGTTGTCATTCATCACCGGCTGGACAACCACCCAAAAACGCTCATCACTGGGATAGCCCTGATCTTCTGTAGAGAGTGCCCGTGACGATGTGGAATACGCTATAGCTTCCTCTGTTTGCCATGCCAGCGTGTTATATACATATTTACTGGTATTTCCAATAACCTCCCTGTCAAGACTGGCGATAATCTCGAAATGTTCTTCATCTGGTGCCAGCACATCGAGACTGTATATTTCATCGTTTGTCTTGACTGTCTCCTTGATAACATTCTGCAGCATATGACGGTCATTTATCAAGCCCGAAACGCGTGCACCGAACAAACTGTTGGCCAGTGACGCCTTCCGTTGCAGCTCAATATCCAGAACTTTTTCCGTGTTATTGATAAATACGATAGTATTGATAACCAGTGCCGCCGGAACCAAAATCAGCAGCACGATGCCGTAGACAAACTGCTTGTTATCGAAGAAAAAATTTAATTTGCTGCGTTTCTTCTGTGTCGCCATTTATTTTTTGCGGCCAACAACGTATGCCACCAGGAGCAGGATAATGGCTGCCGCTACCAATGCCAAGGCTAACCACAAGTAGGTATTGACCGTGGTAGCTGTGTCAGACTGAACATTGACGTCTGCTCGGAAATATTCTTCCTCTGAAACAGCTTCTGCCTTTCTTACGAAAAAGGTAAAAGGAGAGCTTTTTTCCTGAATCTTCCCAGTGTCATCGGTCACCGTCACATACACTTCGTGTTCACCGTCGACCAAATGCTTGTCTAAACTGTAGGTAAAATTACCGCTGGCATCTGTTTTCGTCGTCACGACGATTGGCGTGGAATAGATAAACAAGCTTAGATACGTGTTAGCCGGTCCGCGGCCGCGGAAAATAATTTTATTTTGACCGATATGTTCAGAAACATTTGCTACTTCCAGGACACTAAGCTTATGCGGTTTGGCCACCCCGCTTGTTTTCGGCTCTTCAAAGGCGATTTTCTCCAGTGTTGCCTTGACTTCGGTTACCTTTTCTGCGGTTATTTTTCCCTCGGTTACGAGCGCATCAATAGTCCCTTCACCAAGTGGATTGGATTCATTAATTATCTCGTCATAATCAGTTACACCATCTCCGTCAGTATCGGGATTGTTAATACTCGTACCGATTTCGTTCTCGACTATATCAGGCGCGCCTTCATTATCAGTGTCCGTAGTAGCGTCAGGATTATCGCTGGCAGAGGGCACGTCCTCTAATTCCTGATCAATTTCATGATTCAGGGTAATCGACACTTTATTACTCAAATAATAATCACCCTCCTCATCCTGAATACGGGCATACACCTGATACTCATTGCTCGGTGTCTGGGTAGTATCCCATGATTTTTCCCATATTTGCTTGTTAGTAGGGATTGATCTGCCGGCGCCAATCAGCACATCCCGCTGTGTTGCATTTGCCGATTCCGGCGCGTCCCAGAAAAAATCTAGGGTGGAAATCGTGCCGGTTACCTTTGCCGTCAGCGTGATCGATCCGGTGATTACGTCTCCTTCTTTTGGAATCGTCATCACTACCGACGGTTCTACTACTGTTTCTTCCCGTATATCCGTGCTAGGTGAAGTAACATCTGTTTCTGCATCCGGAGCATTGCAGCTGCGTACCAGGTTGGGACGATTTACCGTCACACCGCATTCGTTTAAATCAACGCACGTCCTGATTTGCTGACCATTAACGCATGGAACATTTGACCAATCATCACATTGCCAGCTTGGATCGCAATATTCCGGCGGTTGCGGCCCAGGCAAATTAAACGGACCGTATAATGGATTTTCTTCATCTGAGCCGTCATTTTCATTATTGACGGGATCATCTGTGAGATAAATCGAATGATAGCAGCCATTACCCCGCGGCTGTAAATAGACCTGGTCATATGCATGAAGCGGTGTCAGGTCGCATTCACCATACCACAGGTTATCGGTTCCGAGGGTAAACCCCTCGCTGCCGCAATCGAGCCAACCCAGGCTGGTTGTTTTATCCGCATCAGCATATGCCCAGATGTATAATTCGGTACATGCGATGGTAGGATCTATGCCCATGACAAATTCCGCTGATCCTGATAATTCTGACTGAGCTGCCGGGCTTTGCCAGCTGACGACACAACCCGGCTCTGGACACAGCGGGGGCGGCTCGACATCGCCGTCACCGTCAGTATCGATAAAGCAATCACAGGGATCAGTATCGTTTTCTTGTGCGATACGGTATCCCAAAACTACTCCTGCTTGCTCATCAGGGGTATGTAATGTTAATGATTGTTGATACTCATGCGCGTAAGCAGATGTCACCTCACTCGCCGGTAAATAATCATACTGTTCGCCGATATTATAAAAAACTTCAGGGTCGCCTTGCTGGCCGCATATAGTGGTATTAAATCGCTCGGCCGGCTGAATAATATTTAGATTTTGTAAGTTTACAGCAGGGTCTGTTTCTGGCATAGATCTCGCATCAGCAGGGCCTGTATAATAATCAGCGACATGTACACCGCTAACAATTATTAACCCAATTATCATGATCAAGCCCGCTCCTCCTAAAATCCATTTTTTATGCATATAGTTTTACTTATTTTTTGCTAAGATTATACGACAATTAACATTTTTAGCATACCATCTATTTGCTGATTAGTCAAAAAATAGCCACGTGTATTGGGATCATTATTTATGCTATGATTAATTATATGCCGGCAAACACGTTCACCCCGCCCCAATTGGCAAAACTATTCAAGGTAAATGTCTCAACCATTAAGCGCTGGGTTGATAAGGGGTATTTGGTATCAAATAAAACTCCTGGCGGACATCGCCGTATTTCGCGTGCACAGCTTCGGGCATTTATCAGAAAATATCCCCAGCATAGTCACAATTCATATGTGCTCAAGCGGTACACGCGCCAAAAAACAAAGATAAAAAAAGACGGTTGGAAAACATACTACGCCTATATTATTTCAGAAAAAAATAACAAAGCTTTTTCATACCTGGAGAAAAGTTTTGTCTCGGGTATCACGATTTCCAGGATTATAAAGGATTTTATTAATCCAACCCTGCGGCATATTAATACATTGCACGAACAAAGCCAACTATCAGTATATCAGGTGCACCGGATGCAATTTCAAATTCGCCAGCATATTACCCAGCTCAATTACCTCATAATTGACGAAGTTCCAGACAAAGCGCCGACCGCGCTCATTGCTTGCGCTCCAGGAGAATACTATGAACTGCCGCTGCAAATTCTAGCACTCATATTAAAATCCCACGGCTGGAACCCGATCGTTCTTGGCATAAATATTAGCGTTGATGAGCTCCTGCAGGCAGCGCGCGATATCAAGCCAAACATGATTATCCCTATCCGGACCTATGCGGTCAAGAACTCGACAGCGTATTATAATAAACTGGCATCCTATGCCGATAAAAACAATATCTGCATAGCGCTCGGCGGTCCGGCATGGCGCAAGCGGGTAGAAAGAAATATTAAAAACTGCTGGACAAGCCGTAAGATAGTTACTTTTTTTAATAAAATGGATGATTTTGAAATATATCTGGAAGAGCTGAAACGGTAAAATTATCTACACTGAAATAATATAAAAAACCGTTACAATTTATGCAACGGATATTTTAAATCATACAGGAAAATAGTTTTTACAAAGCACAAAAACTCGCCTGAAAAAGCGAGCTTTTGCGCAATCCTGGCCTTAGTGGAAAATGTGCGAACTTTTTATCTAAAAAATGCTTAGATATCCACAAAAGAGTGGTAGTTAGGCATATTGAAATGCATTAAAAAAATCCTTACGAATATTTCCGTAAGGATTTGGGGGGGGTCATTTGAGTAGGAGCATCTTTCTGGCTTCGGTTGCCTCACCCGCCTTGAGGCGATAGAAGTAGATACCAGAGGATTGTCCGGTGCTGTTCCAGTTGACCTGGTGTTCACCAGCCTCCTGATACTCATCCACTAGGGTAGCCACTTTTTGACCAAGGATATTGTAAATATCCAGGGTAACCTGGCTTGCTTCGGGCAGGGAGTAGGAGATGGTCGTCCTGGGGTTAAAGGGGTTGGGGTAGTTTTGTTCAAGTGAGAAAGTGGTGGGCAGCGTATTGTAAGTTGCGAGATCATCACCTGATGCGAGCTTATACGTACCTGACTCTCGCTTGATCTTGAATCCCCTATCAGCAGTACCGTCATTGTTATAGTCCAGCCAGAAATACTGTGTAGAAGGACGATAAATGCCGATAGTAAAATGGCCGTTGCCGTTCCAGTCGCCAATGATCGGTTCATCTCCACCATCGCCAAAGCTCCGAACCAGATCGGGCACCCTATCATTGTTGTAATCAAGGTAAAAGACGCAGGTAGACGGACGGTACAAACCAATGGTCCAGTCGCCGTCAGCGTCATAGTCCCCGCTTAACGGCAGGTCATTCGGGTTTCCGAATGACTTGACTATATCAGCCACACCATTGTTGTTGTTGTCCAAATAGAAGGTGTAGTTACTCGGTCGCCGCAAACCAATAGTGACCGAACCATTACCATCCCAATCGCCGACTACGGGTTTGTCGCCAGGATCCCCGAACGTTCTGGCAATATCAGCCACGCCGTCATTTTGGTTATCCAAGTAAAAGACGCGTGTAGATGGACGATATAACCCAATAGTTGAGTAGCCGTTGTTATTCCAGTCACCGGCTAATGGGGTGTCACCACTATTGCCATAGGCAATGGTTAGGTCGGTATACCCGTCATTATTCTGGTCCAGGTAGAATTTTTGTTCGTCTACCACGTAGACGCCCACTTCATAGACGCCATCGTTGTCCCAGTCTCCCGAGACCGGTTTTAGGGTGTAGTTTGTGGGGAATTCGTTAGTGTTGATCACCGTAATAGTAAACCCATTCCCATTCCAGTAATCCATGATCTGACCAGCATACACTGGCCCGAAGTAGATGGGCACCTGACCAGGCTGGGCGCTTGTGGGAATCTTCCCATAGAAATGGAAAGTCGCCGTCTGGCCCGGTGCAACCGTTGATTGACTCATGGTACACGGCACTTTGTCGTTGAGCCATCCCAGCCCTGAAGCGTAGAGATAGCTGGTGACGATAGTACCAGAGGAATTGCACGAGCCAAGCTCGACGTAATTTTTGCCCGAACCGGTGGTGTTATGCCACGTGGCCGTGCCGTCGTTCCGCCAATACACCCAGCACTCAATGGTCTGACCAGGAGTGTAGGGACCATCCGGGCTAATGGAATAGCCGGTCTGGGTGGCGAGGAAGGTGTTCTGGTTAGAATTGACGAAATCCTCCGTTGCTCGCCACTGATCACGCATACTGGTGTGTGTGATGTCGTAAGGCTCATCAGTACTTTGGTCATAATTGGCGTTTCTTGTATAGCCAACATACTGCCAATGCCATCCCCAACCAACGCCTGGGACATACATATAGACATTCGTTGAGGTGTAAGCACCCATCCGTATGCCGCTGTGTATGTGAATTGTCCCTTGATTGTCAGCTGAAACTGAAGTGAGATAACCAATCACCTGACCTTCAGATACATCTACATCGTTGGCAATTATCCCTGATTGTCGCAGATGACCGTACAGGGAGCAGTACTTTGAACCGTCGGGGAGACTATGCTCAATAATAACAGGATAACCATATCCATCGATATGCGTTCCCGCAAATTTCACGTGCCCAGCTGCTATTGCATAAACTGCAACTTCTGAACTTCGTACTACATCTTCAGCAAGATGATAGCCCTGCCAAGTAGCATTCCATACTCCAAAATTCTGAGTAGGATTCCAGTCTCCACTAAGTGGCAAGGTCATTCCAAAACCCGTGCTCGCAAATGAAAAAATTGCAAGCAGACATAAAACAACTGTTGTGTAACGCATTTTGCTCCTCCTCGAGCTATGTTTGTTAAGTTGTTAAAGTTCTTCTTGAATAATTATTGATCTATTTTGTCACAGTTAGGGAATTAAAAATTGCTGCTACATCCTCACTTGCCACCGAACTTTGTGAAACAAGACTTACAACCTGATTGTTATCTGAGTCAATCAAAACCACTAAGCCTGATGTCGTGGAACTGTCAGTTTGCGCGGTATATTGTATTGCATTGTAACCATCAATAGTAAAAGTCTCACTAGAGGTTATTAAAATTTCAAACTCAGCGCTTATATCAGAAGCGGTAAATCCATTATTATTCAATTGTAATGTCTGAACTTCAGCATTAAAGACGGTGTCTATATCTCCTAAAGATGTAATTTCGTTAGTGCCAAATACAGCTGATAGACTAGTTCGTTGGTCAATATCAGTAAAGTCTTTTAAGTACCAAGTTTCAGGATATTTGAACAAAAAACCATATTCAGTATTTTTATATGTGTTCCAGTTTGAGGTATCTACAGATGAGTTGGTATTCGTATTGGCAACTTCATTGGTATTCGTTTCTGTGTTGGTATTTTCATTCACTACGGCATTAGTATTTTCGTTAGCATTAGCAACTGTATTAACTGTAGTATTATTTGAATTGGTATTATTAGTATTAGTTGTATCATCCTGTGTTAGGAAATAATACGCTCCCCCGGCGATAATAACTATCACCACGATGATAAGCACCCATATACTGGTTTTAGAGCCGCCGGAAGCGGACTGTGATTGAAACTGGTTTGGTTGGTTGTCCATAGTTTATAGGGGCTTAAGAGTAAAATAGCCTTCCTCCAAAAATGTGCTTGGGGAAGGCCTTTGTGTATGTATTAATCTTAGAACATAAAAGAATGGGTGTCAAAGGGTTAAAAATCCCACGGTTCGAACCCCCGAAATTACGCTCTACAAAGCACAAAAACCAGCTTGATGATGCTGGTTTTCGTGCTTGGTTGCCGGACCAGGATTCGAACCTGGATAACCACCTCCAAAGGGTGGTGTCCTACCATTAGACGATCCGGCATTATATCTATTATGATTCTGTTTTTTTATCTACTAATAATCTTCCTTGCCCTGATTTCAAGATTTTTTCTCTCATCATGGCTTCCTTTTTACTTGTTGTTTTTTCAATATACTATACATTGCAAAGGTGTCCTATTTGTCCTGCCCAAAAATGTAAGGTCAAAGGCAGAATCATTTTTGCCCTGTCGAATGACGGAGAGACAATCCGGTAATGCTGTAGACAGCAGGTGCTAATATTAAAAATCAGCTGTCATAATACAGCATAGTACTATGAACTGACCTGTATGTCAAAAGCATTATACCCGCAAATACCGGCCAATAGCAATACTCGAGCTGACCACGCACAGCAGTATGGCAAAGGCTATCTGCAGCCCGGCTATCCGCCAAAAATGGCTGGAAAAGTAGCTGACAATATCGAGATTATACCCTTCGAAAAACGTATCAACCTGCGGCGCGACCGCGCCGAGTAATGGATATAACAGCGCCATAGTGATAACGACGGCAATCAACCCGTAAAAAATACTTTCTACCAGAAAAGGAGCGCGGATAAACCAGTTCGAACCGCCGACGAGTTTCATGATGCCAATTTCTTCCCGGTGCGTATAAATATTGATGCGAATCGTATTAAATATTATCAATATAGCTATAATAACAAATATGATACTGACGATCATGCCGATCCAGGCAATTCTTTCGGACAGTGCTGACAGGCGGGTAATTACCTCTTCATTATCATCGAAATTCTTATCCTCGATTATCGCGTCATACTCACTGCTGTCAAGCACTTCGAGTACGGATGGATAATCGTCGATATGGTTCGCCTGGATTATAATACTGGCGCTCAAGGGACTCTCCTCAAACTGTTCTAATGATTCTAATATAACCGGGTCGTCACTATGTTCGGCCTTAAAATTCTCCAGTGCCTGCTCTTTTGAAATATATGTTACCTCGGACACCTGTGACAATAACTCCAGCCGGTAACGCAAATTCAGGATATCGTCAGCTGAAGCGTCATTATGAAAATATACCGACACATCTACCTTATCCTGCACCGAGGCAACCGCCCGGTCGGCTAATACATTTAGCCCGGCAACCATGGTGACTGAAAAAAACGTCAGTACTAATATAATAATGGTCACTAGCGACAGCCAGAAATTTCTCAAAAATCCTTGCCAAGCGAATTTAAATGTCCGGTACAAAAAAAGTGTCATAGCGTCTAAAGGATATATTTACCGCTTTTTTGATCAGAAATAATCATTCCCTGGTCCAGGGTAATAACGCGTTTACGCAGGGCGTTGACGATTTCACGGTTGTGCGTAACCAAAACAACGGTGGTGCCAAATTCGTTGATTTTTTTCAGTAAATTGATAATTTCCTGTGAATTGATCGAATCCAGATTTCCGGTAGGCTCATCCGCGACCAGGATTTTCGGACGGTGCACGAGCGATCGAGCAATCACTGTTCGCTGCTGCTCCCCACCTGATAGCTGGCGTGGAAACCGTTCTTGTTTTTGCTCCAGACCGACTATTTTTAGAACCTGCGGAATTATTTTCTTAATCCTTGCCTGGCTAATACCGGCCACCTCCATGCCAAAGGCGACATTCTCAAAAACTGTCTTTCTGGGAAGCAGTTTGAAATCCTGAAATACCACGCCGATTTGACGGCGCAGTATGGGTACTTCCCGGCTTTTGATATTAGTAATATCCCAGTCGCCTATCACTACCCTGCCCTTAGTCGGTTTTTCCTCGGCAATGATAAGTCGTATGATGGTGGTTTTACCCGTGCCTGACTGGCCGACAATAGAAACAAACTCACCTGGTTTAATATTAAAACTCGCATTTTTCAGCGCATACGTATCAGGCGGATATATTTTGGATACGTTCTTGAATTGGATCATTAGTTTATGTTACCTCCTTATTCCCTATTCATATTTTAGCGCATCTATCGGATCAAGTCGAGACGCGCGAATAGCCGGAGCAACGCCAAAAAATATGCCGACTATGACAGTAAAACCAAAAGCTAAAAGTATAATGTCGAAACTGATAACCGGAGCAAAGCCAAACTGCGCATCCATAATACTCGCCCCTCCCTGCGCTAGCAATACCCCGATAATACCGCCGATTAAGGTAAGCAGGATCGCCTCGATAATAAATTGGGTCAGTATATCAAATCCAGACGCGCCGATAGCTTTACGCAGGCCTATTTCCTTAGTCCGTTCAGTTACTGATACCAACATGATATTCATCACGCCGATACCGCCCACGAGAAGCGATATCGCGGCAATACCGCCAAGCATGGTCGTGATAATGCCGAGTATCTCATTAAAAACGTCTAGTAAATCTTCCTGGGTCAGCACATCAAAATCCTCCACTCCCTCATGCGTATTCAGCAGGGAATTATAGGCTGCCTTTTTCACGGTTTCTATATTGCTTGAATCAGCAACGCTAAGCACGATACGGTTAATCGCCAGCGTCTCGCTAATTTCCTTAGCCGTAGTGAATGGTATAACAATAACCTTCGTCATATCAGTACTGCTGAACAATCCTTCGGTCTGCTCTGCTTCGAGCAGTCCGACTATTTCAAATTCATGCTTACCAATATAGATTGTTTCCCCCAGCACTTCCTGAATGTCTTTTTCGGGAAATAATGCATCCGTCGCCCCTGAATAGCCAACCGCCACCCGTTCAGCTGATTCGTATTCTTCCTCCGTAAACATATGGCCGTATTCTTCGCCCTGCGTCATTTGTCCGGCAAAGGCCGTTTTTACATCGGCATTGCTGCCGATAAGCATAATCGAAGTAGCGCTCTGCTGTACAGTGCCTGCTTGATTTTCCGCAGAGGGCGGTACGGCGACATCCTTCGGAGCTACTGGCCGTTCAGTCGTAACCGGCAGACCCATGATAGCGATAGGTACCGCTAATTCAACACCATTAATACTAGCCAAGGCGGCTACATCTTCTTCAGTCAGGGAACTGTTACCAATAAACCCGCTTGCAGACGGTGCAGCTGTTTCGTCACTGAAATTTCCCGGGACAACAAACAATAAATTTGAACCCAGGCCCTCGATTTGTCCGGTAACTTCCTGTTTAACTCCCTGACCGATAGCGACGAGTAAGACAATGGAAAAAACGCCGATGATCACGCCCAACATCGTTAAAAATGATCGTGTCTTCTTTGACCAAATTGCCTGTAGTGCTAGTTTAAAATTTTCAAAAAATGTATACATAATTATGCTGCCAGTTTACCATCCTGGATTAGTACTTTACGCTTGGCAAAATCAGCTACTGCCTTATCATGAGTTACGGTAATAACAGTAGCGCCCTTAGTGTTTAAATCAGTCAATACTTCCATAACCTTATTACCGCTGGCGCTGTCCAGGTTGCCGGTCGGTTCATCTGCCAAGATTACTGATGGACTGTTTACCAGCGCCCGAGCAATAGCCACGCGCTGCTGTTCGCCGCCAGAGAGCATGGTGGGTTTACGCTTCAGCTTATTCCCGAGTCCGACTGACGTCAGTGCGGCAGTAGCACGCTGATGTCGTTCTTTTGGACGGAAACCGCAATATATGAGCGGTAATTCGACATTCGCCAGCGTAGTCAGCCGTGGCAATAGATTAAAGTTCTGAAATATAAACCCGATTTTGTTACGTCTGATACGCACCAGCTCACTGCCGGTTTTTTCATTAATCGGCTCTTCTTCGAGTCTGTACTCACCGCTAGTTGGCGTATCCAAGCAGCCGATAATATTCATCAGTGTTGATTTGCCTGAACCAGAAACACCCATGACCGAAACAAACTCGCCCTGATTGATGGTCAGTGATATACCTTTGAGCGCAGTATACTCATTAGGCTTACCTTGGCTATACACCTTGACTAAATCTTGTATCGCAATCAGCGCCATAGTATTATAGTTTATTCAGGCCGTAGCGCATTAATTCATTAGTTTCCCGATAGCGCAGATTCGGGTCGCTGGTACCGGCATTCAATATCACGGTAATAACATGGTTTAGCGTATCACGGTCCTGCCGTGCTTTCATCACAAAACAATATCCAGCTTCGTCTAAATACCCTGTTTTCGTACCGGTAATGATCAGTGAGCCGTCGAGGATTCCGTTGGTTATCCCTTTGGCGCTTGTTTTGATAGTATGACCTCCCCCGTCCGGTTTTTGAAAATTATATACTGGCTGGGTAGTTCCTCGTAAAACACGAATATCATCCATCACATATTTAGCCATCCGAGCTATATCATAGACAGTAGAAACATTGCCCGGATCCAAACCGCTCACGTCTGTAAAGGTGGTATGCGTAAGTCCCCAGGCGTCAGCCTGCTGATTCATGCGAGCTACAAATGCCTCTGTCGAAAGCCCGGTGGACCGAACCAGGGCATTGGCGGCATTATTTGCTGAACCGGTTAACATCGTATATAACAGCTGCTCGGCTGTGACTCGCTCGCCGGGTGTAATATACAGTTTTGACCCGATAGCATTATCCTCGGCATGATAGGTAACTATGGTATTAAACGGCGTACCTGTTTGGAAAAACACATGAGCTGTCATCAGCTTGGTAATGCTGGCAATCGGCAATACAGTATCATAATTTTTGGAATACAGTATTTCTTCAGTATGCTCATTGATCGCTATGGCTGCGGCTGCTGATGGCTGCGGCTCAATCACGTCTGGCTGTGTCGGGGGATGTAGCTTAACCGGAGCATACGTCTCGGCGCCCAGAACACTGCCACTACTGTCGAGCGGCCAGGTCTGAACCCGGGCCACTCCTTTCCAGCTCTCGGCAATGTCGCTAAAGGCATTCAGTGTTAAATCTAGAACCCGACGGTATGAAAACGGAAAAAAAGGCCCGGTCGAGGTAATTTCAACATCTACAGTTTTGCCATTATCAACATTACGCACCCGTAACCGCGTGCCTAATGGATAATCATTGCTGGCGGCACCATAAGGATACCTGGTATCGCGATACCAGCTGGCTACGCCTTCCACCCCGTAACCAGGGGTTGTACTAGAATCTTCGAATACCGCTACCCGCGAAAAAGGTAAATGGGTAAAAGAGCGGATATAGTTATTATCGTAGTCTGCGGATGACGGCAGCGGCACCCACGCTTCAGTAATAGCATTCCAATAATATATTCGTTTACGGTAATAATTGCTCGGTTCCGAAATTTTCATAGACAAGATAAACGGCCGATTTAGTATGAGCGGTTCTTTCGTGGCTTGGTCTTCACGTAAAATATCATAAATAAAACAGTCGCTGACGCGGCGTAGGCCGTTGCCAGGATCGGGCAGTTCATCACAGTCAAACGTTTTGAGATCTAGATATACCGGCTCATTTACCAAATTCGGCACAATAGCCAGCCGGAACGTGCCCCAGCCACCGCTATCCGGAGTATTGTATTCAGCAGTATATCCACGATTAATAGTCACCTCATCAAAATGCATCCATAAGCGCTCCTGGGAATGGACGGACTGGGTAATAAAAAAGATACTAATGATTGACAGTATTCCGATTATCAGATATCTTTTCATAGATACAGTTTTTGTTTATAATGTGTATTATGCGGGTGTCGTATAACGGCTATTATACATCCTTCCCAAGGATGAGACGAGGGTTCGACTCCCTTCACCCGCTCTGTCACCCTAGCTCCCCGTACAATGTCTCGCTGCGCTCGGCCATATACGGGGCAAGCATCTAGTAGAGCATGTCGATCGTCCTGAGCCGTTCTAGCTCAATTGGTAGAGCAAACGCTTCGTAAGCGTTAGGTTCCCGGTTCGAGTCCGGGGAACGGCTTGAGAAGGTCGGCAATGCTGGCGCCTGTCCCGAACCAAACGCAGTGAAATCGAGGGATAAAGCAGAGGTCGTCGGTTCGACTCCGACGGGTGGCTCCAAATAACAGTTATATACTACTGCGCATTAAGCGGCACGGTAGCATTAGTATTGACTAGCTCATTGTCGTCGCATGTTTCCGACGTGGCTAAGACCAGACCGCAGTCATCTTTCCATTCATAATCACCCATTAGTACGTAGACTGTGGATTCTGCTAATTGTTCTGTGGTCCATTCGTCTACGTTTTTTGTTTTGACGAGAATATGAGAGGCACGGAGCTGTTCTTCCTGTTCTTCAGTAGCCGCCACTCGTTCAGTTAATTTAATAATATGATAACCAAACTGCGTCTGGACAATGCCTGATACTTCTCCCTCTTCCAAGTCAAATACCGCATTTTCAAATTCCTCCACCATCTGTCCTCGTCCGAAATATCCGAGATCGCCCCCCTCACTCGCAGTCACGTCTTCACTGTATTGTTGTGCTAATTCTTCAAACGTTTGATCACCTGCCGCTAACGCATCTGCCACTTCCTCAATACTGGCCAGGGCTTCTGTATTTACACTGTCATCGGCAGCCAGGTACTCCTGTACCTCACTGCGGATAACATACGGTTTGATTACCTTTTCTTTAAACTGCGCTGGAGTCCACTGGTAAATGTTATCGAGCACTTGTTCCAGCTCTCCTGTCCCGCCGGCTGTAGCGGCCAGTGCTTCATACTCCGAATCGATGGTTTCCTGCGATATTGTCAGATTAAATTCTGACGCCTTGTCCATTAAGAATTCCTCACGTACCATGCGCGAAAGAATGCTTTTTTCCAAAAAAGATTCGGTCGGCCGCTGTACTTCACCAGGATTTTCCTGTTCCTGCACATTATAGAAGTATTGCAGTGTATCGAGATCGCTTTGGTATTCATGAAATGAAATAATATTCGCGTCATACATGGCTGCTGGATATGGTATAACGCTGCTCACCTGTTTTGTAACATTGCTTTGCCAGCTAAATGCATATATTCCGACACCGATAACAATAATACCTATAACAATAAGTGCCGCTACTGTTATCAGGGCTGATATGAGGATACGTATGACTGTCTGATTTTTTTTCTTTTTCTTATCCTGATCCATGGGAGGAGCATTTTCTGCGGCTGTCTCCTTATGATCAGTTTTATTTTCTTCAGGCGCTTGCATGGCAGCCTTTTTTTGAGCATCCTCTGTTGCTCGTTCCTGCTTTTTGGCTGGTATGTCCGCTTTTACTTTTTTGTCAGACGTAGTAGCGTCTTTTGATTGATCGTCTTTCTTTTCTGTCATATTAAATAAATAATTAATATATTACAAATTATTGATTACTATGTGCTAAAAAAATAATCCCACCAGCGTTGCGGGTTGGCGCGCGGGTCTTCCTGACCCGTACTCCGCACTTGGCTGACTGAACCATCTGGTGCAAAATCAGTATTTGTTTGAACGCCGAGTACAGCCACGACGCGCTCCCCTGGTTTTTGCATGCCAAGCTTGAGACGGGCCTGTTCCTCCTTATAGGTGTCACTGTCAAAATAATCAATCATACTGGAAAGCTCCGTGTTCCTGTTTTCTAAAGCGGTAACCTCTTGTTCGAGCTGGCGTATTTCATTTTCAATCTGGTATTTTCTGATAACCTCCTTACCCAAGGCAAAACCCAGCATTACTAAAAGGCCTATTTCCCCAATGATAGCTAATTTTGAGGTGGCGAGGCGTTTGAATATTGATGTTGGCTGATTTTTGGGTTTATGTTTTGGCATAACAAGTGTTTACTGCGAAATAGTGTGTATACTGTAACAGAATTACTCATATTGGTCAATGTACTGGGGTATTATCCACGCACATATGCAGCAACCTAATAGCATAAATCATTAATAACCGCTCACTACTTACCCAAAATAATACGAGGGGACGCTTGAGCTCCGCGTATAATCACCACTAGTTTGAACAAAATCAAAAAAATTGGACAAAGCATAAGCACTCCGCCAATTCTTGACTGCGGCAAGTTCCGGGAGATTATACTATTTTGACACTGCTTGTGGACAGCTACCGACTGATTACCGCTGGAATAAGGCGCTGTCACGGTTCTTTATGCCGGCCCGCGATGTCTCGAATTATTTCGGCGCGCGTTTTTCCCTTTTTCTCCCCTCTGTTTATTTGAAAACCACTTTATCTTTTTGCACGTCTACCGTCACTGGTTTACCGGGCTGTATTGTGTCATCGATCACCCGCATCGCCAATCCATCCAGGATCTGGTTCTGGATTAGCCGTTTGAGCGGACGTGCGCCAAACTGCGGATCATAGCCGCGTTTCGCCAGAAATATTTTTGTCTTATCAGTAAACTTTAATATTATATTCTTTTCAGCCATACGATCTGCCACTTGCTGCAACTGCAGCTCGACAATCGCCCGTAAATCCTCCTGTGTTAATGCATGAAACACGATAATATCGTCTACCCTATTCAGGAACTCCGGACGGAATGTTTTATGTAGCAAGGGTTTAACCGCCTTAGTGATTTCTTCTACTGGTTTTTTCGTCATGGACTGGATTACGTCAGAACCGACATTTGAAGTCATGATAATAATCGTGTTTTTGAAGTTGACGACCCGTCCTTTGGCATCGGTCAGCCTGCCGTCATCCAGTATTTGCAGCAGCATATTAAATACGTCAGGATGCGCCTTTTCTATTTCATCAAATAGCACTACTGAATACGGCCGGCGTCGTATTGCTTCTGTCAATTGCCCCCCTTCCTCAAATCCAATATACCCCGGGGGCGAACCGATCATTTTAGCTACCGAGTGCTGTTCCATGTATTCAGACATGTCCAAACGCACCATGGCATCCTCGTCGTTAAACATTACTTCTGCCAGGGCCTTGGTCAGCTCTGTCTTGCCCACCCCGGTCGGGCCCATGAAAATAAATGAACCAATCGGCTTACCCTCCTCGGCAATGCCGGCTCGTGAACGCCGCACCGCATTTGCCACCGCGGTCACAGCCTCTGACTGGCCGACTACGCGCTTGGCGAGTTCCTCTTCGAGCTGTTTCAATTTTTCTGTTTCGCTTTCCAGCATTTTTGATACCGGAATACCGGTCCAGCGCGCGACAACTTCGGCGATATCCTCTTCGGTCACCTCTTCTTTTAAAATTTTCTTATCTTGCTGAATTTTTTTCAGCTTTTCCTCGGCCTGCTTGGCTTTTTTTTCCAGTGCAGGAATCTGACCATAGCGTATTTCGGCCACTTTTTGCAAATCACCTTCACGTTCAAGTTTTTCAGCCTGAACTTTGAGCTCGTCTATCTTATTCTGCGATTCACGGATCGTGCTGATGACATCTTTTTCATTTTTCCAGTGCAGCTCTAATTGCTGCTGCTCTTCCTTGAGCCCGCTAATTTCTTTTTCTATCTGCTGGCGGCGTTCTTTGGAAATGCTGTCCTTTTCCTTTTTCAGGGCTTCTCGTTCGATTTCCAGCTTCATTATGGTACGGCGCAATTGATCCAGTTCCACCGGCATGCTGTCCACTTCCATCCGTAATGCCGAGGTTGCCTCGTCGATCAAATCAATAGCCTTATCCGGTAAAAACCGATCGGTGATATAGCGCTGCGATAGCTGTGCCGCAGCTACCAGCGCATTGTCAGTAATTTTAATACCATGATGGACTTCATATTTTTCTTTGATCCCGCGTAAAATAGCGATAGTATCTTCTAGTGATGGTTCACCGATATATACCGGCTGGAAGCGGCGTTCCAGTGCTTTATCTTTTTCTATATGTTGTTGATATTCTTTGAGCGTGGTGGCGCCGATCGTATGCAGGGTCCCTCTGGCTAGTGCCGGCTTGAGCATGTTTGATGCGTCTACCGCGCCTTCGGCACTGCCGGCGCCGACGATAGTATGCAATTCGTCAATAAATAAAATAATCTGTCCGTCAGATGATTCGATCTCCTTCAGTACTGCTTTCATGCGGTCCTCAAATTCGCCGCGGTATTTTGCCCCGGCCAGGAGTGACCCGACTGACAGGCTGACAATATCTTTATTTTTTAGCGTTTCCGGAACATCTCCCGCTATAATACGCTGCGCCAGTCCTTCTGCTACGGCAGTCTTACCAGTGCCCGGTTCGCCTATCAGTACTGGATTATTCTTAGTACGCCTCGATAATACCTGCATCACGCGTCGGATTTCTTCATCACGTCCGATCACCGGGTCTAATTTACCCGAACGAGCCAGCTCGGTCAGATTTTGGCCGTATTTTTTCAGTACGTTTTGCTTAGATTCCGGCTCTGGATCGGTTACATTTTGACTGCCTCGTACGTCTTTCATAATCGAAGTTAGAGCTTTTTTAGTTATGTTATGACGCTGTAAAATATCTTGGGCCGTTGATTTCGTATCAGCCAATGCTATCATCAAATGTTCTGTCGAAACATATTCATCCCCCATTTTTCCGGCTATTGCTTCGGCATTTGTCAGGACTGTTTGCAGTGCGGGAGCCGCATATGTTTCGCCGCCTGAAACAGAGGGTAGGCGATTAATCTCTTCATCAATTTCCCGCTTTAGCGTACTGATATTAGTGTCTAGTTTCTGTAATAACGGTATGACAATACTGCCTTCCTGCTCAAGCAGTGCGGACAATAAATGCACCGCCTCAAACTGCTGCTGTTTTTTTTCTGTAAGCAGCGATTGAGCAGACTGGATTGCTTGTTGAGATTTTACTGTAAATTTATTTATATCCATATTTTGATTCTTTATTTTTCAACCATGTATTATACATGGTATCACCTTGTTTGTCAATGATGTGATGAGCTCTCAATATCCCTTTTGTTAGTATAATAACTCACTTACGTGCTGATATTGCTATGGATACTAGGGCAGGAATACATGCATGCGCACCAGTCAAAATAAAAACCAGGAGGTGAACATTCAATCCCATATTTCTAGCCTCGTGTATTGTGTATTTCTGTTACAATTGCAATCAGATATTTTTAATGGCGAGAGGAGATATACTTAGTCGTCCCCTTTTTTTATTTGTTTGGCAGTGTGTAGCTCTCCGCGCACGTGCTTGAGATACATTTCCAAAGTCGTTACCAGCAGTATCATAATAACCGGTCCGTACACAAATCCGAGCATGCCAAACACCTGCAGGCCGCCAAGCACACTAATAATTACAAGCGCCGGATGCAGACTGGCTTTTTTGGAAACCAGCTTGGGCCGCAGATAATTATCAATATTCGCGACAACCAAAATATTAGTCGCAATCAGAAAAATCCCCTGCCATATGCCGCCTGTAAATAACACGACCAGGGCAATAGGGATAACCACGATTCCTACACCGAGCATCGGAATCACGCCAAAAAACACCATCAGGATGCTAAAAAATAAAACATAATCAACACCGGCAATCCATAAAAATATTCCAGAAACAATCGCCTGGACAACAGCGATCAAAAAGACTCCCTTGACCATGGAGCGCGCCATTTCCACCACGCGCATGATATACAGCCGATCTACCCGGTCATCCAGCGGACTGACGTCCTCGATAAAGCGGTACAGTTTTTTCTGTACCGGAAACAGCGCATACAGCACAACAACAAAAATAAATGCCTGGGTAAAGAAATTAAACGCGCCGGTACCGATATTTGGCAGTCGCGCCAGGAAAAACTGACCCAGGGCTTTTGCCCCGCGCTCTATCCAGTCCTGTACATCCTGTTCAGTAAGCGTATAATCAACTCCGGGAATTATATTCGCCAGATTATTCCCCTTTTCCGCAAAAAAGGATAAGTTCAACGACTGCTGGTCAATATCATTAGTAAACTCAAGTATCTGATTCACTGTCAGTCCGGCGATAAAGAGCAATGGTATCATAACTGCGATGATCACCACCGTCACCGAAACAAGCGAAGCTAGTTTTTCCCGCTTGCCGAAAATATGGTGAAAATATTGATATACTGGCTTGAAAAATAATGCGGTCAAAAACGCTAACACTATCGCAGCAAAAAACGGCCGCAGCACGACTAGCGCCAGCGCAATTATCAGCACGATAATAACATAAAAAAACGGCTGCCTTTGCAGCGACCATTCGCCTGCGTTGTTCCTCGTTCTACTCATGAGTGAAATACTAGCTAAGCGTATTGTTATTCATCAAAAATATCCACACCAAAAGCCCGGAATATAATCCAAATCGGAAGTAATAGCAATTTGAGTACAATTTCCATATGATTTACTATGCTTAATATAGCATAAAACCTTCAAAGAGACAAACACAAAACCACTCGTTCATATTTTCAGAGTGGTTTTGTTTTTCGGTTATTTATCTAACACGGTCATTAAATCACGCTTATGTTCTTCTTCAGTGAGTAGGATATCCTCGAGCACTCGTTTGAGTCCGTATTCACCCAGTTCTTGTGCCTGGACAATACGCTCTTTATACCGCTTGATGGCGCGCTCTTCTTCACCTAAATCAATCTCCAGCATTTTTTTCGAATTTGGGTCGGTTTTACGCTGTTCTACTTCGAGCGTGGGAGTTCCGCCCAGAAAATCAATCTGTTCCGCAACCTGGTTCGCGTGCTGCATTTCCTCATCAGCATGAGTAACAAGCTCTTTGATAAATGACTCATACTGCGGCCCGGTGATAGTAGCCGCGTGCTGTACATACTGTATAGCCGCGGCATACTCCCATTCCAGGTCTTTATTGAGCTCTTTAAGTAACTCTTCTTTGGTTATGGCCATAATTTTTATAAATTACTTATTAATTACCTATTACTAGTTATTAGTAATCTAATTACCCCCTTTTCCTCCCCTTGTTCATTAGTTTTCTGGCTTCTGGTTTCATTGGTTTGACTAGCTTATCCTGCTGATACTTTTTGATTTGCTCCAGTAATACAAATGGATGTGAGTCCGTGTAATTGCCCCGAAACGTTTTCTGTATATGTTTGGTAATTCTAGATGGAAGAGAGTCCCGAAATTCTTTACTCAAATGTCCCGGAATAAATACATAAATAGTGTCAGGCTTTTCTGCGTGGGTTATTTTTGCAACAGTCGAGGCGGCTTTTTTATACAGCCGTTTTCGTTCAGCATGTTTTTTATTTTCATACACAGATCCGCTGCGAATACCCAGATTAGTATGATGCGTCTGAAAATGCCCTTCACGGTCAGAATAGCTGCGCTTTGGTAGGCTGAACTGCTCTTTTTTTATTATCACGCCCTGGCTGGCAGTATAAATAACCGCATCTTTTTTGCTGGCACAAACCAAAAGCACGTTTTCATCAGTAAACTGCTGTAAAGAACGTTTAATCTTCATGTATTTTAGTTAGTTAATAAATCCCTGGCCTCACTGTCTGATTCACTTAGAGGCTGGATAAAAACCCACGGCTTGCCGTGTTTGCTGATCAGAATAGCTTCACGTGTATAGTGAACCTTATCAATAAACTCCTGAAAATTTTGGCGCACTTCTGTCGCTTTAATTTTTTTAACATCACCAATAGCCTGTTTCCTAAGCAGTTTTCGAGCTTTTTCAGTTTTATGATGCTTTTCCTTATTGTTCTGTTCCATAATTATTGCTTATTAATATATCAATACCACTATAGAAAACAATTACGACTATAGCTTGTGCTAGACATTTTTCATAATTGCCTACAGCAAATTAATATTATCATAGTGTACTATTTATGTAAAGAGTACCTTTTGTACAAGTTATCCACATTTGACGTTCTGTACATTTTGATATAAATTTAAACTGAACAAAAAGCACCATAGCAGCTACGCACAGAATAATTCATCTTTCATTTTTCTCTTAAAAAATTTACCTATACAAACTATGTGCAAAATCACTCTTTTTACCAGCTCAGATGCCTCTTTATCACAGGCATTTTCCTCCTTTTTTCAGGAAAATGAAGTATCGCCCACAATTATCAATATTGATACAGACCAGCACGGACATGATGAACTGCTGCGCCAAACCGGTAAAACCATCGTCCCTACCACCATTGTCGGACATAACGGATATCGCAATTATGTGTATGGCATGGATCTCCATCTCACAAAACAACTAATTTCCTTAGAAAAATAATTATTAATACAATATATTATGCAAAATGAACAACTCGCCAAACTCAAACAAAACATTAACTCGCTAATCAACGAAACAGACAAAACCATATCCCAGGCAGAATCAAAGACAAAAGGACTGTGGGAGCAAACCAAAAATGAACTGCAGCAGCGCCAGCAAGAAGCAGAAGAACAGCTCGAACAAGTTTCTACGGCCGGTCAAACCGTGCCAGAAGAGCTGAAACAAGGCACACAGCGGTCGATCGAAGAGCTGGAAAAAGCATATGCCCAAGCCCGTGAGCGAACAAAAAATATGATGATTTAATAATAGTACGAAAAATAATTAACAAATATATTTATGTCACAACAATATTCAACACCTGATCTGCCGTATGAGTATGACGCGCTGGAGCCGCATATTGATCAGGAGACCATGGCTATACACCATGACAAACATCACGCCAGCTATACGAAAAAACTCAACGCCGCTGTGGAAAAACACGAGGAATTGTTTGAAAAAAAACCCGCCGACCTGTTACAGGGCCTGAATAACGTACCCGAGGACATTCGCACGGCAGTCCGCAATAACGGCGGCGGACATGTAAACCACGCGCTGTTTTGGAGCGTGATGGGTCCTGACGGCGGCGGTGAACCGACCGGCGAACTGGCCGATGCCGTTGCCAAGGATTTTGGCTCGTTTGATAAATTCAAAGCGCTATTCGAAGAAGCCGCCAAAACACAGTTTGGCTCTGGCTGGGCCTGGCTGGCTGTCAATGCGGATGGTGGCCTGGAGGTAACCAATACGCTAAACCAGGATACTCCCCTGTCCCAGGGCAAGTCGCCTATTCTCCTGCTCGACGTTTGGGAACACGCCTATTACCTCAAATACCAGAACAAAAGACCTGACTACATCACTGCCTGGTGGAATATCGTTAACTGGTCACGCGTTCAGGATAATTATCAGCAAGCGATTTTATAACAGACTTATATATAAATTATTAACGCACAAACATTATGAACAACAAAGCAACATCATTAGTCGCCTGGCTTGGGCTCATCTTCAGCATTGTCGCCCTGATCCTTGCCTGGCAAGCCTATAATCAGTCCGATTCCACATTAGCCGAGGATATTACAGCCGTTGATCAGCTGGAAGATAACTATTTTGATCTGCAGATGGACGTAGAACTGGGCTGGGCCCGGCTCGAATTGATTGAACTGCGTGATGATATTAGTTTTGACAACGAATATGCCGAGGCGCTGACTGAAGTTACTGAAATAAACACTGAACTCGATGAAACCTACGCAGATAACACTCTGGATATACCCGCGACACTGGTGACCCAGTTTGAAGAACTTGAAACAGCATTGCAGAATGAAAATGCCGTTGACAGCCGGGCTGAACTAGAGGATACCATTACTCTCATCGAACAGGAAATTGATGCGTAAAAAACTAACTACTCAATACTATGGATATTAATAAGGAAAAAATGGCTGAACAGGCCAAACAGGTAGTCAGTAAGACTAACCAGTCTCGCGTCACCATACGTAATGAACGCGATGAAGAGGTCATGTCAATGCCGCTCTCTACATGTATTCTCATGAGCGCCTTATCTGTTTTTACAGCGTTTAGCATGGGCGCATGTGTGAAGAAAAAATTCCATAACTGCAAAGAGAACTAATAACCATTGTTTAATCTATGAAAAATATTGCAGTACTGATCGATGATCTGTTCGAGGACATAGAATACATCGAGCCGGTAGAAGCTTTTAAAAAAGCAGGTCATACGGTTGAGCTCGTCGGCAAGCATGCAAGTGCTATTATCCACGGTAAAAAAGAAAACACCGAACTTACCATAGAACGCGGCGTAAAAGGAGCCGAGGTCGATGACTATGACGCACTGTTTATTCCTGGTGGTTATTCACCGGACAAATTACGCACTAATGAAGCCGCCGTACAGTTTGCCGGTAATTTTGTAAAAAGCGGCAAACCAGTATTTACGATCTGCCACGGCCCGCAGGTGATGATAACGGCTGACGTTTTGCAGAATCGCCGTATGACCGGCTATCAGTCGATAATAAAAGATATTCAGAATGCCGGTGCCGAGTACATCGATGAGGAAGTGGTTATCGACGACAACCTGATTTCCAGTCGCAATCCTCATGACCTGCCGGCTTTTATTAAAGTCTGCTTAGATAAACTCGCTAACCAGTAAACGATTACTATGCCAGCAAAATCATCCCCGCAGCGAAAAGCAGCCGGCGCTGCCCTGGCTGCTAAGCGAGGCCAACGCGATCCGAAAAAGCTCAAGGGGGCGTCAAAAAAGACATGTACAAACCCATGAGCGAGGAACAGCTTGCTGAATATGCTTCGAAAAAGTAACCTTTCAACGCATGGCGGAGTATATATCGGTACGGCTGGCTGGAATTATAAACATTGGCAAGGTCCTTATTATCCCCGAACAATCCCCCAACGACAGTGGCTGGAATACTACGGCAGTGATTTCAACACTGTGGAAATTAATAATTCCTTTTACAATCTGCCGGCGCTAAAGACATTGCGCCAATGGAAACAGGAGACACCAAAGCAATTCGTGTTTTCCATCAAGGCCAGCCGCTACATCACGCACATGAAAAAGTTGCATAATCCGCGCCAGAGCCTGAACCGTTTTTTGCAGCGGATTGATGCGCTCGGCAATCAACTGGGACCCATCCTTTTCCAGCTGCCGCCGCGGTGGCATAAAGACATTGAGCGTCTGGAATCTTTTATCAGGCTGCTGCCACGGAAATACCAGTACTCTATGGAATTCCGCGATACTTCCTGGTGGGATGATGATATATATGAGTTACTGCGCCAAAACAATATTGCGTGGTGCCAGTATGAATTAGCCGGGATAAAAACGCCACGGATTATTACAGCTGATTTCGCTTACGTCCGCCTGCACGGTCCGGAACACACACCGTACACCGGTTCATACCACGGTAACACACTGCACGCGTGGGAGCGGTATTTCAAAAAAATTCGTAACAAAATGCATGCCATATATTGTTATTTTGACAATGATGAAAAAGGATATGCTGTTAAAAACGCCAAACAACTAAAGCACTACTATGGCCAAAGATAAATTAAAGAAGTACAGGCATAAACGTAATCTCAAAATAACTCCTGAACCTGTCGGCAAAAAGAAAAAATCCAGCGCCAAACCAATTTTTGTCATCCAAAAGCATGACGCCAGCAATCTGCACTATGACTTCCGTTTGGAAATAAATGGGGTACTTAAATCCTGGGCTGTAACCAAAGGATTGTCCACTGATCCCAAAGAGCGTCGCTTAGCGATGGCCACAGAAGACCACCCGCTCGACTATGCTAATTTTGAAGGGTTCATCCCCGAGGACGAGTACGGCGGCGGTACCGTTATTGTCTGGGATACCGGTCGGTATAAAAATCTCCGAGCCGACAAAGCAGATGATGATAAAAATATGCAGCAATCATATGAGGACGGAAAAATCGAAGTATTCTTATACGGTAAAAAACTGACAGGCGGCTATGCCTTGATTAAAACCGGCTCGGATAACCGCTGGATGCTGATTAAAATGAAAGGCAAGCATGCCGATGCCCGGCGTAACCCCGTGAGTACGCAGCCCAAATCCGTCAAAAGCGGCAAGACTATTAAACAGATTGCCAAAAACAATGGCTAAAACAATCATGCCAAAACAACTAAACCGTCAGGCGCAAAAGAAAAAACAGCCATCATTTATGAAACCTATGCTGGCCACCCTTACGCACGATCATTTCTCCAGCGAGGAGTGGCTGTATGAACGCAAATTTGACGGTGAACGCAGCATTGTGGTGAGCAATAAACAAGGGGTAACATTGTACTCACGAAACAAGAAAAATCTCAATAAAACCTATCCTGAACTGGTAGATACATTTGCATCTGTGGGAAATACAAAACAATTTATCGTCGACGGCGAGATCGTCGCGTTTAAGGGCAACGTCACCAGTTTTTCGAAACTGCAAAATCGTATCGGCTTAACCAAACAAAAAGATATTGATCTAGCAGACATCGATGTCTATATGTATATCTTCGACGTACTCTATGCCGACGGATATGACCTCACCGGCCTCACGCTCGATAACCGCAAAAAAATACTCCCGCGTATTATGAAATACAGCAATCCCGTCCGCTTGACTGAATACCAAAAAACAAAAGGCGAGCAATACCACGCGCAGGCATGCCGCAGCGGCTGGGAGGGAGTAATTGCCAAAAAACGTGACAGTACCTATGTCCACAGCCGGTCACCTAACTGGCTCAAATTCAAATGCGTCAATGAACAGGAGCTGGTAATCGCCGGTTATACCGATCCCCAGGGATCGCGCATAGGCTTCGGCGCACTCCTGGTCGGCTACTATGAACGTGGTAAATTAAAATATGCCGGCAAAGTCGGAACGGGCTATGATGATGACACGCTCAAAACAATGCACCGCAAAATGAAAAAAATCAAGCGTAAAACATCTCCGTTTGATGACGAGGTCAGAGAAAAGAATGTACACTGGATACGACCGACATTAGTTGGAGAATTCGGCTTTACCGAGTGGACCAATGACAACAAACTGCGTCATCCCCGCTTCCTCGGACTGCGCCGCGATAAAGAGGCAAAAAATGTCCATAAAGAACAATAAAATAATATGAGTAAAACATTACAATTTGGAAAATATTCGGTTGACTTTTCACATGGAAACAAAAATATGTTTCCTGGAGAAGGCATAACCAAACGCGACTTGGTGGAGTATTATCTGGAAATCGCTGATACGTTTTTACGGTACACCCGGGAACGGCCAGTCATGGTTAAGCGGTTTCCAGACGGGATCAAGAAAAACGGTTTTTACCAGAAACAGGCGGCTGAACATTTTCCCGACTGGTTCAAAACCGTCAACATCAAAAGAAAACAAGGCGGCACACTTCGGCATATTACCTGTGAGAACATAGCCCAGCTCGCCTACCTCGGACAACAGGCCGCGGTTACCTACCACGGCTGGCTTAGCCGCTTCGATAAAATAAAATATCCTGATAAGCTCGTTTTTGACCTTGATCCGCCCAAAGGTAATTTTGACATAGTCCGTCAGGGAGCTGCATACTACCGGAATATTTTACGAAAAATCGGCATGACCCCATTTGTGATGACGACCGGATCAGAGGGGCTGCACGTGGTCGTACCGCTGGACCGCTCGGCCCGGTTTGACCGCGCCCGTCAACTGGCACAGGAAGTATCACGCCTGCTAGCTGAACGGCATCCTGACGAATTAACCGTAGAACAGCGCAAAAACAAACGGCGGGGCCGTCTGTTCCTGGATACCAATCGCAATGCGTATGGCCAAACGTCTGTTGTCCCCTATTCAGTACGCTCACTGCCCGGCGCGCCAGTAGCCATGCCACTGACCTGGGACGAGGTCGGTAAACAATCAATCAGTTCACGATCGTATTCAGTGCAAAACGTCCCAAAACAGCTCACGCGTCGCGGCGATCCTTGGCAATCGTTTAACCGACACGCGAGCTCAATTTCATCAGCAGCAAATAAACTTAATCGCCTCCAATCCTAGCCTATGCCTGAATTACCTGACGTAGAATACTATAAAAAATATTTTCAGCGCCACGCGCTGCACAAGAAAATAACAGATGTAGCAGCATCGGGTGAGCGTTCTTTGCTTAAAAAAACCTCCTATAATCAGCTGCAAAAGGTGCTCATCGGTCATCAATTCAGTCAGGCTGACCGGCGCGGTAAATACCTGATCGCGAGTATTTCCGGGACTGACAAAAAACTTATCATTCATTTTGGCATGACTGGGACGCTTCATTACACTGCGCGGGATAACCCGCGCGAAAACGAAGACCAGTATACCAAATTTACGTTTCGATTTGTGAATGGTAAAGAGCTGCGCTGGATTAACCGACGTAATCTCGGCAAACTATTCTTGGTGAAAAATATCGGAGACATCTCTGCTCTTGGTGAGCTGGGCCCTGAACCGAGCGATATCAGTCAGAAGGATTTTACCCAACTGCTCGAGCACAATTCATCGCGCGGTATCAAACACCTGCTCATGGACCAGTCGGTTATTGCCGGGATCGGTAATGTGTACAGCGATGAAATACTGTTTCAGGCTGGACTAAAACCCTCACGAAAAGTAGCCTCACTGTCTGACAAAGAGAAAAATCATCTGTATACAAAAATGCAGTATGTATTGCGCGAAGCAATCAAGCGCCAGGCAGATCCCAGCCGTATGCCGCGTACCTGGCTGACTCCGCACCGCGGGCAGAGCTCCGACTGTCCCCGAGACAGTGGCACCATCCGTACAGCTACGATCAACGGCCGTACAACGTATTATTGCGCTAAACACCAAACATGAATAAAGATCCGCGACAACAAGCACTATCAGTCTGCGATCATGCCACGTTTGTCGAGGGTGAAGGTCCGGCAGATGCTGACGTCATGCTGATCGGACAAAACCCCGGAGCCGAGGAGAATCGTACTGGACGTCCGTTTGTCGGACGGGCAGGCCACTATCTAAATAAAGTTTTAGCAAAATACGCGCTGGACAGGGAAGCCATGTTCATCACCTCACTTGTCAAATGCAAAACCCCCTCTAGCCGCAAGCCGAATGAAGCAGAGATTGCCGCATCACTCCCCTATTTAGATGAGCAGATACAGGGCATTGACCCTGACATAATCATGCTCATGGGCACAGTCGCCAGACGCACCACGCGCTTTTATAACATTGAATACATTTCCACTGTTCATCCGGCTGCAGCCATGCGGTTTCCAGCCATGGATAAGCGGTTTCGCAATGCAGTACAAGAACTGGAACAAAAGGTAAAAAAACTAACTCCCTAATCATTTCCTATGAAACTAACCAATAAATATGTAGTAATCACCGGCGGCAGTATTGGTATTGGCCGGGAAACCGCCTATGCCTTTGCTGATGCCGGCGCAAATGTTATTATCACCTATTTTCAGGATCATGATGAAGCTGAAATGGTTTGTAAAAAATGCCGCTCGCTGGGCGCACCAGAAACGGCTATGCACTATCTCAACCTCATGGATAATCACAGTATCAAAACATGCGCCGCTGAAATAAGAGAGAAATACGGACAAATAGACGTGCTAATAAATAATGCCGGCGTTACTGTGCAAAAACCGTTTAGTGAACAAACAACAGAACAAATCGAACTGCAAACCAGGACAAACTTCGAAGGATTAATAAAAATAACCAGTCGGCTATTACCAGCAGTCAGGGATGTGATTATTAATATCGGCAGTGGCGCCGGCATGAGCGCACACCCCGGATTATCTGTATACAGCGCTACGAAGTGGGCTGTTCGGGGTTTTACCAAAAATCTGGCTGAAGAACTTGACACTATTAAAACAGTCACGGTCAATCCTGGCACCACCGCTACCAGGATGACTGGCTATAGCGGCACCTCGCCCGCTACGGTGGCCAGTATAATAAAACAAGTCGTCTCCGGCGAGATACAGACCGCTGCCGGAGATGATGTCAACGTGTGGGAACGACTGGAGACCGCATCGTAAGCAATAGAGCTCTGATAAACAGTGATAAGCCCACTAACTCTAATACTTCTTCAGTAGTGACGAGCAACTTGTACAGCACCAGGGTAATTTTTGTTTCTGGTATGTTTATCACAAATACGCCGGCCAGTATTTCTAACACCAAAGCCCCGCCGATAAACAGCGCGGCCGCGAGTATGAATTGTCGCCGCAAGACCGCCGGCAGACGAATCATAAAATCAAGCAGCAGCAGCGCAATGACAAAACACAGTACTATACCAAGCAGGACCCATGAAGAAAAAAACAGACCGCCGGCATTGTCGGCTCGACTTAACGTGTCCACCGACCGCTCGTGGAAAAAAAATATTTCATCCACCGTGAATAGTATAAACAATATAGCCAGTAATGCCCACGATCTGCCCTGCCGATCGTCACGTCCCATGACCCGCTGGGTAATAACCGCCAATAATACCGCGGCCGCAGCAAACAGTAGAGCGGCGAACGTGGCCGGAACAGTGAATTCGAGGTCCATATCAAACAAACGATACAGCCAATACCAGTGGTCATGGCCTCGATATACCGCCAGCCACCATCCAATCAAATTAAGGAATACCAATAGGCTGATTATCCAGATGAGCGCACGAAAAACTATGTACGGGGTGTGCGGTAAACGCATATTACTGTTCCCGTAAATACCCCCAGCTGTGCAGCTTGTCTGAATCCTCGAACCAGCGCTCGCCGATATCTGTCCGGTAATACATATTGGGGATGAGAATATTTTTTATACGGTTATAGGCCTGCTCTCTAGCCTGCTTCATAGTGTTGCCAACACCGGCGATAATCAGCGCCACACCAGCCGATCCGGTCAGCGACCACTCGCCGTTGACTAGTTTGACGTCCTCGATATGAACACTGTCATAGTTTTTTCCCTTAAATACGATGACCACGTCTTTTGAGTAGACATCAAAAGTCCGCTTGTCGCGGAATGGATACGGCGGCACTACCACCCGTATTCCCACTTGAAATCCCTTGCGCACTTTTAGTTCTGGGTTTTTGCCGGACGCTAAATTATAGAAAAACTCACCAATTGGCGTGAGCATGCCTTCTTGCTGGATACTGATGGTGGGATAGCCAAACCGAGCCGTAAATTCGAGCGGATAAATGCCATAGCCATTGACTATACAGTTCAGGTCTATGTAGCCGACGAACCGCTCGCGCGCCAAGGTCTGCTCGAGTTTTTTAAGCGTATGGTTGAATAATTTATTTGGACCGGTCCAAAACATGCTGGTGCCCATTTCCCCGGTAGCCGGGCCAATATTGCTGGGGAACAATTTTTTATGCTCGAAATTAATATTAATAGGATACATAAACTCAAGTCCGTTGAAAAAAGCTCCGACTGCTACTTCCACGCCGTTGACCTTACGCTGCAATTGGAATTCCTTTATTTTATGTGACCAAACGCGACGATAAGCCTCCAAAACACGCAGTACGTCACCGCCGTCTTTTTCCATGCCGACAAACAGGAGGTTTTTCAGGTTTTGGGCCTCTCCGGACGGCTTGATCACGTATTCGCCTGGACTTTGCCGGACATATTCTATAGCCTCATCAAAATCACTATATAAGTGCTGGGGTAAAATACTGACACCGTGTTTTTTTAGCTCGTTTTGTCCAAACGCTCTGTCATCTTCCAGCTTGTCCGTATACGGCGTGCCGCCGATAACCAATTTCCCCTGCTGGCGAAGTTTGGCAGCCTTGGCTCCCTGGCCCAGTACATCATCGAAAATTATTATATCTGCCCAATCAACCTCTTTTTTCCAATCCTCTGTTTTGGGCACAAAACCGTCAGCAATATCTGCCTCGCTCTTATCGCCGATATAATACTTGACCTCGTGCCCTTCCCGGGAAATCTGCCAGGCAATGTCAGATATCAATGCTCCCTCAGATACAAATAAGAACTTTTGTTTGTCCATTTGATTGATGAATAATAATACAGCTGTATTATACTACGCCCGTAAAATAAAAACAGGCCCTCGTGAGGCCTGTTTTCTCATACCAACTATGTTAGAAGAACGCCGCCATCTGCCACGATCATACTTCCGGTCATATAGCTCGATGCGTCACTGGCCAGGAACAAGGCTATGGTAGCCATTTCATCCGGCTCGCCAAACCGGCCAAGTGGTATCTTAGCGGTGAATTGCTTAATCATTGCTTCCTGGTTTACCCCCTCTGGCGTATTGCCCTGACTCATGGCCGCCACTCCCTCGGTGCTGATGCCGCCAGGGGCTATGGCATTTACCCTGATGCCCTGTTTAGCCACTTCCAATGCGAAATTCTTAGTAAACCCCCAAACGCCGTGCTTCGATGCGTCATACGCGGCCAAACCGATTTGGGAAGGATGCAACGCGTCAATAGACGCGATATTGATGATTCCGCCATGTCCTTGTTTTAACATGACCGCGGCCGCGGCTTTTGAACACAGATAAACGCTGCGCAGATTGACATGCTGGATTTTTTCCCATTCATCAAGTGTCATCTGCATCACCGGAATATTGGGAAAAATACCGGCATTATTTATGAAAATATCAATAGTAGAAAATCTATTAACTGCCTGCTTTATGAGATTATTAACTTCCTCCTCCTGGCTCACATCGGTTTTAACAAACAGCGCCTTATCGCCCAATTGGTCAACCTTTGGCTGGCCAGTTTTTTCATCCACATCCGCGACAACCACATTTGCGCCGGCCTCGTGAAACCGCTCTACCATGGCATAGCCAATACCCATGGCACCACCGGTGACCACTACTGTTTTATCTGAAAAATCATATAGCTTTGAAATTGATTGTTTTGCCATATATAAATTTACTTATTACTTATTACTTATTACTTATTACTTATTACTTATTACTTATATAGTATAACATAACCTGTACAGTTAACACCACAGGGTGACACATGGGGTATAATAGGGTGACACCTGT
>CAYPXF010000010.1:0-44752 GCA_964415025.1 uncultured Gammaproteobacteria bacterium | reverse complement strand
TTATCTAGGATAAACACTATCCCAGAAAACCGCCATATGTATGTGCACATTACCTTTTGTTATTGACTATTTTGCGAAAATAAGCTATAATTAGCATAGTAAATTATTAGTTTTATATATATTTTCGTATGGTTTTTACTATTACGTCATGAGCGTAAACCATACAGCAATTGGCCGATTACTGCTTTATTTAGGCTAAAGCAGTTTTTTATTATACATTATTAATACAAATATTATGCTACGAAAAACCCTTTCAATTGCCGGTATTATGGCAATGTTCATGTATTTATTTCCGCTGGTACCCCCGCAATATTCGCCAGTAGAAGTGGACAATGCACGAGCATTAACTGATCCGGGTAAATTTACCAGCGTTAGCGCCAGTCTCAGTAGCACAACAAAGAATGTCGCCACGTCGGTTACGGTAAGCTTTACCACAGATAACGCACTGAGTGGCAGCGGCAATGGAGACGTTATAAGGGTTAATTTTGATCGTTTTCATAATGAAAGTAATCCTTCGTTGGCTAGTATGACGGTAGATGGAGCGCCGTTTTCTGGATATTATGATACCTATAGTCAGTATTTTTACAGTGGATACTTGGAAGTTTATTTAGACACTACTATTAACGCTGACTCAGCAATATCTATGGAGTTTTCCGGGATGAAAAATTCTGAATTTTACCACTTGCAATGGATCAGTATCGTATCGTTCAGTCCGGATAACGGAGGCACGGCTTATGAAAAATGTGTGGATGCCGGCGGCGGGCAGACATATGGAGACTGTACTCCGTATCGCGTCAATTTGCCGTTGGGCACTCCCCGTATCCAGGGGCAATTACTCGGTCCGGTCGGCACGGCTGACGCGAACACCGGACCGTTTGAAGCATATGTAAATGTGTGGAATGACAATAACTGGGCGTATGCATACAGTGATCATTTAGGCAAATTTTATGTGCATGAGCTTGGGGAAGGTGATGATTTTCAGATGGATTTTAACAAACCATGGGGCGTGGGCTATCAGTACACCGCACCGGCAAATTTAACTGGTATTACGGTCACCGAAGGCGTTACTAATGATCTTGGTGTTTTGCGATTCCGCAAACCGGCGGCAACCGGGGTGATAAAAAGCCAGGCCACCGGCCAGCCTATAGAAAATGTGTATGCCATGTTTATGAATAATCCCACTCCGTCAGAACAAACGGGCGAGAACGGTGTATTTTATCTTTCGACTGTTAGCTCGGGTACCTACACGGTCTGGTTTGATACCAGCAGTGTAAGCGGGGATTTTGTGGCGCCCGACCCCATAACAATAACTGTCACCGAAGGTTCAACGTATAACATGGGCGCTATATATTTAGCTACGCCCATGAAGCAAATTAAGGGGTATGTCAGCTATCCGAACGGTAATCCGGTCACTGACGCTTCGGTACAATGTAGTAAACCAATGGGCGGTGATTGGCGATCGGACAACACGAATAGCAGCGGTTATTTTGAACTGCTGGTAGGCAAAGGATCGTGGCAATGCATGCCCGAAAGAAATTGGGATCTGATAGACCATGAGTATGATTGGGTAAATTTTGACATGCCCGTACCCATTACCTTTGCGCAAGCAAATAATATTATAGAAAGCAAAACCCAGAATTTTCAAGTGACTAAAATCAGTTCAACCATACAGGGGAGAATACTGAAGCCAAACGGGCAGGCTTATACGGGTGGCGGCTTAAACGTGGATATTTATACGCAAACCGGGTATGGCAATTGGGCACAAGTAAATAGTAATGGAACATTTTCAGCTGGCGTGCCTGCAGGCACGTATCAGGTTATGGTAAACTTATGGGATGATAATTGGGGTGGACCCAATCCACAGACAGTAACTGTAGCGGCAAATAGTACAAAAAACTTAGGAAATTTATATTTAGTGCCAAAGAGCGCAACAATTTCAGGAACAGTTGCCGACACAGCTGGCAATGGTTTAGCTAATCAGTATATTGATTGTTTTGTTGCTGGTCAGTGGGGCAAGTGGGCCTCAGGACAAACGGACAGCAATGGTGATTTTAGTTTGAAAGCCTTTGGTGCTGCGACATATCAATGCTCGCCAATGAGTGACATGGGAGGCTGGGGAGGTGAAGGCGGAGATTCTTATATGTATCTCGGTGCACCGGTTTCTGCCGCACTCTCCGGTACGAGCAGTACTGCTTCGGGAATAGATTTTGAGATGGCGAGGGCTGACGCGACTGTTAATATCACAGCCGTTGATGGTGGTGGTGATCAGGTAACGGTCTTTGGCTATGCGTTTGTTGATCAAGGTGGTGCAATAGGAGGTGATATGATGATGGGTCCTGGCGTTGGCACGCCGATTGATAATGGAACGGGGAGTTTTAAGATACCATCGAGTATGTGCACAGCTTCCTCTCCGTGTAATATGAATGTCGCGACGCCTCCAGGGATGGGTGCTGAATATTCTTCGGCCGGCGCGGTTTCATTTTATGCCTCAGCAAATGCTGAGACAAATGTTGATATTCCAATGTTACCCCACAACGCAACGGTTTCCGGTCAGATTCAGGACTCTGACGGTAATGCTATTTCAAATGTTGGGGCAATGGTATTCGCGGATAACAATGAGAACATGATGTTTACTGAAACACTGGTTGAGAATGATGGTTCGTATAGTATGTCGCTCGCCGCGGGTGATTACAATATGGGAGCATGGCTTGACCCATCACTTGGATATATTGCAGCCACCGGATCAGTGAGTGAGGTCACCGCGGTCGCTAATAAGACTGTTACAAAGAATATTACACTTCGTGAAATTGACTCAACGATTAATGTCACCGTACTTTCTCCAAATGGGGACCCAATGCCGGGTGTGTTTGTGGATGCTTCGACGTCGTCAGGTATGCACCAGGCGGGTGACCCCGGAATGATGGGTGGACCGATGATGATGGGGTCAGGCATGATGGGACAGATGACTGATTCAAATGGAAGCGTAGCAGTGGGTGTACCGGGTGGTACCAGCGTATCGCCAATAACGTACTATATTTCCGCATCACTGCCGCCAGGGTACAGCTATATTAATCCGACAAAGCAGACACTTTCTATAGTCAGTGGAGATGAAACTTCTATTACTTTGATGTTCCGGGAGTCTGACGCAACGGTATCGGGGAGTGTTGCTGTCGATGGAAATGCAACGGGCGCATACGTTACTGCTTGGGCAGAAGAGGGTGGTAGTGTCGAAGATTTCGCATTTGGAGGTTCTTATTCACTCAATGTTACACAGGGAGATACGTGGCATATTACGGCGAAGAGCAAGGTGGGCAGCGATTTCTACAAGAGTAAAGAGGTTGTTATTACCCCTGATAGTACAATGAAAACACTTGATCTTGCGTTACGGTTAGTTGCCTCAAATATTCCCGATCCGGTGACAGCTACATTTAGTGCAAACAATCCGGCAGTTATTTCACTTGATGACGGTAGTGTAACCGTTAACGTTCCGGCAAATGCAGTTTCCAGTGATTCCGGAGACACTGTCAAAATCACCGTTGCGCCAAACTACGAGGTACCAGACACTGACACAGATAAAGTGCCGACTTACGGTGTCGAGATTACCGCGTACAAAAACAACACTGAGGTTGAAAGTCAGTTTAATTCAAATGTGACTATCAGTCAGTGTTGGAATGAAGACCAGATGGATAATCTCGGCTTAGACGATAACGATTTGAATTCAAAGTACTGGGATGGCGACGTCGGTGCATGGAAAACGCCAGGTTCTGTAGCGACTGACGCTGATCAGAATTGTCAAACTTCCTCCGTAAGTCACTTAACTACATTTTCCCTAACTGCTTCTGAATTGTCTGCCCCGAGCTTAACAATTACATCTCCTGCGGATAACGGCAGTGTCGCCAGCAACGCAGTCATAGTAGCAGGCACTGTCTCTGATCCTACCGCTGCAGTTTCAATAGCCCTCGCAGGAGACAGTATCGGCACAATCAGTGTCGATGCTGTAACCGGTGCTTTTTCCGAAACAGTGAGCGGCTTGGTCGCTGGTGCTAATACTATCACTATTGATGCGGAAAACGGCGTGGGATCGGCCGAGACCGTTACCCGTACGGTTATCTACAGCAGTGACGGCGACAACTTCGGCGCCGCTACTGGCATCGAGTTGGCACTGGTAACCATGCCCGAGGACGGCGGTCCGCAGGTACGAATCTTTGATAATACCGGTACGTTACTCGAATCATTCTTTGCTTACAATGAAAATCTGCGGGGGAAATTTAGCGCCATTACCGCAGATGTAACAGGAGACGGGGACAAGGAAATCATTACGTTTCCCAGCGAGGGCTTTAGTCCGCATGTACGCGTCTTTGACAAGCGGGGACAGTTTATTGATCACTTCTTCGCTTATCAGCAGGATTTCCGCGGCGGCGTACAGGTCAAGGCCGGGGATGTCACAGGTGATGGGGTGATGGATATAGTTGTGATGCCGGAGGATGACGGTGGTCCGAATCTCCGTGTGTTCAGCTATGATACTGACACGGCTGGATTTTCAGTCGTCCAAGGAGAAATGGTATATGATTTAGCATTCCGTGGTGCGGTTAATTACCTCGTCACTGACGTAACGGGTGATACGGTGGCTGATGTTGTACTCGTACCGGCGGAAGAAGGCGGCCCGAACGTACGCGTGTATACATATGACGCTGATACTGGCCGTCTGACATTACGAGCTGGATTTATGGCTTTTCAGGAAACATTCAGAGGCGGTGTTGCAATTGCCGCAGCAAACGTGGCCGGTGACGGTATTAAAGAAATCATTGTCGCGCCGGCCGGCGATGGCGGACCGAATATCAGGGTTTATCAATACAACAGCACTGAACAAGCATGGTCGCTACTCGACTGGTTCTGGGCCTACCAGCAGTCATACCGTGACGGTCTCGAGCTGACCACGCTGGATATGAATAATGACGGCCTGGCCGAAATTATTACTACTCCCAAAAATGGCAGTACCAATATCCGCGCCTATACCTACGACAGCGATGAAGCAGCCTTCACGTTACTTGACTGGTTCTGGGCCTATGGTGCTGATTTTCGCGGCGGCGTGAATCTGGATACAGCCAACATCGACGGCAGTGCCAATCACCAGCTGGTAACCATACCACAGCATGACGGCGGGCCGAATGTTCGCGTCTACCAGTACAATGATGAAACAGGTGAAATAGAAGTCCTCGACTGGATCATGGCCTACCACGATGCATTCCGCGGCAGCGTGGATGTGACCGTTACTGACCTGGAGGGGGACGGTTCCTCGGAGATAATTACTACGCCACTGACCATGGGCGGACCCAACGTGCGGATTCACAATTACAGTGAGGGCAGTCTGTATGCCCAGTACGGCTTTATGGCTTATGCTGATACGTTCCGCGGCGGCGTGCGGGTGATCCCTGGTTACTAGTTCGTAGCAAACATTAGCCACAATTCCCTGTTTTCCGGACGGGGGATTGTTTTTTATGGTCAAGCTTGGTACTATTGTGCTAATAAAATAGTACATTTACATATACCTCACGGAGGGAGGAGCGATGAAAACTTTTCGGATTGCTATTGATGCTATGGGTGGAGATAATTATCCAGGAATGCCTGTTGCTGGAGCGATATACGCACTTAATCAATTACCGGCTGATTTTATTATTCAGCTCGTAGGAGATAATAAGCTCATAAAAAGGGAGTTATCCGGCTATACATACGACCATGATCGCATCAGTATTATTCCGGCGACGGATGTTATCAGCATGCAGGCATCGCCGTTATTCGCCTTGCGCCGACAGCGTCATTCTTCGATACACGTCGGCATCATGCTGCAACAGCAGGGATTTTCAGACGCGTTTGTAAGCGCTGGCAATACCGGAGCTATAGTGGCGGTGGCGAGATTGTTTTTGCGCACGAATATGCAACCCGCCCTGGCCTGTATTTTCCCGACAAAAAACGGAGCGTGCATCGGTCTGGACATGGGCGCAAACGCGGAAACAACAGCGGCGCATTTGGCGCAGTTTGGCATCATGGGCTCACTGTATTCACATCATATTATGGATATTGTCCACCCCCGAGTAGCGCTCATGAGTATTGGTTCGGAAATGAGCAAGGGTAACCATCTGATAAAAGATGCCGGGACAAAATTATTATCCTTGCATGAGCAGCAGATTATCAATTTTATGGGCCATGTGGAGGGCAATGATTTGTTCAGCGGAAAAGCGGACGTCATCGTATTTCCAGGGTATACTGGAAATGTTGTTCTGAAGGTCGCCGAAAGCGTCCTGCCGACGCTTAATGAAGCGCTCAAGCGCAAGCTGCGTAATAGTAGCTTTATCAGGAAATTGTTCGCGCTCTTTGCCAAGATTACGCTCGCGCCGACAATCGCCTCGCTGAAACGGGATTTTGATTACCAAAAGTATGGTGGCGCACCGCTTCTCGGCATAAAGGGGATTGTAATCAAGGCGCACGGACGCTCCACGCCTGTTGCCATGTACCATGCTATCGAGATGGCACGCCGTGCCGCACTTCAAAAACTTTATCTGCGTATCGAGCAGCATACAGCAGATTATACTACACTTATTAACCAGCAGCTTTAGCTGCTGGTTTTTTTATGCCATTGATTGGAGTTGCGGTTTGACTGCCTGGCCCAGCCACTGGTGGGCCAGTGAAGCCAGGTGCGGCGGCAGGTCGCTGAAGTAAAACGCGTGATTATCGTTGCGGGCAAGTGTTTTATCCAAATCTTTATTTTCCGCGAGATATTGTTTAATCTGTCCGGCAGTTTCCTCGGCCGGGTCAATGAGCTGCACCTGCTTGCCTATTTTTGCCTGGATGGTCTGTTTAAGCAGCGGGTAATGCGTACAGCCGAGGATCAGCGTATCTATCTGCTGCATTTTCAGGGACTGCAAATAGGTTCGTGCCGTCATTTTTGTGACCGCTTTATCAGTCCAGCCCTCTTCAGCCAGCGGCACAAACAGCGGACAGGCTTTATCAAATACCTTACATTTATTATCCAGTGCGTCAATCTTCTCCTGGTATATATGACTATGGACCGTGGCCCGCGTGCCGATGACGCCGATGCGCTTATTTTTAGTCACCGCCAGGGCTTTTTCCACGGCCGGCGTAATCACTTCAAAAATCGGCGTGTCAAATTCTTTTTTCAGCTGGTCGGCGGCTACGGCCGAGGCAGTATTGCAGGCCACCACGATTATCTGCGCGCCTTTATCCAGCAGGAACTTGGTATCCTGCATGGCGTAACGAATAATGGTCGACTCGCTTTTATTGCCATACGGCGTGCGGGCGGTATCGCCAAAATACGTCAGCTGATAGCCGGGCAGCTGCTTTATCATTTCCGAGACGACGGTCAGTCCGCCAATCCCTGAATCAAATATTCCGATCATAAGTGTTAGTTAGCGTGTTAGCGACTCGGTACTTTAGTATATAGTTTATGGTGAATGGCTTATAGTAGGCTAGCTGGTGTTAGCTAATCTATGCCGCGGGAAATTTTTTGATAATCTTAATTACCCCTTTATTCGCATCAACTTCAATCGTATCACCATCCTTTAAAATTTTTGTAGCAATTTCTGTTCCGACTATGCATGGCTTTTTCATCTCACGAGCAGTAACAGCGGCGTGGCATAAAACGCCACCGCTGTCAGTGATGAAGGCGCCTGCTTTGCTCATTAGGGGAAGAAAATTTGGCCTCGTCATTCCGGTTACTAGTATGTCATTATTTCTAAAATCGCTATGTTTTGATGGTTTAAGCATAATTTTTGCTACACCGATTATTTTTCCCGGGTATACCGGCGTACCATTGAAACTGTTTTTTTTGGTCACTAATGTAACAATAGCCTTAACTTTTTTCGCAACTCCATTTCCTGCCAGTATTGATGTTCTGCCATTTTTACTTATAAAAGCAGTCTCTTGATAGCGTTTATGTAATATCTCTTTTGATGGTAATTTTTTATTATCTTTTAGATAATCATGGAATTCATCTTTTACGCTTGATAAAATTAATTCTGGTTCATAATTTATCTTTTTGCTGTGTATTTTTGCCAATCTCATCATAAACTTTTCTAGTCGGTCAAGAACAGGCGTAATATAAACTCTCGTCTTCTCGATTTTCGTAAAATATTTTTCCACTAAATACTTATCAAGGTAGTCAACTCCATTTTTATTTAGAATGTGATAAGGATAGTAATTATGAAGAAAAATATTTTGTAGCTTTAAATACTGCTCGTATGTAATATCCCTTCCATAAAGTCCTTCTTCTATTTTAAAGAAGTGATTGGCTGCTTTCTTAGCTTTAGAGCATATTTTTGGGATAAAATTGCTGTCACCTTTAGCCAGATTATTTATTTCTCTACCAAAACGTCTTTTTTCAGATGATCGCCAATAAGCAGAACTATTCTCCTTATCACTCCATAGAATAATTGAGCGCTTCATACACTGATCAATCTCGTTAAGAAATGGTTTTTTTGTGTACAAATCTCCCCAATAAGAAGTAGTCAAAATGGACCATGCTCCTGTCCACTGATTAATCCAGTCGTCAGATATGAAATCAGAATGTTTCTTCATTTTGATTTATTATAAAATTTCCGAGTAATATTTCGAATAACTATACGCAATATACCATCAGCTATATGTCCCCCATTTAAACAATAATCGACTGGCCGGTCATAGCCGCTGGTTTTTCGATGCCGAGTACCTTTAATATCGTTGGTGCGACGTCCTGTAGAGAAGCCATTTCTCGCAGGGTAGCGCCTTTATTTTCTTCGTCAATATAGATAAAGGGGACGTGGTTATCAGAGTGGAAGGTGTGGGGCTGTTGTTTTTCCTTGTCCCAGATAATTTCCGCGTCACCATGGTCGGCCGTAATTATCCCAACACCATTTTGGTTGAGGAGCTCTTCATACATCAGTCCCACAGCTTTATCTACCGTATGAATACCCCGCATGATCGCCTGTTTGTTGCCGGTATGACCGAGGATATCAGGATTGGCCAGATTGACGACATAAAAGTCAAACGATTTTTCGTGCAGATGCCAGGCCACCGCTTTAGCAATGTCCATAGCTTTCATGTCCGGCTTCAGGTCATAGGTATCTACCTTGTCTGAAGGTATGAGTTTACGCACTTCGCCGGGGTAGGGATCTTCACGCAGGCCGTTAAAAATTTTCGTGACATAGACCCATTTTTCCGTTTCTGTACAGCGGAACTGGGTCAAACCAGTATTACTTATCACCTGTCCCAGGGTTTGTCCTGGAAACTGGCGCTGGTAAGCGACCGGGCAGCTGATGCCCTGATAGTAGTCAGTCATAGCTACGTAATGAATCGACGGCCGGACTTCACGTTTAAATTCGTTGAAATCATTTTTTATGAGCGCTTGTGTTATTTCAATTTCCCGATCAACACGGAAGTTAAAATTCCAGACTGCATCACCGTCCTGGAAATAGCCGTCTTTGGCAATCATCGTCGGTTTTATGAATTCATCGGTCTCGTCCTGGTCGTAGGACTGCTGGACGGCTTGGTCAATCGAGTCGGCGTTATACTCTCCCTGCCCCTGGGTAAAGAGGCGGTATGCTTTTTCTACGCGCTCCCAGCGGTGGTCACGGTCCATGCCCCAGTACCGGCCCATGATGCTGGCAATGGTGCCGATACCAATTTTTTTTAACCGTGCCACATATTCCATGACAGTTTTTGGACCGGCGTCCCGACCGTCAGAGAAAATATGTATGAATATTTTATCATCCGGCAGGCCGTGTTCCTCGGCTAGCCGCAGCAGGACATGGCACGTCTCATCATAGCCGTGCACGCCCTTATCCGATAATAAGCCCATGAGATGGAGCCGGCCGCCGGTGGCTTTTAATTGCTCAAGCGATTCCAGGTAAGCGGGATTGTTTTTTATATCACCAGTCTCGGTGGCTTGCTTGATTTGCGTTTGCGGTAATAGGACATTTCTGCCAGCGCCGATTATCAAATGGCCGATTTCCGATGATCCCTGGTGACCGGGCGTCAGGCCGATATATTCACCGGCCGCGCCGATAATAGTGTGCGGATACGCATTGAGCAGGTGGTCGATATTCGGCGTATCGGCCAGAAAAATAGAATTATGCTCATCGTCTTCGCCAATGCCCCAGCCGTCCATGATCAGCAGTAGTAAGGGTCGTTTATTTTTCATATCATTGGTTGATTTGGTTGGGTGTAATACTATCCAATGACGCCACTATATGCTCTGCTTGGTGCAGATCCCGCATAGTATTCTGGAGCCGCGGTAGTGCGCTGCCTTAAATGTCTGGTATTCCTCGGTTTGCGGTTCGTGCCGGCTACGCTTGGTTAGCTGCTGCAGGTAAGCGTCCTGCCATAGGTATTCAGAGTCCGCGACCACGCCGTCCATGTCAAAGATGACGGCCTGGATCAGGTCGCAATGCTTTTTATATAGCTCACTACTTCGTCTCGTTTTTCTGCCAGTAGTTTTTTATTTTCAGCTTCGAGCGTAATGCGCAGGAGCGGTTCAGTATTCGAGGGCCGCACATTAAACCACCACTTGTCGTAGGCTACGGTAATCCCGTCCATTTCATCCTGCTGGCCATCGTCAAACTTTGCCTTGACCTTAGCAATGACTTCAGGAATGTTATTGATGGAAATATTTATCTCATCACCCTTGGCATAGGGATTGAGCCCGTCAATAATCTGTGACAGCGGCTGGTTGTATTCTGATATCAACATGAGCAGAATTATAAATGCGATAAAGCCTGAATCAGCATAGTAGTTATCCCGGAATGAGTAGTGTGCTGACAGTTCACCGCCCATAATGCCGTCATTATCTTTCATGGCCTGGGCAACATTAACAAACCCGACCGGACTGCGGAGCGGCCGTCCGCCCCACTCCTTGATACGTTCTGGTACGGCCCGGGAGCAAATAACATTGTAGGCAATACCGGCACCTTTATGATGTTCCAGAAAATATTTAGCCAGCACCAGGAGGGTGGTATCAGCCCGCACAAACTCACCTTTTTCCGTGATGAAGAAGAGACGGTCAGTGTCACCGTCCAGGATGACGCCGAAGTCGGCTTTTTCCTCGACCACCTTTTTCGTAATGCCGGCCTGGGATTCAGGCAGGAGGGGATTGGACGGATGGGCCGGGAAATTGCCGTCGAGCTCGAAGTTCATGGGGATCAGCTGGCAGGGAATTTTCTCAAAGATGAGCGGCATAGTCTTGCCAGCCATGCCATTACCCGCATCCACGACGATTTTAAACGGTTTGATTGTATTAATGTCGGCGAAGGTCATGACATGGTCAATGTATTCCGTCATGATATCCCGTGATTGGGCCATGCCCGGACTGTCGCCTTCCTTTAGTTCATTGTCCTGGATAAACTCATACAGCTCTTTGCCCCGGACAAACTCAATGCCATTGCCGCGCTTGGCCATTTTGATTCCGTTATACTCTTTGGGATTGTGCGACGCGGTGATCATAATACCGCCGTCGTATTTGTATTTACCGACGGCAAAGTATATCGCATCAATAGGCACCAGTCCGAGTTCGTCTACCTGTACTCCCTGGGAGATGAGACCGGCGACAAGCTGTGCCATAAGTTCGGGCGATCCCAGGCGCATATCACGTCCCACGGCTACGCGTTTTGCTTTGGTCAATTGCGCATAGGCCTGACCAACCGTGTAGGCCGTTTCTGGTGTTAGATCATCCGGATATACCCCCCTAATGTCATAAGACTTAAATATTTTTTTGTTGAGTTTTGGCATGTTGTTTTGCAGCTAAATAATTTTTAAATATAGTGAAAAGCGAGCCCAAGAACCACACCATGCTAGCCAGAGCAATTAATCCGCCCAGGATCGGTACCTTGGTCAGGAGCACGAGAATAGTCGTACCGAGCATCATGACCCAGATCATCGAGACAGTGGCTAATGGTTTGTTTTTCTCTTTTTTTTGATTAAATAGTTTGAGGATGTATTGTCCTGCTACTGTTCCGGTAAAAATCATACTGCTATACAGCGCTATGGCGTAGAAAGCCGCAATAATAATCGCCAAAGGGATGCCGATGATCGTAAATAACAGCACAAAACAAACCAGCGGGATGATGATTAATGCTAAAAGACCCCATAGTCCTTTAGTCAAGGGATTGAGGCGCATATTGCCGGTAACCTGTTTGACCGCGCGCGGCATAAGACTGACAATAACAGTCCCCACGAGCAGCAGGCTGAATAAGCTGACCAGACTGGTATATACCCATGGTATAGAAAACGTTTCCCGCGTTTGCCAAACCGGACTTTTTTGCGTAATAGTTCCCTGTACGGTTGCCTTTTCTGACAGGTCAGCCGCTTGCTTGCTGTGGTATTCAAAATTGCCTTTCACTATGGCGTTGTCCTGCAGCTGTACCTGGCCGTTGTTACCTAAAAATAACGTCGTATTATTACCGACGGTACTACTGATGGCTACCGATTGAGCAAAGCTATACACATTTCCGCTGACATCGCCAGCAATATTTATGGTTTGCCCGGCAAATGATAGGGTCCAGCCAATGGCTGCGTCGGCATTGACCGTCAGGGTGCCAGCAGCGACGCTTACGTTTTTACCGATCGTACTATTAATTGTTACGTCACCGGCCACTACACGTACGTTTCCCGACACGGGTCCATTAATCGTGACCGTGCTGCCGGCAGCCAGGACATCACCGGCCACAGCGCCATTGATGGTGACAGTATTGCCGGCAGTAATAACATCGCCGTTAACAGAACCATCAATAGTAACTGTATTGCCCATGCGGAAAAAATTGTCATTAATTACTGTTTGTTCCGGCACCCGGACCGTCTCGTTATAGACGTTTTCCTGTGCCTGTACTAGGCCCGGCAGTGTTGCAGTAATAACGAGGAGACATAAAAAAAGCAAGCGTTTATGCATAGTTTATGTTTATAGATTGTGAATTTTAATGACTGTACTGTACCATAGAATAGCTCATGTTTCAACATCGATAAGTCCTCGAAACAATAGTGCCCGCAGTACCAAAGGTATAATTCATTTTTCTTAAACTTCAAACTAATTTTAGTCAGGTTACGCTACTAAAGCGGCCATAAAAGAAATGATTGTACTAGTTGCCGGGGAAAGAAAAAACTATTTTTTTAACGTTTTTGTGCTACGGTGACAATATTATATCCCCGGTACCAGGGGGCACGGTGTCCTTTTTTGGTGATGTGGTGAGTAATATCTGTAAATCCTGCGCTGCGCAGCAGCCGTGTCAGTTCGCCACGGGTGAAAGGGTGGAGATAGCGGTATCCTTTGATATTCCCCTGGGAGTCTTTCCATGGTTTCAGCATATCTCCCCAGTCCAGTCCGCTGGGCTTGAATACTTTTTTATATGCTGACCGTATTAACATTGGCCACCACTGTGTGCTCCACAGATTCCATTCGGTCATGAGCAGCCGGCCGTCTGGTCGCAGCAGGCGATATGCTTCACTGGCTACGTTCTGCCGCAGTTTATCGGAGGGAATATGGTGCAGGGTGGCGATCAGAAATGCCACGTCGAATTGTTCGTCTGGCAAGGGAATGTCAATGGCATCCGCGACGATAAAATCAGCTTCAGGATGTTGCGGGCGGGCCAGCTCAATTAATTTTTCACTGGCATCAATGCCGGTGTATGAAATATCTTTACCTCCGAAAAAAGGAGCCAATCTGCCGTTGCCGCAGCCAATGTCCAGAAGCTTGTCACCAGGGCGTACATAGGGCTTAAATAACTCAAATTCAGCCCAGGGACGCTGTCTGGTTTGTGAAAACTGGCGGGCGATTGAGTTGTAGACACGCTTATTTTCCTTTACAATGCCTTGTGCAACCCTTTGTTTCATATGAATAAACCGGTGACCAAACAATATATACGTGATTTAGTCGCGGTACGACCGCGGACGTATGCCGCCTTGCGCCGGCTCAAGAGCCAGCTGGCAGAAAAACATAGTACGACGATCGTATCGAACGCTGTTATTTTACGTGAGTACCGGCGTCATTACAAGCGGCACGATCAGGCGCTGGTCCGTTTGCTGCGCAAACGCGATATCCGCACGCTATCCGGCATTGCCCCGGTAACTGTATTGACCAAGCCGTATCCCTGTCCTGGACGATGCGTGTATTGTCCGGCACCGGCCGGCATGCCCAAGAGCTATATTGCCTCTGAACCGGCTGCCCAGCGCGCTTTCCGCCTGCGGTTTGATCCATACCAGCAGGTAGCACGGCGCGTCCAGGTTTTGGAAGATAATGGCCATAGCGTTGATAAGATTGAGCTGATTGTATTGGGAGGAACCTGGTCGTATTATCCGAAGCAGTATCGCAATTGGTTCATCAAACGGTGCTTCGAAGCGGCAAATGGAAAAAAATCAAACACATTGGCCCAGTCCCAACGACTCAATGAACAAGCCAAACATCGGATTATTGGTTTATCTTTGGAAACGCGCCCGGATTATATTACGCCTGACGAACTGCAGCATATGCGGAAACTGGGGTGTACGCATGTGCAACTCGGCATCCAGTCGGTTCATCAGGATGTTTTAGAATTGGTTAAACGCGATGATACGCTGGACAATATGGCTCGGGCCACAGCGTTGCTGCGGGATTTTGGATTTAAGATTACGTACCACATCATGCCCAACCTGCCCGGTTCGACGCCGGCCAAAGACCTGCAGGTGTTCAAAAAAATATTTTTTGATCCCAGGTGGCAGCCGGACATGCTGAAGATTTATCCCTGCGTTGTAGTAAAAAACTCCCTCCTGTACCAATGGTATAAACAGGGGGAATATAAGCCGTATTCGAATAAACAATTAATTACCTTAATAAAAAAAATTAAGGCAATAGTACCGCCATATGTGCGGATTAATCGTTTAATCCGTGATATACCGGGACCGGAAATTATGGCCGGCAATATCATCACCAACCTGCGGCAGCTGCTGCACAATGAGGGCGTCCACTGCCGCTGTATCCGATGCCGGGAGGCCAGGCAGGTACAGGTAAAGCCACAAGACGTACGCTTAGTGAGGCGGCAGTATCGCGCCAGCCAGGGTACGGAATATTTTATCAGCTACGAAAGCCGGGACAGGAAAAAGCTGTACGCTTTTGTCCGCCTGCGCCTACCTGATACGAAAAGGCAATTAGCAGAGGCTGTTCCGTTTGATAGCCAGACCGCATTAATCAGGGAGCTGCACACTTATGGCGAATTGATGCCGGTCGGTAAAAAGGGCAAAGCAGTCCAGCATGCCGGTTTAGGCAAGCGGTTAATGGAGCAGGCCGAGGAACTAGCAAAGCAGAAAGGGTATAAAAAAATCGCTGTTATTTCCGGCGTGGGAGTCAGGGGGTATTATCGGAAGCTGGGGTATCGGCTGCAGGAGACGTATATGGTGAAGGGGTTATAGGTTTTTTTAATCAATTTAAAATTCCGGGCGCATCCCGCTACGGGTGCGCTGTTTTTTTAAATCATTCTGTTTGTCATTGCGAGCGACCGAAGGGAGCGCGGCAATCCCATTATTTTTTAATGAGTAGCCACGAGATTGCCACGTCGCCCAGCAGATGATGGGCTCCTCGCAATGACAATGGTTTGGTGTCTCATCTTGCAATTTCTTTGTAATCAGCGAGTTAATTTTTGATTTATATGAAAAAATTCAGTAGAATACAAGTATGGACACACTCAATGACAAAGACGTAGCCGACGCACTGCAGGCCGAATTAAAGCGCCAGCAGGACGGTTTGGAAATGATCCCATCGGAGAATTATGTATCTGAAGCGGTGCTGGCCGCCCTTGGTTCGATACTGACCAATAAATATTCAGAAGGCTATCCGGGCAAACGTTACTATGGCGGCAATAAGCATGTGGATACGATTGAGCAGCTGGCTATTGACCGTGCAAAAAAATTATTCACTGTTGAGCATGCTAATGTCCAGGCGTATTCTGGATCGCCGGCAAATCATGCCGTATATTTGGCACTACTGCGGCCTGGGGATAAGGTCATGGGCATGAGCCTGACGCACGGCGGCCACCTGACGCACGGCTGGAAAGTTAGCTTTTCAGGTAAATATTATCATCCCGTACCCTATGGTGTAGACAAAGAAACGCACCGTATTGATTTTGACCAGGTGTTGAAGATGGCAAAGAAGGAAAAACCAAAACTGATCATCTGCGGCGCGACAGCGTATCCCCGGAAAATTGATTTCCGGGCGTTTGGCCGGATTGCCCAGGAGGTGAACGCGTATTTATTGGCTGATATTTCACATATTGCCGGACTGATTATTGCCGGAGAGCACCAGTCTCCCGTCGAGTACGCTGATGTGGTGATGACGACGACGCACAAGACGTTGCGCGGGCCGCGTGGTGCGCTGCTCATGTGTCCGCGCCGTGAGGACAGGCTGGGCGAACTGTACCATGCCAAGAGTAAGTTTGACTTAGCCCAGCGTATTGACCGTGCGGTTTTCCCCGGACTCCAAGGCGGGCCGCATAATTACCAAACCGCGGCGATTGCCGTGGCGCTGCATGAGGCGAGCCAGTCAACATTTGTCGAATACGGCAAGCGCGTCGTTGACAATGCCAAGACCTTAGCCGACGGACTGCTACAGCATGACTTCGAGCTGGTGACCGGCGGCACTGACAACCATTTGGTGCTTATTGATTTGACCAATAAGAATATTTCTGGCCAAGCAGCTGAAACAGTCCTCGATGAGGTCGGTATTACGGTCAATAAAAACACCGTGCCGTTTGACCAGCGTACGCCTATGGATCCATCGGGCATACGGCTGGGCACGCCGGCGCTGACCAGCCGAGGGTTTATGCCGGACGATATGAAGGAAATCGCTGATATCATGGCTGATGTATTGCATAATCCTAAAAAAGGGATGGTACTGGATAAGGCGCGTGAGCGCGTAGCCGCATTGACCGAGAAATATCCGATATACAGCAGAATAAACGCATAGCCATGTCCGCACAAATCATCGACGGGAAAAAAATTGCCAACCGGCTCCGACATGAATTAGCCCAGCGCGTGCAACAGCATCCAGACAAGCCCGGACTGGCAATTATTTTAATTGGTGAGGATCCTGGCTCCCAGGTGTACGTCCGGCTCAAGGAACAGGCGGCTCGAGCCATGGGCATGCATTTTGAGCTTCATGCGTTTGCCGCAGATATTGATGAGCAGACCGTGATTAGTCTGGTCCATGAGCTTAATCGGCGTCCAGAAATTAACGGTATTGTGATTCAATTTCCGCTGCCGGGGGGTTTGAATAAAGATAATATTATCACTGCTATCAATCCGATTAAGGACGTGGACGGATTCCATCCGAATAATATAGCAGCTTTATTGGCAGGTAAACCTCTCATCGTGCCAGGACTGGCCGAGGGCATTATGCTGCTCTTAGCGGAAACACATGTTGGGTTATCGGGTAAACAGGCTGTTATTGTGGCCAAGAGCACAATTTTTAGCGAGCCGCTTGGTTATTTATTGGAACAGGAGGGAGCAGGGGTCCAATCATGCAATCCAGCCGGTGCTTCTTTTGAGGCTATGCTCGCCGCGGCAGACATCGTCGTCGTGGCGCTAGGCCAGCCGGGGCTAATTACCGGTGATATGATTATGCCAGGGGCAATTATCATTGATGTCGGCTATAATCGTATTGGCGGCAAACCAGTCGGTGATGCAGATTTTGATTCGGTAAAAGAGCAAGCAGGCTGGATCACGCCGGTTCCCGGAGGCGTCGGCCCCATGACCGTAGTCATGCTGTTACTAAATGTATTATATGCGTATAAGCTCCAAAACCAGTAAAGATTTTTTCAAATATTGCCCACACTGCCGTGCGGCGTATCAGCCGGGTGATGATTTCCACTGCCGGCAGTGTGGCTTTACCTTTTATCAGAACGCTAAACCAACAGGCACGGCCTTCATACATGATGCGCAAAAGCGTCTACTCATGGCACAGCGCACTATTGAGCCACGGCAAGGTTGGTGGGATATGCCGGGTGGTTTTTTAGAGGAGGGCGAACATCCTATTAATGGTACGAAGCGGGAAATCCAGGAAGAGCTTGGCGTTACCATCACTATTGAGCGTCAGTTGGGGATTTATATGGATCAGTATGAGTACTCATACCAGTTTCATACGCTGAATATCATCTATGTGGCCACTATTGTTTCGGGAACGCCACAGGGCATGGATGATATCGGCGAGATACGTTGGTTTACAAAAGGAGAAATACCCTGGCCGCGGCTAGCCTTTAGTTGGATACATCCTGCATTACGCGATTATTATAAAAAATAAAAAACCCGCAGCATGTTGCTCTACTGCGGGGGTAAGGTGCTTATTTTTTACTGTATTTACGGATAAACGCTTTAGGTGAGGCAAACAACAATAGTATGCTAATTAAAAAACCCGAGATTACTCCCGGGTTTTTTTGAGAAAAGTATTTTAGTTTAACATTCCCGTACCAACGGGATTGTATCCATTTTCTACTTCTACACCATCGAGATAGCCGTCACCGTCAGTATCTGGATTCGTGGGGTCAGTACCGTAAATTTCTTCCTGGACGTCAGTAAGTCCGTCATTATCACTGTCCAGCGGTCCGGTATTTGTATTTGCATTCGCATTCTGATTTGCGGTTGTGTTTGTGTTCTGGTTTGTGGTGGCGTTAGTATTTGCCGCGGTGTTGGTGTTTTGATTGAATAAGCTGTTAATATTTTCTGCTGTATTTGTATCCTGGTTAGTAACGATATTTATGTTTGCGGCAGTATTGGTATTATCATTCAGCACAGTATTTGTCGTATTGGTCGTATTGGCGGCGTCGTTAGTTGTATTCGTGTTATCGTTTAAATACTGCAGTACTAATACCGCTCCGGCAATCAGGACGATTAAGATAGCAAAAATAATAACTGCGATCATAATGTATTTACGCTTGTTGGGCTTAGGCGGCTCTGGCGCCATCGGTGTATTCGGCACATTTATCCGCGGCGGCTGGCCGGGTGGATTAACAGGAGGTTGCTGCGGGGTATTGCCAGCTGATTTTGTATTAACCTGGTTCATGGGCGGCGGTGGTGTCGGGCCGGCTGTGTCTGTTTTTGTCGGGCCGGCCGGCTTCCACGGTCCCCAGTCTTTGCCTTGGTTTGGGTTACCGGTCTGCTGGTTGTTTTGCTGTGGCTTTTGAACGTTTTCAAACATAATAATTTAGTTTATGGCGCGCAGCTTATCGGTGTCCTATATAAGCTTTTGCCTGTTTTTTATATGTTATATTGTAGCATTTTTTATGTATCAGGACAATAAAACCAGGCTACAGGAAGCAATAGCCGCTGTTTCAGCACGCAAAATCCGCGGTCCTAAATGAACAGGAACTATGTGATGTTTTTGCGCAGCAGTTATTTCATCAGGAGTAAAGCCGCCTTCTGGCCCGATAAACAAATGCAGCGCTTGGTGTTGTGTATGGTCGGAAAGCGGCACAGTTTGTTCACCTTCGTAGGCAATCAGTTTGTGGCCGTCCTCACTGGCTGCTGTTTGTAGGGCATCAGTGAAGGATTGAGGAGGTACCAGTTCTGGCGGTTCTGTCCCGCCGCACTGTTCTATAGCTTCGGTGATGATTTTCTGGTAGCGGCGCTGTTTTACGGGTGAAATGTGCCGAACTATGGTGTTATCAGTAATAATCGGCACGAAGCGGTCGATGCCTAATTCCGTGCCCTTTTGCAGGATCCATTCAAAATTGTTTTTCTTAAGCAGTGCCTGGTAGAGTGTAAGTTTCTTTGTTGGTTCTCTGCTGACTCGGCGTTGTGCTAACACGGTGAGGGTGATCGTGTCAGCCGTAGTTTTTTTTATCGTTACCTCGTATTCCTGCTGGGGTGTGAAAATAATAAAGATGTCATTCTTCTTCAGGTGAAGCACACTCAAAATCTGATGCATGATTTCAGCATCACGCAATATAATTCGATTGTCCTCTAGGGTAATGGCGGGGAAATAAAAACGGGGAAGCATGGATTAAGTATAGCATATGGCGCGTGACATGTGGCGCGTAGCCTGACCGGCCAGTTATGCGAGGCTGTATGTATCGGCTTCGGCATTTATTTAATATATGCATATGCTACAATAAAGCCACTATGAAATTCTCAATCGGCATTGTGGGGCTGCCTAACGTAGGCAAGTCCACTTTATTTAAAGCGCTGACTAAAAATCAGGTTGACGCGGCAAATTACCCGTTCTGCACTATTGATCCAAATGTTGGCACTGTGGCGGTACCGGATCATCGCCTTGAACAGCTAGCCGGGGTGTACCAATCTGATAAAATTGTTCCTACGGTGATCGAGTTTGTAGATATTGCCGGATTGGTTCAGGGCGCTCATAAAGGGGAGGGGCTGGGTAATGCGTTTTTATCCCATATCCGAGAAGTAAAGGCTATGTGCCAAGTAGTGCGGGATTTTGAGGATGATGATGTGACACATGTTGCTGGCCGGGTTAATCCTGACGAGGATAGGCAGATTATTAATCTCGAAATGATATTTGCTGATCTGGCGACGATAGAAAAACGTCTGGAGGAAGTAGCACCAAAAGCCAAAAGCGGTGATAAAGAGCCGCAGCAGCAGGTCAACGCTTTAGCAAAAGCTAAACAGGCATTAGAGCGCGAACAATTACTCCGAACAGTTGATTTTAGTGATGCAGAGATGGTAGTTATTCATGAGTTGAATTTGTTGACCATGAAACCCATGCTGTATGTATTGAATGTGGATGAAACACAGGCGGCTGAATCGCATGACGGTTATGTAACCATTAGCGCAAAAATCGAATCAGAACTGGCAGAAATGGACGATGGCGAAGCCAGGGAGTATTTGCACAGCCTCGGACTGGAAAAAACCGGCCTGGAACGGCTGATTACCGCATCGTATGAACTGCTGGACTTAATTACCTTTTTTACGGCCGGGCCAAAAGAAACCCACGCGTGGGCTATAAAGCGCGGCGCGACAGCGCCGGAAGCTGGTGGCGCAATCCATTCCGATTTCCAGGAAAAATTCATCCGTGCTGAAGTTATCCACTGGCAGGATATCATTACCTATGGCGGAGAGCAGGGCGCTAAGGAAAAAGGGAAAATGCGTGTCGAGGGCAGAGAATACGTGGTGCAGGACGGTGATGTATTGTATATTCGTGTTTGAGCAGCTCAAAAAAATGTGATATACTAAAATCAAATAAGATGAACATTACAATACTCCTTAGCCATGAGAGAGGAGGGATTGGTTTAGTGTGTCAACCGGAAAAAAATGGCGATCCACGCCATAACCATCAACAGAGACGCAACAAACGCGCTGAAGAAATTAAAAACAAGGCCGTGACCGCGGCTAGACAGAAGAAGGATAAAACTTCAAACAGCGGGAGGTAATGATGGGTTTAACACTTCCTTTTACGACACATGATGCTATTTCACCTATAGCCCCACGAGGAGGAAGGGGGTGATCCATATCGAGCCGGATTTTCTGCGGCACCGCAGGAGAGCCGCGCGCGGGCTAACACCCCGCCTTTCTAGGGCATACCCGAACAGATGACGGGCTATCCTGCTCCTATCCCTAGATCGTAACGGAGCAGAATCCGCTGTTCTAAAGCACAAGGAGAATGTAATTTACTTATGAAAAAGTCGGGAGACTACTTTCCCGACTTTTCTTTATATACAAGAGTAAAAATTTCACGCTGGACGGTTTGGTCCGGGCGTTGGTAAATCAGAGAGCCGCGCGCAGTGGGGCCAATCTTGGCAAACAGTGAAACTTTTTCTGAAAGCGGATTTTCCCGGTAAAAACCGTGTCTGGTCAACTGCTCCAAAATTTTAAGAGAGTAAATTCCGGTTTGTGTCTGAAACAGCGGTAAAATAATAACTACCTTTCCTCCTGGTTTTAACAGAGCGGCAAACGCGGCAAACGCGTCAGTATATAGATTTTCCAGCTCTTGGAGAATCGCCAGTATATCAATCGGATTTATTGAGCTATTGATTGGCGGACCGAGAAAAGGTTCGGTTACGATACCGTCAATACTGGCTGGTTTGATGATATTCGGCAAATTCCGTACGTCATGTTCATGCAAAGCAATACTCGAATCAAGAGCGTATTGGTCCCGTAGCCAGTCAATATTTGAGCGGGTATCCCGGACTGCTTTGTGGCTAATATCATTGCCAATAATGTTTGTATAGCCTAGTAAGGCAGCCTCCTGCAAAATAGTGCCAGATCCGCAAAAAGGATCGAGCAGCGTATCATGTAAGCCAATCCCGGAAATATTGAGCATAATTTTAGCCAGCTTTGGCGGCAGCATGCCCGAATACGCATCACGCTGCGGCCGGCCGTAATCTCTCCGAGAGTACCCAGAAAAGTCTTGGACAGCTACCGTTCGTCCCAGATACATGGCATACAGCCCACTGATGATCGTAATATCAGCGCCACGGTCAATCATTTTATTTTTATCGACCTGGACACTGGAAAGCGCAGTCGCATCTCCGGTTGGGGCTATGTACCGTGCTTTATATCCAGCTTGTTTTAGCTGTTTTTTTAATCCTAGACCGAGCGCCTGAAAGCGAGCGGCCTGTCCCCATAATGTATCACCGTATAGGCTAAAACCAAAAGTGTTTTTTTCTTCTGGAGCTGGCAAAACATGCTGTAGCAGGTGTTCAGTGGTGAACCAGTTGTGCAGGGCATCGACGGTGGTTTGCGATTTAATAATCCGGACAATTTTTATCGTACCGCCGAGCGATTGCTGCCAGACGGCGGGATCAAAATGATGCCCGCCCCGTACGATCAGGGCTTTACGGGTCAGGTCAACTATGTTAAGATGTGATTCTACTGTTTTGGCACGCTGAAAAATTTCCGCGATGGAGAGTATGGGGTTATGACCGAGTATAAAACCGTAGTATTCCATACCTAGTATTATATACTAATCATAGCCAAACGTATACTTGCCAGTACCAGAAGAGTATGCTACACTTGATCCGAATATAGGACCCCTTGCATTAGGCTGTTTTTTTTATCTATAGTGTAATTAGACCACATATAATATGAATCATTACGAATTATTATTGATTGTTTCGACCAAAATTCCCGAGCAGGAACAGGAATCTGCGTTGACTAAGGTTCGTGAGACGCTCCAGCAAACCGGCGTAAACATTACTGACGAGGATTTATGGGGCCGACAAAAATTAATGTATGAAATCGCCAAACAGCGCTACGGCGTGTATATGCGCTATGAATTTGATGCTGAACAGGACGCTGTTAAGAAGATTGATGAGGCACTGCGATTGCTCAATGAAATTATCCGGTTTATGATTGTACAGAAACGGGTAAAAACTGAAGCAGAAATTGCGCAGGAGCAGCGCGCCCAGGAACGCATTAAGCAGGCCGAAGAAGTTGTCCAGGCAGAACAAGCCGAAGCAGAACGTGCCGCCGCTCAAACCGCTGCCGAGGAAAAGCAACATAAACAAGCCGTGCCTGCTACAGAAGCGCCGGCTGATGCCAAAAAAGAATCTAAGGACGAGAGCAAAATCAAGCTCGAGGATTTAGATGAAAAATTAGACGAAATATTAAAAGAGGATATATAACATGGCATTAAACCTCAACAAAGCAATGATCATCGGCAATGTGACGCGCGATCCAGATGCACGTACCACGCCCAATGGTCAAAATGTTACCTCATTCAGTGTGGCCACGAATCGCCGCTGGACTGATCAGTCCGGGCAGAAACAGGAACAGGTCGAGTACCATAATGTTGTCACCTGGCGCAAGCTAGCGGAAATCGCCGCCCAGTATTTGAAAAAGGGGACCAAGGTATATATTGAGGGACGATTACAGACGCGCTCATGGGAAGACCAGAGCGGCACTAAGCGGTACCGTACCGAAATCGTAGCCGACAATATGATTATGCTTGATCGACCTTCTGGATCACAGGGCGGAGGCAGCAGCAATACACAGGAAGGCGCCCAGCCGGCCCCGCAGTCAGACGAACCCGAGATTAATGTAGAGGATATACCGTTTTAGCAGACTTATTTTGTTATTTAAGCGTTACTTTTGCTATGAAAAAACAAACCCAGAAACAGGACAAGCAGAAAGTATGTTACTTCTGCAGTCATGCGATAAAAGATGTGGATTATAAAGACACACAGACTTTGCAGCGTTTTATTTCATCCTACGGTAAAATATTACCGCGGAAAAAAACCGCAGTCTGTGCCAAGCATCAGCGCAAACTGGCCCAGGCCATTAAGCGGGCGCGGATGATGGCATTGTTACCATTTACTACCAGATAATATGCTCGCCATAAATGATATTCGCGCTGGTACCTACATCACATACCAGGGGGAGCCTTTTGTCGTGCTGAAGCATGATTTTGTGAAGATGGGCCGCGGCAAGGGCGTGATGCGTGTCTCCATAAAAAATTTAAAAACAGGGAAAATCTTGGAGGAAAGCTTCAAAGGCAACGACAAAGTCGAGGAAGCGGATATAGCTCGGTCCAGGGCAAACTACCTGTACCAAGAAGGAAATCAATACTTCTTTATGGATGCTCATACCTATGATCAGTTTTTCATCACGGCCGAACAGCTGGGTGGCCAGGTGGATTACCTGTATGAAAATATCGAAGTTTCGGTTCTCCTGTATAATGACGAGCCTATTGGTATTGAATTGCCGAAAAAAATAGAGCTTGAAGTAATACAAGCGCCACCAGGGGTGCGCGGTGATACAGCACAGGGTTCAGTTACCAAAAAGGCCACCCTGACAAACGGCTTGGTGGTCGATGTACCGCTCTTTATCGATATTGGTGATACTGTTATAGTGAACACCGAGACTGGTAAATACGTGGGCAAACAATAATAAAAGCTCGCATACACGAGTTTAATACCCACGGAGAGGTGATGGAGCAGCGGCCTGACCTTGCTTTTGGTAGTAATTGCGTGCGCACCACTCCAAATCCGGCACAATGATATCTGCGGTTAGGCCAGGCCGATTTTTCCCTTTATTTTTATGAGATTACGTTTTGCTTTGCGGCGTGCTTTTTGGCTGCCCTGTTTGAGGATTGTTTTGATTTTGCCGGGATTTTTCATGAGTTGTTTTCGTTTGGTGCGAAAGGCGGCCAGTTCCGCGTTCTGACTGATGGTATTGCTTAGTAATGCTTTAAATTCAGCAAATCGGATAGAGCCGTCCTGGAGCTGCTCCAGAAATTTTCGGCGATCTTTTGATTCGGCGAAAATATACAGCAACATATAAAAATTAAACAATGCCATGAATCGCTTGAATTTATCAGGGCCGAGACGGTTTTGTATATGTGTCAGGTTTGTCTCGCTGTGGATTTCTTCGTCCGGCGGGAAGTCAGTAGCCATATCCTTGAATTCTTCATTGATTTCTTGGGTATTTTTCAGCAGTTCCTTGATAATTTCTTTTTCATCACCAGTGGCTGTCGGCATGGCCTTGATTTTGCGTTTAATCACATCAGGCTCATCAGTCAGGGCAATATATGATTTTTCTCCCAAACTTTTACTCATTTTTTTGGTCGGATCGGTTAGGCTCATGATTTTCGGGGTCGGAGTAATTTTCTCCTTTGGCTCGGTTACTATTTTGCCGTATCGGTCATTAAAGCTGCGGGCTATTTCCCGAGTCAGTTCCAGGTGCGGGAGCTGGTCAAAACCCACCGGCACTAGGGTAGTATTGTATAATAAAATGTCCGCGGCCATAAGCACGGGGTAGTCCATCAGGCCCATATTGAGGTTTTGTTTGAACTGGTCTGCCTTATCTTTAAACGTCGGTACGCGTTCTAGCCAGGAAATGGGGGTGATGCAGTTCAGGATCCAGGCTAAATCAGTATGCTCGGGCACAAATGATTGCAGCATGATAAGACTTTTTTTCGGGTCGAGTCCGACAGCCAGGAAATCCACCGCGGTATCAAAAATACGCTGTTCCAATTCGCGCGGTGCCGGCCCCTCGGTCAGGGCGTGGTAGTCGACAATCGCAAAAATACAGTCAGATTTGTTATCTGCCTGCAGATCCAGCCAGGAGCGAATTGCCCCGAAATAATTGCCAATATGGAGCTGTCCTGACGGCTGGATGCCGGAAAAGACAATATGTTTTTTTGTAGAGGCCATAGGCGCTGCTTAGGAGATTTGCTTTCATTATACCTCAATCACCTTCAGAAAAACCACCCCCATATGACTGCTCATTTTTTTGCAGTCTATGAGACAAGTATTTGACGATAATCAGATGGTATGTTCAGAAAAACTTATTCTTTATACCTCAATCACCACCGGGAAGACCATTGGGCGGCGTTTGGTTTTGGAAAATAGATATTCACCGATTTTGTCGCGCACTTTGTTTTTTATATAGATCTCGTCGGCCTTGGCGCGCGGCTCTTTATCCTGCAGTAAGTATTTAACTTTTTTCCGGACGTCATCCAGCAATTTTTTGTTTTCCTTCACGTAAATAAATCCGCGCGAGATGATATCCGGTGTTCCGATAATATTTCCTGTTTTAGCGTCAATAGTCAAAATAATCACGAACATGCCATCTTCAGCCAGCGCCTGGCGGTCACGGAGTACAACATTTGACACGTCGCCCACGCCCAGGCCGTCAACAAAGACATAGTTTGAGGGCACTTTTTTAGATGAAATAGTCGCTTTGTTGCCACTTAATTCCAATACCGAGCCGTTATCTAGCACAAATATATTATTTTTAGCAAAACCATTGCGGGTGGCTAATTTTTCCGCCTCTTTCAGAAAATAATGGTTAGCGTATACCGGTACAAAATATGTCGGCTTGATTTGGCGCAATACCTCGACAATATCTGCGGCAGTACTGTGTCCGCTGGAGTGCACGTCCATAATATCGGTATGCACTACATTATCGCATAGACGGTAGAGATTGTCTTTTAACCGCTGGATAGTGCGTTCATTTCCGGGAATCACTGATGAAGAAAAGACGATTGTGTCATTCTTCTTAATTTTTACGAATTTATGGTTGTTGCTGACGATCCGCGAAAGCACGGCGTTTGGTTCCCCCTGGGCGCCGGTACACACGACGACGACCTGTTTGTCCGGGTATTTATGTATCTGGTCAATTCGGACCAGGACCGACTGTTTTATTTTGATATATCCGAGCTTTTTTGCCACCTCGACGTTTACCTTGATACTATAGCCGTCCAGTGCTACTTTTTTTCCGAGGCGCTCTGCTTGTTCGAGTACCCACTTGATCCTTTCTATTTGGGATGAAAACGTACCAATAATTGTCCGGCCTGGTGCTTGTTTGAGCAGGGTATTGAGATTTTGATACATGACTTGTTCTGGAACCCGCTGTTCTGTCAGTGTTGAACCAAGGCTTTCGAGCATGAGTATGGTTGGTTTTGGTAGCTGGGCCAGCTGATGATAGGTAACAGGTTTACGGTTAATAGGATTACGTTCATATGTCCAATCGCCGGGGTGTATGACGGTGCCTTGTGGTGTCCGTAAAACAACCCCCACCGCATCCATAATTGAGTGATCGACTGGAAAAAAGTTCACCAGAAATGTACCCAAACGCATTTTTTCCTGGATGTTTTTGATGGTTATTGTTTTGAGTTTTTTCGTGCTGCCTTTTTTGTAGTCCTCGACCCGGTTTTTTATCAGAGCCAGGGTGAGCGGCCGTCCGATAATTGGCGGGTAACCAAGTTTTTCGAGCAATATCGGCGCAGCCCCGATATGGTCCAGGTGACCGTGACTAAAAAGTATCCCGCGGATATTTTTTTCTTTCCCCTTGAGGTAGTTGATGTTCGGGACAATATAATCTATACCGGGCATGTCTTCCTCGGGAAATTGCACGCCCATATCTAAAACTACGATGTCCTGTCCGTATTCAAACACTGTCATATTCCGGCCGACTTCTTCTTGGCCACCGAGAGGAATGATACGGAGCTTGGCGCCGCCGGCCTTACGTTTGCCATGTGAGCGGCGTTTTTTTTGTTTTGTTTGTTGTTGTTTTGGGTTCATAAATTTTCATTTTCAGTACCACGGATAATAATAATTATTCTGGGTATAAATTAATAAATGGTGCCGCGGGGGAGACTCGAACTCCCATGAGGTTGCCCTCACTAGCTCCTGAAGCTAGCGTGTATACCAATTTCACCACCGCGGCATATTTTAAAACTGTTTGTCAATGGAGTCTGTCCCGTACCTGAACCTTGAGTAAAAGGAAAGAGACATGGTACGGGCCACTCCGGCGCGTGATTATTCCCAGCCGAATTTTGTCTTACTATACCAATTAGTAATCCCGTTAAAACGATCGGATGGAATAGTGATGCGTTCTATGGTAATGCCCTGAATATCTTCGTGGACGCCGTATTCATAGTACGGGCTGTAGAGAAAAATAGCCGGTATTTCTTCAGCAATAATATTTTGGAAGGCGCGGTATTTATCTGCCCGTTCGTCAGCATTATCGATTTTTCTGGCCTCTTCGAGCAGAGTATCTACCTCTTTATTAAAATAGTTTGACAAATTGAGGCCACCCGCGAGGCTTTGGGATGAGTGCCAGAAAGGATAGGGATCTGGATCAGCGCCGACAATTTCACCATATAAGAACGCTTCATAATTGCGTGGTTTGACAATCTCTTTATTTACCCGGGACGGATTCATAATTTTCAGCTCAATGCCCACGCCAACAGCCTCCCAACTTTCCCGTAAAATATCGGCCGTTTTTAAATATTCAGTCTGATCAACGGTGGTCAGTGAAAATTTCAGTTCTTGGCCATCTTTTTGGCGTAAGCCCCCGTCCTCGGGTACTGTCCAACCAGCCTCATCCAGAAGGGTGGCAGCTTGGTTTAAATCGTATGAATATCCCTGGATGTCGGGGTTATGACCGAGGAAACCTGGCAAAATTGTGCTATGGACGATCGTCCCATCTCCTGCCAGTGCCTCCTGCAGAATACGGTTTTTATCGACCGCGTGTGCGAGCGCCTGTTTCAGATTCTCGGATTTGAGGAGGTCAATTTTTTGATTAAAGAACACAGCCGTGTATTGGGGCAATTGCAGCTGGTAGCGATTAATAGTATTATTTTTTTCTATTACTCCGCTGTATTCATTGGGGATAAACGTTATGCCGTCCACGTTATTTGACCGTACGACATTAAAAGCGTCGGCAAATTCTGGAAATAACCGAAATGAAATTTCGTTTAGATAAGGCTGCTGACCGTAATATGATTCATTACGCTTTAGCGTATATGATTTGATATTGCCAGTCTGGTCTTTTGTCAGCCCGGTGAAGACAAATGGACCAGAACCGATTGGCTTAGTATTGAATTCTGCTAAGCGGAATGTGGCCGGCGTGACGTCATTCCAAATATGACCAGGCAGAATGCCTACTGTCAGATTTGATAAAAATGGCGCGTACGGTTCATCGAGGGTAAAGCTGACAGTATAATCATCAACACGTCGGATAGTAACGCCGTCAAAATTTGAGTAGAGCGGACTGCTATAGTCTGGATCCTGGATTGTACTAAAGGTAAAGACCACGTCATCAGCCAGCAGGGGGTTGCCATTATGCCAGGTAATGTCCTGTTGCAGGTATACCGTATATGTTTTATTATCCTCTGAAACTTCGTAGCGCTCGGCCAGATCAGGCACGAGCTCGAGGGATTGGTTGTAGCGGAACAAACCGGAATATATAAGCGTAGTCAAATCCCGATCCACATCACTCTGGGCTAAAATCGGATTAATATATTGCGGCTGACCAATGAGCGCTTCAGTGTATGAACCGCCCTGTTCGGGCAAATAAACAACATGCCGCTGATAAAACTGTACTAATAAAAATCCCAAACACAGGATAGTAATCGCTAACAATACCCGGATGATCAGTTTTTCTCTCTGCGTTAAATATTGGGGCAAATACTGCAGCTGCTGCCAGTTTGGCCAGCGTTGTTTGGCCAGCGAAAACACCAGTTTTTGATCCCAGGCTTCCTGTTCTTGCAATAACTTCGGCATCGGGACATTGTCTAGATGTTTATTTCCCTTTTTACGAAAAGAGTTTTTTATTTTTTTAAATACCATGATAATAATGATTCAAGCCAACAAACAGGAACGAGCGCACTTAGCTCAAGAGTGCGTTCGCAATCGCGGTACCGAGGAAAAGGACGCTTAGGACAATACTCGCGATAAACAAAGACTTCTCAAAGCCGCGTTTGGTGCGATAGACATTACCTTCGCCACCAAGGGCTGTTGATAAACCGGCTCCGCGAGACTGCAGTAAGATGCTGGTAATCAGCAATACTGCCAGTATAATTTGGGTGATGTTAAGCGTTGTTTCCATACCTTTAATTCTAAAAATAAGTAATCTATACCATATCAGAACACTGCTTATTTGTCAATGGAACGGCGTCTAGTGCAACGCCGGCCGCGTTTTGTGATAATCCGCTGCAGTGTTTTGACGCTGGCGCCAGAGACCTTGTGCTTGGTGTTTTTGGCTTTGACTTTGCGCTGTTGTTTTTTCTCTATTGCTAACTGTAATGCGTCCGGATCTATGGTGTTCATAAGTGCTGTTTAATAGTTTTTGCCTTGGCCGGTCCGACTAGCGCGGCTAATGCCGTCTCGGACGCATTACGGACATCATCCACTGAACCGAGTTCACGCAGTAATTTTTTCTTGGTCCGTGGACCAATACCCGGTATTTTATCCAGGGATGAGGATATTGATTGCCGGCCATGGTACTGGCGGTAAAAGGAAATGGCAAATCGGTGGGCTTCATCACGCATGCGTTGGATCAGAAAACGTGTTTGTGAACCTACCGGTAATGTCAGCGGACGGTTTTTATCCGGAAGGTAGAGCTGTTCTTCGCGCTTGGCCAGGGCGGCTACTGGTATTCCCGCTGGTATCATTGGCTGTGCTGTATGTAGCTGGCCTTTGCCGCCATCGAGGATAATGAGATCGGGCCGGGGCCAGTTATGGGCAGATCGTGAGTCGCGTGCGGTAGATTGATTATTGATTGACGTGAGGCGCATGAATCGCCGCTTCAATACCTCTGCCATCATAGCCGAATCATTAGCGCCACTGACTGATTTAATTTTAAACTTACGATACCATTGTTTGCTAGGCTGACCGTCAGTAAAAACGACCATCGAACCGACAGCATATGTTCCCTGAATGTTTGAGATATCATATATTTCAATCCGCTTGGGCAGGCTTGGCAGACCGAAAATTTTCTGCAGTCCCTGAAGTGCGGATTTAATTTTTTTATGATGCCGCTCAAACGATGCCTGTTGCTGTTCGAGGAAAGTGACGGCATTTTCTTCTCCCAGTTTAATGTATTTTTGTTTCATGCCACGGCGCGGCGCGGTGATATGGACGCCAAAAGCTTTTTCCATGATGTTTGTCTGGGGCAGTGCTATGGGCACGATTATGTCATGCGGCATATCAGTAACCTGGGGATAATATCGAGCAATAAAGGCTGACAGTACTTCGCTGTCATCCTGATCGCGGATATTGCGCAGCACGTAGTTTTGTTTATCGATTAATTTTCCCTGCCGTACTACGAAACGGTTGATTGCTCCCAGCTGGCCGTGTCGGTACAGGCTGATGATGTCCTGGTTTTCTCGCCGGGTAGAAATAACTTTTTGTTTTTCCATGAGTCGTTCGATAGCCTTGATTTTATCGCGAAGCACTGCCGCTTGTTCAAACTGCTTGCGGCGGGAGGCTGCTTTCATATTTTGTTCGAGCTCTTTTTTTATGTCACGGTGGTGACCCCGCATAAATTTGATAATTTGCTCGATGGTAGCTCTGTACGCCGCTTTATCCTGCGGACCGAGCAGTTCTGGGTATCGCTTGACCAGGTATTTCAGATGGTAGCGGCTGGGCGGCCTGGTAAAGTTACGATGAGGAAAGAGTTTACGCAACAGACGCAGGGTTTGCCGCACCGCCCCAGCCGAGGCGAATGGGCCGAAGTATAGCGCTTTGTCTTTTGCTAGTTTTCGCACCGTAAAAACGCGGGGAAAATCTTCCGCTGTGGTAATTTTTATATAGAGGAAGTTTTTGTCGTCTTTCAGGTCGATATTATACGGCGGCTGATGCTGTTTAATCAGACTGGATTCGAGCAGCAGCGCTTCTGTTTCCGAGGACGTGATAATATATTCTACCTTGGCAATCTCCTTCACCATAAGCAGTTTATGGGGAGAATGCCGGGCAGATTTGTGAAAATAGGAGCTAATCCTGTTTTTCAGGTTTTTTGCTTTGCCAATATATAACAGCTTGCCAGTCTTGTCTTTGAACTGGTAGGCTCCTGGTTTTCGGGGGATTTGTCCGAGCTGTATGGCAGATGGTGGTTTCATATATGCAGTATACCATGCTCTATGCTTGACGATACTTGACACATGGTATATACTGTCTCTCGTATCTCAACATTATTTTTTACCGTACCATGCCGAAGGAAGAAAAAAAAATTACGGTGCGCGGGGCGCGGGTTCACAATCTAAAAAATATTGATATTGACATACCGCGTGACCAGCTCGTGGTGATAACGGGTTTGTCCGGTTCGGGAAAATCATCGTTAGCCTTTGATACGATCTATGCCGAAGGCCAGCGGCGGTATGTTGAGTCGCTCTCGGCCTATGCCCGGCAGTTTTTGGAATTGATGGACAAGCCTGACGTGGACCAAATCGAGGGATTGTCACCGACTATTTCCATAGACCAGAAGTCAGCCTCGCACAATCCGCGCTCGACCGTGGGCACTGTTACGGAAATATATGATTATATGCGGCTGCTATATGCCCGTATTGGCAAACCGCACTGTCCTAACTGTGGCAAGCCAGTCGTCAAGCAGACTGTCCGGCAGATTGCTGATCGGATCATGGAGCTGCCTGATGGGACGAAGTTTATTATCCTGGCGCCGCTGATTAAGGATAAAAAGGGGGAACATAAAAAAGTAATCAACGAAGTGCGTAAGGCAGGTTATGTCCGCATACGTATTGATGATACGATTTATTCCATAGATGAGGCAGAGGATCTGACACTGGATAAGAAGAGGAAGCACGATATTGAGGTAGTGGTGGATCGGCTGACAGCGAACAAGGAGCTGGAGCGCCAACGCCTGGTGGATTCGTTGGAGTCTGCGCTTGATCTAGGCAATGGTCTTCTCATGGTCCATCGCGCTGATACGGTAGAGGATATGTTGTTTTCCCAGCACTTTGCTTGTGCTGACTGCGACATCAGTCTGCCGTCGATTGAGCCGCGAAATTTTTCGTTTAACAGTCCGCATGGCGCGTGCCCAGAATGTGACGGTCTCGGGACCAAACTGGAAATTGATCCAGAACTGGTCATCCCTAATCCCCGGCTGACAATTGCCGAAGGGGCGATTCGCCCGTGGTCACGGACATCATCAAACCAATCGTGGTATTTGCGCTTCCTCGAAAAAGTGGCTGACGAATACGGTTTTTCGCTGGACGAACCGGTCCAGGACATGAAGCAAAAAAATTTGGACATGATCCTGTACGGTACCGGAAATAAGGAATACACCATGGAATTCTCGAGTGACCGGTTTGACGGGTCGTTTACCCGTAATTTCGAAGGCGTCATTCCAAATTTGATGCGGCGGTACCAGGAAACGCAGTCAGACTACATCCGTTCGGAAATAGAAAAATACATGCGGATCAAATTATGCCCAGCATGCCAGGGCAAACGTTTAAAGCCAGCCAGTTTGGCGGTATTGATTGACGGTAAGCCGATCTCTGATATTACTGCCTATACGGTAGAACAGGCACGCAGCTTTTTTCGTAAACTGTCACCAGCCACAGAACAGGAAAAACTTATCGCTAAACAAATACTAAAAGAAATCCAGTCCCGCCTCGAATTCTTGCATAATGTCGGATTGGATTATCTAACGTTAGACCGGGCGGCGGCCACACTTGCCGGCGGTGAAGCGCAGCGTATCCGTCTAGCCACCCAGATCGGTTCATCACTGGTCGGGGTTGTTTATATTTTGGATGAACCGTCCATTGGCCTGCATCAGCGCGATAATGCTAAGCTGATACGGACGCTCCAGGCGCTGCGTGATCTGGGCAATACGGTGATTGTGGTCGAGCATGACGAGGATACGATTCTGGCCTCTGATTATGTTGTTGACATTGGTCCTGGCGCCGGCGAGCATGGCGGCAAAGTAGTCGCAGCTGGTACTGCCGCAGCAGTTAAGGAAAACACCAAATCATTGACCGGTAAATATTTATCCGGTAAAAAATCAATTCCCGCGCCAAAAAAATACCGTCAGGGCAGCGGCAAAACACTGTCTATCATGGGCGCTGATGAGTTTAACCTCAAATCAATAGACGTGCATATTCCGCTGGGTAAATTAGTGTGTATTACTGGCGTATCTGGGTCTGGTAAATCAACACTGATGACAGAAATCCTAGCCAAAGCATTGGCCCAGCAATTCCACCGGGCAAAAGATATGCCCGGGAAATTTAAAGAGCTGAAAGGCACCAATCATCTGGACAAGGTGATTGTGATTGATCAGTCGCCGATCGGCCGCACCCCGCGCTCTAACCCGGCGACCTATACCGGCGTATTTACCTATATCCGTGATTTATTCACCCAGGTGCCAGAAGCTAAAATCCGCGGCTATGGACCCGGACGGTTCAGCTTTAATGTGGTCGGCGGACGCTGCGAAGCGTGCCAGGGAGACGGCCTAGTAAAAATTGAAATGCAGTTTTTGCCCGATGTATATGTCGAGTGCGCGGAATGCAAAGGCAAGAGATACAATCCGCAGACATTGGAAATACATTATAAGGGCAAGACAATTGCCGATATCCTGAACATGACGGTCGAAGAAGCCATGCATTTTTTCTCGCATCAGCCGTCGATTCATAAGAAGCTCAAAACCTTGCACGAGGTAGGCTTGAGCTATATCCGGCTGGGGCAGTCAGCCACCACGCTGTCAGGCGGTGAGGCCCAGCGCGTCAAACTGGCGACCGAGCTTTCCCGGCGCGCTACCGGCAAAACGCTCTATATTTTGGATGAGCCAACTACCGGTCTGCATTTTGACGATGTGCAGCGCCTGCTCAATGTGCTCAATCAACTGGTGGATAAAGGCAATACAGTATTAATTATTGAACATAACCTGGACGTGATTAAGTCGGCCGACTGGCTGATTGATTTAGGGCCAGAAGGCGGTGATAAGGGGGGTGAGATTGTAGCTGAAGGTACGCCGCGTGAGGTGGCCAAGGCAGCGAGGAGCTATACAGGGACTTTTCTGAAAAAAATATTTACAAAAAAATAGATAAAAAATACTCGTCGGTTATGATGCGACGAGTTTTTTTATGATTTGCGGCAGGGGTTTAATCGGAGTTTTTGTGGTTTTGATCATTGGATTTCAGAAATATTTCCTCTCTATGTACCGCCACCTGTTGTGGCGCATCTATGCCGAGACGTACTTGCCGGCCATAAATTTGCAGTACGGTTACTTTAATATCATCTCCGATGGTGATACTTTCCCCTAACTTCCTTGTTAAAATGAGCATTACAGTCTCCTATTCATTGCTCAATAGGCATGGTTTTGTAGGATTCCTAACCATAGCACACTACTATAGTTTAGCTACTGTGTCAAGCGCTTTTATCTTCGGCTTAAACCAGATATACTAGTAGTATGACCAGGCTTGAGCAGAGTATATTGGAAACAATCGCGTATTTTGATATTTTCAGTTATCCGCTGACTGTTTTTGAAGTATGGAAATGGCTTTACCACAGCCCAGAATTACCAGACAGCTATTTACGGCAGGCAGCTATCGGAGATATCAGGCAGGCCTTAGCCACGAGTAAAACATTACAAGCGGAATTATCCGAGCATCACGGCTTTTATTATTTACGAGGAAGAGAAGAGATCGTTGCTGTTCGTCAACGTCGCTATTTACTTGCTGAACGTAAATATGAGCGGGCTAAAAAAATGGTTCGCTGGCTCCGCTGTATACCACATATACGCATGGTCGGTATTTGTAATACGCTGGCATATAACAACAGCCGTCAGGGCGCAGATATTGATTTGTTTATTATTACCGCACCGGGCAAAACATGGCCAGTGCGTTTTTGGGTAACCAGTTTTTTAAAACTGCTGGATATGCGTCCGCGGCCGGGCAGAACACGCGATATGCTCTGTCCGAGTTTTTTTATTGATACTGATCACTTGAATTTGGAATCAGTAGCCATAAGCCAGGATATATATTTAATGTATTGGATCAGCCAGGTCATGCCGCTGTATGATGAAGGCGTTTATCAGCAGTTTGTCGCTGCCAATGCCTGGATCAGCCGGTCTATTCCGCATTGGCAGCCTATCATACCCACGTCACGTCGCGTGATAGATAGGGCTGGAGCGGCGAAGAAAATATTGCGGGTCTGCAGCGACCTTGTAGCAGTTCAGCGCTACCAGCAGTATCAGTTGCGGATCATACCTCACCGTTTGCGAAAAATGGCCAATCAGGACACGAGCGTGGTGATGCGGCCCGGTATATTGAAGTTCCATGATACTGACCGCCGCCGCTGGTTTTGGGAACAGTGGCAGGCGCGAAAGGAGACGCTGGTATGAAGCGGCTAGAGCGACTGGTGGAGTATGGCCTGTATGTTTTTTTGTTTATCCTGCCGTGGCAGACACGATGGATATGGCAGCCCGGCTTATTGAATAATGGCGTTTGGGAATACGGTACGTTTAGCTTGTACGCGTGGGATATTGTTCTGATACTGCTGGTCCTGCTGCGCCTGGCGCAGCAGCAGCGCGTGGGCATACGCATGGAACGCCGGTTTTGGATACCGCTCGTTGTTTTGTTTTTTTTCAGCTTGGCTTCTGTATTGTTTTCCCAAAACAGGGAAATATCCTGGTATATCCTGGTTCGACTGGCCCAGGGCTTAGCCCTGGTATGGCTGATAGCGGCCACGCGCTGGCGCTGGACTATTGTCGCGGCAACTCTGATCAGCGCTGGCTTTATCCAGGCAGTAATAGGGATCTACCAATTTTTTACCCAGTCGGTGATGAGCAATAAATGGCTGGGCTGGGCCGCACATGATCCCGGAGTATTAGGAGATTTTGTGGTCGAAACAGCCAGCGGACGTTTTTTGCGCGCCTATGGCAGCCTGCCGCATCCGAATATGCTGGCCGGGTTTTTAGTGATTTGTTTGTTGCTGACTATCGGTTTTTTGATACGGTTGCATCCGAAGAAAAGAGCAAATAGTATTGGCATAATCCTGAATGTGACCGCCTTTGTGGTTATGTCGTTTGCATTGACCTTGACGTTTAGCCGGAGCGCTTGGATAGCTTTTGGCGTCGCGTTTCTTTTTCTCATTAGTTTGGCTATATGGCAAGGAAGTGCGGCGCGGACTCGTGTACTGATCCAGGTGGCGGTGTGGGTTATTTTACTGACCAGCTTCAGCATCCTGCTCCTGCCTGATGTGTGGCAAACGCGGCTGACTGATCCAGGACGGTTAGAACAGCAATCATCCATGGAGCGCACTGATCAGATTATAGTCGCCTGGAATTACATTACTGGCTATTGGTATCAGGGCACTGGCATCGGCGCCTATACCCAAGCGCTGCATGACAGCAATCCTAATTGGCCGTCATGGCAGTATCAGCCAGTCCATATGATATATTTGTTAGTACCGGCCGAGCTCGGCGCAGTCCCTGGCATTTTATTTTTGTACATTATTGCGCGGCTGTTTATGTACACCGGCAACCGCTATGGCAGGCTATTGCTGGCACGGGACACGTGGTTTTTAATATGTACGAGTATTTTTATAGCATTGGTTGTTATTGGATTGTTTGATCATTATCTATGGACTTTGGCTACCGGCACGTTGCTCTGGTGGCTGATATACGGCTTGTGGGCTAGACAGCGTACGGGCCGGCATGTGGATAACACCCGGATTTGACAGGTAAAATGCGCTTATATATAATAGTAGCACGTATTAGCACTCTGTATTCATGAGTGCTAATTTGGACCAAATAATGAGCTAATTATTAACTTTATTATAAACCTATGCAGCTCAAACCATTAGGTGACCGGGTCATAGTCAAACCGGTAACCGAAGAGGAAGTAACTAAATCCGGTATTGTCCTGCCTGATACCGTAGAAAAAGAAAAAAAAGAAGAAGGCGAGGTCGTCGCCGTTGGCGAGGGTGATAAAATCAAGAAACTTGGCCTGGCTAAAGGCGATAAGGTAATTTTTGGTAAATACTCGGGCGAGGAAGTGACGGTCGATGAGGTGGAGTATAAAGTACTCGAGGACAAAGACGTCCTGGCGAAGCTGGAAGCATAACGCTTCATTAATTCCTAATTAAGAATCACTAATTACTAATTAAGCACCAATGTCCAATGACTAATTTAACTTTTGGCATCAATGCATTTAGCCATTAGTTATTGAATAGAAATTAGGACTTGAGAACAATAGTTTACACGGAAGTTTATAAAATAAGATAACACAATCGTAAGAAATCTTAATAAGTAACCAAATAGCAACTATATGGCAAAACAAATTCTATATGATGAAAAAGCACGCCAGCTTATCAAAAAAGGAGTTGACCAGCTGGCCAATGCTGTCAAAGTAACACTCGGTCCCAAAGGCCGCAATGTGGTAATTGATAAAGGTTTTGGCGGTCCGACTATTACCAATGACGGTGTTACTATTGCTGACGAGATTGAACTGGAGGACAAGTTTGAAAATGTCGGCGCCCAGGCCGTGAAAGAGGTCGCCAAAAAAACAAATGACATAGCCGGTGACGGCACCACGACTGCCACCCTACTGGCCCAGAATATAGTCGCCGAGGGATTCAAAAACGTGGCCGCCGGTGCTAATCCGATGGTCATCAAACGCGGCATGGAAAAAGGAGTAGCCGTGGTGGTGGAGGATCTCAAAGGCATTTCCAAGGACGTGAAGACCAATGAAGAAATTGCCCAGGTTGGCACTATTTCCTCCCAGGACGGCGAGGTCGGCAAGCTCATTGCCGAGGCGCTGGAAAAAGTCGGTAAAGACGGCGTGGTCACGGTCGAAGAATCACAGACCTTTGGCCTGTCAAAAGAAGTCGTCGAAGGCATGCAGTTTGATAAAGGATATGTTTCGCCCTATATGGTGACAAATCCCGACCGCATGGAAGCCGAATACAAAGATCCCTATATATTGATAACTGATAAAAAAATATCCGCGCTTAATGAAATATTGCCCCTGCTGGAAAAACTGGCCCAGGCCGGTAAAAAGGAATTAGTGATTATTGCTGATGAGGTCGAGGGTGAGGCGTTAGCAACGTTTGTAGTAAACAAACTGCGCGGCACTTTTAGCGTGCTGGCGGTAAAAGCGCCGGGTTTTGGTGACCGCCGTAAGGAAATGCTCCAGGACATCGCAGTGTTAACCGGCGGTAAAGTGATTTCCGAGGATGTCGGGCTGAAGCTGGAAAATGTCGAGGTAGAAATGCTGGGCCAAGCTGGTCGCGTAGTGTCAACCAAGGAACATACTACTATTGTCGATGGCAAAGGTGATGACGGCATTATCCAGGATCGCATCGCCCAGATAAAGAAAGAGGTTGACACGACTGAATCAGATTTTGACAAAGAAAAACTCCAAGAACGCCTGGGTAAACTGGCCGGAGGTGTAGCCGTCATCAAAGTCGGTGCGGCGACCGAGACGGAATTGCAGGAGAAAAAACACCGCATTGAGGATGCGCTTCATGCGACTCGTGCGGCTATTGAAGAAGGTATTGTCCCAGGTGGCGGCGTCGCCCTGATTCGAGTAATGGCCGCGCTGGACAAAGTCGATGTAAGCGGGGATGAAAAGATTGGCATCAGTATTCTCCGCCGCGCTCTGGAAGAACCAGTACGCCAGATTGCCACTAACGCTGGCAAAGAAGCTTCAGTCATTACCGAAGCGGTGAAACAAAAGCAGGGCAGCGAAGGCTATAATGCCGAGACTGATACGTTTGAAGATCTGGTCGCTGCCGGAATAGTTGACCCGACAAAAGTTACCCGCAGTGCTATTCAGAATGCTGCTTCTGCCGCAGCCATGCTGCTGACGACTGAAGCGGTAATAACCGATATACCGAAAAAAGAGGATGAAAATGAAGGCGGTGCTGGCGGCGGTATGCCCGGCGGTATGCCCGGCGGTATGCCCATGATGTAAACAATACAGTGTAGGATAAAGCGGAGGACGGACATAGCACCGTCCTCCTTTTGGATTGCCAAGGCAAGGCAAATAAACTATACTATAGGCAGACTATTAATCGACGCTATGAGTCAATCTGATGTAAGGCAGTCCCATGCTGCCGCCCCACCGCCAGGAACTATTGCGGGTCACCGCCTGGTTTTTTACTGGCGGCAAACGAGAGTATTTATTGCACTGGCGACTGTTGCCTGCGGATTGAATATCGTATTGGCAGTGTACCAGTATGGAAACTGGATAGTGGTTGCACTGCTTAGTATGGCGATGTCGTGGTGGATCCTATGGAAGCATGCCGGATCAATGATGTCGGTTGTTGTGGGAGGAATTTTTTTTGGCGTGGTGAGCGGTCTGTGTGTAGCTGTTATCGAGCTGGCGTGGTATCGGCAATGGTGGTATTTTCTGAATATCATACGTAATCCGTTTATTTTTGTCGCACTGGCGGGCGCCGGCTGTTTTCTGATGTATATCATGGCAAAAAGTTTTATCGTCAAAAAAATAAACCGGCACGTTTCTACCATTGACCACTCTCACCATGGATCAGCCAAGCACTAATTCGTCAGGCGCAGATTCACATCTGATGGCAGCGCTCTCATACGTCTGGATATTGAGTGTTGTTATGCTTATCACTAAACGTGGTGACAGTTTTGTCCAGTTCCATGCACGACAGGCATTAATTTTGTTTGTTGTTTCGCTGGCGGCTATGGTTATTGCGCCATTTGTGTTTATTGTCGGCCCGCTCTTGTGTTTGGTGGTCATAATATTTGAAATATTCGGTTTTACCAAGGCGTTGTCAGGCGAGCGGTATGTATTGCCCGGGTTGAGGTGGACAGTCCGTGATCGGATACAGCAGTAGCCGGATGGTGTTTTATTTGCTATACTTAAATCAATAATTATTTATTCCGAAAGGAGGTGGCACTATGGAAGAGAACAAACCAGTAACACCCAATAATAACTCGGACAGCAATCTCATGGCCGCTTTATCCTATTTATGGATTATCAGTATTGTCATGCTGATTGTGAAAAAGGATGATGCCTATGTCTTATTTCACGCCCGGCAGGGATTAGTATTGTTTATTGCTTCATGGCTTTCCTGGATCCCGATCATTGGCTGGCTGCTCGGCATCATCGTCGTACTATTTGTGATTTGGGGATTTATCAAGGCGCTTTCCGGAGAAAAGTATAAGTTACCAATTGTCGGCGATATTGCAGAAAAAATCAAGATTTAGCTAACTCATAATTGGTAAGCAGTAATTTGTAATTAGGATCTATTGTCTACCAAAAGACTCGGTTGTTTTCCAAGCCGGGTTTTTTGTTGTATACTAAAGAGGTATTTTATTAGTGATAACAAATTTTATGCCATCAAAAAAATCAAAAGCGCTTATTCTCTGGTTTGATGAATTAGGAATCAAAGACGTGCCTCTGGTCGGCGGCAAGAACGCCAGCCTGGGCGAGATGTACCGCAACCTGACGAAGCAGGGCGTGCGTGTGCCGAATGGTTTTGCCGTGACGGCCCAGGCCTACCATTATGTACTGAAAGAGGCGGGTATTCAGGACGACATTAAGCGCATACTGGCTGATTTGAATACGCACAATATCCGCAATCTGATGGCACGCGGTAAAAAAGTGCGCCATGTTATCCGTCATGCGGAGTTGCCCGAAGATTTACGCGCGGAGATCCATACAGCCTATCAGAAACTTTCAAAACAGTACGGCAAAAACGTTGACGTGGCTGTCCGTTCGTCTGCCACGGCCGAAGACCTGCCGGATGCGTCCTTTGCCGGACAACAGGAGACCTACCTCAACATCCGTGGTGAAAAAGCATTGATCGATGCATGCAAAAAATGTTTCGCCTCGTTGTTTACAAACAGGGCCATATCGTACCGCGAGGACAAAAGGTTCGACCATTTCAAGATTGGGCTGTCCATCGGCATCCAAAAAATGGTCCGCTCGGACAAGGCGGCCTCGGGCGTGATGTTTTCCATCGATACCGAGTCGGGACATAAGGATGTAGTGCTGATTAATTCCTCATACGGTTTGGGCGAGAATATTGTCCAGGGCGCGGTCAGCCCGGATGAATATTATGTACATAAGCCGACGCTTAAAAAAGGTTTTAAATCAATTGTTTCCAAATCACTCGGCACCAAACGGATCAAGATGGTGTATGCTTCGGGCAGTACACCAACAAAAAATATCGACGTTACGAAAAAAGATCGCTTAGCCTTTTCTATTACTGATAAAGAAGCGCTCAAACTGGCCGAGTGGGCCATGATTATCGAAGATCACTATTCAAAAGAAGCCGGCCATTTCAAACCGATGGATATGGAATGGGCCAAGGATGGCGTGGATAATAAGCTCTATATTGTCCAGGCCCGGCCGGAAACCGTGGTATCCCAGCGTGACGTTAACGTGTTGGAGCACCATACGCTGGAGAAAAAAGGCAAAGTATTGGCAGAGGGGTCACCGGTCGGCACCAAGATAGGTACGGGCAAAGCAAATATTATCAAGGATGTAAAAGACATTACTAAGTTTAAAAAAGGCGAAGTATTGGTTACCCATATGACTGATCCAGACTGGGAGCCGATCATGAAAATTGCCTCGGCTATTGTCACTGATGAGGGCGGCCGCACGTCGCACGCGGCTATTGTTTCCCGCGAGCTGGGTATTCCGGCTATTGTCGGTACCGAGGACGGCTCGAAGAAAATCGGGCAAGGAAAGATGATTACGGTTAGCTGCAGCGAGGGGGATGTGGGCAAGGTCTATGCCGGCAAACTGCCGTTCAGCGTCAAGCGCACCGATGTCAGCAAAATGCCCAAGCCCAAACGCACTAAAGTAAAAATGATTTTCGGCACGCCGGAAATGGCATTCCGCACTTCACAGATTCCTAATGAGGGCGTGGGGCTGGCCCGTGAAGAATTTATTATCAATTCCTATATCCAGATTCATCCCATGGCACTCGTCAAATATCGCCAGCTCAAGGATAAACAAGCCAAGAAAAAAATTGACGAATTGACACGCGGCTATAAGAATAAAAAGAAGTATTATATTGATAAGCTGTCCTACGGCATTGCTACCATTGCCGCTGCCTTTTATCCGCGTGAAGTCATCGTCCGGCTGGCCGATTTCCGGTCAAATGAATATGCTGAACTGATTGGCGGCCAGGAATTCGAGCCAGAGGAGCGTAATCCCATGATCGGCTGGCGCGGCGCCTCGCGGTATTATGACCCTGATTACCGTCCAGCCTTTGACCTGGAATGCCAGGCGCTCAAACGCGTGCGTGACGAAATGGGACTGACAAACGTAAAAATTATGGTGCCGTTTTGCCGGACTGTTGAAGAAGGAAAAAAAGTCATCAAAGCCATGGCGGATAATGGTCTCAAACGCGGCCAGAATGGTTTGGAGCTGTATGTAATGTGTGAAATTCCTTCAAACGTGGTGTTGGCTGATCAGTTCTCAAAAATATTCGATGGCTTTTCCATCGGTTCCAATGACCTGACCCAACTGACGCTCGGTCTGGACCGCGATTCCGGTATTATTGCTCATGTTGGCAATGAGAAAAATGACGCGGTCAAACGCATGGTGGCTGATGTGATAAAGACGGCCAAGAAATATAAACGGGATATCGGGATTTGCGGGCAGGCACCGTCTGATTTTCCCGAGTTTGCCGCGTTCTTGGTACGGCAGGGTATTGATAGCATTTCCCTGAATCCAGACACTGTGCTAAGCACCACTATCGCTATTGCCAAAGCGGAGAAGCAAGGTAAAGGTAAGAAATAATCTGCTATAATAAAACACCAAACGCATCTTTTCTGGGATGCGTTTTGGTTATTGGAATAAAAAAGGACGGTTCCACTGAAGGAAACCGTCCAATATATGTTTTCCCCTAGCAGGCATTAAGTAAATCCGCTCGGCCACGGTTGAAAATCGCATGTGCGAAACACGCAGGGCGTCGCCCTACAAACGGGCTGGTCACTGTCCACCCCGCCAAACTCATTTACTTCCGAACCCTTCTTGAGAAGGGCTACGCTAGGGGAAGCTCTCTGGAAAAGATCGTAAATCATCTCCACCTCCCCACGGGCGTCACTGTATATAAATATGCGTATTTCTGGTCAAATACCCTTTGCTTTTCACACAAAAAGTGCTATGGTATATTGACATTACTATTAGTTTATGGTTTCTTGTTGTTAGTTTTTTGATGGAGAGGCGGCCGAGTCCCCCGTATAGCCACTTCATGATTTACAGAGCAAGGGTTTAGCGCGTAGATTAAATTCAATAGGGAAGGGTCGCTCCGTATGTTTTTCATTTTTATTTAAGTTACAGGGCGAAGATAGTGGTTTTTTATAATATGGAGAGGTGGCCGAGTGGTCGAAGGCGCACGCTTGGAAAGCGTGTATACCGCAAGGTATCCAGGGTTCGAATCCCTGTCTCTCCGCCAATTTACGATTCTGCCAAAAATGACAAAATCGTAAATTGGCGGTACCTTTTGGTTGAAATTCTAACTTTTTTTGAACAAAATCCAGAATAATAGAGGTGCGTTTCCGCTTGCCTCCGCTCCGCTTCGGCAAACCAAAACAGAAATTTTTTCATTACATTTTTTAT
>CAYPXF010000009.1:0-45559 GCA_964415025.1 uncultured Gammaproteobacteria bacterium | reverse complement strand
CACCCCGCGTGAAAAGGTGCTCCAAAGTGTCACCATTGACTGTTAACTATACATATGCTTGACAATATTTTTTAGTGTGCTAAGATAGCGCATTCTCCAAAACACCCTATGGTAGGGTGTTTTTTGGTACCTATATTTAGCTAATATTAGCACTTTAGTATAAACTTTGCCTAATATTAGCTGTACTAAGGTATTATCATTGACAACACATCTCATGATTTCAGTACAACTAGGTGTACAGACTAAACATATCATTTTTGTTAGTCTGATCGTTCTAATTTGGCAATTCTGCTTTCCCTATCAGGGTCAGGCTGCTGAAACAGTTGCTGAAACACAAGCGCTAACCATACCAGTACAAAAGCATCTCATGTCGGCCGTCAAAAAGACAACGAATCGTTTGCCAGAAAATCCAGATCGCCCCCAACCACAAGCAAAACAGTCATTGCGTATTCCTGTTACGGCATATTCTTCGACACCTGATCAGACCAGCGGTGACCCGTTTATTACCGCGTCTGGTGCCCGGGTACGGGATGGTATTATCGCGGCAAATTTCCTGCCGATCGGCGCACGTGTCCGATTTCCGGAAAAATTCGGCAATAAAATATTTGTGGTTGAGGACCGGATGAGTGCTCGCTACTGGTATAAGGCCGATATTTGGATGGAAACACGCGGACAAGCACTACAGTGGGGCGTACAATACACCACGATTGAAATTTTATAAGCATAACAAAACCCTGTATTAACAGGGTTTTGTTATTTTCTAGACCTTGAAAATATTTGACAATTAGTGTACTATATGGCTATATATACGTACCCTGGCCACGTAGCCAAGTGGTAAGGCAGAGGTCTGCAAAACCTTTATTCGGGGGTTCGATTCCCCCCGTGGCCTTAGATAAATTATTTACAGGGGGATCACCGATACGTAGGTTTTGCAGGCATAGTCAGTAGTTATTTTATTACAAAAACACCGAGCATATCAGGAGCACATCTTCCGCAACGCGAAGAGAGCCACGAATATGCGAGGAAAAGAAGCATCGTTTGGGCGCGCGCGGGTGTAGTTCAGTTGGCTAGAACGTTTCCTTGCCAAGGAAAAGGTCGCCGGTTCGAATCCGGTCACCCGCTCCACATTTACCTCTTCTACAGATTGCACACATAGTCAGATGGTGCTTGTTTTATTTAATACAGTCTACCAACACATTGGATAGCTTAGCTACGTTATACTAACTATCTACCATCCTTGCCGCGGTGGCGGAACTGGTATACGCGCTGGACTTAAAATCCAGTGGTGGCAACACCTTGTGGGTTCGATTCCCACCCGCGGCATATTGATAATGGTACTCGCCTTTAGGTAGAGAAATCCGCAACGATGGACTAATTTCCGAAGGCAGGCAAACGCCACGGTGCGGAGTCGATGGTAATGCGCGTCAGCACATCAACCAATGACCGAGCCCCATGTTGGACATTATTTATAATCATATTTGTTTATGCCAACGCCTCCAGCCTCACGCCGCTTCAGCCATGGCAAACCACACCTTGTCGTTGTGCACCCTCCGGGCGGATTACGAGATTACCCCTTTAGCATTAGCGGCTACCGCAAATCATATTATGATTTTATGAAGCTTGCCACGACCAGCTTCCGTGTTTTTTATATCCGTGGAAAAAAAAATCATCTCGGGCAGGGTATTTTTAAAAAAGGATATGAATTCAAAAAAAACCGCCTCTACCTTTATAAAAATAAAATTTATGGACGCGTATTATATAATAAAACAAGATTGCGGGCTAACGGAGGGGAAGACTGGGCTATTGTTAATAAAGAATTGCTCTACAAGGTGACTCAAAACAAACACCGCACATACCAGCTTTTCAGCCGCTATATGAAACCAACATACCGTGTCAGAAATAAACAGGAATTTCAGAAAAAGCTTAAAAAAGTCACTACTGACTGGGTTGTTTTTAAACCAGTGCGCGGTGCTGAGGGTAAGGGTATTAGTATCGGGCCCAAAAAGACCTTTCTCCAGCGCATGGAACAGAAAAAAGCCAACATCCAACGGCACTCTGGCCAAAAAAATAAATACGACGGCCTGCTTCAGGAATTTATCGACACATCTGACGGCATCCCTGGATTACATGATACATTTCATGATATGCGCATTTTGATCATGAACGGACAAATCGTGCAAACATACATCCGGACGCCAAAAAAGGGGTCATACCTGGCAAACGTGGCCCAAGGCGGGTCGATGAAAGAAGTATGGAAAAAACAAATCCCCAATCAGGCTAAATATATTGCCCTGAAGATTGATAAACAGTTTAAAAAATACGGCGCTAGGATATATGCTGTTGATTTTGGTTTTGAACAGGGCACGCCCTATTTAATCGAAATAAACCCCCAGCCAGGTCTACCCTATCCCTCCTGGACTATGTACTACCGCGCCTGGCATCGTTCGCTATTAAAAACATTATTAAGCGCCCTGCCATGAGTATGACAAAACAATTACTAGTAGGAATAATTTGCCTGTTGCTTAGTCTTACGTTTACCGCCGGTGCAGTAGCCCAGGAAATCCTGCCAATAGAACCAACGCCGCCCACCGAAGCGCCGGCAGAGCCCACCAACGAACTTACGCCGCGCATTAGTTCAGACGACTTTATCGAGCTGAATAAGAAGGCGCTCTTCGATGCGGCCGAATCTTCGATCCTGCCGAGCGAGGTGCCGCCGACCTACCGCTGGGATTTTACTGACACTGACCGCGTACAGTTTGGCCGGGAAGTGATCCACGAATTCGAGACAACGGGCATCCATGAAGTCGCCCTCACGATTCAGCAGGGTGAATTCCGTACAAAGACAACCAAAGAAGTGTTTGTCTATGACCGACTGGTACTCCTAATCACTGATATTGAAACCTCTACTGATCTCCAACTGCTGGTCGACCAGGCAGCACATAACGGCGTTTTACTAAAAATAATTTCCGCGGTTGAAGAAGAGACGGGATTTCTTACCGAAGAAAAGCTGGTGCCCCTTATCGGTGAAGAGTATGACTTCATGACCCAGGCGAATACGCTGCTGTTTTATACTGATTCAGCCAGAGGGCTACAGGCATTCACCCGGTATTGGCAGAACTTGGAATCAGATAAAAAAATTGACCTGACCAATACGCTCATGGTCAAAATCACCGATGACAGCATCAGCATTGCTGAAAAATTATCCCAACAGTCTTTCGAAGTGACCCAGCCGTCATTTATTTTACTCACCCGTCCAGAAGCGCTGAATCCTATTTTTGAAACAAAAGATTATAACATGTTGGTAGATAATCTGCAGGATCGGGCCATTGAATATCGCATCGTCGACGCGCGCAGTGAAAAATCGCATTTTTTCGTGTTGTCCCACGCTATCACCAACTTTATTGCCAAAGGTATTCCGACTAATACTATTTATTTGATTCTGGCTTATCCATTTATCATTTTTATCATCGCTTTTTTCCGTCAGGTGGTCGGTGTTTCAGCTTTTGGAATTTATACGCCTTCTGTGATAGCCTTATCCCTGTTGATATTAGGCATTTACTTCGGTATTGGCACATTGATCATCGTAGTAGCGGTAAGCTACCTGCTGCGGTTGCTGCTAAACCGTTTTAAACTGCTGTACATGCCTAAAACCGGCTTAATCCTGGCTGCAATTGGCTTATCCTTTTTGGCGCTTATTTGGTTTTTGTCATATTATCGCATTTCTTTGGCTATTTCTTTAGCTATCTTTCCTATGCTGGTTATGGCTACTGTATCGGAAAAATTCCTGTCTGCCCAGTCAGAAGAAGGCCTGCGCGGCGCCCTCTATGGCGTGCTCAAAACTATCCTCGTCTCGCTGGCCGCGTATTATTTAGTTGTCTGGACAGCCTTTACCAACCTGATCTTATCCTGGCCCGAGCTGGTCCTGCTCCCGCTCCTCGGCCTGATTGTGCTCGGAAAATTCACTGGACTGCGCTTCACTGAATACTTCCGGTTCCGCACTTTGTTTAAAGAACAAAACATCGAAGAGTAATTCCCTGCTATGTCTATTCTCGGCAAAGCCTCCGGCATCCTCGGCATCAACGCACGCAACCTCCTGTACGTGGGTCGTTTTAACCGTGGTCAGAAAAAACGCCTGGCTGACGATAAAATTTATACTAAACACTTTCTCCAGGCGCGCGGCATTGGCGCAGCCAAACTGTACGATACCATCAAATCAATCAATGGGCTGCGTAACTTCAATCCTGACGCCTTGCCAAAAAGTTTCATCATCAAACCGAACAAAGGATTTGGCGGAGAGGGGATTATCGCGATAAAAAACAAGCGCGGCGACATATACGAAACGCCGGATAATACCAAATACCGATGGAGTGATATTTATGAGCACTGCATCAGTATCCTCGACGGGCGTTATGCTGTCTCTGGCCTGCGCGACACGGTTATTTTCGAGGAATTACTTGAATCAGATAAAGCACTCCTGCCGTACGCTGAAGGCGGTCTGCCTGACATTCGTATCATAGTTTTCAAATACGTGCCGATTATTGCCATGCTGCGTCTGCCGACCAGCGAATCACAAGGAAAAGCAAATCTACACCTGGGGGCAGTGGGTTGCGGTATTGATATTGGTACTGGCAAAACAACCTTTGGCGTGCAGCATAATAAACTTATCAAGCGCCTGCCAAACGGTGAATTAGTAGCTGGCATTGCCGTGCCATACTGGGACGATATCCTCTTGAGCGCGGCAAAAACACAGTACGCCACACAAATCGGATACCTGGCCGTCGACATGGCGGCAACAAAAACAGGTATTAAAGTAATCGAATTAAATGCCCGTGCCGGCCTGGCTATCCAAATATCCAATCAGTCCCTGCTTCGCCGCCGGCTGGAAAAACTCCATGATGTGAAGGTCGTCTCCCCTGCCGAAGGAGTGAAACTCGGCAAATCGCTTTTTACGCGCCTGGCAAAAGAGACAAAAGTAGCCCCTGCTAAACTACCGCGGCCAACCATCGGACTGTACGAATACGTCAATGTTATCAACGCAACCAATGGACAGCGGCGGCTGGCAAAAATCGATCCGCACAGCACGGCAACATATATTGATCCGTCCATTACCCTGCCTGACCAGACAAAGCTGCTCACCCTACTGCTTAAAGATAAAAAAATAAAATTACCTTTTGAGAAAAAGGCGCTGACCAAGGGGGCTTATCAGCTCGTCATTGGCGGCCGACATCTCACCGATTTTTTGATCGATGCCAGTCGCGCCAAACCGCCTGAACTCCCGAAAACATTAGGTACGCCAAAAGAAGAAAAGATTATCCAGAATATTGACGCAAAACTAGCCAGACTGAATGAGCAAATACATTTAGTGGCCCGGCTCAAACCGCAGAATATGCTGGAGGCGCAAAAAGTATTTCTCAAAAACCCAAACCATAACCCCTGTTTTGAATATAAAAAGCACGACATGAATATCCACTACCTGAAGAGCGAACTTCAGAAAATGCCCCGCCAGGTCGACCATGCGCTCATGCCGCTGTTCCGTAATAAAATGGAAGAGCTGAAGAAAAAATTATCCCTGGTTGAACATGTCGGTACTACTGCTATGGCTGCTGATTCTGAACAGCTCTATGGTGGCGTCCAGGAGGATCAGTACCATGCTGCCATTACCTTCCTCAAACAAACAGCGCTACAAAAAGATACGAGCAAAGTACTAACAATAGATACGGTCACGAAACGAATTAATGCGTATTTAACGCAGCAGAAGCTGCATCGCTGGAAAATTAAATTACTGGAAACTGCTACGTCAGGCATGCAGATTAATAAAAATAATACCATTTTCATTAATAAAAAAGCGCGCATTACCGAACACCGCCTCCAAGCCTTAATCGCCCATGAGATTGAAACGCACATTTTCCGGCTGGAAAACGGACGGCGGCAAAAGTATAAGCTGTTTGAGCAGGGTACTGCCGGCTATCTCATGGCCGAAGAAGGACTGGCTATTTATAACCAAAACAAGCTCGGCTTGCCGCTTGGAGAAAAGCAGTTTTCGCCGGCACTTAATATTATTGCAATCTATCACGGTAAAACCATGTCTTTTGTTAAACTCTATCACTATCTTGTCGATAATTTTTCACTCACGCCACAACGGGCCTGGCGCTTATGCGTACGCACCAAGCGGGGACTGGAGGATACCGGCCAGCCAGGCGCTTTTACTAAAGACCGGGTATATTTTATTGGTTATCGGCTCGTTGACCAGCTGATAAAAGACAAGGGGCTTGAGGCATATAAAAAATTATATGTCGGTAAAATCGGCATACCGGATCTTATCTATATTGCTGACTTCAAATCATGGCCGCTAAACTTTTTGCCGACGGGTTTAGTCGGTAAGTAGCGTGGGCCGGGCCCTGAAATACTGTTTTGCCTGATTAATATCCTGCTGGATGCGCTTAAGCAGTCGATCAGTGTCGCGGTACTGATAGAGCGGCCTGATTTTTGTATGGATTTTGGCCCGGACATGTTCGCCGTACAGTGGCGTCCGAGTATCCCGATCAATAATATATACCTCAACTTTTCCTTGTGTAAACCGTTTGACCCCCGGAACGCCGATAATGACTAAGGCTGGTAATGCCCTCGCCTTTACATACGCTGTCGCAATATACACGCCTCGCGTAAGCCGTTTATGTCGCAGACTATGACGGGACAGATTAGCAGTCGGAAACCCTTGCTGCTCGCCAATACCTTCACCGCGGATGACCGTGCCCTGGATCGTCGTCATGTAATGATACCGCGTAGTTTTTTATGCAGGGCGGTATTGGCCGCAATCACTCCCTGGCTGGTAAAATGCCACGGCTGTCCGTGAAAATCAGTGACTTGTCCACCAGCTTCCTGGACAAGGAGAACACCGGATAATGAATCCCAAACCGCTACGCCTGGCGGAGTGATAATACAGCCGGCCACGCGGCCCGAGGCAACATAGGCCAGATTAAGCGCATTGCTGCCTAGACTCCGCATATTCAGGATCTTGTTTTTTAAATGCCGCTGGACAGAGACAAACCGCACATGCGAGCGGTGATCATGTGACCGTCCGAGCAAAACTACGGTATTGTCCAGGCTGCGTGTCCGTGCAACCCGGATGGGGCGCTTATTAAGCCAGGCTCCCTTGCCTCGTATGGCCATATAAAACTCATCCAAATAGGGCGCATAGATGATGCTCATGAGCATACGTTTATTGCGCACCAGAGCCAGTGAGGTACAAAAGAATGGATTATGGATTGTATAATTAGTAGTGCCGTCCAGCGGATCTATAATCCAACCATACGTGCTGGGATTATCCTCCAGTCCGGTTTCCTCGCTCAAGAAATCATGTTCTGGAAACGAGCGTTTGATCGTCCTGATAATAATTTTATTAGCCTCGAGGTCTGTTTTCGTGACCAGATCGTGTTTTGTCTTATGGTGGATATCCGCGCTGGTAAGCTTGTCATACTGCCGTAGCGCATAATCACCGGCCCGGCGCGCGGCTCTGATGGCGACGTTTTGTATTTGTTTCATAATTGCTCAAGAATTTTTAATGATAATTGATCCGTAGCCGTGTCATATACGGCAAATGTTGCTTTGGTAAACAAACCGGCCAGTGTACCGGGATTAACTACTTTTGTCTGGCCAATGGTTTCTTCCCAGGGCTTATGGGTGTGGCCGTAAAATACGTAGTCGTAGTTTCCGGTTCGGACCAGTTCCTTTGCTTTTTCAGGAAAATGGACAAAGGCGATTTTTTTTCCGTCAAATTCCGCCGAGCCCTCATCGCCATAGTGTATCACCTGATCAAACTCCTTAGCTTTTTGCGGGGTAAGCTCACGGTCCTCGACATTGCCAAATACCATATGAATCGATCCGGAAAATTCTGGTCCCAACGTGGACACGAGAATAGACGGGGCACATAGGTCGCCGCAGTGGATAATCTGTTTAATGCTGTTTTTATTCATCCAATCAAGCGCTTTTTCCAAATTGGGCACATTGTCATGGGTGTCGGAGATAATTGCAATTTTCATATTGTGAGTAATAAATAATTAATAACAAATACTACTGCAATGTCCATTCGTAAAATATTGCATGGAGCGTTCCGTAATCACGACGGTCACCGATAACCAATCGATCAAATAAAATATCATCAAATGGCAGTTTAGGTGATGGACTATTAATTTCGTGCGCTAAGGTAATATGTGGAAAATAATTTTCATATGCACAATTTTGACGATATATAGATGCTACCCTTTCAAATGAATTGGTTATATCCATAAGCCTCGTGTGAAGAAATTGTAATTTCTTAAAATTTTGAAATGATAATGAGATAAAAATACCTTTTTTAGTAGCTGTCTCCTCAATAGCCTTTGTCTCAATAACAATTTCATGCACCTTTGAAATTTCGCTATTTACACTGTGTGCTAATGCTTCTAGTTTTGACCGTTCAAGATCGCTGTGTACCAGCGACAAGTGCGGTATCGAACCCTTGCCCAACTGAATATGTGGTTGTAGATCGTCTTTATTTAGCTGTTGACTTAATTGTATTAATTGCATCCAATCAGCCTTGTGTGGCAGTAAAGCAATATTGATCTTCATATTACAGTGTACTAATTACTCAATTACTTATTATGAGTAACTTGTTACTAGTTATAAATTACATTGTACCCTATATATACCCCCGCAGCCAATAATATATTGTGGCCGCATACTCCCGTATCACGCTGCGGAAATCAGACAGATTGCGGAACGCATGTCCCTCCCATATCTCATGTTCATACGCGGCTATGCATGTTACATCAATATCCTGTTTGCGGTACACTCGACAGGCCCGGTTGGTATGGTAAGCAGAAGTAACCATGAGTGCTGTGTCCCAGTCCTGCTCCTCCATTATTTCCTTGCTAAATAAAGCGTTTTCATACGTGCTGGTTGCCTGATCCTCTGGAAATAAAGCTGCCGCCGTCACACCAAAAAAAGCCGCATACGGCAACATCATATCGCTTTCGCTGTATGACTGGTCTTTCACCTCGCCGCCAGTCAGGATAATATTATCCGCATAATCCTGATGATAGAGCTCGACACCGCGCTGCACGCGCTCCTGAACCTGACGAGGTAAAGTTTTGGTGTCCACGATCACGCCGCCGCCCAGGATGATAATGACATCGGCCGACTGGGGATCTTCATCATGAATCAGCGGCCCGGCCAAAATATCATTTGCTTCGGTCAGGCCAAACACGGCATACATAACCAGCCCCGCAAACCCTATCCAGAGCAGCGCGGTCGCGAGTTTGTGATGTTTACGTATCATTCCGTAATCGCTTTAACAGCTTAATGTCCTCCTCACGCTGGCCATCACTTTTTGTTTCCAAAATAAAATCAACCTTACGCAGCTTGGGGTGCCGCAGGAGCGATTTAAATCCAATCTGGCCAATAGTGCCCTGGCCAATGTGTTCATGACGGTCCTTATGCGAGCCAAATTCTGTCTTGGCGTCATTGGCGTGGATCATTATTAGTTTCTCCAGTCCAATTTGTTTGTTAAACTCTGCTAATGTTTTTTTTACTACCGCTGGTGTGCGCAAATCATAGCCTGACACAAATGCATGGCAGGTATCTAAACAAACTCCCATAGTATACTGTTTCAGCGCTTTTATAATCGATCCGATTTCCTCAAATGTATCACCAATAATCGTACCGCCGGCACCGGCCGAATTCTCGATCATAAACACCGTCTCTCCTTCGTAGCCGTGCAGGGCTTTGTCTAGTCCCTGGATTACTTTTGCCATAGCCTGTTTTTTGCCCAAGTCTTTTGATGAACCGAGGTGGGTCATCAGCGCCGTGGCGCCCAGCCGCGAACCGCGCTCCAGCTCCTCGCGGATGACAGTGATAGAGCCGTGGCGTATGCGGTTATTGGACGAAGCCAGGTTAATATAATAGGGAGTGTGGATATAACAGTTTTTCTGTTTGTATGTGGCTGACTGCTCCTTGAATGCACGCGCGACTGTATCATCAATAACCGGCGCTTTACCGCCGCGCGGTGAACGCGTGAACATCTGAAAACACTCACAGCCCTCGTCTGCGGCATTGCCCGGAGCGTTAACCACGCCGCCGGCGATTGATACGTGTGCGCCGATGTACATAGATATATTATAACCCATATCGCTGTACTGATAAAATCGGGCAAATAAAAACCTGTTAATTATACTCCAACGGGAAATGAGTATCATACTAGTAATAGGATGTTGCACGAACACATTTCTTTTCTATTTCCTTAACCTTCATGCCCGTTATATCTGCAATGGCTTTTGTCCATGTGTTATCATAAGGCACGAAAGATTACCTCCTTGCATTATATAAGAATATGTTTGGCTTGCGCAAAAATCAAGAAGTTTTTGTTATTTATCACGTGCCCTTGTCACAGCGTTAAGCGATTGGCGATATTGCGACGGCAAAGTTCCTATCAGAAGTCAGGATACTGCCTGATTATCCCCCCGACCTGTGGCTGGCCGGTACGTATATTTTCCATGATAAAGTAATTTTTGTAGAGTACAAAAAAGACCTGCTAGCTGTTGAAATCCACAGCCCGGGTATCGCACGACTGCTAAAAATAATGTTTGAGACTATGTGGCAGACACTGCCCGCGCCTAAGGCTGGCTAGTTTTCTCTAAAAACGCAAATACTTTCCGGCCCCGCTTCATGTTGCGGAGGTATTCACGGTATTCGTCTGAATTAATCTTATCCAGCACTTCCTTGTTCTCTTTATACTGCTCCTGCTGTTCAGTAATTTCTTTTTCTATTTCCGCGTCATCCACCGTAATATTTTCCTTGTCCGCGATCTCCCGGAGAAGCAGAGCGGTTTGGATGCGCTTAATAGCCTTTGGCTCGAGCTCCTTACGCAGGTCGTCTTTTGCCTTCTTAATACTTTGTAAATAATCCTCAAACTTCATGCCCTGCTGGGTAACGTCGTATTCCAGCTCGCGCATCATTTTATCCAGCTCTGACTGTTTCAGCACTTCGGGAATCGGACCAAATTCAGAGGCAGTGATAATTTTATCAACAATTTCCAGTTCCCAGCGCTGTTGTTCTTTTTGTTCCTTTTCGAGTTTGATATTCTTGCCTACCTGGTCGCGCAGATCATTCATATTAGTAAATTTGCCGGCCTGCTTGGCAAAAGCGTCGTCCAGCGGCGGTTTTTCGATCTCGAAAACATTGTTTACTTTTACCTTAAATTCCACTTCCTGGTTGGCTAAATCATTACGGTGGTACTCTTTTGGAAACGTCAGGGTAAATTCTTTTTGCTGGCCGGGCTCCGTGCCCAGCAACTGTTCTTCGAATCCAGGGATAAAATGTTTCTCACCGATGGTTACAGACTGCCCCTTGGCCGTACCGCCTTCGAGCGGGACGTTGTCTTTATACGCGTTCATGTCCAGATCAATTTTATCGCCCTGTTTGGCCGGACGCAATACTTTCTTCTCTTTACCGAACATTTTCTGGATATTACTGATAGTATCAGTCACTTCCTGGTCACTGACAGTCGGCTTTTTTTTCGCTACTGAAATACTTTTATAATCACCGAGTTTGACTTCAGGCACCAGTGCTACCGTAGCGGTATAGACAAACGGGTTATTGGGTGCGATTTTTTGCAGGGAAATGTCCGGCGGCCCGACGGTCAAGAGTTTATACTCAACAACGGCCTGCGGATATGTTTTTTGTACGGCTTTTTCCGCGGCCGATTGCATGATGCGCATGGTACCGACCTGTTTTTCGACCACGTCAAACGGCGCCTTGCCCGGACGGAATCCGGCAAGTGACGTCTGCTTGGATATATCGGCCACCGCCTGATCAATATACGGCTTCATTTCCTCCGTTGACAGCTCTATGGCAAGCTCTTTTTGCCCTCCTGATAAATCTTTGACGGTTATGTTCATGAAAAAGTAGTTTTAATTATTAGATATGGCTATAATTTATTTTTCTGCAGCCCGATTACATAGGCTGACACATTAGTGAGTATATGCAGGACCAGACCGAGGCTGACAGCCGCCGCAATCCGGTCCCAACCGGGAAAAAATATAATACTAACGAGCAGTCCCGCGCCCAGTGAATAATCAATCTGGTCAAAGGGTATCCACGGACCACCCGGCTCAATATTGACGCGACGTTTGAAAAAGCTGCGGATCGCATCCCCGGCCACGGCGCCAAACCCCAAGAGCAGACCAATCAGCCAACTGGCCTCTGAATAATTCAGTATACTAATCTCGGAAACAGTGTCAAACTGATATAGTAATTTCTGGGTATAAAAGAAAATAACGCCAGCCGCAGAACCGAAGATAATGCCGCGCCATGTTTTATGACTACCAAAAATCCGTTTGCCCCGCCAGGTCGCGCCAAAATCGACTGGGCGATCCAGTACCGGAACAAAACGAGACAGCGAGGCGGCCATATTTGCGATGCCTGCCGGGAAAAAAAACCAGATTACTTCGGCTATGTACTCCCACATATATATCAATCTACGTACAGTGGATTGTACCAGATTTACGGATAAAATGCGAACTGGAACGGTCAGCTACAGTCGCATGAGCGCCGCTTGGCCTCGCGCTATACCGTGGTGATAAACCTCCAGCAATCGCTCCCGCCGTGTTTCAGTGCCAAGGTATTGTTTTTGATTTGCGATGATCCGTACATGAGGAAAGGATGATAAATGCTCATATGTTGGCACCATGCAGGCAGATTTGGCATGCATACTCCCTAATGCTCTATCATAGAGCAGGCCGAGCGCATTTGATTCTAACCAGCGATAATACGCGCGCTGGCGGTCACGGTATCGCCTCGGGCTGGCATTGATAATATAGAGTATTTTTTTGTCTGAATGCCGCTTAATAACACGCAGCAGCACGTCAGACCGTACCACATCACCGTCAAGGTAGTGCCGGCCGTTTATTGTTACCGGCCAGGGGTAATATGGCGCTGCCGCAGAGCTGGCTTTAAGCAGCTCGAGGGTGTGTTGCTTGCCATCGAGCCATTCCCAGCCCAAGGTATCTGTATTAAAAACGCAAATATTAAACGCGATCGGCTGTTCGCGGATTGCCGCCTCATCAATCGGTTTGTGGTCACGTTCAATCGATTGCAAATAGTCCAGATCAATAATCGGGTAGCGCGGCGATACTCCACGCAAACGCGATCCGAGTAAATGCCCGAAACTGCGCAGCAGCCGGCGCCGCTTAATAAAACGGTCGCCTGATAGATCATCATAATAAATCGAAGAAGCTAGGCGGGTCTGTTGGCTTAAAAAATAGGCGGCATTATGCGCCCCGGCCGATACTGCATATATACTGTGTATCCGTTCATACAGATTATGTTCCTGAAATGCGGTGACCACGCCGCCGCCAAAAATACCCATCATCATACCTCCCTCGCTGACTATAACAATATCTCGACTCATGTAGATTAGTCTTGGGGACGATTATCGATAATACGTTTTTCCTTGAGTTCGGTTTCCATGCCCAGCATATCGAGCAGTTCATTGAGCGGTTTTTCGACCACCTGCGCGCTTATAAATATTTCATTATGAAGCACATTATTGATTGTAGCGCTGACTTGTTCAAACGGCACGCCTTCTTTTCGGGCAGCATAAACAATAATCTCATCAATTTCATAGGGATCATCATTTTTCTTACGAATTTCCACTTGCCATTCTTCGAGCTCTCTAATTTTTGACAAGGCCGGATAAAATTGGTTGAGGTTAACTAGCTCTCCCTTAACTTTGGTTAAATTAAACTCCTTAATTTCCGTATTGCGCTGAATATCCATTTTAATGCGGGGGACTGTCTTACCGCAATGTGAACACGGCTCGTACTCTATGCCCTCGACCATGTCGCCGGTCCGGTATCGCACTACCACTGAACCGTGCCAGCCCAGTGAAGTATAGACCAATTCGCCTGGCGCTCCTGGCTTGACCCGATTGCCATCTTTATCTATCGCTTCGAAATATTCCAGATCCGGATACGTATGATAGCCGGATCGCTCGTGGCACTGGATCCAGGCTGTTTTACCCTCGGTAAAGGCATAAGTTGATAAATACTGCACGTCCTTGGCGCCCAGCTCGGCCAGTAAGCCCTTAACTTTTTCTTTCATCCCGGTGCTGGCTCGCTCGCCGCCGCTAATAACAAATTTTAAATTGGAAAAATCTTTCTGCTGCTTGACAGCTTCACGCAGCATATGATAGCCGTAGCCAGGAATAAATGCTACCAGGCCGATTTTTAAGCGCTCAATCGCGTCCATGATCTTTTGCGTGCCCATAATCTTACCGCCACCGGTTTGGAGCGATGTCATGCCCAGCTTTGTCAGCGCGTTATATGTCTGCCAAAAAGCTAAATGCGGCGCATAAGGGAACGCATTCACCGCTGACAAGTCGCGTGACACGCCAGCCACATCCAGCATACGTTCACCGGCTGTGCGGAAAATCTCCATATCTGATCCGCTATACACAAACGGCGTCGGGGTGGCTGACCGCCCGGTTGTAAAATGCATGTGGATCGGTTTATACAAGTACTCCAGATGCTGTTTAACGTCCTTGCCCGCTACTTTCATCGCGGCAATCCGAGCCAGCATACTTTTTGGCGCGACTTTCTTCACTAATGTTTCATCTGGCTGGAGAATAAATCCGCGCGGCCGTGCCGGTTCCTCATCAGTCGGCGCCAGGTCTTGCTTGCTGGTGAATGGGACATGCTGGAGGTCGTCAATTGTTTTTATCTGGCTGAATTTTAGTTTATATTTTTTAAAAATCTCCCGATAAAACGGTGAATAGGGCAGCTCGTGCCGCATAAAATACGCCAGCTGCTTATTTTGCGCCTCCTGGATCTGCTCATAGGGCAGTTTGGATAGTTTATTCCATTTCATATACGATAGATTACTTATTTGCTTATCCCTTGATTATTAATCACAAAATTGCTTTATTGCTAATTCTCGCTATCGCGACGAATCTTCCCCGTTCGCCAGCCTAATTTTAGTCAGCTGATCCACCCGTTTCATTATATCATGTGTCGCATTGGTTAACTCCTGGTGCGATAATTCTACATCATAATAGTCATTCAGCTCAAATGGCTGACCAATGTGGATTTCTAGCGAGTGGGGATTGAGTAATGTATTTTTGATTACCTGACGGCGGCGTTCCAGGCGAGGCAAATCTGACCGCACCGTAATATCATACTGCAAACCAATAGGTACAATCGGTACGCGCGCCCAAATCGCTAAACGGGCCGCGCCGGTCTTAGCGCGGTGCTTATTTGGTTTGTATTCCTGAATAATACCTTCTGGAAATATCCCTATGACTTTACCCCCGCGTAAATACTCCTGCGCAGTATCGAGGCAAAGCTGTGGGTGTTCACGATAATATGGGATACAGCCAGCCCACCGTTTCGAAATAACCTCTTCCCAAAACCACCCCCACCGTGCGACATTGGCCACGAAGTGAATTTTACGCTTAATATACGAAATAATAACCGCGCCAATAAAAATACCATCAAGCGGTCCGACATGCTTGCAGGCGATAATATATGGTCCTTTCTTTGGCAGATGTTCGAGGCCGACTGTTTTCTTAACAAAAAACTTAATAGTCGGAAAAATAACGAGCCGGGCAACTGGATGATTGACAATTGTATAGCGGCGGGACATATATTTTAATAACGATAGGGTTTACTAGAGAGCGAACTGATAGACCGCATCAGATCACGGGTGGCCTGGTGAAGCAATGTTTTAGTGACTGGCTGACCGCGATATGGCGTCAGATCAATCGGCGGTCCGAAATGGACCTCAATATACGCATCATGTTTTAACAAACTACCTAACACCTGCCAAAATGTCCGGCCAGTAGTGTTGATAATGCCGGCAGGAATAATCGGCGCGCCGCTCTGGAGCGCTAATCTGATAGCGCCCGTTTTACCCCGCTGGAGGTTGGCACTCGGATTTCTCGTGCCCTCGGGAAATATGCAGACAGCATGCCCCTGCCGCAGTTTAACAACTGCCTGGTCAAGCGCCGCTGCCTTATGCTGCGGATACACCGGTATCATAGCCAGCATACGGCTGGCTAATGGTCCACCTAATATTCGCCAGAAAAAATCTCTGGTCAGCACATAGAGCGGGCGCCTGCTGATCTGATAAACAGACAAGAGTAGGGCAGGACCGTCTAAAAAACCGATATGATTAGCCGCTACAATATAGGGCGGCTGCTCTGGTATATGTTCCTGGCCTGTAATGTTCCGTACCTTATGGCGTACCAGTGGCCCAAACACCTGGCGGAATATGGGATAGGCCATAATGAAAGTTTAGACAATAAAGCCGATGATTAACAAGGCGACAATATTCAGGATCTTAATCATCGGATTAATAGCCGGTCCGGCGGTATCTTTGTACGGATCACCGACCGTGTCACCGGTGACTGCAGCCTGGTGTGCTTCTGATCCTTTGCCGCCATGCTCGCCTGTCTCAATATATTTTTTGGCATTATCCCAGGCCGCGCCACCAGTAGTCATGGAAATCGCCACAAAAATACCGGTGACAATACTACCGACGAGCAAACCGCCTAAGGCAACTGGGCCGAGCAACCAGCCGACGAGCAGTGGTGCCGCCACCGGAACCAGGGCCGGGATGATCATTTCTCTAATCGCTCCTTTTGTAACAATATCGACGGTGCGGGCATAATCTGGTTTGCTAGTACCGGCCATAATACCACTGTCGCTCTGAAACTGACGGCGCACTTCAGACACCACATAGCCCGCTACCTTGCCTACGGCCTGCATGGCTTGCGCACCAAAAAAATATGGTAGCAACCCGCCGATAAACAAACCGACCAGCACTTTTGGATCATCGAGCATAAACGAAAATAAATATCCCAGATCAGCCAGTTCCTGTGAATACGAAGCAAACAATACTACTGCAGCCAAACCGGCAGAGCCAATAGCATACCCCTTAGTCACTGCCTTGGTCGTATTGCCGACCGCATCCAGCGCATCGGTTGTCTTACGAACTTCGTCAGGTAGGCCGGCCATTTCCGCGATACCGCCGGCATTATCAGTAATCGGTCCGTATGAATCAATGGCAACGATAATCCCGGTCAGTGATAACATGCTCATGACCGCAATCGCTACACCGTATATGTCCGCCAGGGCATACGCCGCCAGCACGCCGCCGCTGATAACCAACACTGGCAGAGCGGTTGCTTTCATTGAAACAGCCAGCCCGGTGATAATGTTAGTCGCATGACCTGTTTCAGAACTCTTGGCCACAGAACGAACAGGATTATACTTTGTCGAGGTATAGTATTCAGTAATAACTACTAACAAAGCGGTCACTACCAAGCCAACGATTGAAGCCAGATACAAATTCATAACGGTGTATAACCCATTATCTGCCATCAACCACTGGGTAATGGGATAAAAAGCGATCGCTGACAGTACGCCCGTGACGATAAAGCCTTTGTACAGCGCGCCCATTATTTTCTGTTTTTTACCCAATCGGATAAAGGTAACGCCAATAATTGAACTAATAATCGCTAATCCTCCAATCACAAGTGGGAATAGCAGGGCATTATCAAACCCGGTAAAAAGCAGTGAACCAAGCAGCATAGCGGCAACGGCAGTCACTGCATACGTCTCAAACAGATCAGCGGCCATGCCAGCACAGTCGCCGACGTTATCGCCGACGTTATCAGCGATCACTGCCGGATTCCGCGGATCATCCTCGGGAATCCCGGCCTCAACCTTGCCGACCAAATCCGCCCCTACGTCTGCTGCTTTAGTATAAATCCCGCCACCTAATCGAGCAAATATTGAAATCAAACTGCCGCCAAAACCAAGCCCAATCAGCGCGCGCACGTCATTGGTAAGGGCAAAATAGCCCGCCACGCCTAATAATCCAAGGCCGACTACGAGCAATCCGGTGACAGCGCCTCCTTTTGCCGAGACGCTCAACGCCTTCCCCAGGCCTTGTTTAGCAGCTTCTGTAGTGCGGACGTTGGCTCGTACTGAAACATTCATGCCAATGTACCCGGCCAAGGCAGAAAGTACTGCGCCAATCAAAAACCCGATGCCGGTTAACAAATCGATGAATACCCACAATAAAATAAAAATAACCACGGCAATGAGTGCCACGGTTCTGGTCTGTCGATTAAGGTATGCACGCGCCCCGTCCTGAATAGCGCGGGCTATTGCTTTCATTTTTTCATCTCCGCTTGGCAGACGTAAAATCCAGCGGATTAAAAATCCACCATACGCAATGGCGAGGATGCTGGAGCCAAGGGCGACGATAAGTGCAGTAGACATATGATTTTCTTTTTTTATGATTAATTAATTATATGCCCTCCTGAATAGGTTATGTTGATGCTTCCTGGTCTTTTTTTACATCAGCGACCGCTGTGGCATCTTCTTTTTCCTCTTTATCGGCTGTATCAGCGGGCTGTGTTTCTTCCGGCGCTGGTGACTGTGTTGCCGATTCGGGGGTTGTTTGTTTTTTCTCTTCAGCAACAGGCACTGATTCATCCGAAGTCACTTCCGGCTCTTCGCTTGTAGCTGCAGCGGTTTGCTCTTCTGCAGTTCCCGCAATTGGTCGGCCGGCCGGCGGCTGTTTGCCATGTTCATCTGCCGATGTCACTTTTTCTCCCTTGTCCGAAATAATGTCTATTTTCCATCCGGTCAGCTTGGCAGATAAACGGACATTTTGTCCGGCTTTGCCAATCGCCAGTGATAATTGGTCTTCTTTTACTTCGGCCAAGGCTGTTTTTTCTTCGTCATTAATAGTGGCACTTAATACTTTGGCTGGTGACAAAGCATTGGTAATAAATTTGACCGGGTCCTCGTCCCATTCAATAATATCTATCTTTTCTCCGCCAATTTCAGAAATAATCGTCTGAACGCGAGCGCCCCGCTGGCCGACGCATGAGCCAACTGGATCGATATTCTTTTGGCTGGTATAGACGGCCGCTTTTGTCCGCGAGCCCGCTTCGCGAGCAATTGATTTAATCTCCACTGAACCATTGCCGATTTCTGGGACTTCGAGGATAAACAGCTTACGCACCATTTCTGGATGTGACCGGGACAAAATTATCTCCGGACCTTTTGGGGTCATGCTGACTGAGACCACATAAAATTTCAGGCGCTGCCCCGGAGAATACCGCTCTCGCGGCACTTGCTCTGACGGGGGCAAGAGCGCGGTTGCCGCACCGAGATCTATCAACACCATACGGCCTTCAATCCGCTGCACCGTACCATTAATAACTTCTCCCTCTTTATCTTTGAATTCATTGAAGATCATGTCTCGCTCGGCTTCGCGTAACCGCTGGATAATAACCTGCTTTGCCGTCTGCGCGGCCATGCGACCGTAGGCAGCCGGCGGATCAAGCTTGGTACGGATGATATCACCGACTTTAGCGCTTTTCTTAATTTTTTTAGCCCCACTCAAGGTGATTTCAGTTCTTGGATTAAAACGCTCAAATGCCTCTTCTTCCTCTTCCTCTTCTTTTTTTTCTTCAGCCGTTTCGGGAGGGATCTGGGTTTTTTTATCCGCCGCCGCTGGGGTCGGTTCGGCTTCTGACTGTTCCTCGGCCGCCGCTTCGGCCGCTTCTTTTTCAGCTTTTAATTTTTCAGTTAACTCAGCTTTTTCATCTGTCACCACGGTTTTTTCATCAAACACTTTTGTGTCCCCGGTTTCCAAATCAAAATCAACCTTGATATTCTGGTCTTTTTCACCAAAATCCTTGCGGTAAGCTACGGCCAGGGCAGCCTCAATCGTTTCGATGACTGATTCGAGAGAAATATTTTTCTCTTCACAGATCTGCTTAGCAGCCTGCATGATTTCATTTACATTTTTCATATATTTATGTTAATACGTATTCAACAAAATAAGCTAGTTTATTATAAACTAGCTTACATATACCCAGTATAGACTACCGTTAGAGATTATGCAAGCCCTACCATAAGAAAAGATTGTGGTAGTGGCGCAAGCGCATCGGACGGCTACGAATAATACATATCAGGTCCAATCGTACTGTTCCGTGCCATGCATGCTCACTGCGGAAAATATCTATACACGCGGTCAGTGTGTCCAGCTTGCGCTGGTCAATCGCTGCTTCAATCGGCATCCAGTAGTCAGTGCTTCGTGTTTTCACCTCATAAAACACGATAGTGTTCCCGCGATCTCTGGCAATAATATCGATTTCACCCATCCGACAGTGCCATTGCTGACACAAAATTACATACCCCTGTTTGCGTAAATACTGGGCGGCATAGGCCTCTCCCCACAGACCGACCTGGCGCTTGTTTTGTTTATGTCCAGCCATAAAAAAATCCCATGGTTTAATGGGAAAGGCTGGTTACTCTACTATGCGCTAGGCAGTATGGAAGATTAAGCCATAATGATACGCATCAGCATCAATTTGCTTTTCGAGTTTAAATCCGTGTTTAGTGAATAATGATTCAATATAATCACGACCCAGGCGCTTGTCAAGCGCCGGTCCAAAATACAACATTTTACGGTCATTCCAGTCTACTACCAGAATCCGTGCCTGTGGCTTAATCACGCGCTTGACTTCAGTCAGAATTGCCTCGTGATCAGTTGATTGAAATAAAATTTGCACCAGCAACACCATATCCAGGGAATGTTCAGGAATATCACGCGTAGCGCCTGCGACTTCAACATTAGCCCATATTGGCACTACATTTGCTAACCCAAATATTCGGGCTTTGGTTTTAAGCGAGGATAACGCTGCCTTGAGCACGTCCACGCCGTACGCCCTGCCTTCAGTACCAACTTTCCGGGCAGCCGGCAAAACAAAATAACCACTGCCACAGCCAAAATCGGCAATATGGTCACCGCTACCAATACCAACTTGATCCAGAATTGCCCCTGGGTTAAGAAATGATTTTCCTGATTCTTTTTGCTGAATAGCGCTGACTGCCTGCATACCTAGCTATTATAGCATATACCTGAAAAGTGCTCTACTAAAAATAATAAAAAGAAAAGGCGGGTTTACCGCCCCTTAAATATATTATTCTTTGGGCTCAACCCGCCTTGACGGCTATTGTTCTACTTAATGTCCGCCCAGTACAGGGCAGGCAATAAGATCTCGTGAATAATAACCGTTTAGCTTTGGTTTGTTGATGACCAAAGAACAATATATTTTCTCTACCGCCTTGTGGTAGTCACTCTCTGCTCTAATGAGCTAAGAAAATGGTACCTTTTTGTTTTTTGTTTGAAAGTTTTTAGGCTGCCAACATCAGCCTGTTTTGGAAGTAGAGAAAGGCTGTATGTAAATCTCTTTATATAAAGCCTTCCTCTACCTGTGTATAAGTCATTCTTTTCAGTGTACTGGCAGTATATCATATTATTTTACTCTTGTCAATAGCTATCTATAGCTAAAATTAGCCTTTTTCTAAATAAATAAAAAATACGCCTTTGAAGGGCAGTATTTTTTATCCACAGCTATGCTGTGTATATGTTACAGGGTATTATTTCTTTATTTTGACTTGGATAAAGCTGTAAACCGCCTGGTATTCTTGCTCTTTATCAAGCGGAGTAGTGTCTAAAAACAGGTCGTAGTGATCAGGATTAAAAATATTCAGCTGATAATATTTCTGATAACGAATTTTATCGCTGCGAATACGTTCACGCACGCTTGCCAGCACTGCTTCATAGTTCTTCAGATTCGGCGCTTCATTGCGGCCTGACTGTTCCTGCTGTAATCCGTGCCATATCCGCTGCGCACCCTGTGGTGGGGCTATATCCAGGAATATTTTCAATGAATGGGGGATAAAGTGGAAAGCAGTGCGGCTCTCTATGATAAAATTATCCTGCTTTTGACCAAGCTTGGTTACGTATTCATCGAATACCTTGTCCGTCTCATCACTGTGCTCGCCGAGCTTATTAAATTCAGCGAGGGTCATTCCCTGTTCTTTGGCTGCTTGCCGCCGCATACCGCCGATGTAATACCGCTCATAGCCGAGCTCGACTGCTAATCGCTTGGCAACAGTGCTTTTGCCAGAGCCGGGCTTGCCGCTTAGGCTAATAATCATAGCTAGCGCTGGTTATGATGTTGTGATCGGAATTCCTTTTTAACTACTTTATCCGGTGCGGTTGGGTTGTCATTAAACATTTTATGAGACAACTCGATACGGCCGCGCTCCTTATCCACGCCCATAACCTTTACTTTCAGCTTATCTCCCGGCTTGACGATATCAGATACTTTATTGATCCGTTCTCTGCTGAACTGCGAAATATGCACCATTCCGTCCTGACCAGGCAACAGCTCAACAATAGCGCCGATCTCATGGCCCGTATTCCGGTCAGTCATGATTTTCTCGACTACGCCCTCATATACTTCGCCCGGCACAATTTCATGGGTCAGGTTCTTTACCCAGGTAATGGCTTTTTCAGCCATGTCTGTGCTATGCGAGGTGATCATGACCAGTCCGCTCTCTTCAATATCAATCTTCGTCACATCCTGACCGCCGCATTCCTCAATAATCTTATTAATCGTCTCGCCGCCGCGGCCGATCACGTCACGAATTTTTTCCGGATCGATCTTGATCGTAGAAATCCGTGGCGCATACTGCGATAGCTCGGATCGGGGTTCAGGAATAGCTTGTGTCATCACTTCCAATATTTGTAAACGTGCCCGCCGTGCTTGGGCTAATGTCTGCTCAATAATCGGAAAACTAATGCCCTGCAGTTTAGTGTCCATCTGGATAGCAGTAATACCGTCCTTTGTGCCAGCTACCTTAAAATCCATATCACCATTATGATCTTCCACGCCCTGAATATCAGTCAAAAGTTTAAAGTTGTCGATATTGTCTTTTTCAGAGATCAGACCCATGGCAATACCGGCTACTGGTGCCGCAATTGGCACGCCAGCATCCATTAATGCCAGTGATGAACCGCAGCATGATGCCTGTGAGGTTGAGCCATTTGAGGATAACACTTCTGAAACTACACGAATGGTGTAGGGAAAATCTTCCTGGTCGGGCAATACCGGGACAAGTGCTTTTTCTGCCAGGGCACCATGTCCGATTTCCCGGCGTCCAGGCCCCCGTAAAGGTTTTACTTCGCCGACTGAATAGGCGGGAAAATTATAATGGTGCATATATCGCTTTTTGCCGCTCTCTTCCATGGTATCGAGCAGCTGTTCTTCGCCCGGAGAACCAAGCGTAACGACGGACAATACCTGGGTTTCGCCACGACGAAACAGTCCTGTGCCATGCGTGCGGGGAAGTACCCCCACGCTACTTTCCAGCTGTCGGATTTGATCAAGCGCCCGGCCGTCAACGCGTTTTTCGCTCTTGAGTACAAGTTGGCGGGCCGCATCTTCATACAGCTCTTCGACAATATCGAGCCCCTTGACCCGCATTTCTTTGCTCACTTCATTATCGTCCTTGAGCTGCTCTTCGAGCTCGTCCTTGAGCTGAATCAACACTTGGCTCTGCTCTTTTTTGCCCGTACCAAAAATATCGTCAAACTTTCCTTCACAAAACGTTTCAACTTTTTGCCGCACCGCAGCGAGTGCCTGTTCTTCTTCCTCATCTGGCTCACCCAACTGGGGGACTCGCTTCGGCTGTCCTTCTTTTTCTATTATTTCCTCGATAAATGATACTACTTTTTTCAGATGTTTATGGCCAAAGGCGATAGCCTCATACATATCCTGCTCACTAACTTGGCTGGCGTTAGCCTCAAGCATGATTACCTTTTCTTGGCGGCAGGCAACCACTACTTCGAGATCGCATTTTTCCCTTGCTTCATAGCTCGGATTAAGCGCCCACTCGCCGTTAATTCTGCCGACACGAACAGCGGCAATCGGTCCGTCCCAGGGGATTTGAGAAACCGAAAGTGCCGCAGAGGCAGCTAATAGTGAGACGACGTCAGGGTCATTTTCCTGGTCCACGGACAGCACTGTCAATACTACCTGGACATCCTGCCGTATAGTATTGTCAAACAGTGGACGAATCGAGCGATCAACTAAACGGGCCGTCAGTATGGCTTCATCAGTAGGGCGACCTTCGCGTTTTATAAAACGAGAACCCTTAATCTTGCCAGCCGCATACAATCGCTCTTCATAATCAACCATCAACGGAAAATAATCAATTCCCTCGCGGATAGTCTCCTCCATCACAGCAGTAGCTAAAACGACCGTATCACCGATACGAACCGTACAGGAACCACTGGCCTGCTGGGCATACCGCCCGAATTCAAAGGTCGCCTCTCGGCCACCAATTTCTGTGGTAAATGTTTGTATGTTGTTCATACGTTTCATCCTTTCTGCATCACCCACTATGCCTGTCTCACCACTATTCGCCTCATAAACTTGTATCCGCGCTGCCAATGTACAAACGCGTATATAAGTCTACGAAATGCGATACGGCTGTGACAGATAATGGGTAATACTAGTACTTATTAATTAATTCTAACGCCCCCCGGTATGACGCTTTGTTCTGCGAGCGCTGGCGAGGAGGTATTTTGACTTATGTTCACTTAAATCGATAAAATCGTCAGCCCGCTGCTTCAGCTGGCTAGAAGCTGATTCGCCAAAGGCAATCACTTCGACAAACTGTCCGTGGTTTTGCAAATACTCAATAAGTGGCGCAAAATCACCGTCGCCACTGGCTATAACGACCACATCGAGTTTGGGCGATAGACGGATAACATCCATGGACAGCCCAATATCCCAGTCTCCCTTTTTATGTCCACCGTAAAAAATTTGCAGCTCCTTCATCTTGACTTCAAACCCTTGGCTGCCAAGCGCCTCGAAAAAACGCTGCTCATCAACGTTCTGCGCCTGAATAACATAAGCCAGTGCCCTGATTAATTGTCGGCCCGAGACAGCTGTCTTCAGGACTGAAGCAAAATTTACTTTTGCACCGTATAAATTCTTAGCCGAATAATACAGATTCTGGACATCGACAAATACTCCGACTCGCTGGTCCTTATGCTTGATCATTGCTACGTGTCTTAATCTTTAGCTTCTTAGTCAGCTCTTCGTAGCTTTTTGGATTATCCTTTTGCAGAAATTTCAAAAGCCGCCGGCGCAGTCCTACCTTGCGCAGTAGGCCGCGTCGCGATGAAAAATCCTTTTTATGCCCCTTGAGGTGGCCAGTCAACTGGTCAATCTCTGCGGTCAGGATAGCGATCTGTACTTCCGGAGAACCGGTATCATTCTCATGCGTCTTATACTTGGCAATGAGTTTGTCTTTTGCTTTTTTATCGAGCATGGTAATTCCTTTCTTTCGCGAACCCCGAGTAAACGGTTACCATACCGGGAACCAAGGATCCGTACCTTATTATTTAGTATCTGTAGTATAGGGATTTATAAGAATATGTCAAGGAGCCCCGCTCCTCGCCGAGAATATAATTACGTGTACAAATAATAATCCCACCTATAGATAAATAATAGGTGGGATAATGTGCTGATTAGTGTTGGCAGTTGTCCGATGTGCGCCGTGGCGCATGAGTGGCTCTGCCAACAAACAAGCCGGCAGCAACTGAAACCAGCCAACCCCATAAAAATTGCGGTCCGTTTACGGCCGCCAATACAGTACACATAAATCCGATGATAAGCGCAATGCCTATACATACTTTCCAATTCATAGCGCGCTCCTTATTCGCCAGTAAGATAGACGATGGCCTCGTCCACAGTATCAAAAATACGGCACAACGTATCAAGCTTGGCAATAGTTAATGAATTCATTGCTTGGCCAGAAGGGTTGCTGATAACGATCTGCAGTTTGGCTTTCTGGAACAGCTGGAATTGAGTTTTGAGCGATGACAAACCCAGCGAGTTAATCCAATTAGCTTTATGCAGATCAATTACGCATGAATGCCTCCTCTCCAGTGTTTGCGCTAAAACCTTGACAAACGTTTTATTTGCCTCTGGAGTCTGTATTGATCCTGATACAGTAACAATAGTTATGTCCTGACTTTTGCTCACATCGGTCTTTATCTCCATACTTCCTCCACTGGTTTTCGACTTTTATTAAAGAACAAAAGTTTTGTCATTATAAACGCATATACTATACTCGTCAATGCAATAAAGGCAGCAGCAAAACAAGACTTTGACCTCATCGCGTGAGCGTCGTACAATATATGCGTATGCCTACTCTGCTGCAACAAAGTATTGCTAATTATCTCCTCCATCTGGAAAATAAAGAAGGCGCTGCTGGCGCTACGGCCCGGAATTACCGGTTTTATCTGGAGCGTTTTGTGGCAATCACCCGAGCCAAACGGATCACTGATATTAATGCCAGCTCTGTTCAAAAATTTCGGGGCGCGCTGGCTAACACACGCAGTCAGCGGGGCGATTTGATGCGACCGGCCACGATTAATTATCACCTGATTGCCGTTCGTTCACTGTGTACCTTTTTGCAAAGCCGGGGTCAGTCTGTGCTGAATCCAGACAGAATTTCACTTATAAAAGTTTCCACCCGGCCTAGGCAATCCCCGAATATTTCTGAAATCAGGCGCTTGCTCGAAGCACCGCTGAACAATGCCAGCGCTGACATCACCCAAAAACGGGACAAAGCAATTCTCGAACTTTTATCGAGTACCGGACTAAAAGTAGCCGAACTGGCCGGTCTGACTAAGCATGATATTGATTTTAGGGATAATATTGTCGCTATCGGGGGCCTGCGTAGCAAAGCCAGACACATTCCGTTTACTAACCAGGCGCGATACTGGATACGCCAGTATTTGGGCGAACGAACTGATATGTTGCCAGCTCTTTTTATCCGGCATGATAAAGCTAAGAAAAAACAGCTGGATAAAGCCGCAGACACATACCGATTGACACCGCGGTCAATTCAACGCATGATTAAGAAATACGTCAAATCAGCCGGACTCGATCCGCGCACTTCGCCCCAGTCATTACGAAACGCTTATGCCGCACATTTATTAGAACAAGGTGAAGACCCGGCTAGCGTGCAGAAAATTATGGGCCACGCCACCAAGGCGACGACAACACGGTACAAAAAGCGTTGACCATAATATATTCGCATGATAGGGTGATGAGTAATTTAAAAAATCGAGCCCTCGTAGTCTTCCACTCGCCTCAACGAGCCCTCGTAGTTCAACGGATAGAACAAGAGCCTTCTAAGCTCTGGATAGAGGTTCGACTCCTCTCGAGGGTACCAGACGAGTCAGGCGGGCCACGTAATACGTGGCGGGCGGGTAAGCCGGACACAGAGGTTCACCCCGTCATGCGACGGGGCGTCCGGTCGGATGGCCAGACGATTCTTGAGCCCAAATTAAATAATAGACGAAACCCCGCCTGCGGCGGGGCTCACGGGGGCAGGAGAGAGATTAATAACTAATGCAGAATAAATCATGAGGCGAGAATAGAGGCCCTGCGCCAAAGACGCATCCGCCTCTGGCGGAGATTATTCTTGAGCACATATAATAAAAAGGCGGAATCCCGCCGAATGGCGGGGCTCTCGAGGGTACGAATAAACAGAATACAATACTATGCACATCCCTGACGGATTTATAAATAACGGGGTAAGCGGACCACTGCTGGCCGGTGCCGCAGCCATGGTCGGTGTGGCCGTTGTCAAAGTGCGCCGCGCTCTGGTCCAGAAAATGCCGGTAGCCAAACAACGCTTGGCGACCTTCCCGCAATCCAACGCGGATTTTAAAACCGGCGCGGCGCTCACTGAAAAAAGCAAACAAAAAATCTGGCGCTTAGCCACGGTCGGTGCATTTATTTTCGCCGCCCAGATGGTAAATTTTTCAATTGCCGACGGCACGTCTGGTCATTTGCTGGGTGGAGCTTTGGCCGCGCTTATCCTTGGGCCGTGGCAGGCGTTGCTGGTCATGAGCATGGTCCTCGGAATACAGGCGCTTGTCTTCGGTGATGGTGGCGTACTGGCTCTCGGAGCCAACGTAATTAACATGGGCATCATCGCTGGAATCGGTAGCTGGTATCTGTATCGCGGCATACAAAAATTATTTGGTATCAAATATTTCCTTATCATTGCTTTTTGCTTGGCCTGGTTTTCGGTAATACTGGCAGCCGCGGCCGCATCCTTTGAATTAGCGGCGAGCGGCACCATAGCGCTCGGCCGGGTCCTGCCGGCTATGCTGGGTACGCATGCTTTAATCGGCCTGGGAGAGGGAATTATTACTATCGGAATACTTGGCTTGCTCCGAAACCAAAGAATGCCCATCACCGCCTTAAAACAAAATAACTATGAATAATAATCCATTGTCGCTATTACTCGTCTCACTCATTGTCGGTGGCAGCATATCCCTATTAGCTTCACCGGCACCCGATGGATTGGAATACGTCGCCAAGGAACAAAACTTCCTGGAAAACGCTGCCAGCTGGCTGGCCGGACTTATCCCCGATTACGCTGTGCCGGGTATTGCTAATGAATATGCGGCCACTGCCATCGCCGGTCTCATCGGCACGCTGATGACATTTGGACTATTATACGGATTGGGGAAAATCTTGCTTAAGACGCCAACGCTGGACAAGCCAGAGAAAAATTAATACTATACACGTCATAACCATGCGCCGTTAGCTCAGCTGGTAGAGCAGTGGCCTCTTAAGCCAACGGTCGGGGGTTCGAATCCCTCACGGCGCACCAGCAAAAACCCTTGTCCAAAAACTTGTCCTGACCAAAGCTGACGGATAGACGAGGGTTTTTGCTACCCATTTATTCCACTACGGGCCGCGACATAATATGTATGCACGTAAAATAACATCCGGTGACCATGCAAACACCGCTGCTTTTGGTACAATTAGACACTCTGGCATTTCTTGGCTATGTTACGATTGCCGCCTGATCAATACCAGGCTATCTGTCCGGTGCCAAAAACTAGACCGGGTAGTCTTCCTGCTTGCCATGCTGGCGGCCTGTTGATTCTGAAAAAATAACCAGTCCAGAACGCTCATAATATTACTGGCGATATGACCAGTGGTATTTTTTTATACCTCCTGCTTGATTGAGCCGGTGTCGTTTTTGAGTTCGACGGTTGAGGAGGCCTCGAAAAAGATCTTACAGTTTTGTGACTGCTCGATGACTAGCCGGCCGCCGGACTTAACCACAAAAAATGTGTCGTTGGCGCGCTTAACTGTCAGCGTTTCATCAAAACCAACAGTGTGCTTTTCCGGTCCGATCTCTTCGATTGTGTTTTCTGTATTCATATTTTTTTCCTTGCAATTATTATAGCATATGCAAGTACCTGTTTTGACAGGATATGCGTATGAGATAGTATAAAATAGCTAATAATAAACGTCTAGCGGTGACATGAATAGTGACGGCGGCGTAAATGTCAGTGATGTTATCACGATGATTAACTATGTGTTTGCTGGCGGATATGCTCCGATTACAGGCACGGCAGACACGAATGGTGACGGCGCCACCGATATCAGTAACGCCGTGTATCTGATTAATTATATTTTCGGCAGCGGCCCGATTCCGCGATGCAGTTAGTGTTTAAATAGTAGACAATCTTTGCTATACTGTAATCAAGAAAGTTATACTTATGGCCACAGAACCAACAACACCTTTGCCAAAAGAATCAAAAAAAGGAGGCCCAGTCGCTGTATTTTTGATAATGGCAGTACTGGTACTTGGCGTGATTATCTACCTGCTGATTACGATGTAACAGCATAATACTAGCATAGCTATAAGCTGCGGCATGCCCGGGCTGGTTTGAATATGGTATGATATATCTATGCAGCAGTTTCAAACGCTTTTACGGAAAAAAGAATTTTTCTTTACCAATGGCTTGCAAAAAACATTTCCTCAAGCTGAAATTTTTTTAGTTGGCGGCATCGTACGCGACCTACTCCTCAAACAACGGTCCAAAGACTATGATTTTGTGGTGCGTCATGTGCCGCTTCCTAAACTGCAGTCCTGGCTGAAAAAACAGGGCTGGGTCGACCTGGTCGGCAAACATTTCGGCGTGCTCAAGTTTGTTCCAAGCCCACCAAAATCGACGCGCCGCGCGCCGCGCGCCACCGAGCAGATTGATATTGCCCTGCCGCGGACCGAGCATGCGTTTGCTACCGGAGGTTATAAAGATTTTGAGGTGCAGTCTGACCCAAACCTGCCCATAGAAAAAGATCTGGAACGACGCGACTTCACTATCAATGCGATGGCTTATGATATTAAACATAAAAAGCTGATTGACTTATTCGACGGGCAAAAAGATTTGAAACAAAAAACAATCAGAACCGTGGGTCGGCCGGCTGAACGGTTTACCGAGGATTACTCCCGCATGCTGCGGGCAATCCGCTTTGCCTGTCAGCTCGATTTTACTATAGAAAAAAAGACCTGGTCAGCAATTAAAAAACTCATGTCCTGTATTAATAAAAAAATAGACAGTGAATATGTCGTGCCTCGGGAAACTATTGCCAAAGAAATGGCTAAAGCATTTGTCGCTGCTCCGGAGCGTGCCCTCGTCCTGTATGAAAAATCCGGAGGGATAAAAACACTCATGCCCGAGCTTCTGAAAATGAAGAACTGTCCCCAGCCTCGCAATTTCCACAGTGAGGGTGACGTATGGAAGCATACCAAGCTGTGTTTGCAAAATCTTACTTCAGGGCGCTTCCGCCGAAAATTTGGAAAAGAACAGCCGTCTCCGGAGTTAGTGTTTGGCTTGCTGCTCCACGACCTAGGAAAGCCGTATACGATTGAGCGCAAAGACCGGCTACGGTTTAATAACCACGACACGATCGGGGCGGAAAAAGCTTTGGCTATCATGAAACGGCTGCGCTTATCCAGCGCCGGTGTCGATGTTGAGGCGGCAAACTGGCTGATTCGGCGACACATGCTGCCTACGCATACGAAAAAATCTCCCATGAAACGCACGACGCTGGAAAAGTATTTTTTCAGCGAACAAATTCCCGGTGACGATCTACTGAAGCTCATATATGCTGATATCCAGGCAACACTGCCCCCTTCGGGTAAGCCTGACTTTGCTGACTACAGGAAACTAGAGCGGCAAATAAATAAACTAGCGCGCTCGACCAGGCAAAAGAAAAAGCTCCCACCGGCAATCATCGACGGGACAGATATCATGAAACACTACCAGCTGTCTACAGGACCGCTGATCGGCACACTCAAAAACGCCGTACGCGAGGCACAGCTCCAGGGCACGGTAACCACGAAACAGCAGGCCTGGCGCCTACTCAATAAACATCCGGCACTTAAAAAACATACGGCCAAAAAATAACCACGGTAATAACAGACAACAGTACGGCCGCGACGAGCACTGACCCGGCACCTGCATCCTTAGCTTTTTTAATAAAAGGGTGAAAGTCTACGGTCACTGAATCGCAGACAAACTCGATGGCTGTATTCATCACTTCGGCGGCCCAGACTAAGCCTATACCAATAACCAAGAACAACCATTCAGTCCTTGTGAGTCCGGCAATAATGCCGCCGACTACGAGAATAGTAGTCGCGGTAATAATAATCAAGGCGCTGTTCTGGGTACTGAAAAAGACGCGCATCCCATGCAGGGCATATATCAGCCGGTTTGGTGAAAAAATCGGCAAACGAATCACGGTAATAACTGGATTGCGTTCTGGCTGTTTATCTTCATCAGTCATATATTCATCATTATGGTATCACGGTCTACTGACCCGGTCAAAACAACAACCATGACTGTCCCAGCGTCTGGACGCAACCAGCGTCTGGACAAATTTTTAGCGCGCTCACTGAATATGCCGCGCTCCCAAATCCAAAAACGTATCAAAAGTAGCGCTGTTTTGGTAAACGGCCAGCAGCCAACTGTCCACCAGTTTTTAAAAGAAGGGGATGTCATTACGTTTAAGGAAAATAAATCAGCCCCAGCGCAGGTCTCCGCGCCTGCGATGGAGCGTCATAAAAAGACAGCGCAGGCAGAGACGCCCGCGCTTGGTATTATTGCTCAAACCGCTGACTACCTGGTGGTCAATAAGCCCGCCGGTCTGCTCGTACACCCCGTGCCGGAAAAAAAGGAAATGGCCTTAACCGATCTACTGCTGGAAAAATATCCAGAGATTAAAAAAGTGGGCGAAGATCCCGTCCGTCCCGGCATTGTCCACCGTCTGGACCGCGAGGTCTCTGGTGTTTTGGCCGTAGCTAAAAACCAATCCATGTTCAATCACCTAAAAGATCAGTTCAAAAGCCGTAAAACAAAAAAAGAATATATTGCCCTGGTGTACGGCGCGCCCCAAAAACCGGACGGGGAGATCCGCTTCAATATTGACCGCAGTGATACGGTCGACCATAAAATGGCTGCCGTGCCAGAACATGAAGACCGCGGCCGGGCCGCCATAACACATTTTGAATTATTAGAAAAATTGGGGAATTACTCATTGCTGCGTCTCATGCCGGCCACCGGCCGTACCCACCAGATCCGCGTGCACCTCAATGCATACGGCCTGCCTATTGTTGGCGATACTATTTATAAACCCAAAAAGCTGAAACAAAAAATAAAGCTCGACCGCATCTTCCTCCATGCCACAACATTAGGTTTTTACGACCTCTCCGGCAAATGGCAGGAGTATGAAGCACCGCTTCCCCCAGCGCTACAATCAATTCTCGAAAATTTGAAATAAATCATACCCCGGAAGAAAACAGGAACAAGAAAACTCTCCATAAAAACGAGCTAATAAAAAATACCAGCTAAGTACGATGGATAGCTGGTATTTATACATACAGACCAATTGCCCGCCAAACATAAAATAATCCAAGTATGAGGATAGTGGCGCCAATAATGTATGACTGTTTTCGCTCCGGGACTATATTGGCATATCGCGACGCGATAACACCTCCAATAATACCGCCGCTCACCGTCCAGATCAATGTTTGATACGGCACGCCGGTATGAGCAAAATGCGTAATTGCCCCAGACAAGGCAATGCCCACCATGATCAGCACCGAGGTGCCGACCGCATGTATCACGCGGTACCCGAGCACAAGCGTCAGTATGATCAGTATCATCATTCCGCCGCCGGCACCAAACGCACCGGCAATCAAGCCGATTAGTATGCCGGTAACGGAGATATAGACTGCGGGGTAACGCGCCGCATGGCGGAACAGTGCTACTTTTTGCAGCTCCCGAATGCGTATGTCGAGCGGCCGGCGTATTAGCTGTACGGCCATAAATAAAATGCCGGCTGTCGTCCCTAGAACAATAATCGGATCAGCTACTGCGTTAAAAAGCAGGCTGCCCGCAACTGTCGCTGCCACGGCAATGGCTGCCAGTACTGCCGCCCGCTTCATGGCGATATTACCGTACCGATAATATATGCCGGCTGATACGAGCGAAGCAAACACGTCGGTGGCTAAGCTAATACCAACCGCCGTATATGCCGGGTAACCGAGCCATAATACCAGTATAGGAGTGATGATAATGGCTGCCGAGGCGCCCACAAATCCGGTTGCCACGCCAGCACCCACACCGGCCATAAAGAGGGTGAGTATGTGCAATAGTTCCATAACAAGTCTCCTTTTCTCAAGTATAGCATGATAGTGGCCATCTGTAGTATGAATAAAGAGCAATAGTCAAACTATAGTAATGTAAAATAGGGCATCAGTCAACTGCCTTGACACCCACCGGCAGAATAGGTATGCTAGTATGTACTAATTAATTATATAAAACTGTTTTGGCTATGACTACAGCACATGAATTAAACCAGGACAAGGTGAAAAAAGACGTACCAGACATCCAGCCTGGCAATACTGTTATCGTCCATCAGAAGATTAAAGAAGGCGAAAAAGAACGCATCCAGAAATTCGAGGGGCTGGTTATCGCTTGTAACGGCGGCAAAGGACTGTCCGGCACTATTACTGTCCGGAAAGTTTCAGAAGGAGTAGGCGTGGAAAAAATATTTCCTTTACATTCTCCGACCATTACCAAAATTGAGGTAACGAAAAAGGCAAAGGTGCGCCGGGCCAAGCTGTACTTTCTCAAGCGCGGCTATAAAAAACGGCTCAAAGAAACCGCAGTTTAAACACGCCCCAGGGACTATTATCTGCTAATAGTCTGTAGTAATAATGGTAGACGCTTACTACTGATGAGTAATCATTACGAAAAAATCACGACGCCTCATAAGGCGCGCTATACGTTTTCTCCGGAAACAGTGTACGCAATAGGATTAATAACAACTGACGGCAATTTGTCAAAGGATGGTCGCCATATTGATCTAACATCCAAGGATAGAGAGCAGTTAGCGCTGTGTATGAGGTGTTTTGATCTGAATGTTCGAATAACCAATAAAGTATCTGGATATAGTAAGAAATGTGTACCACGAATCCAATTCAGTAATGTCAGGCTATATAATTTCCTGCTTACTGTCGGCCTGACTCCCGCGAAAACTAAGACCATGGGCGCGCTACGTATTCCTGATAAATACTATTTTGATTTCTTACGCGGACACTTCGATGGTGATGGCACCTTCTACTCCTACTGGGATAAACGCTGGCCAAATAGCTTCATGTACTACCTCGTTTTCAATTCAGGTAGTCTACGGCATATTACTTGGCTCAAAAGTAGAAATAATAAATTACTCAACGTGACAGGACATCTTTTTTCAGACAGACGAAAAAGTACTTACTCTCTCAAATACGGCAAACGTGAATCACTGCTCCTACTCCGGAAAATGTACCCTGTCCCGCAAGTGCCTTGTCTAGAACGAAAACGCTTGAAAATTATCAAAGCATTGGCTATACTAAAACTCACTTTATACGCATAGGCGCGGGTGCTGGAACTGGTATACAGGCATGGTTGAGGGCCATGTGGCCGCAAGGCTGTGGAGGTTCGATCCCTCTCCCGCGCACCAGAGAAATTTGAAAAAATAATTTAAACAAATGCAAAGCATTTGTGAGGAAAAGGAGAAAGGATTTAAAACTAAAAAAACCGAGTCAGCCCTGTGCTGACGAGGAAAAGGAGGAATGCGCGGAACCTGAAACTGCTGGCGTCAGCCAGAAGTGCAAGGTGAAGCGCAATTCCGACGTGGTGGCTATAGCACAGTGGTTAGTGCATCGGTCTGTGGCACCGAGGACGAGGGTTCGATTCCCTCTAGCCACCCCACCCGGAAGCTGTTTGAACTAAAACAAAAAACGGTCTTATTATTAGGCCGTTTTTTGGGCTACAAAATCTCTATTTCTGTGCTGAAATAATATCCTGCAAATTATTAATATATTGTTCTAAACTCATATCTACCAATCCGTCCTCGTGATTGATACCGTGAACTTTTTCATTTTCTACCAATAACTTACCAAACGAATCATAGCTAATAAAATAATCAGCCGTTAAGCCGGTTTGATCAACCTTTCCGAGAAATAATATTACTTTTTCCCTTTCTTTAAACGATGGAATATTTAATCCCCAATAAACAGCATCGTTGATTTCCCCGCCTTGTACCACCACCTTAAAAGATTGTCCAGGGGTAATTCCAACATTATCTTTAAATGCCTTATCTGGAACCACTGTAATGTCGTGGTAAACCTCACCCTGATCTGTTTTATACGGCTGGCCAATTGACTCAATAGTGCCCTGTACTATCAAATCAGATGCTTGCGTTATGTTTTCCGTGGTTGGATCATTCGGCAACAATCCTCGCATCTCCACCGATGTTTTATCACCAAAACCTTTTGGCACACGCTCGCTTAAGTATGCGTTAATTTCTTTTTTGTTATTGCTCTGATCAACCTTGAACCAGCCAACCGTTACGATGATTAACAGTAATGGGATGGCAATGAATAATATTGTTTTTTTCATATTATTATAAATTAAATTTAATAGATGTAATTAATACCATTTTTGTCATCGCCGGCCAAAGTTCTTTTACGTGTTTCCCCGGGATATGTCGTATAATACATAGTATCAAAATAATCCCAAGCATTGTATTGATCACCAAGCACTAACCAGTGGCCGAATTCGTGAGTCATAACATTTCTAACATCATATAGGTTTGGTTCTCCACAACAACCCCAGCCATATTTTGTATTAATTATTACATCTACTTCATTAAGCGACGATCCTGAATGACTAACAATATATGTCTGGGCAACAGCGCTGAATGAGCGATAATATGTCCCTATTGTATTTTTCCCGTCACCTTGGGAATACACATTATTTCCTTTAAACACGAACCGAAATGGGGAACCTGCCCAGTTCCAGGTATCTGCGGGGGCTGTAATTAGATTTGGATCCCATCCTGCTATATCATTATAGAAATTAGCTCTGGCGGTACTCCAAAAATACCCACCATAAGTATACCCTTGAGCGCTGTCAGCTGGAAAAAAAATGGTTCCGACCAAAACCATTCCCCCCAATGCGAAAAGCAGCCAAACTCTTTTTTTAAAGATTTTAGGCATAATTTTTTATTAATACTTAATTATCGCTTGTACTATCTTAATTTTATCCGGTTTACGAAAAAAACAAATGCTTTTTATCCACAGCAGACAGCCACTCAAATAACGCTATCATCACTAGAGTTAATGGCTAAACCCGCCTTTGCTCATTTATCAAATACCTAATTACCTCAAACTTCGCCAAAAACATATCCATATACGGGACTATCCCCCAAAACCCTAAGTAAATTGGTACAATTAACCTTACGCTTGGGACCCCAGAAAAAGTTGCGATACCCCTTGTGGGTAGCGGAACTTTTTTTGATATGAGTTGATGAGGGAATCGAACGGGCAGAAGCGAGACAAGCTGATAAGCGAAGTCGAGCGTCGACGAACGCGACTAAAAAGGAGCGTTTGGCGCTGCCCAGGGCAAGGAGCCTTTGGCGACGCGGAATTCCCTCTAGCTACCCCATTCGGAAGCTATTTGAACCAATGCAAAAAAGCCTCCATATATAAGGCTTTTTTGTTTGCTGACTGTTTACTCAACCCGCTTACTTATCTCGCTCTTAAAATCCGACAAAATCACCGTTTCATCAGAGAAATTTGTAACTGTATTGTCTTCGTTTACAATGAACTGTCCCCAATCACCCTGAAAAACTCCCCAATTGCCGTCCTCATCGGTACCTAAAAATAGCAGATTCTTTTTCCCCTCATTGTAAATAAATGCACCATCCATAGTTTGAACCTGGTTATCAATTTCTCCGCCCCATCGAAGTAGTTTAATTTCTGTAGAAGGCTGTATATCGCCTTTGAGGACCTCAGACACTGTAAAATAAGTTGCGGTATTAATATATGTCCTATCACCGTTCCACTGAGATCCTCCCTCGCGCACAAACTCCCCAATTACAATTGCGGTCGCTTCTTTTGTATACACATCAATATCTCTTGTTATTCTTAAAGTGTTCAATGAGGCGTAAACACGACTATCTTGATTTTTATTATCAATGTTACCCCTCGCAATTTCGTTCCTATAATTAGGCGCCATAAACCAATACCCCGCTGCTAACAGTATTATAATAGGAACACCAATTAATAATACCTTGTTAATTTTTTTCATAATTGTATATTATTTAATAAATAGAATTTATTCCACTACTGTCATCACTGCTAAGAGACCGCCGGGAGAATTCGCCTTTTGCCAGGCCATCACACATACTTGCCCGCCAGCTATAATTACACCAATAACTAGAATGACCTAAGTGTAAAGCGTGCCCAAATTCATGTACTGTTGCACTCTCTAGATCATAAAGGTTCGGTTCTCCGTAGGCACCCCAAGGATGTGAATCGTTAAATTCAACATCAACCTCAATAATAGTCCTGCCGGAGGAGCAGGGCGCGCCGCTACAATAAACCGTGGTGACACCAAGCGGTTTAGATGTACCGCGGCTTGCCCTTGTTACGATATTATGTCCATCATATTGGACAGGATATCCACTATCAGTCAAATAATTAAACAAGAACGGCGATTCCGCACCATTCCAAGTGTTTTTTGCATTATGAATCGGGTGGCTTGCCCAGCCCGCGATATTCAGCTCGTAACGCATATAATTCACTCCCCATTTAAATCCGGGATAGGAATATGCTTCAGCGTTGCCCGTTGGGATCAACACAGTCCCAAATAAAACCAATCCAACCACTGCAAAAAGCGACCACATTTGGTTTCCAGGGGTTTTATGCATAGTTTTATGGATAATAATTAGATTATTATTTATGATGCCTTAAATATAATCCCTGTATGCAAAAAAACAATGCTACTTATCCACAGCAGACAGCCACTCAAATAACGCTATCATCACTAGAGTTAATGGTTAAACCTGCACTTGCGCCTCAACTAAATACCTAATCGCCTCAAACTTTGCCAGAAATGCATTTATATACTCGGTGTCTCCCAAAACCCTAAGTAAATTGGTTATAACCGGCTTCCAATCGCGCCCCCAGAAAAAGTTGCGGTACCCCTTGTGGGTAGCGGAACTTTTTTTGGTATGAGTTGAAGAGGGAATCGAACGGGCAGAAGCGAGACAAGCTGATAAGCGAAGTCGAGCGTCGACGAACGCGACTAAAAAGGAGCGTTTGGCGCTGCCCAGGGCAAGGAGCCTTTGGCGACGCGGAATTCCCTCTAGCCACCCTCTGTATCTTTGAGTTACCACAGTCTCGCTTTGGCGGACCGGCCTGCCCGCCGAACTGGCAAGGTAGGCGGGGGTGCCACCGAGGACGAGGGGCGCGAGCGGAAGAAAGTGACTGAAAAGTTTCAGTCGAGACCGCGGGCGCGGGCGGCACGATATTCTGAGTTATTCGAAGACCCATGACGCTCCAGAGCCGAATTCCTCCCCTCGGGGGTAAAAGCGTCCCAAGACCTCGAACGGCTAGCCCCACTACTATATGTGGGGAGGTCTTATTTATAATTTTTTCTCCTCCTTAGAACAAAATACAGAAAAACAGTTAGCACAATACCGCCAAAAATATAAAAATATAATACCTACTCCAAAAATTACTCCTCTCAGCATCCTTGGTTAGCACATTCCCCCAGCAATTGTAATCTTATTACCTTGCTGCTCTAAATAAAGCTGAAATTTCCAATTATTTTTTTTCACACTTTTTAAAAAATATTCTTCACTCATTAGATATTTCTAAACTCTCTTATTCGAGTTTAAAGCAGAATTCTTATCCACCTTACAATCTTCATAAAATAAAATTTATAATCACCCCTATAATAAAGGTGAATATTTGGAAAATAGCAATTATTCTCACTAATATGTAGACATTCTTCTTTATTTGTAGTTCTTGTTATATCGATGTTATATTTAAAATGCATCCTCCGTAATTACCAACATTAACTTGAGCCATCACATTTTGTGCAGAGAAAATAAATGATGACGTAAAAATTATTATCAAATATTTTTTCATAAATATAACATCATTAATTTATAAAAATCATCTCCTGAATTAAGTCTTCCATATAAGAAAAATCTAACGAACCTTCCTCCCAAGGCGGACAGGCAATGTATAGATTTATTTTTAAAACTTCTTTATATTGCTTTATTTGACCTTATGATATACGATACATAATATCATTAATAAAATATATATGGCGAAAAGAGACACAGGCGTAGGTAAAAAGAAAAAATCAAAATCTCACAAAACCGCGAAAAGACTAGAGGCAAAGAGGATTATGCTTGAAGAAAAGGCAAAAAAGAGAAAAGGCAAAAGTTAATTTTAAAGCATAACTAAAAAATTACCCTTTATTTATGAATTTAGGGTGGTTTTTGGCAGTTTTTTATTTTCTTCTCCACGTACTAACCTTGTAATATATCCCGAAATTATATAAAAAATTATTAGTAGTATAACCAGTAAAGATAGCCCGAGACAGGCAATTTCGAACTTATACTTGGAAACAAATTACCAGCTTTATTATATACACCATATTCAATATTATATTCCTAAAATATTGTTTTAATCACTGGCCAAATAAACAGATAGGTCGTTCCAGGATAAATTAACTGAAAATACTTTGAAAAAAAATCGTAATTTTGGATGATGTAATCTTTTTTGTTATACTCTACTCATGCCAAAAGAAAAAAACAAGCTGCTGCCGTCTGTGGCAGATACCATTCCGGTCAAGCACTCGTCCAGGATTATTTTAAGCCAATCAGCCCTGCACGCTAATATTAAGTTTTTACGTAAGCAGATTGGTGGCAAGCCGATCATCTCACTCGTAGTAAAAGCAAACGCCTACGGTCATGGGATGCAGCAAATCGTTCCCATGGCCGAAGCCTGCGGTATTGAGCACTTTTTCGTGTCTTCCAGCTATGAAGCGTATGAAGTACGGCAGACGCAAACCCAGAACAACACCATCGTCATCATGGGAATTTTATACGACCGGGACCTACCTTGGATTATCCAGAATAACATTGAATTTTTTATTTTTGATCTCCAAAAATTACGTAAAGCGATTTCTGTTGCCAAAAAAGTTGACCGCCCGACTCGCGTCCATTTGGAGCTGGAAACAGGCGGCAACCGCACCGGCCTACCGACCAAAAAACTCTCCCAGGCAGTCGCCCTGATCCGAAAAAACAAGCGCCATATCAGATTCAGCGGCCTATGCACGCACTTAGCCGGGGCGGAGGCACTGGCTAATAAATTCCGCATTGTCCGGCAAATAAAAGAATTTGACCGGATTACTGCTCAGCTTAAAAAACGACGCACTAAACCACAGCTCATCCATATGGCCAATTCATCGGCCGCGCTCTCCCTGCCGAAAACAACCCGTGACCTGGTACGGATTGGCGTGTCAGCTTATGGGTTTTGGCCCAGCCCGGACATTTATAACCTGCATCTGATGCGCATCAATAAAACCAGGGATAATCCGCTGAAGCGCGTGCTGACCTGGAAAACTAACATTATGCACATCAAATCAGTGAAAAAGGACGAGTTTATCGGCTATAGTACCAGCTACCAGGCAACACGGAAAATGAAAATAGCCGTCATCCCGGTTGGCTATGCCAATGGCTATCCGCGAGAAATGTCGAATAAAGGTCACGTGCTAATACGTGGTAAAAAGGCCCGCATCACCGGTCTTATCAACATGAATCTTTTTATGGTAGATGTGACGAAAATACCCGGCGCCAAAATCGGAGACGAAGTCGTGCTCATCGGTCGGCAAAATAATAACATAATTACGGTCAGTTCATTTTCGGAATTTTCCTCGGCGCTCAACACCGAATTTTTATCGCGCCTGCCCACCACCATCCCCCGGTCGGTCGGGTGATGTTATTTTCCCAGCATCCGCAACATTCGTACACCCGCACACTGCCACCAGGGAGCGCAGTAACGGAGTTTTGGTTTGTCCGCTTCTGCCGCGCTGACAATCTTGCACACAATTGAATCAAGTGAACGGGATTCAGTCAGCCTGAACTGCGTGGTTTCCCGCCGTTTGATGCGGTCAATAACAGCGTAAAAATATGAGCCTGCATCCATCCATTCGTACTTTTTGGCAATATTTTTCTGGTTAAACCCGGTATGGTAGGCTCCGGGCTCTACTACGCTGACATGCACATTATCAGTTATATAGCGCAGCTCGTTACGTAAGTCTTCGGCCGTGGCCGACAGGGCAAATTTTGTCATGATATATGGCCCCAAAAACGGCATAGATACAATCCGTCCGGCCAATGAGCTGATGAAAATTATTGTACCGCTGTTACGCGGGAGCATTTGTTGCAATGCAAGCTGTGAGAGCGCCAGACTGCCGAATACATTCACCTCAAAATTATCCCTGATTTTCTGTATCGGGATCTCGGCCAGCGAGCCTGACTCGCCGATACCGGCATTATTAATCAGCACGTCTATACTATACTCGGTTATTAGTTGCCGGTCGTCCGGATCGGTAATATCCAGCTTAAACGCAGTAAGCGGCAGCTTTTTTTGTTTCGCCATGCGCTGAAGTTCATCAGCTGATTCCTGATGGTGCGTAGTCGCTAAAACATCATGGCCACGCCGAACCAGTGTCATGGCCGTGCTTTTACCGATTCCGCTGCCGCTGCCCGTTATTAATATTGTTTTTTTACTCATGACCCCATTGTACCACGATAGATGTGCCCGGCATACCAAAAAAAGACCCCCATTTACTGAAGGTCTTTTTTAGAATATGTGAGAAGTCCTTAGCTCTGATAGTCACCGCGCGGGGCGCGTTCTTTCATCGGACGTGCTTCATTGACCACAATAGCGCGGCCGGCAATTTCCTTGCCGTTGAGCGTGTCCATAGCTGTCTGGGCTTCGTCGTCGTTAGCCATTTCCACAAAGCCAAATCCGCGTGAGCGGCCGGACATACGGTCCATGATGACTTTGGCAGACTCAACCGTGCCAGCCTGGGCGAAAAACTCCGCCAGCTGATCATCGGTTACGTCATAGGAAAGACTTCCGACAAAAAGTTTTTTTGCCATGATCTGCCTAAACTTACTTATTAACGTGCTATCTTGTTTAGGAAGACCTTTGCGCGGCATTGTGCCGCTCTTTCTAAAAACCTAACCTGGTTACTAGAATTATCCTAAAAAAGACTCACTGCCATACCAGCATAGCAGATAGCAGAATATTGTCAATAGCGCCAAGTTTGACAGCCGGCTGCGGGACAACTACAATAAATGCTGCCTATAATGAAATCACTTCCTAACATCCACGCCGGCATCGACGATGCTACCAAGTGCCCCTGCATTGGCAGTGTTTTTATTGCTGGTGTAGTGGCTGACAAAAAAACAATTGCCCGCTGGGACAAAATCGGCGTTAAGGATAGTAAGCTATTAACGAAAAAAGAGAGAGACAGGCTGGAAAAGGAGATTAAAAAAACTGCCCGCGCCTATACCGTACGGCACATACCGCCGCAGGAAATTGACGATAAAACATTCAATCTAAACACCTGGGAAATGATTGCCTTGCTGAAAATACTGCGTACACTGCATAGCAAATCGCCATTTACTCACGCACTGATAGATAACTGGGAAGTAACTGACCGCTTGTTCCACGTTCGCTGGCAGCGCCTTGTCAGTCGAGCGTGGGCACAGCGCTTAGCTGATAAAAAAATTACCCTCCCCAAAAGGTTGCCCGTAAAAATGCGGCTGATCCCTGAACACCAGGCTGATACGAACTATACTGTGGTTGGTGCCGCGTCCATCCTGGCCCGTGCTGGATCTGACCGCCAATATGACCGATATAGAAAACAGTACGGTGATTTTGGCAGCGGTAATCCGGGCGATCCCAAGGCCAGATATTTTATGTGGCGCCACCGTCATAATCCGCTACCTATTATCAGAACGAGCTGGCAGACATTTGCCAGGATAGCCGAGCTCGATGATATCATGGACGACAGCAGATATGCGCCGTACTATCGCCGCTTGCGGCGCAGACCATGAATAATCCTATTTGCGTAAGTCCTTGCTTTTTTATATACTGACACAATAGTATATAGCACCTTACCGTATGGGGAGAGATAATGAAACAAAAATCACCGCAGGGCAGGCGCGCGCTTTCTTTTACAGAAAACATTCGTCAATTGACCATATCATTACTTGCTAATATTCAAAAAATATCAGCTGACGAGACGCACTACCATGCTGGTCTGCAGGAGCTGTTCAATATTAGCATCAAAACATGGGAATCCTGCAGCGCAGAAAAACAATACCGCATGGCATATGACGAGGTTCGAACTGCACTGTCCCGGGCAATCGCGGAATACGCTGGCCATACTGCTAGCAGCACCGCACAGACTGCGGTGCAGGCATCGGCGGAAGGGTCGTGGGATACATTGTCCCAAAATATACAGAAAAACATTTTACGGCAAGCTTACCAACGCTTATATTACCGGACTACTATTGCCAGGGCGAAGGCATACCAGCGATTGTACAATCTCACTCACAAAAAGAAGAAAAAACCAAAAAAAACACAAACCGAAAAACGTCCGGCTCGCCAGACTTGCTGTAATAGCGATGATCTGATCAAGGCAAGTATTCCGCAGACACTCAAACTAATTAGAGGGATAATTAACGGAACCATTGATTACACCGAATAAACCCGATTATACAAAATCGGGTTTTATTAAGGAAAAAAATTGCATAATTTGTTATACTGATAATATGAAACATAAAAAACTACTCGTCAGCATTACCGGCCGCACAAAGACTGAATGGCAAGATAAGCTGGCAGAAATTAACAAGCACCAGCTCACCGAGATCGCTTTGTTTATGGAGACGTTTACTCCGCGCGCACGTAAAGACTTATTGCCCGCTCTGGCCAACTCTTGTGTAAAAAAAATTCCCCTGGTCCATATAAGAGAAGATACGACCAGGGAAGAGATTCGCTTGCTCAAAAATCAATTCCAGACAAAATACTTCACCATCCATGAATCACATTTTCCAATCCTCGAGCAGTGGCGGGGGCATTACCAGAGCCTGTATCTAGAGCTCAACACCGATGACCAAATAAAAAAATATGTCCACGTGAAGAAAATCGGCGGGTTTTGCATTGACCTCGCGCATTTCAAAGTAGAGGTCGCCAAACAGAGTGAAGAATACCGCTATACCGTGGATAAGCTAGCTGACCAGGTGACCGTCGGCTGCAACCACTTGAGCGGATACAGTGCCAACCGCAATACTGATTTGCATGACCCGACATCAGTATCTGATTTTAATTATATTACCACCCTGCCGCACGCTGTGTTTAGCCGAGTCGTTGCCTTCGAAGTGTTTAAGCCGATCGGCTTCCAGTTGCGCGCATATCCGCACGTCAAGCACCTGCTCGAACATGCGCTTGGCTTTACCATGCATTAAATAATTAACAATACTATCTATGGTTATTGACTTTCAGGACGATATCGTCGACGAAGACGGTATGCTGTCATACTTTTCCCACAAGGAAAAAATGAAGAAGTTTTACCCGCTCATGAAAGAAGCCAAAAAAACACGCACCGAGCAGCGATTGGAAATGAAGATTAAGGGACGGACGTATGAATTTGTGGTGGACAAGGACGGTACTGCCAGTCTAAGGAAAAAACCTATTAAAAGCGGCTGGTTCTAAAAAAAACCAGCAGCATGTAACTGCTGGTTAGCTGGCCTGATGGCTCTTGACCCACCTTACAAACGCTTCAAATGGCTCCTCGGGTACGGTAAAATGCGCTGATAATACTTCCATCGCCTGCTTAAAATTGCCCTTATGGTCGAGTTGTTCTGGGAAAAAACCGAATAACTCGTAAAAAGCAATGTGCTGCCGATTGGTAAAACGCAGGTAAAACGGATATTTCCGTTTTTGGCGTTGCCGGGCGTTTAATGGCGGCTTGAGCTGTTTACGCCATTGTTTAAGCTTTTTGATAACTTCCCAGATATAACTGTTTTGGAACAGAAAATGAAAATTATCATGAACTGGGATAGGAATCCTGCGTTTTACTTTTACCTTAATGCGTTTGCCTTTGTCTGGCCAGCGCCGAATTCTGCTTTTTGGGATAGTATGATGGCAATTTGTTATGCGTTTGGTACGAACAATTTCTAGATGCATAAAAAACTCCCTCACGCTGGTTATCGGTTGCCAAGGTACGACCCCCTATACAGTATATCAAAAAAATATACCTCTATAAACTCCTGTACAGTTAACACCACAGGGTGACACATGGGGTATAATAGGGTGACACCTGT
>CAYPXF010000008.1:0-46405 GCA_964415025.1 uncultured Gammaproteobacteria bacterium | reverse complement strand
GGTTTATTCTACCCTAATACGAGAGGTGTTACCGATGTATCTCATCTTCTTCAGGCAGGTATAATTATACCTAGATATTATCTGATTATTAGACAGATATAATAACTAACCATACATTTTTATGAATTATGAAGGAGACCAATTCGAACGTATGCGTGAGCCAGGCGGCCGGTTAATGCGGGAAATAGAGCTGTTGATGACTGATTCAGAAAATAAAGATATCCCGGAGATATTGGATGCCGTCAGCTCCAAAATCCCCCGCGCGCTGGACGAGGCGCTGCGGACAGGCGCCTTATCTGATGAGCAAAAAGCAGAAGCGCTGAAAGATTTGACCAATATCCGTGAAGACGTAGATCGTCAGCTGGAAGACTCTGATAATAAAAATCTCATCATGAAAAATTTTGAATCTCTGCTTAATACATTATCGAACGCATAGCATTTCAGCATCGTTCTGAAAAATAAGTCCGCTGGAACAATATCATGAATCAAAAACATAACGCCAGAAAAGTATTACTTCTACCGTTGGTTTTGTTATCGCTGTGCCCGTTATTGTGGCACTGATTATCCTTTTCAACGTGCTACCGGCAACGCGGAATGTGATGATTTCGATGACTGCGAAACTGGGGTGTGCCTGGTAGATTTAACAGATGCCGAACAAGCAGAGATAGATGCTGGCAGACAGGTCATCACTACCGGTACCTGTCCGACATGTGAGCGTGTTGTGGGGTGTTATCCGACAATTGATAATGGCATGGTTACCAGTCAGATGCTCTGCATAGATTAGTACCAGCAAACGCAACTGCGATGAATAATGCACCGAAAAAACCAGCTACCAGCCGACTGCCGCAAAGGTTGCTGAACTGTGGAATAAAATAGAGGACGAAACAACAGCAGAGGATACAAATGAAAATAACAGTAATAATAAGAGTGCAATTGCTACAAATACGACACGTATTACAAACAAAGCAACAAATGGTGCGACAAGGCAAAACATTAATACATCGGCATCAGGTCTTGATCCTGAAGACCGCACCTATTACTGCGACTGGTCCTGGCCGCAGAAAATAACTGATAAAGACACTGAAGAAATCATCAAACCATGTACCTGGGAACTCCCGTGGTGTAACAAAGCGGAGGGCGCCTATGAAAATGTGGGCTGCCGTGCTGACCAGGAACACACTGACTGTGTCTTATTAAAAAACTTATAACTAATATAATACTATGGCATTAAAAAAACAACATGGCATCTCATCCTTAGCTATCATCCTGATTATACTAGCTGTTATTATCGCGGCCATAGTTGTATGGCTGGTCATAAACCAGGGTAATGAAAATACGAATGCCAATACAAATGTGAATGCGACACCGACCACAAATACCGCCAGCCATACTAATAGCAACGCCGACAGCTCTAACAATCCGGCTGGCTGGCAGACTTTTACCAATAATGCCTACGGTTACCAACTCAAATTTCCCAACAGCTGGCATTATATAGAGGATGCCTTTACCGGTCCGCCGCCGCCTGTCACCGCTTTCTTCGCCAGCGTTCAAGATCTGAACGGCGCATCTGACTATGGCAGTTTTACTGTCATGGTTTCCAAACTGGACGGAGAAACATTAGATACATGGGAAGAAATTAAATCCCTGATGGCCGATAATTATACCCGAACCGATGTTGCTGTAGACGGTTATGACGGTATCAGGCTGGAGCGTGACGATCTAGCTACAGATAATGGTGGTTGGTTATACATCGACAAAGACGACTATATGTACCGCTTTACCTGGGGCGCGACTGAGACCGCACTGGCTGACCGGCTAGAGGCCACCTTTGCTGGCATTATCAGCAGTATTACCTTTAATGATATTATCCAGGCTGACTTTACCCAAAATGGTTCACTCAATCAGCCGGCCACGGCTGACAGTGCTGATACCTGGCATTTGCTGTATGAACAGCCCGGCAGCCCTGGATTAAGTAAGAAATTATCCTTTGACTACCAGTATATCCCTAGTACCTGCCTAATTAATACTAAAACAATAAACTGCAGCAAGGCTGTTGCCCAGGGCCTACTCCAGGTTGGCGACACGGTTACGGTCAGCGGATATGAATATGAGGACGGTGCCATAGCAGTATTTAATATCACTAAATAACAGTACTGCGATGAACTAAAGTGAATCAATCAGTGCAGAGATCGACAAAGACATTAAATAAAAATACATAAGGAGAAAGAATCAGAGTAGACAAAAAAACCGAAAAATAATAAAAATAACCGGTTACCAGGCACGTGAGGTACGTCGTCTGCATTATGTTTGCCTTACTGGATCTCTAGATCATCAGTAACATCAGAAAATGGGACTGGGTGTCCAATCAAAAAAACGCTTGACCACATAACGAAGCATCTGAGTGCTCTGCTTTATTTTAACCGCTTAGACTTAGCCACTAAATAATCCAGTATGGATCCGGCAATGTCAATGCCGGTTACCTGCTGGGTCCGGGTGAAAAAACAAGGGAAATTAACCTCAATAACATAATGCCCCTGGTCGTTGATTAATATATCCACGCCGCCGTTTTCCAGGCGAAGAGTATGCACTGCCTTGACCGCCGTCTGCTGGATCGCTTTTGAAAAGGTTTGTGCATGCGCGGTGGCTGTCTCGCTTGCATTGGTACGAAAATCCCCGGGTATAATATCATACTCCGCACTGGCAATAACTCTATCGCCCAGTACCACCAATCGAGCCGATTTTTTTGCCCGAATAAATTCACGCAATACATAATATTCCTTAGTTGTCTCCAGGTAATCCAGTGTCGACACTAGCGCTTCACGTGAATCAATCCGTATTACCCCGACGCCATGGCTGCGGCCCATAATTTTTATAATCATAGGAAAACCACCGACATAGTCTATGTACTGATCAAGGTATTCACGATTAACATAAAACACGGTCCGCGGAATAGGCAGGCCGGCTTTTTGCTCCTGCAGGCTAGCATAGCGTGGATAGTGCGTTGCCGTTTTATACAGCGTCGCTACCTTCGGATGCAACAGCATCTGTTCCAAAACCATATATTTCCACTGCGTGGCAACCCGATACAGCATTGTGCCGGGAGCGAGGTGGGGTACATCACAAAAATTAACCTCCGGTACATCGAGCGGCCGGTACTGGATGTCCCGCTGGCGGCATGCGTGCCGTAATAATTCGTTAGTCTGGTTATTATATTTATTTGTCAGGATAACACATTCCATTATTTTCTGTTTGTTATGTATTATATCTCCAGCTTACCGCAATGTTATGCCTGCGGTCAACGCAACCTGATTGTGCTATACTGAAACCGTTTATTAATAATAATACTTACTATATGCCCCATACAAAAGTTCATTCACCGGCACTCCGTCTGTTCTTTTTCTGGTCCGGCATCATCGCTACCCTAGCCTACCGCGTAATTATTGTATTAAATTTTTACAATCCTCTCTGGGTGCAAATAGCCTGGTATATTGGCACGATCGGCTTTATTATCTATTTTATTCACCGTTATCAAATCTCGAAAAAACGCGCATCAATTATCGAGGATCACCATCTTCTCGATAAAATAAAAACACTGCCCGTATCAGATGACGACCGGCAAGCCATGCGCTATATTTTCCGTACTCTGCGCACGTCCAAAGAAAAATGGAATTATATTTTTATCTTTATCTTATCTGGTCTGGCGCTGCTGGCCGGCATTATCATGGACTTCATCGTGCCGCTGGCCTAACTACTTCGCGACAGAAACCCGACCGGCCAAATACCTGGTCAACAGCGAGCTAGTCAGTGTTGTGATAATACTAAGTATCACAAAAGCCGTAATCAACCGTTCATCAATAATCCCTAATTCTAAACCGGCAAAAGCCGTGGCTAATGTCGTCGACAGCTGGGGCATGGTAGCTGCGCCCATATACAGCGCGTCCTGGGTGCGGCGTTTACGCAACTTTCCAGCGATAAACCCGCTGATAAACTTCGCTCCCATCGAAGCAAGCACAATAACAATAATAAGTGACAGCGCACCGCCGGTTTTGGTAATAATACTGATATCTGCCTGGGCACCGATGATGATAAAGAAGACGGGGATAAACAGCCCGTAGCTAATCACATTAAGCTTGGCTTTGAGTAAATCACTGGTAATAAATTCGGCAAAAATCAGTCCGGCAAAAAACCCGGCAATAATCGGATGCAGGCCGAGGAATTCAAATAATATGACCACGGCCAAAAGTGCAATAAAGACAAAACGAAGCTCCCGCTGAAAATGATCATCCATGTTCCGGCCGCGCATATCAAAAAATTTCTTCAGCCCGCGCATCAGTTTATTTGACTTGAGCTGGGGGGACGTCAGCATGCGGTGCAGCCGGCTGATGAGCAGGCGTAGTCCCAACAGTAATACAAATAAAATTGTATAAAACGCCGGCAGCGGCAGTGGTGTAATTTGATCAGAGGCCTGCAGTACCACCGAGAGTAACACCAAACTTAAAATATCCTGGATGATCGTCGATGATAGGATAGTGCTCCCGGTACGAGTCTTGATCAGTTTGTGAGCCTGTAATGAAGGAACGATAACGGCAATGGATGACGAGATAAAGATAATGCCGATCAACAGCATCGACTGCCAGCCATACCCAAACAGCCAACCGACGCCCAGACCGATGACAAACGGAAATCCCGCATTTAGAGCAGTCAGTACGCTGATATCCTTACGATAACCGGAAAATCCCGAAAACTTTATTTCCAGACCGGCCATAAACATGAGAAAAACCAGTCCTACCTGCCCGAAAAATTCTACCGTCGGCGTATTTTGAAACACGTTAAACCCGTACGGACCGACGACTACGCCTGCCACGATAATAGCTAATACCCATGGCAAATTCAGCCGGTTAAACAAACTGGAAAATAAAATACCGGCAAACAAGATAATAAAAAACAGGGCGAGTTCATTCATATATATAGTATAACAAATCGGCAATGCATCCGCCTAGCCATGGTATGATGTTCATATTATACTATAATACTATGCCACAAACAGAACAAATCAATATCCCGGTTCCTGACGCCAAAGGCGCGCCACAGCTGGAAATCCAGTTTGGTGCCGGTCTGCTGCGGCTGGGGCCGGGTGACGATACACAACTTGTCGCCGGTTCGGCGATGTATGCGGCAGAGCCGTTCAAGCCAGTGGTTACATCAAATGGCTGGCGGGTCGTCCTGGGAGCCCAACACGAATGGGACTGGGATAAAGTCTCGGCAGTATTACGTCGTTTATCCGGCACGCCCCGGCACTGGGATCTACGTATCGGTACCATGCCTCTGGTATTAGTGTTAAAACTCGGTGCTCTGAAAGGAGAACTGGAGCTTGGTGGGCTCAAGCTGCAACATCTAAAAGCAGAGCTCGGTGCCTCTGACTTAATCATGCGTTTTTCTAAGAAAAATCAGATACCAATGCGCTCGTTCGAATGCCTGGTTGGTGCCGCGCGGGCAAATCTCTATGGCTTAGCCAATACAAACACTAGCCGGCTTCGCTTCGGCGGCGGAGCAGGAGAATATATGCTTGATTTTAGCGGCCAGCTACAGCAGAATATGGATGTGCTTGTCGACAGCGGGGTAGGCAAAGTTACCCTGGCGGTACCGCCGAAAATTAACTGCCGCATAACAAAAGAGGCTCCCCTGACCGTTGTCACCGCCACTGAAACATGGCAGCGTCAGTCAGAACGAGTGTTTGTTCAGCAGCGTGACGGATTAGTGCTGAATATACAAATCAGCATGGCCGTGGGAAAACTAGTGCTTACCAATCCACATCACTAGGCGGTTCGTATATTGTCATCTCGATTGTCATCGCTCGCCTGTTCCCGACGGCAGGCTTTGTACAGAGTATCGCGCATGGTGTGGAACAAATCCGCGATTAGAAATTCCTCCCCTTTGCGTCGAGGCTTAATAGTATAGTCCAATTCTCCGTGCCTTACTCTATCCATCGCTTTTACCAGCATGCGATACGGGCGGCCAATGCGCCACGACGTATACCATGACAAGACGGCAAACGGTATTATCAGCGCAAAATTTATATACAAAATAATATTAAAAATGTGCTGGCGTTTGTCTGCTAATGTTTCTGCTTTATAATCAACGCCGACTACTGCCACGGCCTCGCCGTTTTCATTTGTGAGTGGCGCATAGCCGGATAACCAAGCCCCCCCATTTATCATAGGTTACCGCTTCATCAGAGGCCGGACCAGCTAAACCTTCTTTAATTTTCGGCGCCTGGAAAATATCGTATTGTTCGCCAAGCATGGCTTTTTGTTCCTCTTCATCGATAACACCGTCTGTGTCATGGTCTGCTGTCTCTGCTCCCGAAATAACAAATGTCATGGTCCCGGGATCATCAGTCGGCCGCAAGGTATAGATATCATCAATCTGCGGATTGCCTGACATGATTGATTGTAAATACAGTTCAAGCAGTTTATAGTCGGCTGACTTTTGATCAGCTGGTTCTTGTAAATTTTCATGAATACTGGTCGGGATAAAACCCGCTGTTTTAACGGCTATGCCTTCGAGCTCTGCCCTGGTTTGCTGTAATAAATTTTGCGCCAGAAAATAATATAAAATACCGCTAATCACAGCGGTCAATATCACAGATAGCACCCATAGCGGCCAAAAAACAAAGCGTTGATATGGATTAAATGGATGGAGATGAGAAGTGGCCATTTTTTTATTTTTGTCTATATGTATCAGTATACCGTATAATGCACGGTTCGTACATTCTATTGCTACGCGTTATACTGTATTATAGTATGCAAAACAATAGCCAACTCACCCCGAAACAGCGCAATATTCTGTATAACAAACAGACTGAACCCCCGTTCAGCGGCGCCTTACTGCATAATGAAAAAACCGGCGTGTATCAATGTGCCGGCTGCGGCAATCCAATTTTTTCCTCTACTACAAAATTTGATTCAGGCACAGGCTGGCCGAGTTTTTACGACAGCATTCGGCGGGGTGCGGTCAGCCTAAAACCTGACATGTCTCACGGTATGAAACGTACCGAAGTGACCTGCGCGCAATGCGGCGGTCATCTAGGCCATGTGTTTCCTGACGGACCACGACCGACCGGACAACGTTATTGCATTAATTCCGCAGCGCTGCGGTTCAGCAAGACAGAGAAATAAATACCGCCAATCATAACTGGCGGTTGGTACGATATTACCGCGAAGACAGTGCTCCGTCTCTAGAAAAACGCCTTCTGATTTTCTGCTGAAAACTATCTACCGTCCTTTTCTTCGCCTGCTATATGGCATACAAACGCTGTTCTACCAGTGCGACAAAATCACCCTGCCTACCTTTCGTCGGCTCCTGCCGATTACAATCTGATAGCACGTGGGCCTACTTTAATATTTGTTATAGCGGTAATGTATAATTAAGCGATGAGGTTTGTTTTATCTCCCAGGTACCCGTATCAAGTGGGATGGTAATAATTTCATTCACTAATTTATATTTGAGGGACTGGTTTTTGAGCGCGTAATCATATACTTCTTTGGTAATCTGGACATCGGCCTGGCAATATTTTTTGATAGCATCAATATTTCCCTGCTGCCACCAGGTAATCGCATCCAAACCGTGGCCTGTTTTTCCCTTGCCGAGCGTACCAGCCGCGACAAAATCAAGCGGAATCCGTTTGCCGAGAGATTTCTTTATTTCGGCTAACAAATCCAGGCTTTGAATCTTGGTCAGATCACCAGGATAATATTTATTGAGTAAAGGGATATCAAAATAATCAGAATTATACCCGATAATAAGATCTGTCGATTCCAGTAATTTCCATAGCCCAGTAAACTCCGGTTCAGTATAAGCGATGTATTTATTCGTGACATAATCATAGACAACTAATACAGAAATATCCAGCGCTGCCGGATCGCTTTTACCAACATCTTGGAAGGTGTTTTTCGTTTCTATATCGAGTACTATTTTACGCATAGTATTCACTATTGTAGCGCAACGGCCAGCCGTGTCAAAAAAAGACCGCGGACAGATTATACCTGTTCGCGGTTTACGACTGACTCTAGCCATGTCGGGGACCATATATTTATTCCCTCGTCGATCTCTAGCCGAATAATTCTACCATTATTTTCTACCGAGCGTATCATCGTAGTACGGCCACAATACTGCCGCATATTATCTGAAAAAACAATAGCACCGTCGTTTGGTGGATGCAGCGCTCCGTTATTGAAATGGCAGCTGTTGCAAATAACATGAGCTGACTTAATGGCTATTTCCTGACCTGGCTGATATGGCATACCAACCTCCTTTTAGCTATAATGTGCTTTATCGAGAAATTTTATGCTAGCATAAGCACTATTTTTTGTCAATAATTAGTATTATTAACAAGCTAAGGCTTATGGTTTTAAATTTGTGCCCAGAGGATAAGTTGAGTACAATAGAGCTATGTTTACCCCCCAGGAAAACAAACCACTTGGCCCGCTGACGACTTTTGGTATTGGCGGTCCGGCGCGCTGGTACGCCGAAGCATCAGACGTAAACAGCCTTACCCGGGCGATGAATTGGGCGGCAAAAAAAAATCTCCCAGTTTTTTTACTTGGCGGCGGCAGCAACCTCCTGGTGGCTGATGATGGTTTCCCAGGACTGGTTATCCATCTTGCTAACCGCTCCACAACAATTCAGAATACCGGACTAAGGACTGGGGCAGGAACTCCGCTCATTCAGGTCGTCCAACAATCAGCGCGCGGCTCATTGTCTGGGCTCGAACGGCTGGCCGGCATCCCTGGTACGATTGGCGGTGCGGTACGGGGCAATGCCGGGGCATTTGGCACAGAAATTAAGGATGCGGTCGAGTGGGTCCGTGCCGTCCATCGTCAGTCAGGCGAAGTCAGGCTGTTTAGCCGAGATGAATGTAATTTTTCCTACCGGCATAGCTTTTTTAAGCAAGGTTTAGACTGGATTATTATGGAGACACTATTATCACTCCGTCGAGATTTCCAAACTGACCTGGACATACTCATTAAACAAACAATAGCCCAGCGTAATGCCAAACACATCCAGGATATCCAGAGCGCTGGTTCCAGTTTTATAAACCCAGCGGTAAAAAACAGAGCTTTGCGCCAACAATTTGAAACAGAGGCGCAGGCCCAATGCCGCGGTCAACGCGTGCCGGCCGGCTGGCTCATGGACAAAGCAGGATTACGCGGCAAACAAATCGGCGGGGCCATGTTCAGCGCTATACATCCCAACTACTGCCTCAATACCGGCAACGCCACTGCGGATCACGTGATGGCACTCTTGCGCACAGCACGGCGGCGTGTCCACGATCAGTTCAGCATACAGCTCCAGCTCGAAATACAATTAGTCGGACTGGCATTATGAGCTACCTTAACCGTCCGTTACACAAAGCGACTGCGCCAGTGTTGCTTATCTGCAGTGCTTGCGCTATTGGATTACTGGCCTGGAAAACGGTATTCTCATATCATGTACCGGCACCACATGATTATTTGGTAGTCCAGCCAGTCAACGCCCAGCAGCCAGTCACTACCACGCTGATCGCGGTTGGCGATATTATGCTGGGCCGTACTGTAGAAAAAAAAATGCAGCGCTATGGCTGGGATAGCCCCTACGAGGCAATCCGGGAATACGTTGCCGGGGCTGCTATTGCCTTTGCTAACCTAGAGGCACCCTTTATCGACGGGGTGGTGGTCGAGCCATACGACACGGTATTTCGCGCGCCGCCAGCAGCTGCGCCGGCCTTGGCACAGGCTGGGTTTGATGTTGTTTCATTGGCAAACAATCATATAAAAAATCAGGGGGCTGCCGGTATTATCCAGACCCGGAGCGTGTTGGATAGCGTCGGCATCGCCTATATTGGAGCTGGGGTAAATGACACAACGGCGAGACAGCCGGCGCTGATCGAGCGCAACGGGCTAGTCTTTGGCTTTCTGGCATATACTGACAGTGCCTTTACGCCAGCGGCATATGAAGCCACCGCTGAACGTGCCGGCTCTCCGTTTCTCCGCATCGACCGTATGCAGCACGATGTGCGACAGTTACGCGGCCAGGCCGATGTTGTGATTGTCTCGATGCATGCTGGCATTGAGTACAGCCATAATCCAAACCAAACCCAAATTAATTTCGCCCGTGCCGCCATTGATGCTGGAGCGCATCTGGTATTGGGCCATCATCCGCATGTGCTCCAGCCTGCCGAGCAATACCAGGATGGATATATTATCTACAGTCTGGGAAATTTTATCTTTGATCAAATGTGGTCAGCTGCCACCCGTCAGAGCGTAGTAGCCAGCTTGACGTTTACTGATGCCAAGCTCACCGATGTGCATTATACCCCGCTGCAGATATTTGATTATTACCAGCCGCGGTCGGCCGGCGAAGAGACTGCGCAGGCCATCAAATCGATTGTCTCTGATTTTACTTTTTAGCCCTTTTATGATATAATTATAACAAATTTTCGCGAAAATAAATATGAAAAAAATTACCAAAGTTGTTATTCCGGCTGCGGGCTATGGCACGCGCTTTTTGCCTGCTACCAAAGCACAACCAAAAGAAATGCTGCCCATAGTTGACAAGCCGGTTATCCAATACGTAGTCGAGGAAGCAGTTGCTTCCGGCATAACTGACATTATTATTGTTACTAGCTGGCAAAAACGGTCGGTCGAGGATCACTTCGATCATTCGTTTGAGCTCGAGGAACAGCTGAAAAAGGCCGGCAAAACAGAAAAATATGAGGAAATAAGGCGCATTGCCTCGATGGCAAACTTTATTTATGTGCGGCAAAAAGGTCCGTACGGTAATGCTACTCCCATCTTATCTGCCGCGCATATTATCGGCGACGATCCGTTTGCTGTGCTGTGGGGAGATGAGTTTTTTCACAGTGAACCGCCGCGGCTTAAACAACTATTGGATGTTTATAATGAATACAATTGCTCTGTTATTAGTGCGGTACGGATTCCTGATCAGCAGGACGTCTCAAAATACGGCATCGCGGAAATCGAACCGGTCAAAGATAATATCTATAATATCAAATCCCTGGTCGAAAAACCTGATCCTGAACACGCTCCTTCAAATTTAGCCACTCATGGCGGCTATGTCCTAACGCCCGATGTGATGGCTCATCTGAAAAAACTAAAGCCGGGCAAAGACGGTGAGCTGTGGCTGGTCGATGCGATTAAAGCGCTGATGAAAGAAAAATCAGTCTATGCCTGTGAAGTAAAAAACAGCCACTATTATGATACCGGCAGTAAGCTGGAATATCTGAAAGCCAATATTGATTTCGCGCTTCAGCGCGAGGATATCGCCGGCCCGCTTGGCAAATACCTGCAAACAAAATTAAAAAAATAGATATTGCTAATGTTGCATCGTCAGCCATACGGATTATCAAAAACATTACTCATCGCCATCCTGGGTGTTGTGGCGCTCATAATTTTTGGCGTGGTCTTGGTTATTTTTACTTCTGGCGGCGGGCCGAATCCGGATAGAATTACGCTGACCATGTGGGGCGTGTGGGACGAAACTGATGACTGGAAAACAATCATCAGCGCCTATGAACGGGCGCACCCATACGTTACCATTAAATACTCTAAGAAGCGATTCGAGGAATATGAGGACATGCTAATTAGCGGATGGGCCGACGCTCCCAGTACCGGTCCGGATATTTATGCGCTGCCAAACACTTGGATAAATAATTACCGCGACCGGTATATCACCCCGATGCCAAAGAATACCGAAGTGGCGTTTTTCCGGACAGAAAAAATTTTGTTTAAGGAAGATATAAAAATAAAATATATAACCGAGCCGACGCTGGCACCCGCTGACATTAAGCGCGACTATATTGACGTAGTATATAATGACATGATATTTGATAATAAAATTTATGGGCTACCGCTCGGTATCAACACATTAGTCATGTATTATAATCGGGATTTGCTAAACCAGGCGGGCTTGGCAGTGCCTCCCCAGCGGTGGAATAACTTCACGAGCGCGATCAGCAGCATGAGCATCGTTGATAACGAGACTAATGCCATTGTCCGATCTGGTGCAGCGCTCGGCACAGCCGAAAACGTGACGCATGCCAATGATATTGTGTCATTACTGATGATGCAAAACGGCGCCACCATGACCACCGGAAATTCAGTCACCTTCCATCTCCCGTCGGCCAATGACCCGTCATATTATCCGGGCGAACAAGCGCTGCGGTTTTATACCGACTTTTCAGCCCCGGAAAAATCAGTCTTTACCTGGGACGACAATCAGCCCCAGGACATGGAAGCGTTTGCAGACGGTGAAGTCGTCTTTTATTTCGGTTATCCCTATGAAGAGGCTGATATTAAACGTTTGGCGGGCGGGCTCGAATTCAGCATGGCTCCCATGCCACAGGTTAACCCGACCCAAAACACAAATTTCGCTAATTACTGGGCCTACACAGTGGCAAAAAAAACAGCAGCTATTGACGAAGCGTGGGATTTCCTCCAGTACGCAGCCGAGGCTAAACGGGTTACCTCCTACCTCGAAAACACCGGCCAGACAAGCGTCCTGCGCAGCATACTGAACGAACAGCTGGCTGACCCAGACATTGGTCCGCTGGCCGAACAGGCGCTGACGGCCCAGAGCTGGTACCGCGGTAAATCACCTGTCCAAGCAGCAGCGGATTTTAATGACATGATTGCCCAGGCGGCAAGTACAAGTGGCGATACTAAGACGGCAATTACGGCTACTGCTAAAAAAATTCAGCAAACATATGTTCCAAATAACTAAAGTAAAATACCCGCTGCTTTTTAGTATTATAATGCTGATACTGTTTATCAGTATTGCCTCCTTATTGCCCGCTACTGCCCATGCACAAACAACTGACTACCCCGAGGGCTGGGAAATAATACCCAAAGAATGCCTGTCAAAAGAATACAGGGACCAAGAGGGGCTCGAGTGCGGGCTAAACTCTTTTCTGAAGCTTTTCGTGAACATGTCGAACGTTGCCCTGAAGGTATTGCCGTATTTAACCATGATTATGGTCATCTGGGCGGGATTTAATTTAATCATGGCCGGCGGCAACCCGGAAAAAATTCAATCTGGTAAGAAAATGCTGACCTCCGTCTTCTTGGGCATATTAATCATGCTTGTCCTGGCTTGGGCCTGGTCATATTTTATTGTCTATTTACTGACCTGCGACCCAAAGAGTGAGACAGAATGCCAGGCAAAGCTGTTTGGTAATTATGGTGGCATCTGGGAAAAAGAATGGTGGGGTGGCGATATCGGCTCTGAACAAGAACCAGACGTAGGCTGCTGTACGCTTATTGACACAAACGGAGACTTTCTGGCCTGTACTGAAGTAACCAAAGAGCATTGTGATGAATTAGGTAACCAAGCCGGGGTTGACCAACATAATTTTGAGCTACAAAATTGTTTACCCGGACTTAAAAAAGTATGCGAACCATTACAGGGAGGCTGCTGTGTAGAAGAAGTAACACCGCCAAATTCATCCGCGTGTTATCCGGCAGATACAGCAGAAAATTCGATGGGTTGCGTAAATTACCCAAACACAACCCACAATCCTAATGACTGCAATGAAATTGCTGATTGTATGACAAATATTCCTTCGCCGTAATACATTTACTTAGACTATATGCGTAAAAAATTTATTATCATTGGACTGTGCCTGACCATCGGCGGCAGTCTCCTGCTCCCAGCCCTTGCGCTGGCACAGGAAACACCCTCCCTCCCGAATCCGATCGGCCAAAAAGAGAGCGGCGCGCAAATCGGACTGCTCGACGTACTGCTGCGGGTGATGCAGATTGCCTTGGCCGCGGTCGATATCTTCGCCCTGTTCATGTTTATCCTGGGTGGTTTTGAACTGCTGATTTCTGGCGGCAACCCTAACATGATCAAAAAGGCAAAAGACACGCTGATTTGGGCAACTATTGGCATTCTAGTCATTACCTTGAGCTATTCTATTCTCAAATTTATTTTCGAGGAAATGTCAAAAGGATTTGGTGGCGCTTAATTTGCTCAATAACTTATTTGACAAATTACCGCTTTTCTGTTTATACTTAGAGTGTTGTTACTATCAGCCCCATATATTAAGGGGAAATTGAAAGGGGGTGACACTAAATACTATGAAAAAACTAACAGCTGGCCTTATTACCCTCGCCGTTTTGTTTGTTCCGGCCGCCGCATTAGCGCAGGTAGGTACTGGTAACTATGGTTCTACCTTTGGCCTTGGTACTGCTGATCTCGAATCAACTGTTGTTAATATCATACAGTGGGTATTAGGCTTCCTCGGTCTCGTCGCCGTGATCATGATTCTTATCGGTGGCTTTCAGTGGTTGACTTCGGGCGGCAACGAAGAAAAAGTTGCACAAGCCAAGAAGGTTATTTCTGCAGCCGTGATTGGTTTAATCGTTGTACTGCTCGCCTGGGCTATCGTTATCTTCGTTGTATCACAGACCAATACTTGGACGACATAACTTCTTCTCATTAGCAATAGAAAACCCCCGACCCAAACAGGCCGGGGGTTTGTTTTTGGCCGCAGACTGGGATACAATATATTATATGTCTCCTCTAATGTCACGTTTACGCACGCCAGCTGGCGCAGTTTGGATAAGCCTTATAGTTTTTTGCGCGATTGTTTTCAGTTTGCTGTCATGGAAATATGCCCTATTTGGCTATAATGCTATTGACCTGGCTATTTATAACCAGGTTTTCCATAATTCAATACAGGGATCGTTGTTTGGCTTCAGCATTCATCCGCATAGCTATTTAGGCGACCATATGGAGCTGGCTATTGTTTTATTATTGCCTCTATACGCGATTTGGCAGTCGCCATTAATGCTCCTATTGCTCCAGGTAGTGATCGTCGCACTCGGCGCTTGGCCGCTTTTCATGCTGGCACGTGAAAAGCTCCCCGGCTGGTGGTCGTATGGATTAGCCATCGCTTACCTGTTTAATCCGTTTGTGCTTAACATGCTTTTTTTCGAATTTCATATGCTACCGCTGGCCATGACTGCGCTTTTGTGGCTGTTTTACGTTTTTTATAAACAGCGGTTTATCTGTTTTTTAACCGTGGCTATACTGGCCATGACTATACGTGAAGATGTGGCACTGACCGTGCTGATGTTCGGCGTACTTGCGTGGGTCGATCGGCGCGCCTGGCGCTGGCGATTGGTGCCGCTCGTTATCGGGGCGCTTTGGTTTGTCGGAACGATTTTTATATCCGGGCAACTCAATCCAACCGGATCCTATAAATTCTTTTCGCTGTACGGTTGGCTCGGTGATTCTATTGGTGCGATAATTATTACTATTTTTACTAATCCCGGACTGGTGCTCCGGCATATATTCACTATTGATAACATCATGCTGCTATGCGGCCTGCTCCTCCCACTGGCCGCTCTGCCGCTATTTAAGATACGGTACTTGATTCCGGCAATATTACCGACAGTCCAGCTGCTATTGGCGACTGTTTCGGCGACCGTGGCATTGCAAACACATTATGCCGCGCTGATTATTCCCTTTCTCTTTACGAGCACTGTTTTCGCCGTGGCTTCGCTCCGAGATACGGCCTTACCGAACAATAAATTAAAACATCTCGTGCACCGACATGCGTCTGCCGCCATAACCATACTTATTACGGCGATCATATACAGCGCCCTTACCTTTAGCCCGCTTGTGCCGGCAGTACAAAGCGTATATGCCGGCATGCCTGAAGAAGTACGCCTTTATCAGCAAATAGCCAAAAAAGTTCCGGAAAATAAGCCAGTCGCCAGCAGCTTCCGCTTCCTGCCGCATTTGTCAGACCGTGAGCATCTATACTCCTTGCATTACGTATTCCAGGGCAGACAGCAGTTTTCTGATGTGCCCTATAATATTCCCGTCGCGCTCGACGCCGTCGCAATTGATTTTCAGGATTTTTTAGTTTACTACCTACAGTCCGGCCATAGTGACGCCTATAGTAAGCAATACGCCACTGGACAACAGCGCATCAATTCACTCATCAATTCCAATACTCTGCATCGGCGTGCGCTTCTCGATACCGTCGCGCTGTATGCATCAGAACAGCCAGTGTCAACCATACCCATCAAGCAAATTAAAGGCGGCTTTCCTGCCGGCACAAGCGTCGTTGCTCTGCAGTTAAACAACGAACTGTCCTTTATCGGTTTCCGGCCACTGGAAACAACGGCACCCGCCGTCGAACGGTTTACACTGTATTGGCAAGCGCATCAGCCGATTGATCGTGAATACCATTTTGCTCTGCAAATATTCAGCCAGGAAAACAGTCTGGTTTACGAAAAACTCTACCCGCTCGGATATGGATTTGAACCGACTACTGACTGGGAGCCCGGGGTAATTATCGCCACGGACTATTATTTCTACATACCGCGCCAATACCGCGGGGAGACCTATACAAAACAACTCCAAACGCTGGACATCGCTGGCTACATGGCTCTGAACGGTTTACGCTCGGCGACCATGAAGCTCACCAAGCGAGAACCGGTTGGCTCAGCTATAGCACTGCCCTAACGAACTCGGTAAATAATAACCGACTCATTAGCAAATACCTGTTCCAGGTATTGTTTTGTGTCTGGATTATACGTCCCGAGTGTTTTTGCCTGCCGACCGTACCACACATAATCTATATGCTGCATACGTAAAAAGTCGTATTTTTCCTGTGCCTGCCTGTCGTCCTGCCAAAACCACAGCATAGTATCAATTTTATCCGGCAGATTAATTGTTTGCGGGCCATGTCCGATCCAAACCACTCGCCCGGAATACGCCGGAATAAAATTACCCATATAATAGGTAGAAAATGTCACTTCTTGCAACGATGCGTTATCACGCAGCCAGTGCATAGCCTCAACCTCACTCTGATATAGATAATACGGTAATGTCTTCTTTTGCGAATAATAGTAGAGATCCTGCCCCACGATTTGCACATTAGTAAGCGGCAAGAAAACAAACAATCCGATCATAAAACCATAACCCAGCCATTCTTTTCTTCGTGATAAAATTTTATACAGCGCACATATGCCCACCGCGCTGAATAACGCTATCGGTATATGAATCCCCTCGATCATGCGCCGCTGAAATGCTAACGGAGCATATACTAATGTTCCGGTAGTAATCAGCCATATCAACACAAATAACCACCGCTCATCCAGCTGGCGTCGGCGGTACCATATGCCAGTACCGGCAAATATTAGCAGGAGGCCAAAACCGATGACATACATCCATACGCTGGGCGAAGGGAGGATGTTTTGCGCTGACCAGTGGCTGATAACCCAATCTTTCTGGCTGATGAGAAACAAATAAAGGACGGCGGGTAATGGAATGATGCAAAGCAATATATAATGACAGACATAGTGCCAGAGCATTTGTCTTTTTTTGAAGCACCAAAAAAGAATGTACAACCCAAGCGTTGCATAGATCGTTGGACCATGGAACGGATGGAACCATAGTAAAAACAGGGCGGCTATACCAGCACTGATACTGTAGCGGTACTGATTACTTTGCCATGCCAATAACATTAACAAAAACACGAGCACGATCAGTGTGAGCGAAGCGACCAGATGGGGTGAATGGTACAAGGTCAAAAAGGTAATGCTCTCGGCCATCCAAATATCAGTTGGGTGCTCATAAATATTTGTCGGATCAAATAAAAACGGGTTAAAAAATACTCCGAGTCCTGATGAGAATAGCACTATTGCCAGCGCCCAACGCCGTATACTGGCCGTCCGGAAAAAGTAAGAAATAAATACATATACCGCTACCACAAAAGCGGCAATGCACAGTGAGCGGGCAAGGTGCAGGGCAAACAGGTTTGATATGCCTGGTACCCGCGCTAGCCACCCTACCGATAGCCAGAGCGGGTTTATAAACAGCTCGTGCTGCGGCTCGCTGGTATATAAATTCAGCAGGATTGTCCTGCCCTGCCGCACCTGCTCAATCATGGATAAAAATACATTAGTATCACCAGGAGTGAGATGATGGAGGCCGGTATACACGCTCCCGGATGGCGCCGTCAGATAACCGTACATATAGGGAGCGGCAGTAATGCTGATTATTAAAAAAACCATCAGCGCTACAAAACACCACTCCTTCTTGCTGATAGTCGCCACTAATAACCACCCTGCGCTATGGCCGCTGTTTAATGCCATGATAAATAAATAAAGCTATGAAAAAATTTAAAATTTCACCGAATAAAAAAGCTATCCGAGCTATGACCGCAATGGCCGCTGCCAATCCGCCGCCAAGAAATGGGCCTAGAAAAAAAACAATACTGATCTCCCGCACTCCCACACCTGACGGAGTAATAACGCTCATAAAACCGATAGCCCAACTAGCCGCATACACCCCTAAGGCAATACCAATTAAATTAAAGGGCCAATCCGTTAGTGCCTGCATCACGCAGTAAAAACTAAAGCCGGAAACAAGCCAATAGAGCACACTGCCGGCGATTAAGCAAAATAATGTCCGCCCGGAGATATTACACCAGCTAGCGTCACGATTAAACCACTGGGCCACCGTCACGAGAAGACGTGGACGGATGACAAATATAACGAGTAGCAGGACAATAACAGCTAGGCCAATGGTAATGAGGCCAGATTGAGAAACAGGGGCAGCGGTAAACAGAAAAACAAGCAAGCTCACTGCCACCAACACTGCCGCCTCATAGACAATAATAAAAACAGCCTGCGCGCGCGATATGCCGAGCCGTGTCATCACTACGCCTTTGGCGGCTAATCCCCAGATATTTCCGGGTATATAACGAATAATATTTGCTCGGCTGTAAGAATACCAAGCCCACCTCAAGGCCGGCTGCTGCGAAAACTGCCGTACTAGGACGCGCCATAATAGTGGAAGGATAACAAAGCTTGCCGCATAGCCGATAACCCCAATAATTAGCCAGCTTATTTCTGCATCTCTCAATCTGTCCACCACCTGCTCCCACTGATCAATAAGCATCCGGATGATAAAAAATCCGGTCAAAACTACAACACCGCTCTGAATAATCCGTTTGAACATAGTGTTACGATATGTCATTATGTATTATCCCTCTTTGTTGTTCAATATACAGCGAATAGCCAATCCGCGTAATGATTAATACCAGCAGAATCGTACGGGCAAAGACGAGCAGATCGAATTCCAGGGCAAATGGGCTGCTGTAATTATATACTACGGGAAACTGCACATAGTTCAAAACATCATAGACTACTACTAGTATAACATCCTGCCATCGTCCTAACCACAACACCAGCAGCGGCATAACCCAGATAATCCACTGCGGTGAATAATACAGTGAAAACAATACATAGAGCAGCAATACAATCAGCGACCACTGGATGATATGCCTGGGGGTGCTGCAGTATTTTTTAAAATATATATACCCGGCATACAATACCAGCGGCACAGCAAACTGCAACAACATCAGTATTAGACCGAATCCCCGCTCAACAACCGCGAATAGAGCGGCGGGCAACATCGCGCTGATTGATTGCAAATACAGGACATAGGGTGCGCCATGAGCAAACGAACGCATCGACTGAAAGATATAGGGAAATAATGCATTTTCCGGCCCCGCCAGCACAACCAACAGCACCATGGTACCGATAACCGGTCCGAACATGAGCCATAACGGCTTATTGCGCCATAGAGACAGGCGCGGCTGTGATTGATGATGCGCCCAATAGAGAAAAAACACGGGAAACAGTACCACTGCATACCCCTTGGCCAGAAACGCAATACTAAGGAAAATAAACGCCCAAGTGAATTTTCTCCTAAATAAAAATAAAAACGAGAGCTGTACAATCACTGCTGGCCAAATATCAAACCGGTTCAGCATAAAATATAAAAAAGAGGGCAGCAGAAAAAGCCAGAGCCAGTGCGGACTGCGTTTAAACTGGCGCAGCAGTAGATAGGAAACAACAATCAATCCCAGACCGCTGATAATATTAATAATGCTGAAAGCGCGGCTGTACCCACCAAACGAAGCAGAAAATAATTCGGGTATAGACAAATACAGTGTGCCCAGGACAGGGTATTCAATACGGTTATACGTATAAGGAAGCATATCATGCCGCAAAAATTCAGTACGGTTAAAATACACTCCGCGTTCCTGGTCATCCCGTATCAAGCTTATCCCCTCATGCTGCTCATCAGCAAAAAATTTATACGGCGAAAAAACACTCGCAACGTACAGCCCGGTAAAAACGATACCGAAACAAATGATAATGAGTATAGCCTGCCGTGGGATGTCTGACATATAGTATAGTAAAGCACGTTTAACGACGTTGATAAAGCGTGAGTTCAACATCTTCCTCGTAAAAGCGGCATGGGAACTGCTGCCCGTCAACCAACTGGTATTGGTCAGCCAGCCACTGCTGTATTAGATTATCTGGATCAAGTAGCTGCTGTTGGTATTGTACCAGCCAGACACGATCAGACTCCCGGGTGAGCCATTGCATTTCTGTATTAATCGTTTCCTGATGGGCCATAATAAAACCCGAATATTTAATACTATGAGCTTGGTCATTGCGCCTCCCTGCCACGGCAAGCGGAAAAAATGATTGGTAAACTAAATCCTGATTATCATAATACTCCATCAAATACTGGTGCATGGGGCTGTATAACACCACGCTGTCGCCGGATTGCTTGTTTGCAGTCACGGTATCAGCCAGCCCTGCCCAATCATAGTGCACATGCAGCACTTCAAGCCAGGGTGGCAGTACTAGCAACAAACTACAGCCGATCATTATTATGCCAATCTTGAGTGACTGCTTCAGGACAGCGGCCATGCCTATCGCCCATAGCAGCAAGAACAACGGCATTATCACCGTACTGTAGCGAAATGAATAAATGCCAGTTATCAAACCGGCAGCATACAACACGATAATTGGCATAAACAATACGAGCCTTTCCCGATATGCGCGCCAGAGAAATACTACACCGGCTATAATGCCAATGCAAGTCACTATATAATACAATGGAATCGCATACCGGAATATCGGCAGCTCGCTGGCATAGGGGAAGCTAAGATATATATAGCTCGGGGCGTGGAAAAAAATATCGGGCAATTGAAACTCCATCATGGTGAGCCAAAAGCCTTTTTGGAAAAATATTATTCGCTCTATCATATACGGCAGCCAGGGCGCAAAACTAATCATAATAATACCGCCTGCCATAATACCTAACTGTCGCAAACCTGTTTCTCTACGATGCCGTAAAAAAAACCAAGCTGCTGCCAGCGCCTGTCCGCCTAACAACAACAATCCAAAATAATGCGTATATATATTCAGAATACTGACTAAGATAAACCACGCCAGTGCGTGTTTATTCCGCTGAAATAGAAATCGATACAAAAAAAGCGCTGCCAGTGCGCTCCACAAAAACATGAACGCATACATGCGCGCATCCATGGTGTACTCCATATGCAACGCTGATACTGCTGTTACAACCGCCGCCATTATACCCGTGCTTGTATTACGCACTACCTTACCTAATAAAAACATCACTACAATACTAACCAAACCGGCCAATACAGACAGGCTCCGGGTAGCCGCCTCGCCCGCACCAAACCAACCGATCCAAACATGTAATACATATGGATAAAGCGGTGGGTAATTTTCGTGCTTAATCACCTCGGTGATTTGCGGAAGCGTCAGCTGGGCATTAGCGACAGAAAACGCCTCATCTAATGAGTACGGTTCAGCCTGGATACTGATGAGACGAAGCGACAGTGCCAGCATCAGAATAATGCCAAGCGCGATTAAAAGGCTGGCCCGGCGTTGCTGGCTAGTTAACTTCATAAATGGTTGTTTCATCATCCTGGTATACTTCGGCAAAACCAGATTCCTGCCTGATCACTCGATCCATGGCCGTATGATTATTCTCAACAAACACATAGCGAGCCTTGAATCGCTCCTTAATGTCCTGATAAACACCTTCGGTTTGTTCGCCAAGCGTAATCCGGACCATGGCCTTATACAGCTCGGCGTCATATTCATAGGCAAAGGTCGGATCCAGACCGGCAATATAATAATTTATATCATTATAATACCAGAGCATAGGAAATTCATCCCAGCTGGAATGGAATACGATGTCGCCCTTCTGGCTGTGCGCTGCCAGCCATCGACTGGACTCGGCAAACCGATCCAGCGGTATGCCCCCCTGAAAATCCCGGTATGTATGACGCACGTCTTTGACGACAATAGCCGGCACAGCCAGGATAACATAGGCGCCAATAATAATTATCAGTACTCGGTATTTGTTCCAGAGTGCGCGCAACTGACGCGAGAGCTTTCGTATCGAGGCGCGAAACCACTGGTCGCGCAGTGCAAAAGCAGTGAAGAGCAGTGCAAATGGTACATAGTATTCTACATATCGCCGTGATTTTAGCGTGAATATAAAAAAGAAAAGGGCGACACAGCCCAGCATAACAGTGCGGCGGTGCGGTGGCACAAAACGAACCGCGAAAAGATACAATACTATAACTACCAAAATAGAGACAAAGGCGGTATTAGCCATCAAATCAATAAATTTATACGGGTACCATTCATTGCCAACCGGAATGACCGCCTGATAATTAATAATCCCGATTTTCACGAGCTGATGCCAATAAAATACCACATTTTCCGGAAAATACGGATTCACCACAATGCCGGCCAGCACCCCTCCGAGCGAGCTAAAAAACAACCGCAACTCCCGGCTATGGCGCAGCACATGAAAAAACGTAATATGGGCCGGCTGTTTTAGCCAATACTGCAATATCCCGATTACTGCATACAGTCCGCTGAAGACGACAATCAGGATAAATCCGCCGTATGCCCAGACATATAAAAATGAAAGTATAAACAGGGCAACGTGTTTATGTTGGAAAATGAAATAAATGCCCAGCAGCAAAAAAATTATTGAAAAACCAGGCGCTTTTACTAGATTCATGCGGAAAATAAACGGCATGGTGGCCAGTAGCAGCGCCGCAAATACAAACGCATAGGGCACTCTGAACCGTCGTAACAGCCAATAGAATAAGAGTATTACCGCGCTAGTAATAATAACGGTAGCAAGCTTTACCCCGACAAACGGAGGCAGCAGCGTCACAAATGGCACTAAAAACAAATGATAGAGAAAATGCTGATCAATATACGTATCACGCAGCACCGTCCCAGACAGCCAGGGGAATTCAGTGATCACTCCCCGTTCAATAATGTATTGGGATGACTTAATATGGTAAAACGAATCCGGGTCAGGGAACGAAGGCGCCCCCTGCAGCCAGGTAAAAAAGCTTGCCGCCAAAATGGTTAGAACAATAAAACTGATAACCCCCCATTCACGTCTGAAAAAAAATATTATCTGTTTCCAGCTCATAGTATTAGTATATCACGGACCGACCGAACAAAAGTAAAAGTCTTCCCCAAGCATGGTGCGGAAGACTTGCCACCAGTATACCTCATACCGCAGTACCCTGCAACTATGCCGCTAATGCTTTTTTAAAATAATCTACGTATGGTATGGGCGAGGGATCGATATTGTGCAGCAAAGCAAGATAATAATTAACATAGCTACCATACACCAGCACGCTAAACGCCTGTTCTAAGGCAGTGCTCCCTGGTGTAGCATGGGACAGGGATTGAATGCCGGCTTTTTTTAGTACCTGCCTGGTAATAGCAATGCGTTTTATGTTTGCTGCCTGGTATTTGGTTGACTCGAGAAAAACGAATGTTAGCAGCTGCTTGTTCTGCTGCGGAAAACGAAGGCCCTCCATGAGATGGTGGTTTAATTCAGATATCAAAAAATAGATAGCAAAAGTTTTACTGTTTTCATTTATCTGGTTGGCCATGACATGCGCGTTGCCGGATAAATGCTCGGCGGCTATGATTACCGGAATTTTTCCATGCAGTATATCGGCTGCCTGCTTGGCCTTATTTTCCGCGGTCTTGATATTTGGAGCATAGCGCTTATGAGCAATGGAAATCGCGTTTATTGTTTTATTGACAGTGTTATTAGTCATGCGTAACACGCCTGCCTGACACAGGAGTCCCAGCTGGCCCATGACTGAATACCCGAGCCCCATACGCGGTTGTTGCGAAGGATTATGACAGGGGTCAAAAATATAAGCCGGTATACGATAACGCCGGGCAAGCTTAGCGAGCGTGCCGCCCGCGGCAATAACCATAATTCGGGCGCCCTTTCGGCGCGCGTGGTGAAATGCGGATACGGTTTCTTCGGTAGAGCCGGAATAGCTGGAAATAATACAAAGCGTGTTTTGACCAACAAATCCCGGAACATCATAACGGTTTACTACTGTAATTGGTATGGATAGTCTCTGGTAAAACAGCGCTGTTATCATGTCTCCGCCAAGAGCAGAGCCCCCCATCCCGGCAATAACAATATTATCCACCTTGCGGTACGATACTGGGACGCGCACTGCTCTGGATTCTTTCCAGGCTTGCTGGCATTGTGTATCAAGCGCAGCAATTGAACCGCGCATGTTTTGTGTATCAAGCGCAACGATTTGTTTTTGATTATCTAATTTTGGTATATCTTTTGTCATGATATCCTTATTATACGCAATAAATAAGCATAACTCAAATTGATTTTTTATTAAAAATATGTTATATTATAAGCATGTCAGGTCACTCAAAATGGTCACAAATTAAGCGTCAAAAAGCAGCCGCGGATCAGAAACGCGGCAATCTTTTTACAAAACTGGCAAACGCTATTACGATCGCGGCCAAACAAGGCGGTGATACTGACATGAATTTCAAACTCCGACTGGCCATTGATAAGGCTAAGCAGGCCAACATGCCCAATGACACGATAGAGCGGGCGGTACAAAAAGGCACTGGCGAGCTGGCTGGCGATACGATAGAAGAGGTGGTCTATGAGGGGTACGGTCCGTCCGGGATCGCTTTTTTAATTATAGCGGCAACGGATAATAAGAATCGTACGACTGCGACTGTCCGTAAACATCTGACTGGTGCAGGCGGCAACCTCGGCACTAATGGCAGTGTCACCTGGCTGTTTTCACAAAAAGGGGTTATCCGCATCCCTCGTACCGTAGTCCGGGATAAGGACGCGCTCGAGCTGGCGCTTATTGATGCCGGCGCTGATGATATTGCCGATGCTGAAGAAGGTTTGACCGTCTATACCCGGCCGCAGCAGTTCGCGGCAGTGCGGTCGGCGCTGGACCAGTATGGCATAGAGCCAGCATCAGCTGAAATCGAGTTTGTGCCCCGTGATACCGTACAAATACAGGATCCAAAAATTCAGAATGCCTTTACCAAACTGTGTGAATCGCTCGAAGCCGAAGACGATATCACCAATTACTTTACCAATGCAGAAATCCAAATCTGAAACAATTCTCGGCATTGATCCTGGATTGGCTATTACTGGCTTTGGCGTCATTACCGGCCGCAACGATAAACAGATAATTAAGGACTGCGGCGCCATACTCACTCCGTCATCAGCCCCGTTTGCCGAGCGGATCGAAACCATATATGACGAGATAATAAAATTAATTACCCGTCACCGGCCAACAGCCGTAGCTATAGAGGAACTTTTTTTTGCTAAAAATGCTAAAACCGCTCTCAAGGTCGGACATGCCCGTGGCGTTGCGGTACTAGCCGCACGGCACCAGCGGGTGCCGCTCTATGAATTTACCCCGCTGCAGGTAAAACAAGCGCTGACCGGTTATGGCCGCGCCTCAAAATCACAAATGCAAAAAATGGTTGCCCTTACTCTCCGCCTGCAAACCATCCCCCAGCCCGATGACGTGGCCGACGCCCTGGCAGTAGCCGTCTGCTGCGGCCAAACTAATCAAGACCTCCATGGATAAAAATGAGATACAAAAAATTATTCGCGTCTCACGTAATGTTATTCAGGACTGCGCCCTGGAAAACGGAGCGATTGTTGCAGCTAACACTGATAAACCCTATGTACCAAGTGAGGCCTCTGACTATCGTTACGTATGGATACGCGATGCATCCTTTATTTGTTTAGCCGCTGAATACTTACAAATACCCATTCAGGAGCCTTTTTTTGAATGGGTCACCGAGCGACCCGAAGATTTAGAGCGAGAACAAATACTATTCGCTAATTACTCGACCAACGGCCGGATAGCAACAATGGGCCGCCAGTTTCAGGCTGACCAAATGGGTACGCTGCTCTGGTATGTACATCATTTCTTTCGTCACGATTTGTCCCAAACCGAGCGCTATAAAAAACTAATTACCATATTAGCAGACGGCCTGGCCAAGCGCTGGGATCAAGATCATTTTTCTCAGCCGACAACCGATATTTGGGAAGCAACCGAACGACAGACTTCGACTCGCCTCAAAAACAACTTCACCTACACGCTGGCCGCCAGTGCCCGCGGCCTAATGTGCGCTGACGAAATGCATTCAAATAATTTTTGGAAAGAAACAGCGTTTTCGATGATGCGGCAAATAGAAAAAGCATACCATGAAGAAAAGTGTCGTTTTTTACGCAACCACGGCACAATCGATGACGCCAATGTTGATGCTTCATTGCTAGGGCTCGTCTATCCATACGGAATTTTCGAAGCGACGGATAAACGTATTATAAATACAGTTGAAAAAATCGAAGATCGACTCGTGATTAATGGCGGCGTGCATCGTTTCCAATTTGATTACTTTGACAGCGAAGGCTCGGCCCAGGAAGGCGGTGGCGGCTGGCCCCTGTTAAACTGCTGGCTAGCAATTTACTTCCACATGGCAGGCAACCGGGAAAAGGCAGAAACATATTTTTCTTGGGTGGTTGAGCGCGCGCCAAAATTTAATTATTATCTGCCCGAGCAATACTTCGATGATATCCGGGTAGGCATTTACCCGCTGGCCTGGAGTCACGCTATGTTTGTTATCGCGGCTAAACAATTAGGTTACGAATTATAGCCATGCCAAAGCGTACACTGACTATTGCCAGCATCTCATCAGAGGTCGCTCCCTACTCCAAAACCGGGGGGCTGGCCGACGTAGCTAAAGCGCTGCCAAAAGCCTTGGCTACGAGAGGACATACGGTAACAATTTTTACCCCGTATTATAAATTTGTAGCCGAACAAAATCTCGAGCTTCGAGCTCTGCCTACTGAAACAAAAATTTCAGTCGGGAATAGAAAATACCCCATCCACTTTGGTGAGCTTAAGATAAACGTAAATTTATCAGTAGTATTTGTCTGTTGCAATGAACTGTTAGGACGTCGGGCAAAAGTATACGGCTACCCAGATGATAATTTGCGCTTTTTAGTTTTTAATTTAGCGGTGCTTCGTTATCTAGAGCTAACGAAAAAAAGGCCGCATATTATTCACTGCCACGATTGGCAGACCGGCCTGATACCCTACTTTCTCAAACAGTACGCCTCTCGCTATCCGTCGCTGAAAAAATCCGCGTCACTGTTTACTATACACAACCTGGCATTTCAGACAGCGGGTGATTGGTGGCGAAAAAAAGAACGCGATAACGGTCGATTCGACCCGCTCAAGAACACAAAACGGATTAAGTCCCTTAATTTCACTAAACGAGCAATAGTGTCGGCAGACATTATCAATACGGTGAGTGAACGCTATGCAGAAGAAATTACCACGCCTGAATTCGGCCAGCACCTAGATAAATACTTGCGCGGCCGCAAGCATGATTTGTACGGTATTATTAATGGTATTGATTATAACGTGCATAATCCAGCCGTTGATCCGTACATTGCCTGTCCCTACGACTGGAATACGCTACCACGCAAAAAAAAGAATAAGCTCGAGCTGCAAAAATTCATGCATATTGAAGAAAATGCAGACATCCCGATTCTCGGTGCGACTAACCGACTAACAGAACAAAAAGGCTTTTCGCTGATTATCGAAACAATCAACGTGCTCATGCAACTACGTTTGCAGGTAGTCATCATGGGGGACGGGTTTAAAGAATATATAGCGTTTTTTAAACGAATGGCAAAAAAATATCCAAAAAAAATCGCTATTTTTACTCCTTTCAATGAAAAAATTGAATCAAAAATTTATGCTGGTGCTGACATGTTCCTGATGCCATCACGTTTTGAGCCGTGCGGCATCTCCCAGCTGAAAAGTTTGCGGTACGGCGCCATTCCCATTGTCCATGAAACTGGCGGACTTTCTGATACGATTTCAAACTTTAATCCCCACACTAAAAAAGGTAACGGCTTTGTGTTTAAAAACTACCAGCCAGAATATTTTCTCGTCGCTGTCACCAGGGCACTGGAAAACTACCAGCACCGCCAATCGTGGGAAGCCTTAACCGCCCGTGCCATGCAACAAACGTATTCATGGGAACTGCCAGCTAAAAAATACATTAAGCTGTATCGTATTGCTCTGAAGCAGCGTCATAAAAAAAGATAGCTCCTATGTCCACACCTCTTCGCTGGGCGAATTTTCTCCATATTTATCAGCCTCCTGGCTGGGAACCGAAAACTATCCGCAAGGTCGCCCGTGAAAGCTATTGTCCGCTGATTGCTTTTTTAAAAAAAAATAAAACCGTTCATGTCACGCTCAATATTAACGCCTCATTAAGCGAACAATTGCACCGGCTGGGTTACGCTTCACTGTTACGGGATATTCGCAGGCTTGCCGAGCGTAATCAAATTGAATTGACCGGATCAGCAGCCTATCACCCGCTCCTACCGCTCCTACCCATGTCAGAAATAATTAGGCAAATCAGGCTCAATGAAAAAATTAATCGTACGTATTTTGGTTCAGCCTATTCCCCCCGTGGTTTTTTTCCACCCGAAATGGCGTATAGCAAAAAAGTGGCCCTTTGCGCGAAAAAAGCCAAATATAAATGGTTACTGATTGACGAAATCGCTTATAACGGCACCATTGGCGCTCTGCCGTTCCGACAGGTACACACGATTAAAGATGTGGGCATAGGCGTGCTATTTCGCAACAGGGTTATGAGTAATTATATTTCCTTCCACAGCCAGCTGCAACGGCCCGATGCCTTCTGGCGCGCCGTAGCAGATGACGGCCGCAGTCATTCATACTTGCTTACCGCCATGGACGGTGAAAATCTCGGTCATCATCGGCCCGGACTAGACACGTTTTGGCAAACGCTCGTACAAATACAGAAAATAAAAACATGCGTACTGTCCGCTCTGTTCAGCGAAGTGCCGTCCGGACGCGCCCTGGCTCCACGGCAATCCAGCTGGTCTTCCAGAGAAAAAGAATTACGCCGGCGTGTTCCGTTTGCACTATGGCGAGATCAGAATAATCCTATCCACACCCTGCAATGGCGACTTGTTCATAGAGTCATCAGTCTGGTGGCCTCTGCAGAAAAACACCCTGACTACAAACACGTCCGTTTATTATTGGATAAACATCTAGCGTCTGACCAGTTCTGGTGGGCCTCGGCCAAACCATGGTGGAGCCTGGCTATTATCACAAAAAAAGCAAAGGAGTTGGCAGCGCTGGCCGCCCTTGTGGAAAAAAACGGCGTCTCTCAACGCCTCGCCGTACAAATCATTAAAAAAGCAAATTCCTGGCAGCAAAACCGTTCATACCAGACCACTGCGAGCGCGTATCTGCGTCATGATGACGATGCGGTACGCATTATGGGAGGTAAAAAAATAAAATAATAATAAACTACTATGTATTGGGCAAATTTTCTCCATATTTATCAGCCTCCAACCCAAAAACAACACTGGGTCAAGAAAATCGCTGACGAAAGTTACCGTAAACTAATCCAGGGCTTCCTGGCAAACCCGCAGGCTCGCGCCACACTAAATATCAATGGAGTCTTACTAGAACTGCTTGATCAATGCGGCTGCCGTGATGTTATTGAGGGTATTAAAACACTGTTAGAACGAAAACAAATTGAGCTGACGGCCAGCGCTAAATACCACCCCTTCCTCCCGCTCATGCCAGAACAGGAAATTAAACGCCAAATAATACTTAATGATGAGACCAGCAAAAAATATTTCGGCGATTTATATCAGCCTCGCGGATTTTTTCCTCCAGAAATGGCCTATAATGATAAAGTTGGCGGGGTTATCCGTGACCTCGGCTATCAGTGGATCATACTGGATGAGCTCGCCTATGCTGGCAAACTCGGGGCAATAGACTGGACACGGCTGTATACACTCGACGGCACTGAAAATTTTTATGTGTTTTTCAGAGAACGCGAAACCAGTTTCCGCGTTCTGTCAGCGGAAATCGCCGCGCCTGGCATGCTTATCCAGTTGCTCAAACAGCGCGTGCAGCAGGATGAGTATTTAATCACCGCCATGGACGGTGAGACGTTCGGACATCACCGGCCAGGACTGGACGCCATGCTGTTTGATTTATACCAAGCCACAGAACTGGACAGCAAACGTATTTCAGACTTAATCCCCCTGTTCACGAATACTCGCCCGGTAAAACCACAACCGTCTTCCTGGGCACTGATGATGCGGGATATTGAACAAAATACGCCTTTTTCGAGGTGGCAGGACAAGGATAATGTTATTCACCGTTTGCAGTGGGAGCTAACAAACCAAGCCATCAACATTGTCCACGCTACGGCTTCTGATGACCCAAACTACGCCACTATACGATCACGGCTCGATCAGGCAGTGCATTCAGACCAATACTGGTGGGCTTCGGCCATGCCCTGGTGGAGCATAGAAATGATCGAGCGCGGAGCTAAAGACCTGCTCGACGTAATCCTCCAGTCACCGGCTAATGATAAGGAAAAGCGACAAGCACAGGAACGATACTACGCAATATTAACGAACGCTTTTGATTGGCAGCGCCGTGGTATTGTAGACGAACGGGCAAAACTGTCCGATGAAGACGTTACCCAGCGCATTACTACTGATATGCCATACATACCGGAAAAGGAATTCAATAAGATAATCGCTAACTTGGAAAAGCAAATGCTCGAAGCGGCCGACACCAAGGAATATGAACGCGCCGCCCAGATCCGAGACCGCGTCGCCGAACTCAACGATAAAAAAGACCAATTAACAAAACAGCGGCATGATACATAAGCGATACACGCTTTCTCCCGAGCGCAAAGAGCGCGCCCAGAACGTCATCGACCAGGCCATCACAGAGCATCACATCACCATAACAAATACGCTTGAATTTGGCCCCCGGTTTTTTGTCGCCCAGTGCACGTACCGCGGCCATCCGGCCCTATTTAAACTGTGCTTATTTCCACGTCCGGTAGATTTTCGTACCTATGACCAATTCCGTAATGAGACCCGTTTTTTACGGTTTATAAAAAAACTGGATAAAACCGCTTTATCGCGCAGTATTCCTACCCTATATGCGGCCAAGCTCGAAGCTCATCCCTGGCATGTGCGCGAATTGGTCCAGGGAAGCCTGCAGAATAAACCGCGTAATATTATCCGTTTCAAACAAAGTTTTTTTACCTATGCATCAGCTCGCTGGGCATGCTCGTTTTTTCATCGTTTGCACGCTATTCCAAATAATACGGTGCCAAAAAGCCTGAATCGCGATTTGCATACACCGCACTTTACCAATCAATTATGGCAGTACCTCGATCCGCATTGGCGCCATATAGTAAAAGTAGCGCGCATTAAAAAACTGCGTCAGCGTCTCATGGAACAAAAGGGCTATTTCGCTTTATTATATAACAAGGCCCCCCGCGTGCTTGGCCACCAGGAACCCTACGCCGCTAATATTATCAAGCGCAAAGGACAGTATGTCTTAATTGACTGGGAAAACATTGACTGGACTAATCCAACCCGGGATCTGACCATTCTCTGGATGCGGGGCTATGAGCATCCACGATGGCAATCGTATCTAAAAACAAACACCCTTAATAACAGTGCTCACGCCCACGCTCAAGCGCTCTGGGATCTTGAAGTATTAATGCAATCATTATTTAATATAGCTGGATACCGGTATTTCCCCAATAAAAAAGATATGGCTGGGCTGCGTAATTTTTCGATCAAAATGGTACAAACATTAGCACGGCACGATTATTTTTAAATAACTATGAAACAATCAATTGATCTCCATCTCCACTCGTATTATTCCGAAGGAAAATTAAGCATTGCCGAGCTCCTTGAGCACGGAAAGGCCTACGGACACTGCGCCATGGTGCTGACTGACCATAATACAATTGCTGGGTCGGCAGAATTCATGACCGCCGCGCGCAAACAGGGATTAGCAACCTGCAGCGGTGTCGAGCTGTATACCAATTATCAAGGAAAACCGCTGCATTTGCTCGGCTATAATTTTGATTTGAACAATAGCGCGCTGCTGCAAACTATAGCAAAACTGCAAACCGACAATAAAAAGCAGACTGCCGCGGCAATCAAAAATCTGGCCGCGGCCGGGTTTGAGATTGAGGAACAGCGTATTTGGAGCGGTCCGTCACATAATTACGGCGTGGTACATCTGCTCGAGGAAATTGAGACACACAGCACCAATACAGAGTTGCTTCACAAGGCGCTGCCGCCGGGACAGCGAGCATTTTTTGACAAAATCAGTGCCTTTTTCAGCCGGGGGAAGCCTGGTTTTATCCCCCTCTCTGAATTACCAACTGTTGAAGCAATTGCCTTAATACAAAAGGCTGGCGGCATGACGTCGCTCGCGCATCCCGGACAGCAGCTCACATTTGAGCAGGATGGCATTATTAACGCGCTGGCCGACGCCGGACTTGACGCGCTGGAAATAGTTTCACCATACCATAACTGGCACCAGATTGAACATTACCAAAAATATGCCTTGGAACATAATTTGCTAATAACCGGTGGCAGTGATTATCACTGTGACATAAGTTTTTCTGATGAAGAATTAATCCACCGGCAGTGGGACTATTTACGCGTACCTAAAACACTACTTAAACATTTATCCGATATTATTAAATAACTACTATTTTATGGAAAATCTCAAAGTACAGCTAATCGCCGCAGAGCTTACCCCGCTGGCCAAGGTCGGCGGACTAGCAGACGTGGTTGGCGCCTTGCCCAAGGCACTAAAAAAAATCGGCGTTGACGTGCGTATTGTCATCCCAAAATACGGCATTGTCGATAAAAACGAATTCCCCATGGAAAAGATAGTCGATGAAATTAAGGTACCGTTTGATGATGGTGCCCAGCCAATCGCCGTATGGCAGACCCTGCTGCCAGGCAGTAACGTACCGGTGTATTTGATTGAGCATGAAGAATATCTAGGCGGGGGCGGCGTGTACTTTGAGCAGGACGCGTCCTCTGGAGGCAGTGACCGTGAAGCTAAGCGCTTCACTTTTCTCGCCCGTGCCAGTTTAGAATTATTCGAACCACTGAACTGGTATCCTGACATTGTCCATTGCCAGGATTGGCACGCGGGCATGGTGCCGGTCATCCTCAATATGCTGCAACAACAGAACGATAAACTGGCCCATATCAAAACACTGCTCACCATCCATAATCTCGAGTATCAGGGCTGGTATGATGCTGATACAATTTTTAAACTTCTGGGTATTACTGCTGATGACTACCCGACGCTGCAGACCCAGCGCAATGGCCAGATCTCCAGCCTGCAGCAGGCCATCTTATCAGCTGACGCGCTCAACACGGTCAGCCCAAACTATGCCAAAGAAATTTTAACTCCTGCGTACGGTGCCGGACTTGAATCATCGCTGGCTAAACGGCGCGAAGATTTAACTGGGATTGTAAATGGTATTGATGTAGAGCGGTTTGACCCGTCTGCTGATGAACATATTGCCGCGCGGTATTCCCTTGACCAGCTAGACGGGAAAAAGACCTGCAAACAAACACTGCAAGAGAAATGCAACCTGCCAACTATTGATAGCGTTCCTGTGCTGGGGATTGTTTCGCGACTGGCTGACCAAAAGGGCATTGAGTTGATTGCCCAGATCGGGGACAGCCTGGCCAAGGAAGAAATGCAGTTTATCCTCCTCGGTACCGGCGATCCCGATCTGGAAAAACAAATGGCCTCACTCGCTAAAAAATATCCCGATAAAATGCATGCGGCCATTGAATTCAATGCCGCCTTTGCCCAACAAATTTATGCTGGATCTGACATGTTCCTGATGCCTTCACGTTTTGAGCCGTGTGGTCTCGGCCAAATGATCGCTATGCGGTATGGCACGGTGCCGATTGTACGCGCTACCGGCGGACTGGCAGATACCGTCAGAGACATCGATCTCAAAACCGGTGACGGTGACGGCTTCGTCTTCGAACAATACGAATCTACCGCATTTTTATCGGCCATCCAGCGCGGACTCCAGCTTTATCAGGAGCAGGATACGTGGTATACTGTAGTTAAGCGCATCATGCAAAAGGATTTTTCATGGACTGCTTCCGCCGAAAAATATAAAAATCTCTATAACCAATTAGTCGCATAATTATGGCAACCGCCAAAGCAAAAACAAAAAAACAAAACCTGCCAAAAGTAACCATCCACGCAGCCAAGAGTGAAATCCGCACCGATGCCATCCACGACCGCTTTATTATTATCGCGCCGAAGCGTTCTGCCCGACCACATGACGTGGCCGAACATATGGAAATTCCCGTCAAATCAAAAGATTGCCCCTTTTGCCAGGAAACAGAAATCATGTCGCAGCCGCCGCTATACCAAGTCGGCCCGGATAAATGGTGGGAGCTGAAAGTGATTAAAAACATTTATCCTTTTGTCCACTATAAAAACCCCAAGGCCTACGGATATCAGGAAGTTGTGATTGAAACACCACACCATAATAAGGAGCTGGCCGAATTCGGTACGCCGCATGTGGTACGTTTGCTAAAGGCCTACGCCGCTCGTACTGAAGAGCTGGCCAAGGACAAAAAAATCAAATATATTATTGTTTTTAAGAACCACGGCGGTAAGGCCGGCGCCTCACTGGTGCATGCGCATTCCCAAATCATGGCTGCTGGCTTTATCCCCAGCCACATCCTCAATAAGCTGACACGCGCCAGAAAATACCGCATCAAAAACGGAGTCTGCTACTACTGTGAAAAGTCGCGCAAAGAAGCACGCGGCGTTCGCCGTATTTATAACGACCGGCATATCGGCGCGTTTGCTCCGTATGCGTCTTCATATAATTACGAAGCCTGGATCGTGCCAAAACGACACGTCGATAATGTTGCCCAGCTGAATGATGCAGAGCTGAAGTCCCTGGCCAAGGCGCTGAAAAAGATTATTAAAAAAGTTAATGAGCTGCAGTTACCGTACAACTTCTACATGCACCAGACGTTGACGGAAAAAGACGAGCATTTTTATCTGCGGATCTGCCCGCGCCGCGATGTGCACGCCGGTGTCGAGCTCGGTTCGCGCGTTATTATTAACACCGTTGCGCCAGAAGCAGCCGCAAAATTTTATCGCGGCACCAGTTAAACATATTGGTATATAAAAAATAAAGCCCCTGAAAAACAGAGGCTTTTTAAATTAAAGTGAAAGACTGACGGTAAACGCGTACGAGAACGTATCTTCTGGCTCAAACTGGACGCGCTCCATACCATCAGCTTCGTTCCGGCCGTAGACAGAGTAGCCCACCTGAAATCCCAGCGAGAAAACACCGAATTGCAATTTTCGCAGATTTTTCAGGGTCATGAACACGTCGACGACAAACCGCTGTTCATACAAACGGCCAAGTTTATATGTCTCGGTACTGCCGATGGTCGATGTGCCCTTCTCATGCTCTAGGCCGCGACCAATAATATCCGCCTGGATGCCCATGCGCACTTTGACCCATAACAAATCATAGTTTTCCAGGGGCGTAAAATATTCTGTTGAAACCATAATACTGGGACCGATACGGGTTTTTTGGATCTGTGTTCGCTGCCACCACCCCGTGTTATCATCGGCTATACGAATCTCTGAAGTCCCATAGTGGCGAAACCAGGCGCCCAGATAGAAAAATCCACTCCTAAAATATGCTTCGGCCTGGAATGCATCCGTGGCCCGTACCTTTACCGGGCTGCTTTGCCCGAGCTCGACCGGCAATTCAGAAATGCTGAATTCCTGGCCGCTTTGCAGGGAAAAGGTAATCTCAAAGTATGATGTTACCTTTTCTTCTGTACGGCGATTATATTGCCCCACAGCATCGCTCGATACCGCCAACACAATCAGGCACAATACCATAAAAATACATGTGAGTCTGTTCAAAACTCCTCCTTGGCTTAGGTTTATACCGTTCTTCCATGTAGCTTTTTCTCAAAGTGCAATGTCCTACTCTAACCAAAACAAAGCCGCTTGTCAAGGAGGCGGCTCCTTTTTTGAATTGAGAATATTTACTGCCCCGTAAACCTGATAAATTTTCTTTTGCCGGCTTGTAACACGGTGCCTGGCTCAATATGAATTTGAGCCTGCCAGTCAGTGACTTTTTCGTCATCAATCCGCACCGCGCCTTGTTCGACCAGGCGGCGTGCTTGGCCGTTAGACTGGGCGATTTTTGTTTCGGTCAGTATATCAACAACACCGTATTCACCTGCTCGGGGTAAGGGGTAGGTCGGCATATCTGTTGGTTTTTTCTTTTGCTGAAACACCCGTTCGAATTCCTTGCCGGCGGCATCGGCTGCCGCCGCATCATGCAGATCAGTAACAATAGCGCTCGCAAGTGAAAATTTCAGATCTCTCGGATTAGCACCTTGCACCATATCGGCCTGGTGTACCGCAATTTGTTTATCTGGAACATCCGTCAGTAATCGAAAATAATCAATAATCAGGCTATCCGGGATAGACATAATTTTACCGAACATATTATCAGGCGAATCCAAAATATCAATCGTATTGCCGACGCTTTTGCTCATTTTTTCCGTGCCGTCTGTGCCTGGAATAAGCGGCATAGTCATAATATCCTGTGGCGCTTGCTGGTAAAACGGTTGTAGCGTGCGCGCCTGAAGCATGTTAAAGGTTTGATCAGTGCCGCCCAGCTCAATGTCGGCCTGCAACGCTACGGAATCATACGCCTGCAGTATGGGGTACATCAGTTCATGGATCCATAACGGTTTCTCCTTTTGCAGTCGCCTTTCAAATAAATTCCGCTCAATCATCTGGTTGACAGTAAACCGGCTCATGACCTCGAACAGTTCCCGAAAATCCATGGCTATGTGCCATTCTGAATTAAAGCGAAGTTCAACCGCGTCGAGGTTGAGAATTTTCCCGGCCTGCTCTTTATACAGCTCCATATTCTTTTTAATTTCGTCGTCAGCCAGTGGCTGCCGAGCCGAGAGCTTATCAGTCGGATCGCCAATACGGGCGGTAAAATCCCCGACGAGAAAAATCGCGACATGTCCCGCTTCCTGGAACTGCCGGAGCTTGCGCAGCACCACGGCATGGCCGAGGTGGATACGTGGTGAAGTTGGATCTACTCCTAGTTTGACCCGCAAGCGCTTGCCAGAAGACAATTTTTCTTTTATGCTTTTCTTTACGGTTATGGTATCAACGCCGCGCTCTAATATTTGTTTGATTAGCATATTTTGCTCCATACATATCATATAGTGTGTTTCTAGTATAGCTTATTTTTGCTATAATATAAAGGTTATTTGTGACTCGTTTATATACCTATGGCATCATCTACACTTGGTCTCGACATAGGCGGCACTAAAATCTTTTGCGGCCTGGTTTCTCCGCGAGGAAAAATAAGACAGGAAAAAAAATTTTCCACTCAAATCAATACAAGCACCAAACAAGTCATTGCCAATATTATCGCGGCTATACGTTCTTATAGTCCGGGCGCCTATGACCGTATTGGCATCGGTATTACCGGCCACGTCCATCCTGACCAGGGCATTGTGGTGCGCAGCGCAAACCTTCCGGCTGGCTGGCGAAACATACCCCTGCAACAGCGTCTTGCAAAAAAATTCAAAAAACCAGTCCGTATTGATAATGACGCCAACTGCGTGGCGTTAGCTGAAGCGCTGGTTGGCGCAGGTAAAGCGCATAATGCGGTTTTTAGTATGACGATTGGCACGGGCATCGGTGCCGGCTATGTCGAACATCAGAAAATATTCCGTGGTGGTAATGACGCTGTCGAATTCGGCCATATTATTATTGACCAGGGACGCTCACTAGAAGACCTCGTGTCAGGTCCCTTACTGGCTCGTCAATATTTTCAGCGCACCGGAACTAAGAAAACCTCCCCGGCGATTGTTGCGGCAGCGCGTGCCGGCAATAAAACAGCCAGCGCGTTAATTGCTGCCCAGGCCGTTTGGCTGTCAGCTGGCATAGCTAACGCCCTGAACTGCTTTAGTCCTGACATTGTCGTGCTCGGTGGCGGTATGTCTGAAATCACCGAGCTGGTCAGGCCGGCCATACGCCGTGTCAAAAAGATTATGACCTACCCAGAGCTGGCCGCCGTGCCGATTACAATCACCGCGCTCGGCTATCAGGCTGGCGTTCTGGGAGCGGCATTGCTTTACCAACAACGAGATTAATCCCATGCCCATTCCTCATCTCCAACAACCACAGTTCCGCATACGACAGATTGGCCAGCGCGTGGCCCGGCGCACCCGTAACACCGGGAACAAGAGGTCGCCGCGGCCAACTGGTCCCCGCTGGAAAAAAATAGCAGCCCGCTGGCTGCCGATTATTATAATAGTGCTGCTGATCGGAATTATTGGCATGGTTGGCGTCTTTGCCTGGGTATCACGCGATTTACCTGATCCGGACAAAGTATTGGACCGCTCGATTGCCCAAAGCACCAAAATTTACGCTCGGGACGGCAGTTCGCTGCTGTATGAAATCCACGGCCCGGAAAAGCGAACCGTGGTCCAGCTCGAAGAAATTCCTGACCACATGAAACAGGCCACGATCGCTATCGAAGATGAAGATTTTTTTGAACACCAGGGATTTGACCTGCCCGGCATTACCAAGGCGGTATGCCATGAACTATTTGGCAACCTCGGCGGCTTATGTCCGCAGCGTGGCGGCTCGACAATTACCCAACAGTTCGTGAAAAACGCTCTACTCACGTCAGAACGGTCATATACCCGTAAAATTAAGGAGCTGATCCTGGCCTACCAGCTCGAACAAAAGTTTAGTAAAGATCAAATTCTCCAGCTATATTTAAATGAGATCCCCTACGGCTCAACAGCCTACGGCGTTGAGTCAGCTGCCCAGACTTTTCTAGGTAAATCAGTCCGGGATGTTGCTTTATCTGAAGCGGCTTTTCTGGCGGCACTACCCCAGCGGCCTACATATTTATCGCCGTTCGGCAATCATACCGATGTCTTAAGCAATCGACTGCATCTGATTCTCAATAAAATGGTCGAGCTCGGATTTATCACCGAGGAAGAAGCAGCTGAAGCAAAACAGGACAATATCCTGGCGCGCATGAACCCAAAATATGAAAACATTACCGCGCCACATTTTGTCATGTATATCCGCGAAATTTTAAGCAATAAATATGGTGAAAAAATAATAGAGCAAGGCGGACTCAAGGTTGTTACCACGCTTAATATTGATAAACAGCGTATTGCCGAAGAGGTAGTTAAAAAATACGCTGATCGTAATGCTCAAAACTATAATGCCTCAAACGCTTCACTCATCTGCATTGACACCAAGACCGGTCAAATTCTAGCCATGGTCGGTTCAAAAGATTATTTTGATGAGACAATCGACGGCCAGGTCAATGTTGCCCTGCGGCCGCGACAGCCCGGTTCCTCATTTAAGCCAATCGTGTATTTAACCGCTTTTCACCAGGGCTACACTGACGAGACTATACTATTTGACCTGGTTACTTCATTTAAAACTAATGCCAAGAATTACGAGCCAAAAAACTATGATTTAGCAGAGCATGGACCTGTAACCATGCGAACGGCGCTCGCTGGTTCTCTTAATATTCCCGCGGTAAAAGCGCTCTATCTCGCCGGAATTGATAACGTGCTCGATACTGCCGAACGGCTGGGCTATACGACGCTGCAGGACAGGAGTAGGTTTGGACTATCGCTGGTACTGGGTGGTGGTGAAGTAACCTTACTGGAGCACACTGCCGCGTTCGCAACACTGGCTCGCGAAGGCGTAAAACATCCGGTAAGCGGTATTCTGCGCATCGAGGACAGCGGCGGTAAAACACTCGAAGAATTCGAAGAGCGCGAAGAACAGGTGTTGGACCAGGAAAAAATTCGTCTATTAAATGACGTATTATCTGACGATGCTGCGCGCGCTTATGTGTTTGGCACGGGCAGCAATCTCACTTTGCCCGGCCGGCCGGTTGCGGCAAAAACAGGCACTACCAATGATTACCGTGATGCCTGGACTGTCGGGTATACCCCCTCATTTGCGACAGGCGTATGGGTAGGTAATAATGATAACTCTGAAATGCGCCGCGGTGCCGCCGGTTCGGTTGTGGCCGCGCCGATATGGCATGAATTCATGGAACGCACGGTCGGGGGGCCGGTCGAACCGTTTAAAAACCCTCCGCCAAATGACGCTAATAAAGCCATGCTGCGTGGTGAACTAGAGGGCGAGACGCCAATTATGGTTGACAGCGTAACCGGCAAACAAATTCCTGATGAATGTTTAGAAGAATATCCTGAATCTTTTATTGAAGAAAAAGTTTACCGCGTAGTACATACGCTCCTGCATTATGTACAGCGGGATAACCCCCGCGGCCCAATCCCTGATAATCCGGCCGCTGATCCGCAGTACCAACGCTGGGAAACACCAGTACAGCGCTGGGCGCAGGAAAACAACTATTTAGACGCTAATCCGCCACTGGGGGACTGTGAGTTACGTGCCGCTGAAAACATGCCCAAAATAAACATTACCTTTCCTAAAAACAATACCACTATTACCACAAACGCGTTAACAATCAAGGTAACGGCAGCCGCAGCTACTAGCCGAACTATTACAGGTGTTAGTTATTATATAGATGACGAATTAATCACCACGGTAACCAAGTCCCCGTATACGTGGGTATACAAGCCGACCAACTTAGCAAACGGATTCCATGATATCCGTGCCGTAGTTACCGATGACATAAAGAACACTGCGCGTGATGAAATTACAATAAACTACCTCCAGGGCGGCAGCGCTACGAATACAAACAGCTCCTCCAATACCAACGCCCGGTAAATTATACACGTAAAAAAAACAGACCCATACTCGCTGTCTGTTTTTTTTATCCGAGGCGTTATTGTTTAATCGGCATGATAATATATTTGTAGGTTTCGTCTTGGGCCGGCTTTAGCAGTCCGGGGCTTGTCGCGCCGTTAATTTCGAAAAACGTCGATTCATCAGTTATGTGCTGCAACCCATCAAGTAAAAAACGGTAATTAAACACGATTTCACTGGCATCGCCCTCAATGTCGGCATCCTGGCGCGCTGTGCTTTCACCGATCTGCACATTGGCCGCTGATACGGTAATTTCCTTTTCCTCCGGCTTAAACGCTACCACCACATCATTGCCGCCCTGTTTGCAAAACAACCCTGCTTGCTTAATCGTGTTAATAAACGATTCGGTCGGTATCACCGCCCGCGTCGCAAACTGTTCAGGAATAATCTGTTTATAGTCTGGGTATTGGCCCTCGATCAGGCGAGAAGTGATTTCTGCCTCGCCCAGATTAAACAGCGCCTGATTCTCATTGTGCCTCATGGTTATTTCGCCGGTGTCATCATTTGACAAAATACGGACGAGCTCTTGGGCTGTTTTTAAGGGAATAATTATTGCCGCTGCCGCTGCCGCTTGTTGTAGGGGAATCTTTTTTTCTGCAAGCCGGTAGCTGTCTGTAGCCGCTAATATTAGCTCATTATCAACTATAGCTAAATAGGCACCATTTATTTCTGGACGTGTCTCGTCGACCGCAACCGCAGTCATGACTGACACGAGGCCGTTTTTGAGTATGCTTTTGCTAAGGTTTATTTGGTCCCCTTCGGTAACCTCGGGAATAAGCGGAAATTCAGATGGGTCGACGCCCTTTATCACTGTGCTTGACTTACCTGATTCAACTTTTACATCGCTGTTTGTCTGGCTGATGGTGATCTTTTCTTTTGGTAACAAGTTGACATAATCGCTTAATGTTTTCGCTGGAAGCGTGATACTCCCTTCTGCCTCAACTTTGCCGCGGACGCGGCAGGTAATGCCGATTTCCAGGTTTGTTGTCATGAGTGTGATACCACTCTTTTCCGCTTTCAGTAAAACATTACTTAAAATTGGTAGTGAGATATTTTTACTCGCGATATGGCTGACGAGTTGAAGTCCTTTTGATAAGTTTTCCTGGGTGCATATAATCTTCATAAGAGTATTTTATAAAATTAATTATAATAGTAATAAGTCAGTGGAAAAGTGTACAGCAATTTTGTTAAGGCAGATATGGTGCTAACAGAACACGCGCGCTTTAAACTGTCTCTGTGTATGGGGTGGTACTGAACGTGTGGGTAAGTCTGGTACAATACGGGGATAACATACGCCGCCCCGTAAAAGAAGTTTTAATATTTGGATTTATGAACAAATTACGAGCGTGGCGTACACATAGTTACACACCGTCTGTCCACAGGCATTAACGGGTGTTAAATAACCGCTGGCGTAGCAGTGTAATGTCCTGGCGAATTTTTTCATCTTCATCAAAAGCTTTTTTTATCTTTTCACACGCGTGCATAGCAGTGGTGTGGTCCCGGCCGCCCAACTCCTGACCAATCATCGGAAAGGAGCAGTTTGCCTCTTCGCGCATCAGGAACATAGTGATTTGCCGCGGCACAACCAGCTCCTTTTTCCGGCTGGTGCCAATCAGCTTATCAACAGAAATATCAAAAAATTCAGCAACAGTATTAATTATCTGTTTCACCGTGATAGCACCCTCTCGTTTTTGGTAGCCGTTTACTGAAGAGAGCAGGTTTTTAACTGATTCTGGGCTGGGATTGGTATTATTGAGCTCGTGGTAGGCGATAATTCGATTGAGGGCGCCCTCGAGCTCGCGCACGTTGCTATGTATGGTATTAGCGATCAGGGCGATAATTTCTGGGGCAAGGGAACATTCTTTTTCTTTACTCTTAGCCTCTAAAATTGCAACACGAGTTTCGTAATCAGGCTGGGCAATATCAGCGATCATGCCCCATTCAAAGCGCGATACGAGACGGTTTTCCAGCGAGGGAATTGCTTTTGGGGGGCGATCGGAGCTTACTACGATCTGCCTGTTTTGCTGATGCAGGGCATTAAAGGTATGAAAAAACTCTTCTTGGGTCCCCTCTTTTCCTGCCAAGAACTGAATATCATCGATCAGCAGCACATCAGCACCGCGATAAAAATTTTTAAATGTGTCTGCGCCGCCCTTACTAATAGAGCGAATAAATTCATTGGTAAATCGTTCACAGGTTACGTAGATTACTTTTTTATCAGGGAAGCGTTTCAAAACCTCGTGACCCACGGCATGCATGAGGTGTGTTTTGCCGAGTCCGGCGCCGCCATAAATAAATAATGGATTATATACTTCGCCAGGTTTTTGAGAAATTGCCAAACAAGCCGCGTGGGCCAGTTCATTCCCCTTGCCAACGATAAAATTATCGTACGTATAGTGTTTGTTCAGACTTAAATTTTGTTCCCCACCCTTTTGTTGGGGCCCGGCCTGATCTGCTCGCCCGCCCGGAGCGGCATAAGAGGCGCCAGGCACTGATGGCGCCGGTGACAAAGCCGACGATGTTTTTTTCTTTGAGGTGACCTGGTACACGATGGATTCAACACCGTTGTCAGTGATATTATTAAGCGCTTTGGAAATTTCTTTATGATATTTATTTTCGAGCCATGTCTTGGTAAAGGCATTTGGCACGCCAATAGTAACCGTCTTTTTGTCAAATGAAACAATAAACGTATTTTTAAACCACGTCGTAAAATTAGCTTTGCTTAATGAAAGCTCTAACTCACCGAGCGCAGATTGCCACAATTGATCAGTATTCATGCAAGGGTATAAGTACTTAAGGTGCTATTCATAATATCATAAATGTTGCATTGACAGAATATGCTAAAGAGGACAGAATGTGTATAAACTGTTAATATGATGAGGACAACTTTTTTTGATTGACGAGACCTTATTTACCTGGTATACTCCAAGTAATTTTTTAACAGCTGGATCAGCAATAAATGCCTAAACGAACCCATCAACCGAAAAAAAAGCAACGCCAACGAAAACATGGCTTCAGGAGCCGTATGCGCTCAAAATCAGGTAGACGAGTCGTGAGCAAACGCCGGGCGCGAGGCCGCAACCGGTTGACGCATTAGGGGTGGTTCTATGCTTCCGGCCAAAAATCGGATAACCCAACAAGCGCAATGGCGTCGTTTGTGGCGCCGGGGTAATCGTGCCTCTTCCCTTTTTTTTGTCATTAGTAGCATGCCAAATCAATTATCATATTCACGTTTTGGCATCAGTATATCAGCAAAAACTGCGAAAAAAGCAGTCGACCGCAACCGGCTGAAGCGCCGCTGGCGAGAGGTGGTACGCCGGCTTATGCCGCAGATACGACCAGGCTATGATATTATTTTTTCCGCTAAAAAGCCGGCTCTATCACTGTCATCAATAGAAATAAGCCAGCGCGTACGGGCGTTGTGTCAACGGCAATCGCTCATAACCACTATTCACCATGCTAAAAAAGATCGCGTGTAGCATTATTACTTTTTATCAGCATACCATTTCCCCTGATCATGGGCTGTGGTCGTATCGGTATCCGTACGGTTGTTGCCGCCATACACCCACGTGTTCTGAATATGCTAAGCAGGCAATCATGAGACATGGGCTGTGGCGTGGCGCAGTGCGTTCGGCTGGCCGAGTAGTGCGCTGCAATCCGTTTAATAAAGGAGGATACGATCCCGTTGAATAACTAAAAAATGCTATGATTGGCGATATTTATAACTTTATTCTTTTCGAACCGCTGCTTAATAGTCTGGTTTTTATTTATAATTATATTCCGGATTTGGGGATTGCAATTATTATCCTTACGCTGATTATTAAGCTGCTGCTTTACTTGCCCTCACGATCTTCCATACGTTCCCAAAAACAGCTCCAGGAAACACAACCCAAACTCAAAGCCATCCAGGAAAAATATAAGCATGATAAAGAGGAGCTGGGCAGGCAGCTAATGAAGTTTTATAAGGAAAACAAGGTCAATCCTTTTTCTTCCTGCCTTCCCCTTCTTATTCAGCTACCTATCCTAATTGCGCTGTATCGGGTATTTTTAGCAGTGGCCCAAACCGATCCCGGCACGTTTATCTTAGTCGATGAACAGCTGCAGCACTTATATGAACCACTGCGGAATATTTTTATGAATAAACCAATTAATCCGACGTTTATCGGATTGTTTGATTTATCACAAAAGGGGAATTATTTATTCGCCATTTTAGCTGGTGCGGCCCAATTTTGGCAAACGCGCATGCTTATGGCCAAAAAACCGCCGCAAGTACCTGGCGCTAAGGATGAAGGCATGACCGCCGGCATAAACAAGCAAATGATGTATTTTATGCCGATTATCACTGTATTTTTCGGCATTCAATTCCCGGCCGGCTTAACCCTCTACTGGCTTGCTTCGACCCTATTTACGGTTGCCCAGCAATGGTATATTTTTAGTAAGCAGGACAATGCCGCGCCGCCAGTCCCCCAAAAATCCAACAATAATTAAGCAAGTATGCGTTTATCGCATGAGCAATTAATCGGTTTACCGGTATATACCCAGTCGCGTCAAAACCTTGGTCGGGTAGCTGGTTTTGAGCTGGATGCTGAAGAGCACACCGTACGTGTCTACATAGTGAAAAAATCAGCCCTACTCAATGAATTATTAGCAAAATCAAACCATTTATATATTAGCAACAGCCAAGTCGTTTCGCTCACAGATAAAGAAATGATAGTGATAGATGCGGTCGCCGCTGAAGCTGAAAAAAAACAAGCCTCGAAAAAGGCTGTACCAGCATAATGCCAGGACAATCTAACGCCAACAGCCGCTTAGTGGTTGGTTTTTTTTGATGGTGATAGTCCGATCTTGATTACCGGTTATGGTCAGAGCGATAGCGGTGACGGCATAGCCGGGCAGTATAGATTTTATTTTTTCTGGCCATTCAACTAAACAAACCGTATCAGGACGTCCGAGGTAGTCCTCGAGCCCAGTTTCGGCCACCTCCTCAGCAGAGTCTAAACGATACATGTCAGCATGGCAAAAAATCGCCGCCCGTTTATCTGGAACAGGATAGGAATTGACTAATACAAATGTCGGACTGGCGACAGTGTCTTTAATACCCAGTCCGCGAGCAAATCCTTTGGCAAGACATGTTTTGCCGCTTCCCAACATACCGCACACTGTATAGATTTCCCCGCCGTGGGCACGAGCGCCTAATGTTCGGCCAATAGCGACGGTTTGGGCAGGACTGTGAGAAACTTTTTTCATGTTGCTATTGTAGCGCATAATGCCCGAAATAACCAAATCTGACATCACCGTGTCAAATCATTTAATCATGACACCAAAACCTCTTCCCTGACTACCTTGGAA